>CAYSMK010000006.1:0-178423 GCA_964432205.1 uncultured Geobacter sp. | reverse complement strand
CAGGGCTCAGGGCTCAGGGCTCAGGGCTCAGGGCTCAGGGCTCAGGGCTCAGGGCAGTAGAACAAGGTTTTCCGAGCCCCCAGCCCCGAACCCCGAGCGATTTTTATGAAATTCTACCACAGCCTCTGTATGGCCGGCAGGCTCGGCCGGTCCCAGTACGGCTCGGAACCGTAGCCGTAATAGTACGGGTTGTAGCGGCTGGGGGGATAGAGAAGGTTCTTTTCGCCTTCCGACGGTTGCCAGAGATAGATCTCCCGGATGGCGACCACCGGGTAACTGTACTCCACTTCGTCCAGCGGAAGGGTCTTTTTCCCCTTCACCTCTCCCACCAGGGTCACCAGCCGGTCGGGCTTGTAGATCAGCGAATCGAGAAAGTCGACGCTGGTAGCCAGAAAACGGCCGTGGGAGATGAAGCTGTCCCGGGGTACGTCGCCGTCCAGTTCGAACTGGACAATCTCCAGCACGCCACCCTCCTTGGTGTTCCGCGCCGAGGCGATCCTTCCCCCCAACAGGACAATCTTGCCGATATAGCTGTCCGGGGTTTGCCGCAGCTTGGTGAACTGGATCGTCGGATCGACCAGGCCGCGCGACTGGTCGCTGATGACCCTGGCGCAGCCGCTTAAAAGCATGCACCCCGCAACTATCAGTGTGAAAAGGCGTAGCATCCCGTCTTCCCTCCCTTCCTTCGCAATAGAATCTTATATACCACGGAGCAGCAGAAAATCAGGATAAAACTTGACCGGCGGGCGGCCCCGCTGCCCGTCTTTCCCCGTGATCGGTGAGTCAGTCTGGTTGTTACCGATGCAAACTGGGTGCCTGCCGCATCGTCCGGACTGGACTGCCAGCCATCTCTTTGCCGTGGGCATGACATTGGCCGCAGATGCGCTATGATCAAGGATAGAGGCGCTGAGATCATGACCATCAGACTACTAACGAGCCTGTTTTTGACGCTGGCCCTGCTGCTTCCCCCAGCGGCTCGGGGAGCAATCCATCCCTGCCCGGACGATCTGATCGGGGGAACCAGGAGCCGTTCGGTCAGACCGGGAGAGTCCTTGGTGGAGATTGCCCGGGCGTACGACCTGGGATTCAACGAGATAGCGGCGGCCAACCCGGGCCTCGATCCGTTCGTTCCGCCGGTCGGGGCGGAACTGTTGATCCCCACCGGCTGGGTCCTTCCTGAGCGACCGGCAGGGGAGGGGATTGTCGTAAACCTTTCCGAGATGCGCCTCTACCATTTCACCAGCGGTCGGGGAGGACCGCGGGTTGCCACCTTTCCGGTGGGTATCGGGAGCGAGGGGAGCGACACCCCACTCGGGAACTATCGCGTGGTGGCGAAGCAGGAAGATCCGCCCTGGCACGTTCCGGCCTCCATCAGGCGGGAGCGGCCCGAACTGCCGGCCGTGGTCCCGGCCGGGCCGGACAATCCCCTGGGGAGTCATGCCCTGCGCCTTTCCGGGGAAGATATCCTGATCCACGGCACCAACCGGCCCTGGGGGGTGGGGCGACGGGTCAGCCATGGCTGCATCAGGCTTTACCCGGAGGATATTCCCCGTCTCTACAGACGGGTGCCGGTCGGGACAGGGGTGACGATAGTCCGTCAGCCGGTAAAGGTGGGGGTCAGGTGGGGTTGGATCTACCTGGAGGTCCATCCTGATCCGTTGGCCGGGCGCGATTGCCTTGAGGAGGCGGTCCGGCTCCTGGGTAAGCGGGGACTCCTGGGTAAGGTGAGCCGGGAGCGGCTCCTGCGGGCGGTCAGGGAGCAGCAGGGGGTGCCGGTGAACATCACCGAGTAGGGGCGGGCTTGTGCCCGTCCAGACAGGGCACCCGCAAGGGGTGCCCCTACCCGGTTTATTTCTTCTGTCCCAGCTCGAATGCCTTTGCTGCCTTCTTCGCCGCCTGCTCCGCCCTGGCGGCAGCTTCCTCCGCCTTGCCAGCCGCAGCTTCGGCCCTGGCCGCCGCAGCCTCGCTCCGGCCGGCGGCGGCCGTGGCCGTGTCAGCAGACCCTTTGGCCGCGGTCACGGCCTGCTGCAACTGGGCCTTGGTATCGGCCGCCTCCTTCCTGGCTGCCTCCATGTCGGCGGCCGTTGCGGCTCCCCGTTTATCAAGATCTCCCAGGCGGGACTCAATACCGGTGAGCCGGTTTTCCAGTTTTCCCAGCCGGTCGGCCAGCGGGTCAGTCTGTTCCCGCACAAACCCCTCGGTGGCACATCCTGTGAACAGACACAGGGCCGCAGCCAGCATGAACCGTTTCTCTTTCATCCCCATAGCTCCTTTCACCGGTATTTGAATCTGTTGCGGTTAATTGTACCGTGCACCAGTGGGAATGCAACGACCAAGGGGCGTCGGGGATGGTTCTTGACAAACGGCGGTAAAATTCGTATACAGTATACACTATTCCGTCGTGCTGAAGGCCGTTTGACCAAAGTAAAAACGCCCACCATAAAGAGGAGGAGAGCAATGATCGAAGCATATCTCGCCCACGAAGCGGAGCGCAAGGCCCAGGGGATACCCGCCCTGCCGCTCAACCCGGAGCAGACCGCCGAACTCTGCAAACTGCTGGAGGCCCCGCCGGCCGGCAAGGAGGAGTTCCTGCTGAACCTGCTCAAGGAGCGGGTCTCCCCTGGTGTCGATCCGGCTGCGGAAGTCAAGGCCGCCTTCCTGGCGGAGATCCTCACGGGGAGCAAGAAGTCGCCGCTGGTTTCCAGGGTGGATGCCATCCGCATCCTCGGTACCATGATCGGCGGTTATAACGTCGGCCCCCTGGTCGAGGCACTGAAGAATGCCGAACTGGCTGATGAGGCCGCTTGTGCCCTCTCCGGTCTGACCCTGGTCTATGACGGTTTCGACAAGGTGGTGGAACTCTCCAGGTCCAACGCCGCTGCGAAGAAGGTTCTGGAGTCCTGGGCAAATGCCGAGTGGTTCACCAAGCGCCCGGGCGTACCCGAGACCATCAAGGTCAAGGTCTTCAAGGTGGAAGGCGAGATCAACACCGACGACTTCTCCCCGGCCGGCGACGCCTGGAGCCGTCCCGACATCCCGCTGCACGCCCTGGCCATGGGCAAGACCCGCTTCCCGAACCGCCTCGGCCAGATCGCCGAGTGGCGGGCCGCCGGCAATCAGGTTGCCTTTGTGGGCGACGTGGTCGGTACAGGTTCTTCCCGCAAGTCGGCATGCAACAGCGTGCTCTGGCACATGGGCCAGGACATTCCCTGCGTACCCAACAAGAAGACTGCCGGCGTGATCATCGGCGGCGTCATCGCCCCGATCTTCTTCAACACCGCCCAGGACTCCGGCGCACTGCCGCTCAAGGCCGACGTTACCAAGATCAACGACGGCGACATCATCACCATCAACACCAAGAAGGGCGAGATCTTGAGCGACAAGGGAGAGGTCATCTCCACCTTCAAGATCTCCCCCAACACCCTGGCCGACGAGTTCCGCGCCGGCGGCCGGATTCCGCTGATCATCGGCCGCGCCATCACCGACAAGGCCCGTGCCGCCCTCGGCCTCGGCGCCACCGACGTTTTCACCCTGCCGGTCAACCCGGCACCCAAGGCTGACCAGGGGTATTCGCTGGCCCAGAAGATGGTCGGCAAGGCCTGCGGCGTAGCCGGCGTCCTTCCCGGCACTGCCTGCGAGCCGAAGATGACCACGGTCGGTTCCCAGGACACCACCGGTCCGATGACCGCCGACGAACTGAAGGAACTGGCCTGCCTCAAGTTCCTGTCGCCGATGTTCATGCAGTCGTTCTGCCACACCGCTGCCTACCCCAAGCCGGCGGACGTGAAGATGCACAAGAACCTCCCCACGTTCATCACCGAGCGGGGCGGCGTGCCCCTCAAGCCGGGCGACGGCGTCATCCACTCCTGGCTGAACCGCCTCCTGCTCCCCGACACCGTCGGTACCGGCGGCGACTCTCACACCCGCTTCCCGATCGGCATCTCTTTCCCGGCCGGTTCCGGTCTGGTGGCCTTTGCCGGCGCCATGGGATTCATGCCGCTGGATATGCCGGAGTCGGTGCTGGTCCGCTTCAAGGGCAAGCTCAACCCGGGCATCACCCTGCGGGATGCGGTCAACGCCATTCCCTACTGGGCCATCAAGCAAGGGAAACTGACCGTGCCCAAGAAGAACAAGATCAACGTGTTCAACGGCCGGATACTGGAGATGGAAGGGCTTCCCGACCTGACCGTGGAGCAGGCGTTCGAGCTGACCGACGCCGCTGCCGAGCGTTCCGCTGCCGCCGGCTGCATCCAGCTTTCGAAAGAGTCGGTTGCCACCTACCTCCGTTCCAACGTGGCCCTGATGAAGCAGATGATCAAGGACGGTTACCAGGACGCCAAGACCCTGCAGAACCGTATCGATGCGGTCAACGCCTGGCTGGCCAAGCCGGAGCTGCTGGAGGCTGACAAGAACGCCGAGGCGACCGGCGCCTATGCCGACGTGATCGAAATTGATCTCTCCGAGATCACCGAGCCGATCCTCGCCTGCCCGAACGACCCGGACGACGTCAAGCTCCTCTCCGAGGTTGCCGGCACGCCGATCCAGGACGTGTTCCTCGGATCCTGCATGACCAACATCGGCCACTTCCGCGCTGCCGCCGAGATCTGGCGGGGACTCAAGTTCAACCCGGCCGTCCGCACCTGGATCTGCCCGCCGACCCGCATGGATCAGCAGAAGCTCAAGGACGAGGCCTACTTCTCGGTCTACAGCGCCTTTGGTGCCCGGATCGAGATCGCCGGCTGTTCCCTCTGCATGGGGAACCAGGCCCGCGTGCCCGACGGGGTGAACATGTTCTCCACCTCGACCCGTAACTTCGACGACCGGATTGGCGATGGCGCCAAGGTGTTCCTCGGTTCCGCCGAACTGGGTGCGGTTGCCGCCACCATGGGCAAGCTGCCGACGGTGGCCGAGTTCATGGCGGTCTACAAGGAGAAGGTCGAGCCGAAGAAGGATGCGATCTACAGGTACCTGCAGTTCGACGAGATGCCGGAATACAAGTAGTAGTGAATACGCTTGAGGTTGAGGGCGTGATGTGAAAAAACCCCCGCTCCGGCTTGTCCGGGCGGGGGTTTTCCGTTCGCGCTTATTGCAAGGGGATGAATAACATTCATCCTCCACGGCGAAGGAGCGCCTGAAGCCTGTATCTCCGGAGGTGGGTGACTCCGCCGCGACGACTTGTCACGATCCTCCCACGGATAACGGGTCGTTGCCTTCTGCCTCCAGCTCCCCCTGCATGACCGGGTATCATGATATAATTAATCAAAGAAGGGAACTTGCGGTGCCTGTTACGGCGAGGGGGTGGCTCATGCGATGGATAGTGCTGTCATCCGTGTCATTACTGCTTCTCGTTGGGTGCGCCCATATTTTCAGCGATCGTGCCGAGAGGCTGGTCGACCCGACCATTACCTTTGAACAGGTAAGGAAAGAACCGCTGGCCTTTGTCGGTACGTATCTGAAAGTAGGCGGCATCATCGTGGCTACGAAGAACGCCAAGGAGGGGACGCAGATAGAGGTGGTTCAGCTTGGCCTGGGCCGCAGCGATTTCCCCAATGAAGAGCATGGTTCGGCTGGCCGGTTCCTGGCAACATCCAGCAGCTATCTCGACAGCATGATCTTCAAGCCTGGTCGGCCCGTGGTGCTCATCGGCGAGATCCGGGGTGAGAAAACATTGCCCTTGGGAGAGATCAATTATCGCTATCCGGTTGTGGCCATCACGGAAATCCATGTCTGGAAGCAATCCGAACTGCGTCCGTATTATCCGCCGTACTATGACCTGTTCTACTACGATCCGTTCTACTACCCGTATCGATGGTACGGACCACCTTATTACGGGTATTGGTACGGGCCTCGGCGCAGATAATGGCAGATAGTCAGAGACGACGACCTTGTGGTAATTCCTTCCATGGTGCGGGCGATTTGCTCTGCAGCAGTTGCACCGGTCGGATAGTGGGGGATAATTTCATTCATCGATGAAATGCCGGGCAGGGTGGCTCTGCAGGGTGAGTAAAGAAAAGGGGTATTGAATGGCTGCACCGGAGGTTGCTATGGACAGGGTGAGTCTCCCGATCGCGGAAGAAGTCCTGGACTCCCTGAATGACGGGTTGTACGTAACCGATACCGATCGCCGGATCCTTTACTGGAACAGGTCGGCCGAACGGATTACCGGCTGGCCCTCCGAGGACGTGGTGGGGCGCAGGTGCATGGACAACATCCTCATTCATGAGGACAAGGACGGGCGCCAGCTATGTACCACGGACTTCTGTCCGCTCTATCGCTGCATGGTCACCGACAGGATGAGTAGTTCTCCCCTCATCGTCTTTGCCCAGACCAAGTCCGGGAGGCGCATCCCCGTGGCCGTGTCCGTTGCCCCCCTGCATGACGGTAACGGGAAGGTGATCGGGGCGGTCGAGACCTTCCAGGACTTTTCCGAGACCTATGCGAACCTGGGACGGGCGAAGCAGATCCAGACCCTGTCCCTGGAACAGGACCTGCCGAAGGACGACCGGATCGGCTTTTCCTCTTTTTACCTGCCGCATGACATGATCGGAGGGGACTATTTCGCCATTCACCATCTCGACGCCGACCACTATGGCTTTATTCTGGCCGACGTGATGGGGCACGGCACGGCAGCCGCTCTCCACACCATGCACCTGAGCTCACTGTGGAGCCGGTACCGCAACACCCTCATGCATCCGGTGAAATTTGCCAGGATCTTGAACCGGAATTTATGCAGCGTCGTCAAAGAGGAGTCCTTTGCCACGGCGATCTGCGGTGTCCTGGACGTCTCCCGGAAGAGGGTGCGCATTGCCTCGGCCGGCGGTCCACCTCTTGTCCTGGTTCACGCCGACGGCCGGACCGACCAGATATCCGCCCAGGGATTGCCATTCGGCATGATCGCTGCCGCCGACTATGAAGAGCGCGAATTCCACTGTTCGACCGGGGATTCCCTGCTGATGTTCACCGACGGCGCCGTCGAAGTTCAGGATGCCGACGGGCGCATGCTGGGAGCGGAAGGGCTGATCGGTATCCTGAACGCCCAGGGGTATCCAAAATCGAGCATCAGGATCGAACCTCTGGAAGAGGCATTGCTGAACTTCTCCAGCGGGATACGTCTGGATGACGATCTGACCCTGTTGGAAGTCCGGTTTCCCTGACCGGACTGCCAGAATGGGCGTAACTTACTTTACAGTAAAGGCCTGCCAGCGAGTCAGGACGTGGGTGCGTCCGAAAAGGGGAATGCCCATGTAGCCGCGCAGTTCCAGTCTATCGGGTGCCACCAGGCGTAGATTCCCGTGGTAGTTCTTGCCGTCTTCCGGATTGTAAATGGTGCCTTCCTTCCACTGGGAATCTCCCGCAGGGGTGAACCCTTCCATGATCTGCAGGCCGGTCAGCGGGCGGTTCTTCAGTGCGGGATCCGGGTTGTTGCAATCGATTTTCGGTGAGCCGACTGTTCCTTCCTTGCTGTCCGTATAGTTCGGTTCCTTGAGCCAGGCGATCTTGGCGCAGATCTTTTCTCCACACCTGAAGAATTCCAGCTTCGACTCATCTCCTTCAGTTTTCCACAGGCCGACTATGTCGTTCTGACCAGCGCCGAATGCGGTGGTCGTCACCATGACAACCATCATGAAAAGAGTCCGGAGCTTCATGTATCACCTCCGTTAACGGTATTCACCGGAGAGTGGGCCAAAATGGGACGCTTCGCCATACGCGGATACCGGGGCGCACCTAACATTATCAAAAGCACTAACTGTGCCTTGAGTGTTTGTGTAGTTAAATTAGTGTGTTACGAGGTGTGTGCCGATTCGGAGAATTCCGTGCGGTAAAGAAAGTTTACACCTGCCGGACACGCAATCAGCCAAGAAGCCGACTGTCAGTCTGTTTGTGCAGGTGTCAACAATTTTGCGGATGTAATGTTTGATGCACCGGACCTCGGATCCGATATGAGGCACCGATATTGATCTGCTGACATTTGCTTTGAACCGGCCGCTTGGTAGACTTAAATCGTATCATCTGCAGTCTGCCTCCGGGGTCATCACGCCTCACTGAACCCGTAGTTCACGAACAAGTCAGCAGAGAGGTTTGAGCATGACTCCTTCAAGAGGTGAAGCGACAAGGTGGCAATTCCCGGTCATGCTCCTGTTTGGAAGCTTTGTTGTCTATCTTCTGCGTGACGTCCTGATTCCGTTTGCCGTGGCCTTCATGCTGGCGTACGTCTTCACCCCTGTGGTCAACCGGATGGAGTACCACCTCCGCATCCCCCGTATCATAGCCGTTGTTCTGCTCTTCCTGATTCTTTCCTTCCCGTTCGTTCCGCTCTACCTGTACAACGGGCCGGCGCTGGCGCAAAATGCCCGATACCTGGCTGAAAATGCCCCGGAACAGGTCACGCGCTTTCTCACCAATCTGTTAGGTGCGCAACAGGTATCGTTTCTCGGCCAGACCCTGGACGTACGGTCGGTGACGCCATCCCTGGTCGCCAAAATGCAGGCCCTGCTGGGGGCTCCTCTCGATGTGGCGCAACTGGCGTGGTCGTTCGTCAATATCATAATGAATGCGATTTTCACCCTGGTCATCTTCTTCTACTTCCTTGTCGGCGGGAAAGGTCTGATCAATGGGGTAATCCGCCTGGCACCCGTCGAACAGCGTGACCTGTTGCAGGATTTCATCCACAAGATTGATTCGCTCATCGGCCGCTTCCTTCGCGGACTTGCGGTCGTTGTCGTTTTTACGGCAATCATTGTCTGGCTCGTTTTCAAATTCGTCTTTCACCTCCCCTATGCGGCTTTCTTCGCGCTGACTATCGGTCTGCTGGAACTCATCCCGCTCTTTGGCCCCATTGTTTCGGGGGTACTGGTGGGCGTAGTCGCCATGGCTCAGGGTGACCTCCCGTTCCTGGCCAAGGTCGTCTTTTTTTATCTCGTTCTGCGTTTTACCAACGATCAGGTGGTAAGTCCCATCGTTCTTGGCAAGGCTGTAACGCTATCCCCTGTCGTCGTACTTTTTGCGTTTCTCACCGGGAGCACCCTCTTCGGTTTTCTCGGGCTTCTCTTCGCGGTTCCCGTGGCGGCGATCTTCAAGATTGTCCTCGATGAGCGTAGCGCTGCATGAACGCATTTCTTTTCTGGCGGAGACTGGTGCCCCAATAATCCTTACGCCACGCCGAAGCGGTGCCGCACCTCGGCCGGCGCCAGGTCGAAGTGGGAGAACTCCATGGTGAAGGTGCCGCGCCCCTTGGTGGCGCTGCGGAGTTCGGTCATGTAGCCGAACATCTCGGACAACGGCGCACGGGCACGGATCACCTCCATGGCGCCCCGCACCTGCATTCCCTCGATCTGCCCGTGCTTCTGCTGCAGGGTGCCGATCACCCGGCCGGCGCAATCGGCGGGGACGGTCAGCTCCAGGGCCATGACCGGCTCAAGCAGGGTCGGCATCCCCTTCCGGGCGGCCATCGTCAGCCCACGTTGGGCCGCGGCACGCAGGCCGAGATCGGTGGTTACCCCCGGCTGGCAGGGAGCCTCGACGACCCGCACCTCCAGGTCGGTCAGCGGGTAACCGGCCAGCACCCCTGCGGCGCACCCCAACTCCAGGCTTTCGCCCAGGGCGGTGCGCAGCTCCGGCGGCAGGGCGCTGGCGACTTCGTCCGGAATGTCCAGGCGCACCCCCGTGCCGCGGGGGAGCGGTGTGAGGTGCAGCAGGAGTTCGCCGCCGTGGACCTTTCCCTCCAGTTCGCGGCGGAAGCATTCGCGGTGCTCGACTGGGCGGGTCAGGGTTTCGCGGTAGACGACCTGGGGTCGGCCGGTCTTGACCTGCACGCCGAACTCACGCCCCAGCCGGTCGGTGACGATCTCCAGGTGCAGTTCGCCCATGCCGGTGAGGATGGTCTGACCGGTCTCCGGGTCCTCGCGCACGCGGAAGGTGGGGTCTTCCCACTGCAGCTTTTCCAGGGCAGGGAGGAGCTTTTCCCGATCGTCGTTCCCCTTCGGCTCCACCGCCAGGGAGACGACCGGCTCGGGAACGGTCAGGCCGGCCAGCAGCAGGGGATGCTCCGGGGCGCAGAGGGTGTCGCCGGTGAGCGCCTCGCGCAGCCCGGCAGCGGCGACTATGTCGCCGGCCCGGGCCTCTTCCAGGTGCTCGCGCCGGTGGGCGTGCATGCGGAACAGCCGGGGGATCCGCTCGCGGCAGTGGCGGGTGCTGTTCCAGACCTCGTCGCCGGCGTGCAGGATGCCGGCGTAGAGGCGCAGATAGGTGAGCTTGCGCCCCTCGTCCGACCGGACCTTGAAGGCCAGGGCGCACAGATCCCCGGCCGGGTCGGGGATGACCGGCTCCGGCTCCCGGTCGTCGGCCGGGTGCAGGGCCAGCACCGGCGCCGTCTCCATGGGAGAGGGGAGATAGGTGCCGATGGCATCCAGCAGCGGTTGGATCCCCTTGTTGCGCAGCGCCGAGCCGAGCAGTACCGGGACCAGCCGGCAGGCCAGGGTGCCACGGCGCAGCGCCGTCTGCAGGCGCTCGGCAGCGACCTCCCGCCCCTCCAGGACGTCGGCCAGGATCGCGTCGTCAAAGTCGGCCGCGGCCTCGACGATCTTCTCCCGGGCGCTGTACAGTTCGTCGGCCAGTTCGGCGGGGACCGGGCCGGCCGACACCGTCGCCCCCTGGTCGGTCTCGGCGAAGGTGAGCGCCTGGCGGGTCAGCAGGTCGACCACGCCATGGAATTCCCCCTCGCTCCCCAGCGGCAGCTGGAGCAGGACCGGCCGGGCGTGAAGCATTCCGTCCATCTGGGCCAGCACCGCCTGGTGGTCGGCGCCGCTGCGATCCATCTTGTTGATCAGGCAGACCCGCGGCACCCGGTAGCGGTCGGCCTGGCGCCAGACCGACTCGCTCTGCGGCTGGACCCCCTCCACGGCGCTGAAGATCGCCACCGCCCCGTCCAGCACCCGCAGCGAGCGCTCCACCTCGATGGTGAAGTCGATGTGCCCCGGCGTATCGATCAGGTTGATCCACCACGCTTTCCAGCGACAGGAGGTGGCGGTTGCGGTGATGGTGATGCCGCGCTCCTGCTCCTGCTCCATCCAGTCCATGGTCGCGGAGCCGTCGTGGACCTCCCCCATCTTGTGGATCTCCCCGGCGTAGAAGAGGATACGCTCCGAGATGGTGGTCTTGCCGGCATCGATGTGGGAGATGATACCGATATTGCGGATGGCTTCCAGCGGTGGGTGGGTCATGGCGCCTCGCGATGCGATGGAGTTGCGAGTAAGTATAGTGGAACGGTGCGGTAAGGCAAGGCGGTGTGGATTCCGGGGAGGACCCTCTGGCTGCCCGGGTGACGGCGGACTGGATAGAGAAACGGGATGCGCTGGAAAGGGTGCAGATACCGGGTACAATGGATCTACGTACAAACAGGTTCCGGTGCCGCCATGTTGCCACATCTGCCCTCACTCCTCCTCCTGGTCTCCCTTCTCTCTCCGGTGGTCCTGCAACCGTCATCCGCCGGTGCGGCCGCCGCTCCCGCAGAGGTCAGACTCGCCTCGCTCCTGCCGAAAGGGGCTCGCTGGGCGCTCGTTGTCCTCGACCGGGAGAGCGGCCGGGAGCGTCTCGCCTGGGGCAACTCTCTGGACACCCCCCTGGTGCCCGGCTCCATCGTGAAACTCGTCACCACCTGCGCGGTCCTCGATGCCGTGGAAAAGGGGGAGATCGCCCCGGAGGCGTTTGTCGGGTCGGGGAGGATGAAGAGGGGAGAGGCCGCTGCCGATGCCGGACTCCGGCTTGACCGGTATCTGCGGCAGATGAACGTCCACAGCGTGAACCGGATGGCCGAGCAGCTCTTTCGACGGATCGGCCAGGAGCGCTTCGGCCCGCCGGCGACGGAGGAGAAGGGAGCGCGCGCGATCTCCCGTTTCCTGGCCGGCTTCGATCTTCCCACAGGGGGGCTCGCCGTGGTGGACGGTTCCGGTCTCTCCCGCAAGGACCGGGTCACGGCCCGCGCCCTGGCGAGCTACCTCGAACAGGTCACCCGCCGTCCCTGGTTCCCCCGGTTCCTCGCCACCCTGCCGCGTCCCGGCGTCGAGGGGACGGTGAGTAATCTTGGTTACGTGAACAGACAGTTCCGGGTCAAGTCGGGACGGCTTGACGACGCCTTCTCCCTGGTCGGTTTCGCTGCCGACCGCAACGGTCGCGACGTCGTCTTCGTCTTCCTCGTCAACTTTCCCGGCAAGGCCACCGACCGGCGCCACAGCCGGGGGTATCTCCTGAAGCTCCTCGCCGAAGGCGATGTCCTCGTGCCGAACTAGGGGAATGCGAAGCGTGACGGCGCAGAGACTCATGGGAGAAGCGGGCAATCATGGCTGAATTTCCAGTTCTGCTGCCGGGTCAAGGAGGTTCGGCGGCATATAGGTCCCCTTGGCCTTGACGATGGTCACGTCGGGCGTTATCTGGAGGGCGAATGAAGCAAAGTCGGGGAAGATTGCCGTACCCTTGCTCAGACGTGCGCCTGCCGCGGCTCGGACGGTGATGCCGAGGATCGTCATCTCGTTTCCGGCGACCCGCGCGACCGGCCCCTGAATGAATGTTGTCCGGCTGGGATCAAAGCGCTGGAGCTGCGAGGCGATCACTGCTCCGGTCGTGTCCGCGAATCCGGCAATCTGCAGATGATCGCCATCGGCAAGGTCGGCCAGGGTCAGGACCGGTTGCGGCGCGTTCTTCCGGCTGTCCTCGAAGCGGGTGGCGGCAACGGTCCGTACCG
Organism: uncultured Geobacter sp.; assembly: GCA_964432205.1. Taxonomy (GTDB): domain Bacteria; phylum Desulfobacterota; class Desulfuromonadia; order Geobacterales; family DSM-12255; genus Geomobilibacter. Next base: position 165,687 of record CAYSMK010000006.1, on the reverse strand, counting down.
TTACGCCGTTCAGGGTGATGGTTGCGTCGCCCGGGTTGACGTCGGTTGCCCGCACCAGCAGGTTTCCTTCGAGCTTGACACTCCTTTCGCTCTCCACGGAAACGCTTGCCGCCTCCAATGCGCCACCGGCCAGGAGCGCCCCCTCGATTTCCACCTCGGTTCCGACCGTGATTATGCCGCTATCCAGGGGGAGGTCGCCCCGGAAGAAACCGGTCCGGTCAGTCACCTGCACCGTGACCGGGCCATTCGGTCCGGCCATGGAGAAGGTGCCGCCGCTGACAGTACTCCTGGCGACCCCTTTGAGCCGGACCTCTTCGCCTGCTGCAGCTGCTTCCACCGGCGCCACCGCTTCGATCCGTGCGCCGCTGATGGTCGATCCGCTCAGGACCCCCTTCACTTCGACCAGCAGTCCCTGTTTCAGGTCCGCCAGGGTCAGGTTGTCAAGCCGGGCATCGGTGGCGATGACGGTGATGGTGCCGATGGTGAAGCCGGTTGGCGAGACAGAGGTGATCGCACCTTTCAGTTCGACGGCACCGGTGGAAGAGCCTGCGGTTACCAGTGCGACCCTGGTGGCATGGATAAGCCCGGCCTCGTCCAGGTTGCCGCTTACCTCCAGGTCGGGCCGCTGTCCCTGGAGCGCCTGGAGCTCGTTCAGGTCGTTGATCCCGTCGAAGATGGTCGCGGCCCCGACCCGGACGCTGCGCCCCAGAGCCCTGAAGGTGCCGCCGGCTGGATCGACCGTACCGTCATCCAGCGGCCCGCGCAGGTCGGGCTCGAATTCGATCGCCTCGTATTCCCCCTTGCCGGTGGCATCGTCGACCGAACCGCGAACGGTGACGATCATCCCCAGCCGCAGACCATCTTCCCGGTCGGTGCTGATGTCGTCGAACTCGAACCTGATCCGGTTGTCGGAGAGCCCGGCCTTGGTCGAGGGGGTGAACTCGATCCCGTTGACGATGATGCTGCCGAAGCCGGTGATCTTTCCGGTCGTGATGGTCTTTACGCCGGTGCCGCTGATCCCGCCCCCGCCTCCCGCAATGGTGCCGTCTCCTCCTGCGCCGCAGGCGGCAAGGAGGGGCACGACGGTCAGGGCAGCTACTCCCAGAGTCCATAAGCGAAGCCTAGTGATCATGGCGCTCCTCCTTTGCCTCCCCCTCGAAGTAGTAGATGCCGACCCCGGTGCGCCGGTGCAGCCGGTCGTCTTCGGGGTCGGCATCGTCCGGATCGTGCGTGGCCATCCAGCGGTCGAGCTCTTCCAGAAGGGCCTGGGCCTTTTCGGCGGTCAGAGCGCGCAGCCCGGGAAGGTGGGCTGATGGAAAACGATTATAGCAGACCTTCCGTTGAAAGAAGGGGGACTGGTCGGTTGCCTGGAGGTTGTGGTCGATGGTGGCGATCAGGTCAGCGGTGTCGCTTCCCAGGATATGGAGTTTTTCCTCGGTGCCGGTGTGGGGGATGTATGCGGGGCTCATCAGGTGCAACCGGCCATCGGCCGTCCGTTCCACCAGGCCGACCCGGGAGAGCTCGTCCAGGACCGCCCGGGGAGTGATGTCGCCGCTGTAGTGGCGCACCAGTTCGGCAAAGCTCTGCCCATGCCCCTCAAAGACGAGATCGGCCGGCCGGCCGGCCTGATCGTGGAAACGGCCATCCCTGACCCAGCCGCTGATCACCCGGGTGGCCCGGTTGTGCTGTTCGGCAGCACTGCTGTCGGTGAGCGGGGCAAGCCGATTGACCCGCAGCACCTCTTTGCGTGACAGCCCGGTGAGGAGGGCGACCCGGGAGATGGACTGCTTGCGGTCCGACAGCGGAAACTCGTTTGTTGCCACATCTACGTAGACCTTTTTCGCCAGATCGACGAAGGTGGGGAATGATATGCCGTTTCGCAGCAGTACCCGCACCAGCGGGCGAAGGAGACTGCTGACCGTGCAGTATATGATGTCGTTGATCCGTTTCATCTGAAGCCCCGTGGTCGAAGCCCATCAACTGTTTGTCAGTATGACGTAAGGACGCCTGTCGGATCGTTCCTCTCGAAAAAAAAGGCCCGGTAGTCCCGGGCCTTCGCTAACCGCATCTGCCGGCTTTGGGCAGATACTCCGCTCTCTGGTCAACCAAAGCCCTCTGTCATGACATAGATTGTTCAATTTTCCAGCTCCGCTTCCTTTACCGCTGCCGTCGCATCGCCGGTGAACGGGTTCCATCTCGCCTTGACTACCGTGGTGTTGAGGGTGATGGCCGCGAAGAAGGCGTCACCGCTCAGCAGGTTGTCGTTGGCGTCTTTGAACGCGGCACCCGTGGTGTTGATCGCCAGGCCGGCGATGGTCAGGCTGGTGTTCGGGGTCTTGGCGCTGACCGGACCGCGGATGAAGGCGTCAGTGGCCAAGTTGTTGCTTTTCAGATCGACCCGGGTAGCGGTCAGGACCGTGCCGCTCAGGATGCCCCTGACCTCGATGTTATTCCCCACCAGGGTGGCCGGATCGACGATGGTGCCGCCGTTTCTGAAGTCGGTGCTGCTGGTATACCCCACGGTCAGGCCGAGAATGCCGATGGTCTTGGCCGTGGTGTCGACTGCCGTGGCGTTGGCGTTGATCCGGACGTTATCCTTGAAGGAGATTTTCTCTGCCCTGAGGATGCCGCCCACGATCGAACCCTCGGCTTCGACCTTCATGCCGATGGCGAGGTCTGCTTTGGCGCCCCCGACGAAGCGGGTGGCAGCGCCCAGTTCGACCACCTGGCCACTGCTGAAGGTAAAGCGGTTATTGGCCAGGTCAAGGGCAGAGATGAACCCTTCCACCTCCATCTCCTCGTTTTCCGCCGCCTTGATCAACTCGTCCTCAATCTCGACCCTGGTGGCAACGAGGGTGGCACCGCTTGTTGCCGATTTCACCTCTACGAAGTCCCCGTTCTTCAGGCCTGCCGGAAGCGCGGCGCCGCCGGCGAGGGTTACCGTGATCCCGCTGGTGGCGTTAGGCGACAGCAGGAGCGTGAAGCCGGTACCACTCAGATTGCTGACGAACCCTTTGACCTCAAAGTCGTCGTTTGCGTTCTTCAGTTCCAGGTGGGATGCATGGAGGAGCCCCTTGTCATCGGGCAGTCCGCTCACTTCGACCCGGTTGCCGATACTGATGCCGGCCAGTTTCGCCTTGTCATCGACCAGGACCTTTGCCCCATGACCATGATGAAGTCGACCCCCTTGTCGTCGACCAGCCCTTCCAGGTTGTCATGGAACTCGATCTCGGCCGCCTTATGGAGCCCGTTATTGTCGACAACATCCTTTACCGTGACGAGCATTCCGGTCCGCAGATGATTCTGGATCTCTACCTCGTTTTGCAGCTCAACCTCGGGTTTGTTCAGGTCGTCGGGCAGGTGCAGCCGGGCGCCGACGGTCTTGATCTCAACCCCGTTGACGAAGATGCTGCCGAATTTTTCAATGACTCCCTTGTTGACGGTCGTTGTCGCTGCAGGTGCGCTGCCGCCGCCTCCGCCGCCGCATGCTGCCACGAATGCCAAGGTCAGAAGGGCGCATGCTGCCATTACGGTTCTCTGTACGATTCTCATGGCCTGCCTCCTTTCTCGTCTCTTCCTGCTCCGCCGTTCGCCCCGGGAAGCCGGGGAGGATCGGCTGATATGGGAAATATTTCCCAAATACATCTGTTGTCTTTAGTGTAACTTTGTGTCGGATGGTGTCAAGTGCTATTTGGGAATAAATTCCCAAATACTGCGAAGTGGCTCGCATTCATTACCGATGGCAGTGCATTGGGGAAACGTGATGCGTCAAGGAAGCGGGGAATGTGCTAGGGGGGGGCGGATGCAGTGTTGTCGCCGAAAGGGGGGAGCGCGGATGAGGACTGCCGGGATTGAATGAGGGCTGAGAATCCCCTGGCGGGATTCCGGCAGGGAATTCTCAGGGAGATGGCGTGGACTACCCCTTGGCCAGGATCAGCCGCAGCTTCTCCGCGTAGCTCCGGCCGGCCTCGTCGTCGCTGACGAGCTCGATGGCGCCGGGGCTCGTCACCCCCAGACCGAGCTCCACGGCCCGGGCGATCTGCTCCTGGGCGAAGATGGCACTGTCCATGATTGCCCGATTGCTGCCGAGCTCCTTGAGAATTGCCAGCCCCACCGCGTCGATGGCGATCCGGTCCGTGCCGGCCAGGATCACGTCGGCACGTTTCTTCGGCCCCTCCATCGGCCCCTTGTCCACGAAGGCCTCAATGCCGTCCAGCAGGATCAGGGCCGGCCGGAACGGGTAGTTCACCTCGGCGATCATCTTGCGCTGGCTGAGAAACGAGGTGTGCAGCTCGCGCATGTTCTTCTTGCTGACGAGGCCGATGGAGTTCTTCAGGGACATGGTGAAGACCCCGCCATAGCCGTGGGTCTTGAGGCAGCAGGTGACGACCACGCACTCGGCATCGAGGACCGGCCGTGCCATCAGGAAGCCATCGCGCCAGTGACTCCCCGGCGGGGTCACCCTGATCCACCCTTCCGGCGGCAACTCCTCGAAGTTGATCAGCCCCACATCGAGACGCTTGCAGAGCGCAACGATTCCCTTGTCGCGCAGCACGTCCGTGGTGTCCGGCGGGCCGCTCCGCTCGCCGATGGTGACGGCCTTTACCCCCATTTCCCGCAGTTCGGCGATGAGCTGGACCAGGGTGTCGTTGTGGGTGGAGGCGGGAAAGGGGTCGGCGGTGTTGAAGTTTGGCTTCAGGAGCACCCGCTTACCGGCCACCGGGTTGACACCCAGCAGTTTGATCGCCCGCTTGATGCCGGTAGCCCGGTTGTCGGTCCTGATCAGGGCGACCCGGGTCCTGGCAGGAGCGGCGGATCGTGCCTGACCCTGACCGCTCACCGTGTCGGCCAGCGCCTCGCCGGCCAGCAACCCCACGGCCCCGCCGACTACGCTCTGCATGAATTGCCGTCGGTTCATGGTTTCTCTCCCCGGTGGTGCAGTTTTTGTTTCGACTTCTCTTCACTTTATCCCACCTCGACCTGTTGGCAAGGTGATTTCCCTGCCCGTGGTACGCCGCGGCAGTACAAGGGGGTCGGGGTCGACGTCATTGTTTCAACGGTCTTGACGTCGAAGCCTGGTGAGGATTATATGTGTGTGCATCCCATTTCTGCTATACGAGGCGCACATGAAGGGTCAAAGCCTTATCGAGTCAATCGGTTCAACGCCGATCGTTGAAATCAGCTCCCTGTTCACGAACCCTGCGGTTCGGATTCTGGCCAAGCTGGAGGGAAACAATCCCGGCGGTTCAGTCAAGGACCGCCCGGCACGCAGGATGATCCTGGCCGCCGAGGCGAGCGGCGAACTGACGCCGGACAAGGTGATTCTGGAACCGACCTCGGGCAATACCGGCATTGCCCTGGCCATGATCGCAGCGGCCAGGGGGTATCGGATCAAGCTGGTAATGCCCGCCTGCGTCAGTGTGGAGCGGCGCAGCGTGCTGGAGGCCTATGGTGCCGAGATCGAGCTGTCACCCGGCTGCGAGGCCACTGACGGGGCGATCCGCCTGGCCCACAAGATCTACGAGAACGATCCCGATCGATACTACATGCCCAATCAGTATGCCAATCAGAACAATGTCATGGCTCACTATGAGACAACCGCCCCGGAGATCCTGCGTCAGACCGGCGGAAAGATCACCCATTTCGTGGCAGGCATGGGAACCAGCGGCACGCTCATGGGGGTTGCGAAATATTTCCGGGAAGCCAAGCCGGCGGTGCGCATCATCGCCGTGGAGCCGGTGCTGGGGCACAAGATCCAGGGGCTCAAGAACATGCAGGAGGCGATAGTCCCTGCCATCTACGACCCCAACGTATGCCATCGCAACATCGTCGTAGAGGATGACGATGCCTTCGAAACCGCCAGGCTGCTCGCTGCGCGGGAGGGGATTTTTTGCGGCATGTCCGGCGGGGCCGCCGTGGCTGGGGCGCTCCGGCTGGCGTCGGAACTTGAATCCGGTCTGGTGGTGGTAATCATCCCCGATCGTGGCGACCGTTATCTCAGCACCAACCTCTTCAAGTCGATGTGCGCCCAATGCCCGCCGTAGAAGCGATGGGAGGCAACCCCGAACCTTCGGCGATTGGCTGATGCCCCCTGCCGGCCCTGGTGCTATAATTTTAGCAACAGGCAGGTGCAGTCAGCATCTCATGACGGAAAGGTGGGTTCGGCAATGACAAACATCGGCTGGGAATTTTACGGCGTGAAGTTCAGCATGTTCCTGACCATGCTCGCAACGCTCATCATGTTCCTGAGCGTATGGTTCGGCGCCAGGAAGGGCGATCACTTCAGCCGCGTCGACTCAATGGCAGGGGACGAAGGAGAGGATTGATCTCCACGCGAGCAGTGGATGACACGTGAGACGATGTCGTATCTATAGAGCAGTTTCAGCGAAACGGCCCGTCGGGATTCCCCGGCGGGCCGTTTCGCTTGAAAATGTAAGGAATTCGGGTAAAGTGTCCGTCATTCGGGACCCGTTGGTTTCCGGGGATTGTGGAGGGGCATCGGTTCCCCTACTGACTGGAAATGACCGATAAGGACCGTCATGCCGACAGATTTCAGACAGTTGTCGCCCCGATCCATTCTGGCAGGGACATTCGCGCTGTTTCTGGTGCCCTTCCTGCTGGTGATATCGTTCCCGGCCCAGTTGGACATGGTCGTGGACAAGAGCTCCTACCTCGTCTTTCACAACATCGCCGAGTTCTTCAGCATCACGGTTTCCCTGTCCGTGTTCAGCGTCGGCTGGTTCACCTACGACCAGTCGAAGGACCGGCATGCACTGTTCCTGAGTGCAGCCTTTCTTGCCGTCGGCCTCCTGGACCTGATGCACACCATGAGCAACGCGGCCATGCCCCCTTTCTTCACGCCCAATTCCACCAACAAGTCGACCCAGTTCTGGATCGCCGCACGGCTGTTCGATGCCTCGGCGTTCCTTGCCAGCGCCTACATCTATCCGGCCGGCCAGAGCCGGTGGCTGGCCAGAAAGCCACTCCTGGCCTCGGTCCTCATCCTCACCGGAGCGATCTTCACCGGGGTTGTCTACTTCCCTTCGCACCTGCCTCCAACCGCCGTCCCTGACGTCGGGCTGACCCAGCTCAAAAGGTACCTGGAATTCCTGGTCATTCTCCTGCTGGCCGCCGCAGCGGTCGCCTATTACCGGCGGATGCAGCAGACCGAGGACCGTTCGCTCGTCTACTTGCCGGCGGCGTTCATCATCTGCATATTCAGCGAGGGGGTTTTTGCCTCCTACAAGACCGGTTTCGATACCTATAACGTGCTGGGGCACATCTATAAGGTGGCTGCATTCTTTCTGATTTACAAAGGAATATTCATTGCAGCCGTGAAGGCGCCCTACGAAAGGCTCGCGAACGCAGAACGGCTCAGGCACCTGGCCTCGTTCCCGCAACTGAACCCGAATCCGGTCCTGGAGGTGGACCGTGCGGGGGAGATCGCCTATTGCAACCCCGCTGCCCACAGGTTTCTGGAGAGATGCGGCAGGGAAGAAGAGGACTGCCGGATCTTCCTTCCTCCGGACATGGACCGGATTTTATCGGAACTGGAGGCCCATGAGGAATCCGCACACTATCGTGAGATTGCCGTGGGGGACCGGATTTTCGGCCAGACCGTGCAGCTCCTTCCCCAGTTCGGAAAGGTCCGCCTCTATGCCTACGACATCACCGAGCGCAAGCGGGCCGAGTCTGCGCTGCGTGAAAACGAACAGAGGGTGAGTGCGCTGATCAACGCCGCCGACGAATCCATCCTTCTGTTCGGTCTTCAGGGCGAAATCCTCACCGCCAATACTACCGCTGCCCGGCGGCTCGGCCTGCAGGTCGATGACGTTGTCGGCAGGCAGTGGCCGGATCTCCTGCCTCCCGATCTGACGGCATCACGCGCACAAAGGGTTGAAGAAGTCCTGCGCACAGGGGAGCCGGTCCGCTTCGTGGATGAGCGTGCCGGGATAATCTTCGACCACTGTGCATATCCGGTGCGTGAAGGGGACGGGAGCGTCACCGCGGTAGCCGTTTTCAGCCGCGACATCACCGCGCTCAAGTGGGCCGAGGAAGAGCGGGATCGACTCGTGGTGGAGCTTGAACGGCGGGCCGTAGAGCTGAACACCGTGTTCACGGTGCTCCCCTATCTCGTGTCGGTCCACGGAATGGATGGAAGATACCTGCGGGCAAACCCGGCGATCGTGAATCTGTTCGGGCTCGACCCGACGTCCTCTCCGCGGGAGGAGATCGCGCGCCGGCTGAATGCCCGCTTTCCGGATGGCCGGCCGATCACGCGTGAAAACATGCCGTCCAACCGGGCGCTGAAAGGGGAGACGGTCTCCGGGGTGGAATATCTGATCACCGATGCCCGGGGGGAGGAGCATGTGCTCTTGATGAACGCCATCCCCCTGCAGCTGGATGGACAGGTGTATGGCGCGGTCTTCGCGCAACTGGACATCACCGAGCGCAAGCGGGCGGAGGAAGAGCTGCGGCGGGCCCACAACGAACTGGAATTGCGGGTCAGGGAGCGGACCGAGGATCTGGCCGCAACCGTGGAGACCCTGCTGGGAGAGATTGCCGACCGGGAACGGGCGGAGAAAAACCTCCAGCGCCTCAACAGCCTCTACGCAGTGTTGAGCGAGACCGACCAGGCCATTGTCCGGGCCGGGGACCGTGATGCGCTGTTCAACGATTTCTGCCGCATTGCCGTGGAAGAGGGCGGATTCCTGCTTGCCTGGGTCGGGCAGGTGGACGAGGAAACCGGGCAACTGGAGCCGGTGGCAGCCTGCGGGGCCACCGGCTATCTGGACGATGTCCGGATCACGCACAACGATGAACCTGCCGGTCTTGGCCCCACCGGGATATCGGTGCGCGAAGGCACCTACCATGTCTGCAACGACTTTCAGAGCGACCCCTGCACCGGTCCATGGCACGAGCGGGGAAAGGCCCACGGCATCCAAGCCTCGGCTTCCGTCGCCCTGAAGGAAGAGGGGCGGGTGATCGGCGCTCTCACCCTGTATGCGGGGGAAAAGGACTTCTTCGACAAGCAGCACCTGGAACTGCTCGTGCAGATGGGGGCGGACGTCTCCTTCGCCCTCGACAACCTGGCGCGGGAGGCGCGCCGGCAGAGGGCGGAACAGGCCTTGCGGGAGGAGACCCTTGAGCGTCTGCGGGTCGTGGAGGCGCTGCGCGAGAAGGAGCAGATGCTCCTGCAACAGAGCCGCCTGGCCGCCATGGGGGAGATGATCAACAACATTGCCCACCAGTGGCGTCAGCCGCTGAACGTCCTGGGGCTTTTGCTGCAGCAGCTGCAGATGTCGTACGAAATGGGCTCGCTCAGTAAGGCCGAACTGTCATCGAGCGTGGATAAGTCGATGGGGTTGATCAACCATATGTCCCGGACCATCGACGACTTCAGGAATTATTTCAGACCGGACAAGGAACCGGTCCCGTTCTCGATCCAGGAGGTGGTTGGGAGAACCGTGTCGCTGGTCGAGGACAGCTTCAGGAATCACCAGATCGGCATTGATGTTCGGGCCGAGACCACCCTCTCCATAGTCGGGTTCCCGAACGAGTATGCCCAGGTCCTGCTCAATATCCTGCTGAATGCCAGGGATGCCTTGCAGGAAAGGCGTCCCAACGATGCCAGGGTAACGATAACCATCGGCAGGGAAGGGGAGCGGGCCGTGGTCACCATTGCCGACAACGCCGGAGGCATACCGGAGGAGATCTTGGACAAGATCTTCGAGCCGTACTTTACCACCAAGGGACCGGACCGGGGTACGGGTGTCGGGCTGTTCATGTCGAAAACCATCATAGAGAAAAACATGAACGGTATGCTGACGGTGCGGAACACCGCCGCAGGGGCGGAATTCAGGATCGAGGTGTGATGCGGATTGCCGGGCGGAGGCTTGACCGCGGGTAACTTCCCGGTAAAATGGGCACAGCTTGACGAGGCGGCAAGAGTGGCCGAATCGGATGTGGATCTACTGGTGGTCTGCCCGGTGATGTTTCGGGTGCGCGGGTTGCTGCCGACATCATGCTGGAGAAAACAAAAAGGAGACGCAAATGGTTAAGAAATCTGCTCTATTGTTAGGATCATTAACTCTTTTTTTCGGAATGGTCGGATTGGCGGTTGCAGGTACTCACGCGGATTGCATCAAGAACTGCATAGACATACGAACCGTTGACGGACAAAAATGTTTGAGCGAAAAAAACGCTGCTCTCAAGCAGTGCGAAACGACCAGAGCTGCATGCCTTGCTGCCGCCAAGGACGATGCAGCCAAGAGAGCCTGCAAAAAGGCGGATCTTGAGTGTAAGGCCGCTGCAGAAGGTAACTATCTGACATGTATAAGAACAGCTGATGCCGCGGTAAAAAGGTGCAAGGATGATTGTCCGCCGGACAAGAAACCCAATATGTCCATTTCCAATCAGCCAGTCGCCCCCACCAAACCGGGTACTATTCGAGGATTCGATCCACAGCCGGCGCCTCCCGGTGTCAGGCCAGCCACAAAGTAGACTACGCTCAAAGGGACGCATCTACAGACTTCAAATTTGGGGTAGCTGGTCGGGACGCTGGTGACTTGTTGACTTCTGATGCGGATTGATCAATGAGCCACCAGCGTTTCGCTTCTGTGCATAAGGACAAACTATGTGCCTGAGGGTTGTTGTCTTCGACGATGATGTGCATCTCCTGGAGGCGATGACGCTCTTCCTGCGCAGTCGTGGCTACGAGGTGGTGGGTTTCAGTGATCCGTCACTCTGCCCCCTCTATCTGGACAGCGAGTGCGGATGTCCCAATGATCGGGCCTGCGGAGACGTTCTGATCACTGACAATGTGATGCCCCGGATGACCGGCCTGCAGTTCATCGGTCAACAGGCGCTCAGGGGGTGCAAGGGGGTCATGAGAAACAAGGCGGTCATGTCGGGGAGTTGGGCTGCCGATGATCAGGCCCTTGCGCAGGAGCTTGGGTGCAAGGTTTTCAGCAAACCGATAGCCGTTCAGGAACTCGTGGGGTGGTTGAAGGAGTGTGAAGGGCGCATCGATCCGGCGAGAGTGCTTGTCGATATTCCCCCTGAGCTTCTCCTTGGCGGAACTCCCTGAGGGAACTGATACATACTTGAAACAGTTGGACCGGCGGATTGACGAAGTGGGGAAATAAATCTGTCCCGTTTTCCCTGTCCCGTTTCCCCTGAATCGGTCAGCCTTCCTTTCTTGCGCGATGCCGTGCTATAGTCTTTTCGTTCCGCAGTTCTTCCCAATGTGCAGCAAAATGAGTACACACCGCCTAAGGCAGCCAGCATGATCAATACGACAGCTACCTTCACCCCCTACGAAAAGTTCATGATCGCCATCCTGTCGCTGCTGCAGTTTACCGTGATCGTCGACTTCATGGTCCTTTCCCCCCTGGGGGCCATCCTGATGCCGAAGATGGGGATCTCGACCTCGCAGTTCGGGCTCGTGGTCTCCGTCTATGCCTTCAGCGCCGGCACTTCAGGACTGCTGGCGGCAGGATTTGCCGACAGATTCGATCGAAAGAAGATGCTGCTCTTCTTCTACATCGGCTTCGTCCTGGGCACCCTTTTCTGCGGCGTTGCCGGCAGCTACGCGCTTCTGTTGTCAGCCCGGATCGTCACCGGCCTGTTCGGCGGCGTGATCGGCTCGATTTCCTTTGCGATCATCACCGATACGTTCCGGATGGAAGTCAGGGGGCGGGTGATGGGGTTCGTGCAGATGGCCTTTTCCGCGAGCCAGGTGCTGGGCATTCCCATCGGCCTCTATCTCGCCACCAGGTTCAACTGGCACGCCCCGTTCCTGATGATCGTGACCATCGCAGCGCCGATCGGGCTCGTCATCTTCCTGAAGCTGAAGCCGGTCACCGGCCACCTGCACGGCAGAGAGGACAAGAGCGCCTTCGTACACCTCTGGCACACGGCATCGAATCCCTTTTACGTGCGTGGCTTCATGGCGACGATGCTCCTCGCCACCGGCGGTTTCATGATCATGCCGTTCAGCAGCGCGTTCCTGGTGAACAACATCCTGATCCCGGAGAGCAGGCTTTCGCTGATCTTCTTCATCACCGGCCTGTTTTCCATCTTCACCGGCCCGATCCTGGGGCGATGCAGCGACAGTCTCGGGAAGTACCGGCTCTTTGTTGTCGGCAGTCTCCTGTCGATGCTCATGGTGTTCGTCTATACCCATCTGGGGCCGAATCCCATCTGGGTCGTCGTCGCGGTCAACACCATCCTCTGGGTGGGGATTTCTTCGCGGATGATCTCTTCCGCGGCTCTCACCTCCGGTGTGCCGGACATGAAGGACCGGGGCGCCTACATGGGGATTAACTCCTCCATCCAGCAGGTCTCCGGAGGGATCGCCTCATTCGTGGCCGGTCTCATCGTCTATCAGCCCACCAAGAGCTCGCCGCTGCAGCATTACGACACCGTCGGCAATGTCACGATCTGCACCATGCTGCTTACCATGGTCATGATGTATTTCATCGACCGGCAGGTCTCGAAGAAGCTGCAGGTTGCCCATGCGTGAAAGCACAACTCACATTGCGCCACAATGAGTAGCCTGTCCTTTTTACCCCTGCGTAGAAAAGTCAGTCCAGTTTTCAAGAATGTCCCCTTTAACCCCGCGGGCGGGGGTTTTCGCTTGACCGCGGGCAACTTCCCGGTAAAATGGGCACAGCTTAACGAGCCGGCTAAAAGAGGGTCTGGAGGGGGCGCTGGTAACTGTTGACTTCTGATGCCGATTGATCAACAAGTCACCGCAGAGGGTCCTATCGAGAAAAAATGCCGGTTGTGGGGGCGATGAGGTGGGTGGTATGGAAAAAACCGAGGATATACTCGATACATTGCGGCAGGCGAAGCCTGAACTGGAATCGGCTTTTCACGTGCAGGAGATAGGGCTCTTCGGCTCGGTGGTTCGTGGCGAGCAGCGGGATGACAGTGACATCGACATCCTTGTGGACCTCCCGGAAGAGGCAGACCTCCTCGACCTCATCGGCCTTGGCCAGTTCCTGGAAGAGCGGCTCCACCACAAGGTCGATCTGGTGCCGAAGGGGGCACTCCGTGCAGAGATTCGGGAACGCGTTCTTAAAGAGGTCCGATACCTGTGAGAGATTGTTCGCTCTATCTGAAGGACATTCTCAACGCCTTAGAGAGCATTGAAACGTTCACAGCCGGGATGGATTACGACGCGTTTGTTGCTGACGACAAGACGATGAGCGCCGTAATTCGCAAGCTGGAGATCATTGGCGAAGCAGTCAAGCAGCTCCCCGAGGAAATGCTACGGAACCATCCCGAAATCCCCTGGAAGAGGATCGCCGGCATGCGGGACAAGCTGATCCATTTCTATTTCGGAGTAGACCCGCATCTGGTCTGGCAAACGATTCGAAATCGTTTGCCGGTGCTGAAAGAGGTTGTCGTGTCCGGCTTGCAGGATCTGAATATCGATGATGATTGATGAAGTTGATCAATGGGTCAGGGGCAGGATTTGACAATCTGCAATTCTCCTGTGAAGTCAAGTTATCAAGTCCCGCCCCCATAGACTCCCCCCAGGAGCTTGGATGCAAGGTCTTCAGCAAACCGATTGCCGTTCAGGAACTCGTGGGGTGGTTGAAGGAGTGTGAAGGCCGCATCGATCCGTCGAGAATGCTTGTCGAGATTCCCCCTGAGCTTCTCCTTGGCGGAGCTCCCTGGGGGAAGTTGGAACGGCGGAGCTTGATGAAGTGAGAAACCCCTGTTCCGGCCAGTCCGGGCGGGGGGTTTTGCTTGACCGCGGGTAACTTCCCGGTAAAATGGGCACAGCTTAACGAGCCGGCATGAGTGGTCATACTGTGTCAGGAGAATCGATATGGGTATCGTAGCGTTTACGGACATACAAAAGTTTGTGGCCGATGTGGCGCGTGAGTTTTTGCCAGAAAAGGTGGTCCTGTTCGGCTCATATGCCACAGGCAGTGCCAAGGCTGAATCGGATGTGGATCTACTGGTGGTCATGCCCGGGGATGTCTCGGGTGCGCGGGTCGCTGCCGACATCATCAGGCGCCTGAAGCCTAGCCTGCCGGTTGAACTCGTTGTCCGTTCTTCCCGTCAGATCAAGGAAAGGCTGGCCTTGAACGATTTCTTTCTGCGGGAAATAATGACCACGGGAAAAGAATTGTATGCAGCCCCTCACCGCTGAGTGGATCCAGAAGGCGGAAGGCGATCTTGCGACGGCCCGGCGCGAGTTGCGCGCTCGTACGGCCCCCAACTATGATGCAGCTTGTTTTCACGCTCAGCAGTGCGCCGAAAAGTATATGAAGGCGCTTTTACAGGAGGCGGAAACCCCGTTCGGCAAGACCCACAATCTCTCATTACTGCTCGATCTGCTGAAGGATTACCATCCAGGGCTTGAGCTGCTGCGGCCTACCCTGGCGATACTGAATGCATTTGCTGTCGAGTACCGTTACCCCGGAGAGTCCGCGGATAAAGAGATTGCCCGGCAGGCGGTCAAGCTGGCGGAAGAGGTGAAACATGCGGTTTTGGGAATGATGCCGAACATCTGATGATTGGTTTGTCGGACACGGAACTGAATTTTGTCCGAAAAAGGAGCGTGGAGCTGGACAGGGTCGACGACTGCGTGCTGGCGCTGTTGCAGTTGACGCTGCATGACGGGGCACGGGCGTGGAAGGGGTTCGATTCGAGGTCATGGACCGGCTCTTCGAGAAGGGGTATTTTCATGACCCGCGAGGCAGGGCAAAGTCGGTTGTGCTGACGAAGAATGGGCTTGAAAGGTCAAGGGAGCTTTTTGGGGAACTGTTTGGTGGGAATGGAGGATAGTTTTGTATAATGTCCGGAATTCCTGGACCTGTCCCCGGAATTCCTGTACGGCGGAGCTTGACGAAGTGGGAAAATAAATCTGTCCCGCTGTCCCCTGTCCCGGTTTTCCCTCGCATCAGGATACTCATCGGAAGTACTTTATAGGAAAGAATTTGAACGATTCTTGGGAATACGCTTTAAAACGGATGAGCGTTAAGGCCTTTGATGACCTGCTTTCATGCGGAGTGCGGAGCCTTGATGGTCTATTGCGTCTTACGCCTGAAGATATGAGCAAGGCTGGATTCTCGAAATGTATTCAATCAGAAATACAAGAAATTCAAAATGAATTGAGTAGCTATCAGAAAACATCCGATGTAGGCGAGCAGTCCGAAGAAATTATTGAGGAGTCTGATGATAGCCCTCTCCTCTCAACAGGAGCCAACTGCGAAGATAAAGATACCGGGACTCCAATCCCGACAAAATTGCTTGACCGACTATCCACGAGAGCCGGGCATGTTCTTGCACAAAAAAACGTCTCTACTGTCGAGCAGCTTATGGAGCTCAAGGAGGAAGAATTATTCAATATTGTAGGTATTGGCCGAAAAACAGTTCACGACATTTTAAATCTTCAAGTCAAGATTAAAATGCGATTGAACAATCCGCAAAATTCAAAAGCGGACGATACTGCAGAAGATGCTGAGGCAAAACGTAAAAGCCCCTTCAGAATTCACTTCCGCTCTCTGGGAAGCGAACATTGGCCGTCAGACCCTGCTGATTGGAGCCTGCTATCGCACAGTTTCCTTGAACTGCTATATAAATCTCCTCATTCTTCAGTTTATCAAGACGATTTTTTCGCAGCCATCAGCGATTTAGGAATATCTGACGATGATTTGTTAAGATTACGTGAGGTCGCACTTCTGCCTGATGATACGATAGATTTATTGCTTTCAACCTCAGTGGGATATCTTCTGGATACTGGCATAAGTGCAGAATTATTTGCCAAATTCATAGATTGCCAATCGAATATTGCTGAAAACAAAGACATACTTGCTTCATTCTTAATGGATAACAAGGTAACAGATATACCTATACTTTATAGTATTGACTTAAATTTAATAATAGATTTTGGAATACATAGTGTCATATGTAAAGATATATACTGCTTATTTAATAATAAAACCAATCTGAAATGGGTTGACCTCAATAATATATCTGAAAAGCAAATAATAAGTGATATAGGTTTTGGCTATAATAGCCTTAAGGCTATTAACAGCATGTGGAAGTTAAAAGATGAAGCCTACAAGCTGATATGCGGTTTTTCAAATAGCTTACAACTTGAAGCTTTTACCAATTTCCAGAACCTTACCGCCTCATTTGTACAAACAATAATAAAAAAGCCTTACCACTTCCCTGTCATAATGGGACGCTTAGGATTTTTGGAAGATCGTCGGTGGACTCTTGAAGAATTGGGGCAAAAGCTGAATCTAACGCGTGAGCGCGTTCGTCAAATCGAGAAGAAATATTATGATGTCCTTGAAAAGCCTAAGACCTTGGAACAACTAAACCTATTGTGGCACGCTATCGATGACGTACTCATTTCAGGCGGCGGAGTGTGTTGCTCTTCGGAGGTCGCGGCCTTTTTGAAAAACAATTGGAACTGGACAGCCGCGCCTTCTGATGAAGCTCTTTTATCCCTCATAAACCTATCTCCAAAATATGAAGTGGTCTGGACAGCCCCTACTCGAATCATTATGCCTGGACACGGATGCGTTAACTGCCCTGATATCGGGGCTGTTTTTACCAAAGTTGTTGAAGATCAACCGAACGGAACTCTTTCTTTTGATGAGGCAAGGAAGGAAATTCACGATTTCTGCGAAGAAAGGTCGTGTCCCTGGATAACGGAAGTTTCTCAATTTTCCGATGGTTATCTTCATTTTCAAGATGACGCCATAGAAGAAATTTTGGCAGATGAGGATACGCTCTACACGCAGTACGCCTGGGCTCAGAAGTACGGAAAGCGTCGACTAAGCCTGGTCGAGATTGTGTTGCGTAATGCTGGCAGGGCGATGCACTTCACAGAAGTATGCGAAGAACTCAACAAGGACCGCCCCGAACATGGGAAAATCCTCGAACGCAATGTCCATGCGTATCTAACCCGGTCACCAGAAATCCTGCTTTGGGACAGGGGGACTTTTATCCATAGAGATTATGTTTCGATCCCGAACGAATTGATGGACAGGATCAGAAAAGAGATAACAAGGCGATTAAATGGTGGCATACCGTACTTGTCCGTCAGCGGAATCCATAAACTATTTGAGGCTGAGTTGGCTGCCAACACCATACCGACCGAAAGCGCCCTTTACTCATGTTTAAGAGAGTCAGCCAGCAGCGATATCGTCTGCAACGAGTATCCTTACTTACTGAAAAAAGGCGTGTATAAAAGGTTGCCTATCCCCCTTGTCTTGGAAGAATTCGTTTTAAGCCAGGATGGCGTCGTCACATATGAAGCGCTAAGAAATTATGCCGTAGAGACGCTCTGCATCAATGAGGCAGTCCTTGTCGGCAGCCATTTCCAAAACATTCCGAACCTGCTGCGCTTCGATCGGGGCGAATATATACATCTGAACAATCTCGACATCGAGGAAGAAAAACTATCACCATTAATCGAGCATCTTAGAATTCTTCTCAAGAGCACCAGCCATGTATCTGTTATTAAGCTCTTCAACGATAAGAAGATATCATGCAGGCTGATGGGAATTTCGACCCCTATGCTCCTTTATTCGTTGATACAATTTTTCTTTTCAGATCAGTTCGATTTCTCGCGTTACCCGCAGATCAGCGTTGAAAAGCAGAATGAAGGAAGCAGAGGAACAATGGGGGTTGCTTCAGAGGTCATTCAATATGTCTTAGAGAAGAATGCTCCTTGCGGTTTTGGTGAGCTCTATCAGCGCTTTGTCGATGAGCTTGGCTACAAGCAAAATAGTGTCTACAATATTCATTTTAATAGGCAAATCCTTCGATACAGCGAGGGCGTTGTTATCCACGTTGAAACTCTTGGTTGGACCGACGAGAAACAGGACACCTTGGAAAAACTGGCCAGCAACTACTTGAATGGCCGCTTGAGCGCTGGCAAGTTGTTCGGCCTAATTACTGATCTTTATGAATACCATTTCGACAAACTGCCTGGACTTCCCGACCATATCTGCTGGACATCAACGCTGATCGGAGAACTGCTCGCAAATGGCGGCAAATACCGCATTCTCGGCACTTCGCGAAATGCTTTTGTCTCTGAGTCAAATGA
Organism: uncultured Geobacter sp.; assembly: GCA_964432205.1. Classification (GTDB taxonomy): domain Bacteria; phylum Desulfobacterota; class Desulfuromonadia; order Geobacterales; family DSM-12255; genus Geomobilibacter. The sequence continues at coordinate 147,599 of CAYSMK010000006.1, read as the reverse complement.
CTACGGCATAGTTATCCTGGATGATCTACTCAGCCAGATTCTCAACACAAAATACGATGGCGCCGCAAACATAAACGAGTTCATCGCGGATATGCGGGATGCGGGTATTCTCAAAAAGAGCCTGACCCCGGTGATGCTCAAAGAAGATGGCCCCGTGATACTCGATCGGAATGTAGTCAAATTAGCGAGGTTACGTTAGCGTGCTAAAGGATCTCGATTTACAACCTGTCTACGATAGCGAGCGCTATGACCTCATAAGCGACTTACAGGTTCCGTTGCTTCAGCAATCCAAAGACTATTTGCGCGGGGTGGGATTCTTTACGTCCGGTTGGCTGAAGCTCGCAGCACAGGGCATGTTGGCGTTGGTTTCTGGTGGCGGGACAGCAAGGGTCGTTCTTTCACCAATTCTTGAGCAGGCTGACTGGGAAGCGCTTAAATTCGGTGAAACCGCCAAGAATGACGCTGTACTTAAGGAGATACTGGCAAGGAATATAGACAATCTAGCCAAGACCCTAGAAAACGACACGCGTAATGCACTTTCTTGGATGGTCGCGGATGGTTTTATCGAATTTCGTTTTGCCCTGCCCCGTGACCGGGCTTCCGGCGGTGACTATCATGACAAAGTCGGAGTTTTTACGGATGGCAACGGCGACCGTGTTGCAATTCATGGGTCGTTAAATGACTCTATCAAGGCATCTTTGAACGGAGAAGCATTTTCGGTGTTCAAGTCATGGGAGACTGGACAGTTCCCATACGTTGAAATGCACAGGACACGCCTTGAAGCCCTTTGGAATAATCAGAATAAACAGTTCAGTGTGTACCGCATTCCAGAAGCAATACTTGAACAATTCATCAAGCTGAGAACCTCGCCAGATCGCCCTTATCTACATCCAACAACTAGGGAAATACCCGCCTCTTCTCCTTTCTGTAAAGTTAAGCTCCATGGCTATCAGAACACTGCCATTGAACAATGGCGGCTCGCTGGCTGTCATGGCGTTTTTGAGATGGCCACAGGTACGGGGAAAACCATTACCTCGCTGGCTGCTGGTACGGCTATTTATCAGGAGCGCGGACGCCTTGCGTTGGTGATCCTAGTTCCATACTTACACCTGCTGGAGCAATGGGAGCGAAACTGCCGTCAATTCGGTTTTGATCCTATCCTTTGCAGCGGCGAACACGCTCGATGGCAGATAGATGCTAAATCGGCAATTCAAGACTTCAACATCGGCACAAAAAGCCACGTCTGCATCCTGGCAGTACACAAGACCGCAGCCATGGAGAAGTTCGCCGCGGCTACACGCCGCCTTCCTGCTGATAGCACCTTGCTGATTGGCGATGAGGCACACGGCCTCGGTGCAACGCACCTGAGAAAGGCGCTTATCGACAACGCCGGAATGCGCCTGGGTCTGTCTGCCACACCCCGCCGCTGGTTCGATGACGAAGGAACGGAAATCATATTCAACTATTTTGGGGCGACGTGTTTCGAGTACACCTTGGATCAGGCTATTGAGAAAAATTTTCTAACTCACTACGAATATTATCCTCAGCTGGTAAGTCTCACTGGGGGTGAATTGGATTCATACGAGGAAATAACGCAAAAGGTTGTCGCCTTAAGCTCCTCAACCAAACGTGACCCTGAAAAACGTGAACGATTGAAAAAACTGCTCTTGCAGCGGGCTCGCATCGTCTCTTCAGCAGGTCAGAAACTGCCTGCCCTTATCCAACTGCTCAGACGCATGGTCGAGGATCACAGACAAAGGGATGAAGAACCAAAGGGAATCCTCATATATTGTGCTGCCGGAGAACATAAGCAAGTGCTCCGTGAAGTTGCTGCTTTGAGGCTTCGCTGCCATGAATTCGTTCATGACGTAAGACTTTCTGACCGGGAAAAATTGCTGAAGCAGTTTGACGCTGGCGACATTCAGGTTCTCGTCGCGATCAAATGCCTTGATGAAGGAGTTGATGTCCCTTCGACAAGAGCAGCCTTCATTCTGGCCAGCAGCACCAATCCGCGCGAATTTGTCCAACGGCGCGGAAGGATTCTCAGAATTTCTGACGGGAAAGATCGTGCCGTCATTTATGATTTCATCGTAGTGCCTCCCTTCGAACGTCTAGCTTTAAGACATCCGTCTGATGTGGCAATATTGAAGCGTGAGATGCCCCGTTTCGTTGAGTTTGCTTCATCCGCGACAAATCAATTCAATGCGCGTTCCGTGATTCGGGAGATTCTGAACAAGTTTGAACTGCTGAACCTGCTCGACGAGAAACCTTGGGATGTTTATCATTCTTTGAAACAATGGGATTGGAGTGAAGATGACTAACGACAAATCATTATTACCAGACGTAAACGCCCTTATCGTTGAAAAGCTGGCGAATTATCCTGCCGATGTTAGGGAGTTGGCTTTCCAGGCAATAACGTTATCTGAGACATATCCTGAAAACGCCGTCGCTGACCAGCTTCAGGCGGTTGTCCGCAGACTATCCAAGCAATTGGAAGGTGGAACGCAATGATCCTTCACAAACTGACATTGGAGAACTTTCGCCAGTTCCGCGACAAACAAGAGATAGAATTCCTTGTCCCATCCAAAGAAAACGCCAACGTGACCGTTGTATTTGGCGAAAACGGACGCGGGAAAACTGGGCTTTTCAGAGCCATTATGTTCTGCCTGTTCGGTGAACGTCGCCTGAGCCAGGACGGAGATGTACCGCCTGACGAATTGCAGCTTGTAAACGTATCGGCACTTGAATCGAGTCCCGGTCAGCCCATCAGGACAGTCGTAGAGCTTGAGTTCACCCATAGGGATTGCGCCTATCGCCTGCGCAGAGCGATATTGGGAATGCATGACAATGGACGGGTGATTGAAGAAGATGATGAGATCCGAATGTTCGTAACACCTTCTGACGGCAACACCAAGCCCATCCCGACAACTGAGATCAACGCCGTTGTAGACAGCATCCTTGATCGTCGGGTCAAAGACTATTTCTTATTCGACGGCGAAAAAATAGAAAGATTGACTCGTGCCAGCATTGAGCAGCGCAGAGAGATCAGCGCCGGGATTCGCAATCTTCTCAATGTTGACGCCTTGGAGACGGCAATCAAGGCGGTTGGCCGCGTTGCAAAGAGCCTTGAAAAAGAACTGTCGGGGGCTTCCCATGAGGAATTGTCACGGCTCCTCAAGCGGCTCGGGGATAACGAGGATGAGCAGGGCAAGGCTCGCAAAAAACTTGATGAGTTCGCCGATGAAATCCGCCTAGCGAGACAGGAAATCGATAAAACGGACAAGGAACTGGAAAAGTTCAACGAAATACGGCATTTGATAGAGCGTCGCAAGTCGTTGGAACTGGAGCTAAAGGACCGTGAACAGCAAGCTGCAGAATCGCTCATTGAACTCAAAAATCTTGTCTGCAAAGCATCGGCATTGATCGTCGCACCGACAGTCATCAAAGTTTTCGAACACATTGAACACCAAAAGCAGAAAGGTGAGATTCCATCTGAAATCCGGCGCGATCTCATCGAAAGAATATTGGAGGAGCATCGTTGCATATGCGGCAATGAGATATGCGAAGGATCGGACGCCTATTCGCACATCATAGAATGGCTCAAGCGTACCAGCGATTCCTCGACCCAGGATACGGCGCTCGACTTATGGCGGTATTTGAGCGAAGTGCGCAATCACTTTAGCGACGACGCTGACATGGTTGAAACGCGACTTCAACAATACGGGAACATCCGCAGCGCAATTGCCAACATCAACCGAAGCCTGGAAAGCGTCAGCAACCAGATCGGAACTTCAGAACGACATGATGCTACGAAGCTTGATGACCACCGCAAAATTCTCCAGGATAACATTATCTCTCTCGAAGCCAATGCCCGTAACACACAGGCCAAGCTTGAGCAGTTGCAGCAGGAGAACGATCGCCTTCGGGCCATGCTCAAAGAAGAGAAACTCAAGGTGGGGAGAAACGATGAAATGTCGCGTCGTTCCATACTCGCCAGGGATACACAGGACGCGTTAGCTGATATCTACAGCCAGTTCACCCGCGAAATCAAGGACATGATCGGTGAGTCTGCCACGTTGCTGTTCAAGAAGCTTCTCGATACGGAAGGGCGCGAGAACCTACGAACCATCATCGTCAACGAAGACTACTCATTGCAGGTACTTGACCGTTACAAGAAACCATTTTTGGCCAACATCTCTGCCGGACAACGGCAAATCATGTCTATTTCATTTATCGCAGCGCTGGCAAGGATCGCAGCAAGAGGCAATAAGATTGAAATCCCATTATTCATGGATACCCCGTTTGGCCGGTTGTCCTATGAACACCGACAGAACCTTATCAACCAGGTTCCCACGTTTGCCTCGCAATGGATTCTGCTCGCGACTGATACCGAATTCCGCAGGCAGGAAGCCCAGCTTCTTAAGAACAGCGGGAAGTGGGGCAGGTTCTTCATGCTTCGGCCTACTAAGGATGGGAACACGGAGATAGTGGAACAGGATATTGGCTCTGCCCTGGCAATCCTACGGGATGAGGAGGTCTACTAATGAAAATGGACGGGAATATTCGGGTTGCGACCGAAGCCAAATACAAAGAGTTGTACAACAATATGAAGAACAATGGGGCGGTCGATGATTTCCATGAATTGTTCTTTCTGTGCGCTTGCCTTGGTTATCGAAAAGGCGCTCAGACCCCGCTTAAAAGGCGCGACGACCGTTTCTGGTCGCGTACTATCACCCCCCCTGAATGGGCTTGTTTTTATGCGATGATCCTCGAAAAGAATTCTTTCGACTATAAGAAGGTATCTGAAGACAAGGATGTGCTGGCCGCGATGGAAGGCTATGCGAATGCAGGCATGGGTATTCTTATCGATGAATTTCTTGGGGACTATCTGCTTCCGAGTTCAAAAAACAGCGATCCACAGCTTGACCCGACTTGCTGCAAAGAGCTAGCGAAGCATTTTGTACATTTCATTTTTGAGCAGTCGGAATCGGAGAATTGGGACAGTTGATGCGCAATATCTTGCTGGTTGAACCACCATATAAAACTAAATATCCGCCTTTGGGGTTGATGAAGATAGCGGCTTACCATAAGCGGCTGAACGACAGGGTTGTTTTCGTCAAAGGTTGTATTCCTGAAATTCGCTCTGAACGCTGGGATCGGGTATACATTAGTTCCCTTTTTACCTATTACTGGAGTCAGACTGTTAAGGCTATCGAGTATTACCAGAATTGCGTGCCTCGCCGCACTGACGTAATCGTTGGCGGCGTCTTGGCTACGCTACTAAAAGACGATTTGGAAGCTGAAACAGGGGCGACGATAATTCCTGGCCTGCTTGATTCTCCTGGCATCCTTGATCCAGGTGACAAGACAAAAATCGACACCCTTACACCTGATTACAGCATACTGACCGATGCCAATTTCACTTACGAACTCCAAAACTGTTACATCGGATACGCAACTAGGGGCTGCCCGAATGGTTGCGATTTTTGTGCAGTTCACCAGATTGAACGAGACTTCAACGGCTACCTGCCGCTCCGCCGACAGATACAGCTGATAGAAGAGCTCTACGGAGAAAAGCGCGACCTTATTTTACTAGACAACAACGTACTGGCCTCAGATCGATTTAGAGACATCATTAATGACATTAAGGCACTGGGCTTCGGGAAAGGGGCGACTTACTCCTATAGGAACAAATCAGGCAGAATTAGCACAGTAAATCGTTACGTTGATTTCAATCAGGGCTTGGACGCAAGGCTTCTTACCGAAGAGAAAATGGCCATGCTGAGTGAAATTGCCATAAGGCCAGCGCGCATTGCATTCGACGATATTCGTTTGCGAAAACTATATGTAGAGAAAATTCGTCTTGCCGCCAAATACGGTATCTCTCATTTGTCGAATTACATACTCTATAATTTCAAGGATCATCCCACTGATTTTTATGACCGGCTTAGGATCAACCTCGATCTAAACGAAGAGCTCGGACTTCAGATATTTTCATTCCCGATGCGCTATGTGGATTTGAAAAGCAAAAACCGCCTAACATCCACTCCAGGGAATATTGGGAAACAGTGGAATGTCAAGTTTTTACGAGCTATTCAATGCGTTCTTATCCGAACACGTGGACTCGTAGGGACCAAACTCGACTATTTCTTGAAGGCATTCGGCAGCAATCATGAAGAATTCTACAAGATACTTCTTATGCCAGAATCCTATATCATTCACCGTTTCGATCACGAAGGTGACGGCTCCACGGATTTATGGTGGTCGCAGGTCTGTTCCTTGTCTGACTGGGAACGGGATATTTTTAATAACATTGTCTGCAACCAACAATATCGGGCTGTAAACCATGCCGAGTTGCCACGCGCTGTTCGAAACGCTTTAAGTCATTACGTCGGTGAGTCTGGAAATCTTGCCGGAATTGATGAAGAGAATACAGAGTTACGAATGGCGAAATGAAACGGGGCATTTCAAGAACAGTAGATTTAACTCGCAAAAATAATTAGTTAACATTGTTGCATTAAATGGTGAGAGGTTGTGTTGGTATGTCCGGCTGATACGATATTTGTTGCTCGATTTGTAAAGCTTTTTTACCGATCCTGGACACCGGAGCCGAGGTGCTGCAAACATCGACCGAGTGAAAAAATCTGGCGAAAACACGCACCGTCCTGGTCATCTTTTGGAACTGGTGGGGTAAGGTCCGCCATGAGCAGCGTTGTGCCGTTTGGTGGCCTCTATTGCAGGCGATGACTGGCATCCTGGGTCGTGCAGAGAAAAAGTCTTGAAAATCCGACGGCTGGAGTCCGGATGAGGTTGCAGCAATGCATTAGGCTGCTATGCTTTGCAAGATACCTACGCTGCGCAGTTCAATGGCGCACACCGGGAATCATTGCCCAAGCAGGGAGTGCTGGTGCATGAAACATGAGATTCTGATAGTCGATGACGACAAACTCGTACTTACCTTTACGGCCGATGTCCTGCAGAAAATCGGCTCCACCCCCCTCGTTACCACCTCGCCCCTCGAAGCGCTCGAGATCGTTGCCAACCATCAAATAGCCGTGGTCGTGAGCGACCACTACATGCCGGAGATGAACGGCAACGAAATGCTGGCCCGGATCAAGGAGCTCAGTCCCAGTACGACCAGGATAATGATGACCTCGGCGGCGGACCTGAACGTGGCGCTCACGGCCATCAATACGGGAGAGGTCTTCCGCTTCCTTCCCAAGCCGTGGAAAGTGAGCGACATGGTCAAGGCGGTCAAGGATGGGCTGCGCCGCTACCGCCTGCTGGAGTCGGTCAGAAACGATGACGATTTCATCCTCCGCTCGCTGGCGGAAACCATCGAGCTGAAGGACCCGTATACCAAGGGGCACTGCGAGCGGGTCGCCGACTTCGCCTTGATGATTGCCGAGAGGCTGGCTCTCGACGAAGGGGTCAAGCGGGAGATCAGGCGTGGCAGCTGGCTCCACGACTGCGGCAAGATCGGGGTCCCGGAGGCGATCCTGAATGCCAACCGCAAGCTGACGAGCGAGGAGAGGGACGTGATCGCCATGCACCCCGTCTGGGGGGCCAATGTCGCCGAAAAGGCCAATCTTCCGTCAACGGTCATCAATATCGTCATGCACCACCACGAGCATTACAACGGCCATGGCTATCCGATGGGGCTTGCCGGGGACGAGATCCCCCTGGAGGCCCGCATCGTTGCCGTTGCCGACATCTTCGATGCCCTCAGGTCTGACCGTCCCTACCGCGCCGGTATCCCTTTGGCGAAGACCCTGGAAATGCTGGCTGAGATGAAGGGGGCAGAGCTCGATCCGGCACTCGTTGACCTCTTCATCCCCCTGATCCGCGACAAAGAAGGTCGGCTCGCACCAGGCGAGGTATGCGGGACAATTCCGCCGGCCAGCTAACCTGAAAACACTTTCAGGTCCACGAACGACACGAAAACACACGGAAAAATGAGGCATTGCCGCAGATCAGCAATTCATCGAACAGGTTGTGCTGTGATGTGGCAGTTTACTGATTTAGTTCGTGTTTTTAGTGCGTTTCGTGGACAACTGCATTTTCCAGGGTTAAACGTTATGGTCCCGGGATCCGTGGATTGTGATATACTTTTAATACAAGATGGGGGAGGAGGTGGCGATTATGCGAGGCACGAAAGGCACGACAACCACGACGCGGCGTCCGGCGCGGACGGCCACGCCCGGCAAGCATGAACTGATGATCCGGCGCGCCGCCAACCACAATGCCCATGTTATTACCCCGCACGGCAAGGTCCAGGCTGGCCGTAAAGGACGGAAAGGGTGAGGTCGAAGGGGTAGGAGTTGATCTGCGTATGCATGAGGGGCGGTCCGGCTGAAATGGATCGCCTTTTTCTATGTCTGGCGCAGGCCGGCCCGGCTACTCGCGAGTTGCCTTGTGCCGGGGCGTCACGGCCGGTAAGTGATGCGGTAGATGGCCCCGGCCTTGTCATCGGAAACCAGCAGGCTGCCGTCGGGCATCACCTGCAGGTCGACCGGACGTCCCCAGGCGGCGCCGTCCTGCAGCCACCCTTCGGCGAACACCTCATAGCCGATTGCCCGATTCTCCCTGAGTCGCACGAGGGTGAGGCGATAGCCGCTCCGTTCGCTGCGGTTCCAGGAGCCGTGCTCGGCGATGAAGATCTGGTTGCGGTAGGCCGCCGGAAACATGGTGCCGGTGTAGAAGCGCATCCCCAGTGAGGCGACATGCGGTCCCAGTTCCCGTTCCGGCGGGGTGAATTCCTGGGCACGGCGCCCTTTGCCGTATGTCGGATCAACGATCGTCGTGCCGTGCCAGTAGGGGAAGCCGAAGTGCAGCCCCTTGACCGGGGCGCGGTTGAGCTCGTCCGGGGGGCGGTCGTCCCCCAGCCAGTCGCGGCCGTTGTCGGTAAACCAGAGCTCGCCGGTTGCGGGATGCCAGTCGAAACCGACACTGTTGCGTACCCCGCGGGCAAAGATCTCCAGTTCCTTTCCGTCCGGGTTCAGCCGCATGATGGAGGCGAACCGCGGGTCCCGGGATTCGCAGACGTTGCAGGGGGCCCCCACCGGGACATAGAGCCTGCCGTCGGGGCCGAACCGGATGAACTTCCAGCCGTGATGGGTTTCCGTGGGGAAGGTGTCGTTGACCACCACCGGCGCCGGCGGGTTTCTGAGCCGCTCCTCGATCCGGTCAAAACGGATCACCCGGTTGATCTCTGCCACGTACAGGGCGCCGTCGCGGAAGGCCACCCCGTTTGGCGACTTGAGCCTGCTGGCGATGGTGAGCAGTTCCATGGTACGCGGTGTGCCGGGTTTCTCGACCAGTGCATAGACCTTGCCTTCGCCACGCGTCCCGACAAAGACGGTTCCCTTGGCTCCCAGGGCCAGGGAGCGTGCCCCGGGCACCTTGGCGGCATAGAGCTCGATGGCGAAGCCGGGCGGGAGGGTGATCTCGGCCAGGCGGGTATCGGCTGCGAGACCGGTCGCCGGTGCGGTCGGGATCAGCAGCAGGCAGAGCAGGAGAAGGGGGAACGGATGCCGGAAATGGAGGGCGGGTGCCATGACTCCTCCTTGCGTTGATGTCGGAATGCCTGATATATCCAGTGTAGTCCGCCGCTGCCATGTTGCAACTGCGCACCGGCGGTGAATGATCCCGGCGCGGCAGCAGTTTCCGACCTGCCCGTATTGAACGAAGGGTCTGCCCGATATCGGTTACGGCATACCCTGTTTTACCTGTTGCCCCCGACTCCCGGCAATGGTATAAAGTCGCAGCCTGTGAACCGCAGGGGGAGCCTCCTGTGGTTTTTATTTGCCCGGAATACCAGCGCCAGCTGGCGTTGCACGATCCAACGAAGGAGTTTGTGTGAAGTCCCCCACTGTGTTCGGAGCCCCCTCCCTGATTATCCCCTGCCTGCTCATCCTCACTCTGGCCGGTTGTTCGAACGAGAAGCACGGCGATCTTGCGGCAACAAAGAACAGCCGGAACGCGACCGCAGCCCCGACCGCGCCCTTTGCCCCCCAGAGCAGTGCCGCCCCTGCTGCGGCCCCGTTTGCGGCCAGTTCCACAGCACTGCGTTCGGCACCACGGGCCGAGGTCGCGGCCCCCAAGGTTCCCAAGGTCAAGTACAACGCGGGCGAAGACCCGGAGTATGCCAGGTTACGCGGTTGGCCGGTACAGAGCCCGCCGCCGCTGCCGGGCTCTATCCTGCCGCAGAAGCGGATCGTGGCCTACTACGGCAACCCGCAGTCAAAGCGGATGGGGGCGCTGGGCGAGTTTCCGAAGGAGGAGATGCTCAGGCGGCTGAAGGGGGAGGTGACCAGATGGGAAAAGGCCGACCCGTCGCACCCGGTGCAGCCGGCGCTGCACCTGATCGCCGTGGTGGCGCAGGGTGATCCGGGGAAGTCCGGCAAGTACCGGATGGTCATGCCCGATGCGATCGTCAACCAGGTGTACGGCTGGGCAAAGGAAGCCGGCGCCATCCTGTTCATCGACATCCAGACCGGCCACGACGACATCAGGACCATCCTGCCCCGCTTCGAGTGGATCTTGAAGAATCCTGACGTGCACCTGGGGATTGATCCGGAGTTCAACCTGATCAAGAGCCGGAAAAAGCCGGGGACGAGGATCGGCACCTATGACGCGGCCGACATCAACTACGCCTCCGGCTTTCTGAGGGACCTGGTGAAGAAGTACAACCTGCCCCCCAAGGTGTTCACCGTCCACCGGTTCACCAGAAACGGCGTCACCAACGCCAGGAGCATCGTGCTGCGGCCCGAGGTGCAGATCGTCATGCACATGGACGGCTGGGGGGCGCCCTGGCTGAAGCGCGATTCGTACAAGGACTATATCGTGGCAGAACCGGTCCAGTACACCGGGTTCAAGCTCTTCTACCACAACGATACCAAAAAGGGGGATCCGCTGATGGCGCCGCAGGATCTGCTCAAGCTGAATCCGAAACCGCTCTATATCCAGTACCAGTAAGCAAGGTACGAGGATCGAGGGTCGAGGTACGAGACGCTGTACAGATCTTGTAGGTTGGGTTAGGCGGGTATGCCGTAACCCGACATGACCAAGCTGGCAGCATGCGAGGCTGGGGACCAGTAGGGCTGCCCTGAATCCGTGAGGCATGGAGACCCGGTGGAGCGAACGGAAGCGATTCCCGTTGCCGACGGGGAACTAAGCGTATCAGCCGTGTGAGGTCGGCCACCGGCCGTTCATGTCGGGAAAAAGCCAAATCGCTGGAGTTGGAGCGGAAACGGGTTCCCATGCCTCACGGCTTCACCATGGGCCGGGCGGTCAGCCGAAGCGGTAGATCTGTCTGCCGTCCTGGTACAGCTCGATCGGACCGTCCTGGGAGACCTTGATCACCTTGCCGAAAAAGGAGGCGGCGCTGGCCGCCGTGGTCCGGCCGCCCCCGGTCACCACCTCCCGCGCATGGGAGGTGTCGATAATGAAGCCGGTCTCCAGCAGCCTGCCGTTTCGGTTGAAAACCGTCATGCCGTCGGAGGAGAGTATCCGGAGCAGGGTTCCCGACTGTTTCAATTCGCCGATCGGCCTCCCCTTCACCTGGCTGATCAAAAGCCTGCCGATGGCATCACTTCCCCCCACCGATCCCTTCTTGAGGGCGGCCAGCTGCCGCGCCCCCTGGTTGTAGATCAGCACCACCGTGCCATGCCGGATCTTTGAGAGTGCGTACAGGGTCCAGAGCAGATCGTCGATGGCGCTCTCTTCGATGCTCCCCCTGAGAAACGACCGGACAATGTCGGGGTCGAAGATGGCCCAGACCCCCTTGCGTCGCACCAGGAGCTTGTCGGGATTGATCATTACCTCGATCTCCGACGCCTCGTTCACGGTCACGGCAAAGGCGCCGGAACCGGCATTCCTGACGATGGAGAAGATCGCCCGGTGGGTCAGCCGTTCCACGTCGTTCTGCTCGTCCGAGCCGCTGGTCCTGATGACCCCGGTCACCTGCATCAGGATGTTGGCGACGAAAAACAGGTTGGTGCCGTCGATGAAACGGTAGGTGAGGGGATTGTCGAAAAAGTCGGCAGTGACGGTCTGGGACGGCTTCAACGAGAGGAGCATGTGCTTGCGGTAGCGGATCTGTTTGCGCAGTTCGGGGAGCGTGGTCCGGTGGACAATGAAGCCGGTGGTGGCCGGCGTCCCCTCGTAACGCTGGTAGGAGAGGTTCTTCAGGAGCTGGATCAGCTGCTGGATTGGCCAGAACCCTTTCTTGTTGTCCCCCCGGAGGGAGCGGGCCACGGCGATGTCCATGATGGAGGCGAGCAGGGCCGTCCGGAAGTGGGCGGCGTACCCTTCCTGGCGGAACCCTTCGTACATGGCGGCAAAGGCGGTGATGAGCTCCTGGCAGAAGGACGTTTCGGTCGTGGTGAACGGGAGGGCGGCGCGGCGGGCGGTGAACAGGTACGGTTGTCCCTCGAAACTGGCGACCGCGCGGATCGGATGTTCCTCCTGAGTCTCCTCCGGTGCGGTCTCTTCCCCTACAAGGGTGAGGTCCACCTCTGCCCCGCCGAGGAAGGAGCAGATGTTTCCCCTGATGGCATCGAATGCGGTGATCGGCATGGTTGCTCCGCGTGCGTGATATGGTCGATCGTGAATCCGTGAGGCGTGGGGGCCCGTTTCCGCGCCTCCTGTGCCTCACGGATACCGGTTGATTGTACCAGATGAGGGCGGATGGACAATTGTGCTGGGAGAATTGGCCGAAGGGGCGGTGAACTTGGGGCCGGAGCCCGTGCCGTGCGGGCTCCGGCCGCCATGGATATGAGCGCTAGAATTTCACCCTGAGCCCTACCGCCACGTTGTGACTCTCCAGTTTCAGTTCGGTGGTCCGCGTAATATCGTCGTCGAAGGTGGCCGTGGAGGTGCCGAAGTAGCGGTAGCCAACGTCCAGGGACAGCTGCCGGTTGAGGGCGATTTCGACACCGCCGCCGGCTTGGTAGGCGAAGACCGTGTCGTTGGCATCGGAGTAGATGAAATCCCGCGATCCGTTGGTGGTGTCGGTGCCGAAGGTGTCGCTGAGGTGGAGTACGGCCAGGCCGGCGCCTGCGCCCCAGTAAGGGGTGACCGGGCTGTTGTTGTGCAGGTCGAAGAAGACGTTGCCCAACATGGCCAGTGCCCCCAGGCTGCCGTCGACGCTCCGGTACCGGTAGTTGGTGCCGCTGGGACTGCTTGTGCCGTTGATGGCCTTCATCTCGGCATGCTTGTAGGAAAGCTCTCCTTCCAGGCGCAGGAAACCGAAGTCAAAGCCGCCGGTGCCACCAACGGTAATGCCGGGATCGAATTGAATCCGGTCATTGAAGGTTTGGGGGACGATAAAATCGTCCGTGGTTGCATCGGTATCCCTGGTCATGCTGGCGCCGATGAACCCGGAGACGTATCCACCGGGCCGGGCCGGTGCTGCCGTACCGATTGCGGGGAGCGAGAGGGCCGTGATGGCTGCGGCAACGGTAATGAGATGCTTTTTCATTGAATTCCTCCTTGCAGTTTGATCCTGGCCATTCAGGCCGGAGCCTGAAACGGATAATGACAATTGTAACGCAAAGATTCCCGATTGGTTTACCGTGCAGGCGGTGTGTAAGAATAATCAACATTAAACAATGCTTAGTCAGTCTGTTGGTGCCGGATTAATGGCTGAGAAATAAGCCAGTTACGGCTGGTGTGGTTTTTCGCCCATGTCGAAAAAATTTACAGTGCGAACCGCGCCGGGACAGTGGCGTCATCCGGGTTACGCGGTACAATACAACAGCGCACTGACTGCGCAGGGGGGATGGGTGCCTTGAAAATCTGGATCGATGCCGACGCCTGCCCGAGGGTCATCAAGGAGATCGTGTTCAGGGCCTCGGCGCGGCTGCAGATGCCGGTCTGCCTGGTGGCTAATCAGGATCTGTCCAAGGCCCATAACGGGCTGGTGACCTCGGTCAGGGTGAGCGATGGCTTTGACGTGGCAGACGACTATATTGCCGAACATGCCGCTGCGTCGGACCTGGTGATTACCGCCGACATCCCCCTGGCGGCCCGGATCGTTGCCATTGGCGGGGTTGCCCTTGATCCGCGGGGGGAGCTCTACACCGAGGAGAATGTGGGTGAGCGGTTGTCCGTCCGGGACCTGATGCAGGAACTGCGGACTGCCGGGCTCGTGCAGGGAGGACCGGCCCAGTTCGGCCAGGCCGACCGGCAGCGGTTTGCCTCGGCCCTGGACCGGGTGCTGACGCGGATGAAAAGAGGGGATTCGCCCTTCTGAAAATAACGGGAAGGGGGCATGTAATGCATCTCGTGCAGATTCTGCTGCCGCTTTACGACAATGAGCGGAAACTGTTTCCCCAGTACGAATACGAACGGGTCAGAGATGAACTGACCGAGCGATTCGGCGGTCTCACCTCCTATGTGCAGTCGCCCGCCAAGGGGCTCTGGAGGGAGACCGGTGCCGAGACCGTGCACGACGACATCGTCATCTATGAGGTGATGACCGAACAGCTGGATCGCGACTGGTGGCACGATTACCGCCGGGACCTGGCTGGCCGCTTCCGTCAGGAGCTGCTGATCGTGCGGGTCAGCGAGGTGCAACTGCTCTGAGCCGGATGGGGCAATCTCTGCCATTGTAAGCAATTCCGACAGCACACGTCAGCCGGTCATGGTACAATGGGGCCAAAGGGCGCTGATGCTGGTGCGGGCCCGTTATGTCGGCACAGGAGGAGGTGTTTCGGATGGCACGGTTCTATGATACGGCGAACGAGTCTGACCTGGCTCGGGTCGAAGGGGTGTTGACGCGTGGGGGGATCGAGTACTCCTGCCGGGAGAGCAGGGTCGAGCCGACCCTGAAGGAGATCCGGGTGGCCGAGGAGGATATGGCGCGTGCCCAGGAGTTGCTGGAACGCTTTTGTGCACGGTGCTGAACCGACCGGATTAAGATGAACGATAAAAGCCCGCGTTGTGCGGGCTTTTGCATTGGTATCATACGTGTGCGCCAGGTTACTGCAGGAAATCCCTGACCATGATCAGCATCCCGCCGGTCTCCCGGGTTATGGCCGACTCCCGTTCCTCGACGGTGAGCAGTTCGTGCAGTTGCTTGCGGGCCCGCTTGCGGCTCCCGGCGATTGCTTCGGCCATCTTGCAGAGGATGCCGACCGGCAGGCCGTTTCGGTATCCTTCCACCAGTTTGGCAATTTCGTCCCGCCGCTGGGTGTTGCTCCAGCCCTTGTAGACCGATGCTCCCAGATCGTCATTCGCAAACATGCCGTCCTCCCTGCTTAGAACTGTGGCGTTAAGATACTGCAAGGAGAGGGGGGGCGTCCAGACATTTTCACTGCACTGTCGGGTCGTGAACGTGATACGGCGGGATGCGGCCTGTCCTTTACCAGGGGACCGCAGGGGGGGGGCAGGCAGGGCCTGATGTTCGGTCAGTAGCGGACCACGGCCCCGACCGGCGTCTCCCGTACCAGCCAGTAGTAGATCAGTTCATGGGTCCGGCAGATGTAGTCGCCAAGGCTGTCGGCATCGGTTTCGTCTTTGACCCGGACCGCGAACAGGCAGATGTCGTTGCTGTCGAAGCAGTTCACAAACATGGGTCACCTCCGTTTCGCGCCACTGCAGGATTATTTCTACTATATTTTTTAGTAGCATAAACGGTGCCAAAATTTAATGAGAACACTGGCCGGGTCGGGCACATGGCGCCAACAGGGGCATTGCATGGGGGTACGGCATGACGTCCATGGCAGCCCGGTCGGAGATCTGTCTATTTTCGCGACACGACCGTCGGAAACGGAGCAACCGTGGTCGTCAAATGGGCAACGCTTGACCTTTGCGGTTAATCTGGTTCACTTGAAGTCAGCGCACGCGCCTTTACAACGGCAGCCAATGACGGATAAAAGGGAGGGAGACCATGAAGGGTAACGAGACGGTGATCGAGCATTTGAACTGGCGTCTGGCCGAGGAACTGACCGCCATCAACCAGTACTTCGTCCATGCCGAGCTCTGCGAGAACTGGGGGTACGAGCGGCTGCACGGAATGATCCGCAAGCGGTCCATCGACGAGATGAAGCACGCGGAAAAGCTGATCGCCCGGATCATCTTTCTGGAAGGGAAACCGATCGTCAGCAATCTGAACAAGATCCACATCGGCGAGGAGGTGGCGAAGATGCACAAGAACGATCACGCCGCCGAGGAGTCGGCCATCAAGGGGTATAACGAGAGCATCCGGGTGGCAATGGAGATGGGGGACAACGGCACGCGGGAACTGCTGGAGTCGATCCTGCGCGAGGAGGAAGGACACATCGACCAGTTGGAGTCCCAGCTGGACCAGATCAGGCAGATGGGGGTGCAGAACTACCTGGTGGAGCAGATCGACTGACAACGTCCGCAACGGAGCAACACAAAAAGGGTGCCGATAATGCGGCACCCTTTTTGTTTTACACAGCCGGATTCGGACGGTTACTCCTTCGGTGCCACCTTCCTTACGAAGGCGGCCATCTCCATATCCATCTCGTGGATGTGATTCCTGAACCAGTCAGCCATCATCTGGACAGCTTTCACGATCAGTACGGTGCTTCCACCCTCCATGGCGTATTGTTCCTCCAGTTGGCGCACGTTGTTGAAAAATGCGTCGTGCTGTGCCTTGTGGGTATCATAGGCGGGAAATCCCAGGCTCTGCTGGAGTTTCTCCTCGCAACTGAAATGCTTTCGTACATAGCGTTTCAGGTACCAGAGAAGCCTGCCGATCTCGTCCTTGCCCTGCTTGGCCTTGCAGGCCTGCGTCAGTGAGTCGAATTTGCGAAACAGCTCCCGGTGCTGTTCGTCGATCTCTTCGTTGCCGGTGAGCAGTTCGTCATGCCAGGTAAGAAACATTGTGCGCTTTCCTCCGTGAACCGGTCATGCCTGGATTCTATCGGCATCAACGGCAAAGTCAAACGCGTTGCAGCAACGTTCCCTGCCGTCCGGTACTCCTCATGCCGCCTGGGAGCGGTGAGCGGCAGGAGGGCCGCCTGCCGCTCACTCCAGGGGGAGTTCCGACAGTCGGACAAAGCGGAACCCCCGTCGCTTCAACTCCGGCACGGCGTCCATCACACCGGCAGCGGTCCCGCCGGCCGGGTGGTTCATGTGCAGGATGACAACGGCACCGGGGCCTGCACCCAGGAGGGCGTGCCTGACCTGCTCCCCTGACCAGGTCGCTCCGGCATCTCCCAGCACGGAAAAACCTGCCACCTGTTCCCCCAGTGCCTCGGTGACCTGCACCGCCACCTCGTCGTAGTAGGCCGTGCCGGAGCGGTAGAAACGGGGCCGCTTGCCGGTCAGCTCTGCCAGGTACCGGGCGTTCAGCTCGATTTCGTCCACCAGTTCGGTCACGCTGCCTGTTCCGGCAATGCCGTAGACCGACCTGCCGGCCACCGATGCCGGCCTGTGTCTGAAACCGTGGTTGGCGATCTCGAAGAGGGGATTGGCGGCCAGGTGGTCGAAGGCGGCGCGGTTGGGGCCGATCCAGCGGGCGTTGATGAAGAGGGTGGCCGGCACCTGCTCCTGCTCCAGGAACGCGATGAGCCGGCTGTCGTACCCCATGCCTTTGGCGCTGCCACAGGCATCGAAGGTCAGGGCGATCACTTTGTCCCTGGTCCTGATACGGTTCTTCACGCCGCTCACGTTCTCGCCCCACTGCTTCGGGGCCAGGGTCCCGTAACGGTTCGCCAGCTGCTGCTTCAGAGCCGTGTAGTCATGGTCTGCAGCCGCGTCTCCCGCCGCACTGCTGACGGAGCACAGGGGAAACAGTAACAGTCCGACAAGTGTGCGAACAATCTTCATCAGTGTATTGTCCCTTTCCAACCTCATACCCGGCGCTCCGGATGGAAACAAATCTATCGGGAGACCGTCGGCAATGCAAGCGTTGAGGCGATAAAGGCAATTTCCCGGGATAGATTGCCGTGACAAATCAAGAAATGCATCAATCGGTAAATTCCCCCTCAAGGAGCCGGTTGTTGAACCCGAATAACAACCAGACCCGCCCTTTTCATGAAGTGGATTCTCGATCATTCCATTGCCGTAACCCATATGTGTTCAGTCTTCAAATATTCGAAGGAGACAAAAAAGCATGACCCTTAAAGCGTACCGGGACTGGAGTATTTTTTCAAAGATCATGAGCCTGTCGATACTGACATGGCTGGTGCTGGTGCTGGCAACCATGTTTGCCCTGATGCCGTTCGTCCGCGGTCTCATTGTGAAGGAAAAGCAGGCCACGGTCAGTTTCCTGGTGCAGCAGGCCACCTCCATGGTTGACTCGTACCAGAAGCAGGTCGATAGCGGGATGCTCACCAGAGAGGACGCCCAGAAGAGGGCTGCCGAACGGATCGCCGCCTTTCGCTACGACCGGACTAACTACCTCTGGATCAACGACCTGAATGCGAAGATGATCATGCATCCGATCAAACCCGACATGAACGGCAAGGACCTGCGCGAACTCAAGGATTCTACGGGCAAGGACTTCTTCAGGGAGATGGTCGAAGTCTGCAAGGACAAGGGGAAGGGGTTTGTCGAATACACCTGGCCCAAGCCGGGCAGCAGCGCGGCAGTACCCAAGATCTCCTATGTCGAGCTGTATCAGCCGTGGGGCTGGATCATCGGCACCGGTATCTACGTCGACGATGTGTCCGCCCATATGCGAACCATCGAGATAAGCATCGGGGTTGCCCTGCTCGTCATTCTGGCACTCAGCGTACTCCTGGCCTGGGTGGTGTCCGCCACCATCACCCGGCCGGTCAAGGCCGTAGTCGATGCCATGAAAGATATTGCCGAAGGCGAAAGTGATCTTACCAAGCAGTTGCCGGTTCTTGCCGACAATGAAGTCGGCGAACTGGGCAGGGAGGTCAATGTCTTTATCGACAAGCTCCATGATGTCATCAGCTCCGTTTCCAGCTCGTCCATCAAGGTGGCCATTGCCGCCAACCAGCTGCACGCCACTGCCGAGCATATCGCCACCGGGGCCGAAGAGGTCGTTGCCCAAAGCATAACCGTTGCCACTGCCGGCGAAGAGATGTCCGCCACGTCCGGGGATATCGCCAAGAACTGCCAGTATGCCGCCGAAGGCGCGCAACGTGCCACGCAGTCGGCCCAGAATGGCGTTACGGTAGTCGATGCCACCATCTCGGTCATGCGCGAGATTGCCGAGAAGGTTCAGAACTCCGCGAAAACGGTCGAGAGCCTGGGGGCGAGAAGCGACCAGATCGGTGCCATTATCGGCACCATTGAGGATATTGCCGACCAGACCAACCTGCTGGCCCTGAATGCCGCCATCGAGGCGGCCCGAGCCGGGGAGCAGGGGCGCGGTTTTGCGGTGGTGGCCGATGAAGTCCGGGCACTTGCTGAACGTACCACCCGTGCCACCCGCGAGATCGGCGAGATGATCAAGGCCATTCAGGCGGAAACCAAGGGAGCGGTCGACGCCATGGGACAGGGGGTCCGTCAGGTGGAGTCCGGCACCCAGGAAGCGGCCAGGTCGGGAGAAGCCCTGCGTGACATCATGGAACAGATCAATGACGTGGCAATGCAGGTGAGTCAGATCGCCACTGCCGTCGAAGAGCAGACCGCCACCACCGGTGAAATATCACACAACATGCACCAGATTACCCACGTTGTTCAGGAAACCGCACGGATGGCCCACCAGTCGCTGGAAGACGCCAGCCACATGAACGGCAATGCCGAAGACCTGATGTCCATTCTCGGCCGGTTCAAGATCAATGAGGATGTGTCGTTTGTGCTCAACAAGGCCAAGAGTGCGCATCTGATTTTCATTGGCAAGGTCAAGTCCCATCTGGACGGTTCCGCCCGCATCGACCCCAACATCCTGCCGACCCACCTGACCTGCGCCTTTGGCAAGTGGTATCAGGGCAAAGGTCATGAAAGCTGCGGCCACCTCGGCATGTTCCGGGAGATCGATGCCCCCCATGCCAAGGTGCACGAACTCGGCAAGCAGGCGATCAATGCCTACAACGCCGGTGACCGGAACAAGGCGTCACGGCTCTGCGAGGAGATGGTGTCCAACTCCAGGGTCCTGCTGGGGATACTCGATCAATTGGCAACAACCTGTCATAACAAACAGTAACAGTATCCCCCCTCCAACGGCCTCCCCTCGAAGGGGGGCCGTATCTTCACGCCACAATCGAAAAGAGCACAAGGCACCATGAAGCCGGCTCCGTAAGCCGATTCATCAGACTGTGCTTGCCTCATCCCGCATCGGCGGGTAGACTTGCCGTCTGCACGGGTACTGGAGGGCGATGGGGCATATGGCACAGGATGTAGAGAAAAACGGAGCAGGCGGGGCCTGGCTGGTCCTGCTGGCTGCCATGCTCTGGGGGACCACCGGCACGTCCCAGGCATTGGCCCCCACCGGCGCCAACCCGGTGGTGATCGGGGCCTTGCGACTGGTCGTAGGAGGGGCTGCCCTCCTGGTGCTGGCCGGCGTGCGGGGGCGCCTGCGGAGAGGCGGTCGCTGGCCCGCAGTCCCCACGTTCTGGGCCGCCGTCTGTGTTGCCGCCTATCAGCTCTGTTTCTTTGCCGCCGTCTCCAGGACCGGCGTGGCTGTCGGGACCATGGTCGGCATCGGCAGTTCGCCGGTGGTTGCCGGCATCCTCGCCTTCCTGGTCCGGGGGGAGCGGCCGGGACGCCGCTGGTTCGGGGCCACGCTGCTTGCCGTTGCCGGCTGCACCCTGCTGCTGGCGGCCGGCGGGGGGGTGAGGGTCAACCCGGCCGGCATTCTCCTCGCCTTTGGGGCCGGTGCCTCCTACGCCGCCTACACCCTGGCGATCAAGATTCTCCTGGCCGACCGCTCGCCCGACGCGGTGGTGGCCGTGGTGTTCTCCCTCGGCGCCCTGCTGCTGGCGCCGTTTCTTTTCCTCGCCGATCTCTCCTGGCTTGCCGGACCGCGCGGGGCGCTGGTGGTGCTCCACCTGGGGCTCATCGCCACAGCCCTGTCCTACCTGCTCTTTGCCCGGGGGCTGGAGACGGTGCCGGTGCCCACCGCCGTCACCCTTTCCCTGGCTGAGCCGCTCACTGCGGCCCTGCTGGGAGTTCTGGTGATCGGGGAGCGGCTCACGCCGACGGCGATGGTCGGTATCTGCCTGCTTTTCGGGGGGTTGGCGTTGCTGGCTGTTACGCCAAGGCGCTGCCGGTCAGTCGCCCGTTAGGCTGAAGCTGATGGGCAGTTCAAATGTCAGCTCGTTGCCGTGCAGTTCCGCTGGCATTGGCGGAAACGTCCCGACGCTCTGAACCGCCCTAACGGCCGCGTTGTCCAATAGGCCGGAGCCGGAGGACCTCTTAATGATGCAGTGGCGCAGTGAGCCACCGCGTGTCAGCGTCCCGAAGACGATGACCGTTCCTTCCATCCTTCCCCTTCTGGCCATGACCGGGTATTCCTTGTGGTGCTCGATCAGCCTCCGGCAGCGCTGCATGTAGCCTGTACGCAGGCTCACCTGATCAGCCCCGCTGCGTGCCGGGGGAGAAGACAGATGCGATGTCGACGTGGGCGAGGTAACCGGCATGTTGGAGCCAGGACTGACAGGTGCAGTAGTCGCCGTTGGCCCGGTGGGTATTGACGCCGTCGATTTCGGCGATGCAGTCTGCCCTTCTGCAGCTGGTGCCGTAGCGTTCGGGGGGGGGGAGGCGGCCGGAGCAGATGGGAGGGAGCTCACCACCGGAGGATTTGATGCCGTTGGGGCCACTGCCGGCGCTGGAGCGCGCAGTGCCGGAGTTGACGGCCGGACCCGTTCCGGAGCGTGTCCGGCCGCCAACTGAACCTTTGGCGGCAGCGCCTGTGGCCGGTGTTCAACCTGGTTGAGGTCAACGGTAATAATCTGGACCGGCGGAGAGGTCTTCGCCCTTCCGCCGGTCCAGGCCAGCAGCGCGGCCAGCACAGTTGCATGCATCAGTGCTGACAGGAGTGAGAATCGCAGCAAGCTGCGTCTTTCTGCCGGAGTGGTATGCCGTATGCCCAGCGGGAGCCGTGATGATGCCTGGCTTTCTGTCATACCGATCTCCTAGAATCTATACGCCACCGTCAGGTAGAGGTTCCTTCCGTTCTCCGGCACCTTGAAGCCGACCCCGCCGACAAACGGGTCCCGCAGGTAGGAGAGGTGGCGGTAATACTGCTTGTCGAAGAGGTTGTATACTCCGCCGTACACTGACAGCGCTTTGTAGTTGAAGCCTGCCTTCAGGTCGGTAGTGGCCCAGCCGGCGGACGGCTGCTCATTCAGCCCCGTATCGACCCGGTCCTGCTCCCTGGCCAAATTCTCGGCAACTTCGGCAAAGAATGTGCCGCTGTCATAACGGAGCGCCACCACCCCTTTCAGCGGTGGTATCTCAGACAAAGGCCGGTTGCCATCTTCGTTCTTCCCTTCGGTGTAGGAAAGTGACCCTTTCAAGAAGAGGTCAAACGGAAGGGAAACCTGGCTCCCCAGTTCTGCCCCCCACATGCTGGCGTCGATGTTCTGGTAGCTTTTCAGCGTGGGAGATGCCTGAAAGAAATTCACGTAGTCGGTCAGGTCGCTGTAGAAAAGCGACATGTTCACGTAAAACCGGTTGGTGGCGTATTTTACCCCGAGATCGACCTCATGATTGACCGTCGACTTCAGTCCCGGGTTTCCCCGCCATGTTACTGCCGGAGCCATCGCCGGCAGATCGATATACAGCTCCTCAGGGTTTGGCGTGCGGTAGCCGCGTCCGAAACCGAGCAACAGCTCGACCGTATTTACCGGTTTATAGACAAGCTGGATGTTTCCGCTTACTCCGCCGAAATCGGTGGAGGCGCCCGTGGTGGTGAGGGTATTGCTCTTCGTCGCCTCTACCCAGGTCAGGTCGCCGCGTACACCGGCTTTCAGACTGACCTGTTCGGAAAGGGGCAGGTCGTATTCGCCGAACATTCCGAAATTGTCGATAAATACGTCGGGAATCATGCTGACCGCCGTGAATGGATTCGCCATGGTGAACATGGCTCTCTGGTTCAGCGCATCCCAGTTCCGGTTGTAATAATCGAGTCCGCTCTTCAGCGTCCCCGGTCCTACTGCCAGTGAGCCATGCAGCTTGGCCCCAACTCCCTGGGTTCTGGCATCTGTCTGCATGGAGAAAGAGGTTGGCTGCCCAACCGAGCTCTGGCGCAGATTGTCATTCATCAGGTGGCTCACCCGGTCCCAATAGGCCTGCAGTTTCAGTCCCCTGACCAGGGGGGAGAGCTTGTCGATTCTGTAGGTCCAGTTGAGCAGATGGGTCTTGTCATAGTCTGCATCCATCTTCAGGTAAGGATAGAGGACATGCTCCGCATCCTGATATGAGTAGCTGATTTCGCTTCGCGAGTTGCCCGTTGGATTGACCCCGAACTTTGTCCATCCGGTATTGATCTCATAGGCTTTGGAATCAATGGTGTCGGGGCGGTAGCGGTTGGGGTTGGCAGAGGGGTATATGTCGGTGATCAGTTTGCCGTTGCCAGATTTTGGAACATCGGAACGTTTGTAGGCATAGCCGAGCAGACCGTCGAACGTGTCAGTTCCATAGGATGCGGTGGCGGAACCGCTGACGGCGTTATATGAACCGTAGGTAACATTGAGGTCGCTGTCGAAACCCTTGTGCGGTTGTTTGGACTGTATGTCCACTACCCCGCCGAGACTGCCGGGGTTTTCGATATCGTATGGCCCTTTTATGATCCTGACCTGCTCCACCTCAGCGAAATCGAGATGAAACGCCGGCGGGTCCATGCGGGCGGGGCACGCACCGAAAATTTTCGCCCCATCCACCAGCACGTTTATGTTGTCCCCCTGGAAGCCGCGCAGTACTATATCGTTGGCGATCGCACCCTTATGCACAATATCGATTCCCTCGACCTGCTTGAGCGCTTCGCCGATGTCCCGTGCCGGACTTTCCTTTACCTCTTTTATGGTCAGGCTCTCCTGGATTGTGGCTTCCTTGGCTCCCTTGACAATTATTTCATCCATCTGCAGGTTTTCCGCTCGTGCCGAAGCAATACAGAGGAACCGCACAGCATCAGCGTGATCAGGTTGTTGACAATAGGTCGCATTATTGCTCCTCTATGAGTGGGTAATTGGCGTGCCGTAACAGTCTCTCGTTGGATGGTTCATCCCTCGACAGTCTTTGGGCAGACGAATAGCGATGATGCAAAGGGGCGGGCCCCTTTGCATGGGCTATGGTTGATGAGAAATCGGATGTTACACGGGGAAGTGGAGTTTTGGAGGCGGGTCGGGCGGTTCTCGGTAACGGTCCCTCAGCCGATCATTTCGGTAAGCGGAGGGCTCGTCCTCGTGGAGTGCGGTCGTACCTTCGGTGAAGTGATAGAGCAACAGTTCGAATTTTTCTCCGCCCCACAAGCCGGGCATCTTGCTCCCGCCGCAGGGGCAACCGCAGGACAGTATCGGTGTGCTGTCAGGCCTTTTCTTCTGGCAGCAATTGGCGACGGTACGTTCTTGCTCCCGGTCGTGCCGCTGTTTCTTTCTCCAGCAGCAACAGGTGCGGTCAGCGCGTTGCGCCGGCGAACAGCCGCAGATGTCGCAGTTCCCGACGCATTCCCCGGTCACGGCATGGGCGATCACCGGCGAACGCAGGGCAAGCGGCGCCAGCGGACTCGTGACGATGACCAGGTAGATCGTCGTGAGAAGCAGCGCTATATGCGAGCGTGCGGCAATTAACACTGGGGGCTCATCCGTTCAGCAAGTGAGGAAGTCATGGTGATTCCAACGGTTATTGTTGCTCAAGTCGTCACCGGGCCGGCAACCCTTTAGCAAGGTGCCCATACGCAAAAGTGGGAACAATTAGATTATAGTTTAACGTTGTTAATCTTCAAGCACAATATCCGCCTTAGCCTGACGTGCCGGTGACTGAAAATAGCGGTTCAACGCCGGATATTCAGGGAATAATCAGCATGGTGTGAGGAGGGGACATTCATGGTGATCTGTACGACGATCCGGCCGGCTGCTGGTAAGCCTTGTCGCCTGCCGGTTACCGACGGCTGGACCGAAGGAGTCCCGAGGAGATTCGCCCGCGGCATGACATCTCCCCTTTTCAACCTATAATTATTTATAGGCCATCTCATGGCGTCTCAAGCCAAGGATTGTCCCATGCGCACCAAAGATTTCTTGAAAAGAATGATCAGCAGCAAGCGTGAACAGAACGGCGAGGCGTTCCTGGAGAGCTATGCACTGCTGCGCGTCATCTTCGATCAGTCGTCCCAGTTGATGGGGCTGATGAAGCCCGATGGCACGGTCCTCAAGATCAATATGACCGCCTATGGCTTCATCGAAGGCAAAGAATCCGATGTGATCGGCAGGCTTTTCTGGGAAACTCCCTGGTGGACCCATGCGCCTGAACAGCAGGAGCGGCTCCGCGAGTCGATCAAGGCCGCTGCACAGGGCGAGTTCATCCAATTCGAGGCAACCCATCTGAAACCGGATGGGGAGCTTATGTACGTGGACTTCTCCATCAAACCGGTGAAGGATGAGCATGGCAAAGTGGTCCTGCTGGTTCCCGAAGGACGCGACATCACCGCGCGCAAACGGGCGGAGGAGGCGTTGCGGGAGGCTGCGATCAAATACCGGATTGTCGCCGACAATACGTACAACTGGGAATTCTGGCTGAGCCCGGGAGAAGAGTTCACCTACCTGTCACCTTCCTGCAAGCAGATCACCGGCCATGATGCCGAAGAGTTCAGCGCCAACCCCGACCTGATCCTGGACCTCATTCATCCGGATGACCTGCATCTCTGGTCGAATCACCGCCATGAAGTAACCGATGCACCGGGATCGGGAGACCTCGAATTGCGGATTGTCCGGCCGGATGGGCAGATCGGCTGGATAAGCCACGTCTGTCGGCCGGTGTTCGATGACAACGGGACATTCATCGGCACCCGCGGGAGTTTCTCGGACATTACCAAACGTAAGCAGGCCGAGGAGAAGAACCTGCGACTGGCGGCCATCGTGGAATCATCGGATGACGCCATTGTCGGCAAGACGCTGGATGGTATCATCACCAGCTGGAACAGAGGCGCTGAAAAGATCTTCGGTTATACGGAGGAAGAGGTGCTCGGCAGGTCAATAACGATGCTGATCCCGGATGCCTATACCGATGACGTGCTCAGGATGCATGAACGGATCAGGCGGGGAGAACATGTCGAACATTTCGAAACCGTTCGCAGAAAAAAAGACGGGGAACTGATCTCCATGTCACTCTCCTATTCCCCCATCAGGGATGAGCAGGGACGGGTGGTGGCCGTGTCGACCATAGGGCGTGACATCTCGGACCGGAAAAAGGCCGAGCAGATGCTCATGGTCAATACCCGGATCAACCGGGAGCTGGAAATCGCCAAGGAGATCCAGCAGTCGTTCCTTCCGGCATGCCCGTCGGCGCTACCGGGACTGCTCATGACCTGCCGCTGCGTGCCGGCCGCCCATG
Organism: uncultured Geobacter sp.; assembly: GCA_964432205.1. GTDB lineage: Bacteria > Desulfobacterota > Desulfuromonadia > Geobacterales > DSM-12255 > Geomobilibacter. The sequence continues at coordinate 121,157 of CAYSMK010000006.1, read as the reverse complement.
TGGGAGGCGATTACTACGATTTCTTTCCCCTGGAAGACGGCATTGTCGACATGGTCATCGCCGACGTTACCGGCCACAGTGTCGGCTCATCCCTGTTGATGACCATGGCGCGCAGTGTCCTTCATGCCAAGGTCAGTTCCGGTCGTTCCCCCGGAAAACTCCTGGCCGCGGTCAATGACCTGCTCTACGAGGACCTGTCACGGGCAGAATTGCAGATCAGCATGTTCTATGTCAGGCTGGATTCCGCCAACCGGATGCTGTCGTATGCCAATGCCGGCCACACCAGGCCTCTTCTGTACCGCTCCGGGGACGGTGCGTTCTCGGAGCTCGATGCCGATGGACTCCTCATGGGGGTAAGGACCGATGTCAGTTTTGAAGAAAAGGTCATCCGGGTTGACCCCGGTGACATCCTCGCCCTGTACACCGATGGGGTAACGGAGGCACAAGACGCCACCGGCGTCCTGTTCGGCACCGAGCGGCTCTGCAGGGTCATCGCCGAACAGGGCGATGGCCATCCCCAAGAGATCATGGCCGAAATCTTCCGGGAACTATCGTCATTCACCCTGTCCGACGATGTGGCGATGATCATCTTCAAGATCGTTTAGAGTTCAGCCACAACACGATTCAGATGCAGGCACGACCGGCCGAATCGGCCAGGCCCCTTGAGGCGAGGAGTGTGAGGAATGCTGCGCGCAGCGGGGTGCCGTCGGTTTCGGCGATGGCGTAGGAGACGCGCAGGATCGGCGTGTCGACCCGGACCAGGCGGGCCAGGTCGATGGGAGTTGCGGCCAGGACCAGATCGCACGGTACGGCGGCAATGGTGGCGGCCAGCTCATTCACCTGCTCGGGCCGATACCCCAGGGCCGGCAGGACCGGCCCGAGATGGGGATAGCGGCCATAGACCTCCCTGAGCGAGCCGACCGCCCAGGGGCGCGGGTCGATGACCTCTCCTGCGCCATACTGCCCGGCCGCGGCCAGCCCGGCACCGCTCGCCATGGAGCCGTGGGTGACCGTCGGTCCGTCCTCCACCACCAGCACCCGTTTCCCCTTGATCCGCTCCCCTTCGGCCGCCGTGACTAGTGAGGCGGTCCTTACCACGGCCGCTGCCGGGTTGACCCGGCGGACCGCCGCCGCTACCGCCTCGACAGCCGTTACTTCGGCGGCATTCACCTTGTTGATTACCACCGTCCCGGCCCGCCGCAGGTTCACCTCCCCCGGATACCAGGAGGTCTCGTGCCCGGGCCGCAGCGGATCGGCCACCACGATCTCCAGGTCGGGCCGGAAGAAGGGGAGGTCGTTGTTACCGCCGTCCCAGATGATGAGCCTCGCCTCCTTTTCGGCGCGGCGGAGGATGGTCCGGTAGTCCACTCCGGCATAGACCACGGCGCCGTGGGCCAGCAGGTGTTCGTATTCCTCCCGTTCCTCGATGGTGCAGTGGAAACGGTCCAGGTCGGCATCATCGCTGAACCGCTCGACTGCCTGGGTGGCCAGGTCACCGTACGGCATCGGGTGGCGCACCACCACCGGCTTGATTCCCTGCTCGACCAGGATGTCGCAGAAGTAGCGGACCACCTGGCTCTTGCCGCAGCCGGTCCTGACGGCGCAGACCGAGACCACCGGCTTCTTGCTCTTCAGCATGGTGGCACCGGGACCGATGAACCGGAAGTCGGCTCCGCAGGCCAGGACACGGGAGGCGGTGTGCATCAGCTCCGCATGGGAGATGTCGCTGTAGGCGAAGACCACCTGGTCGACCCGGTGGCGGCGGATCAGCTCGGTAAGCTCCTCCTCCGGCCGGATCGGGATCCCCCGCGGGTAGAGCGGCCCGGCCAGGGAGGCCGGGTAGCGGCGTTGCGCGATGTACGGAATCTGGGCGGCGGTGAAGGCGATGACCCGGTAGGCCGGACTGTCGCGGAAGCAGCAGGCGAAGTTGTGGAAATCCCGCCCCGCTGCCCCCATGATGATGACCCGCACCGGTTTCATGCCACTGCTCCCAGCCCTTCGTCGATGATGGTCAGGGCCTGGTCCAGTTCATCGTCGCTGATGGTGAGCGGCGGGACCAGGCGGAGCACGTTCCGGTCCATGCCGCAGTTGATGATGAGCAACCCATGCTCCCGGCACCAGTCAAGGAGCCGTTCGCAGGCGGCACTGGCCGGGGCGCCGTCATTCTCTACCAGTTCCACGCCGATCATCAGCCCCATCCCCCTGACGTCGCCGATCAGCGGGCGGTGTTCCTGCATGGCCCGCAACCGCTCCATGGCCCGCTCTCCCAGCTGCTGGCAGCGGGGGAGGAGTCCCTCGTCGCGGATCGTCTCGATGGTGGCGATGGCTGCCGCGCAGGCGACCGGATTGCCGCCGAAGGTGGTGCCATGGGCACCGGAGGGCCACTGTTCCATGATCTGCCGCTTCGCCACTACTGCCGAGAGCGGGAATCCCGAGGCGATCCCCTTGGCCACGGTCATGATGTCGGGCACGATGCCGTACCGCTGGGCAGCGAACCAGTCGCCGGTCCGCCCCACGCCGGACTGGACCTCGTCGAAGATCAGGAGGATGCCGTGGTCGTCGCACAGCCGGCGCAGGTGCTTAAGGAATGCCGGCGGTGCCGGCGCGTAACCGCCCTCGCCGAGGATCGGCTCGATGAGGATGGCCGCCACCTCGTTGGGGGTGATGAGTCGCCGGAGCATCTCTTCCAGCGCCCCGAAGCAGGCCAGCGAACAGGTCTCCGGCCGGCAGTGCATGGGGCAGCGGTAGCTGTAGGGGTAGGGGGCGTGATAGATGGAGGGGATGAGGGGGTGATAGCGGGACCGGTAGCGGGCCGAACTGGTGGTGACCGACACCGCTCCCAGGGTCCGGCCGTGAAAGGCGCCGCTGAAGGCGATGATCCCCTGCCGGCCGGTAACGAAGCGGGCGAGCTTCAGTGCGCCATCCACCGCCTCGGCGCCGGAGTTGCTGAAGAAGAGCATGTCCAGCCCGGGCGGGGTGATGGAGGCGAGGAGTTCGGCAGCGGCCACGGTGGTCTCGTTGTAGTAGATCCCGCCGGTGTGGACGAACCGTTCCAGCTGAGCTGCCACCCGTTCCCGCACCCGGGGATGGTTGTGGCCGATGTTCAGGACCGCGATCCCGGTGGCGAAGTCCAGGTACCGCTTTCCTTCCCGATCCGTCACCCAGCTACCTTCGCCATGCTCGATGGCCAGCGGGTGATAGAGATGCAGGGCCGGGGTGAAGACCCGCTCCTCGCGGGCGACGATTTCGGCATTTGTGGTCATGGTGTCGGTCCTTTCAGCCTAAGAGTATTTCCGTTCCTGCTTCACCTGCCACGGCCAGGGCGATGTCGTTCAGATGGCAGATGACGGCCCGCCGTCCCCCGTTTCTGATGAAAGCGACGGCCGCCTCCACCTTGGGGCCCATGGAGCCGGGCGGGAATTCGCCGGCAGCCAGCCGTTGTTCCGCCTCGGCCAGTGTGAGACTGGACAGGAATTGCTGTGACGGGGTGCCGAACCCAAGGGCGACCCCGGGCACGTCGGTGGCTATGACCAGGCCGGCCACCCCCACCTCGGCCGCCAGGCAGGCGCTGGCCAGGTCCTTGTCGATGACCGCGTCAACGCCGTGAAAGGTGCGTCCCTCCCGGATCACCGGGATGCCACCGCCCCCGCAGCAGATGATGATGAAATCCAGGGCGATCAGCTGCCGGATCTCTTCCTTTTCCACCACGGTCAGCGGCCGCGGCGAGGCCACCACCCGGCGGTATCCCCTGGTCGTCGGCATGGTCGGCCACGGGAGGCTGGCTGCCTGCTCCGCCGGGTAGACCGGACCGATCGGTTTGGTCGGCGCCGCGAACGCCGGATCGTGTTCATCCACCACCACGTAGCTGATCAGGCTGACCAACTGCTTTCTCAGGCCGATCCCGGCAAGGGCCGCATCCAGGGTGGACTCGATCATGTAGCCGATCTGCCCCTGGGTCTGGGCCACCAGGATCTCCAGCGGCATGGGGGGGACCCGGGGCGAGCACTCCTGCTGCAGGAGGAGGTTCCCCACCTGGGGGCCGTTGCCGTGGGTGATGATGAGCCGGTACTCCCGCGCCAGCGTGGCCAACTGCTCCATCGGAGCCCGCAGGTTGGCGAACTGTTCGGCAGCGGTTCCCTGCTGGCCCTGCCGGATGAGGGCATTGCCCCCCAGTGCCACCAGGATGATCTGTTTGTCGCACGCCTTCTTCATCTGCCGTCTTTCGGAGAGGGTGTCGCGTTAGCGTTTCTGTTCTAACCTTAACATAGACCGCCAGCCGTTCAAGTAGACCGAAACAGTCAGGGAGGCGTTGGCAGGAGAAGTGTGACAAACGGTCTTCTGTGACAGGTGGTATGAATTTAATTTATTCGCTTTAACTTGGTTGCGCTTGTCGAGTGACATAATATACTATTCACATATTCGCCTATGACGATGGGTGAGGGGTTCGGGTCGTTCCTATTTCGTGGGGTTTTGATGCTGTGGACGATGAACAATGAGGATTGAGACCCTTGGCAGATTCAAGCGTGTATCGCTCAATCCGGGCGAATTTCACGCATCGGCCGAGCCGGTCACCATCTCCACGCTCCTAGGCTCATGTGTTGCCGCCTGTCTCTACGATCCGGTCAGCCGGGTCATAGGGATGAACCATTTTCTCCTCAGCAACCGGCGCTATTCCCGTGAACTGCCCAATACCCTGTCCGAGGCGGGACGGTACGGCATCTACGCCATGGAACTCCTGATCAACGACATGATGCGCCTCGGCGCCAAGCGGAAAAACATCCGCGCCAAGGCATTCGGCGGGGCAACTATCTTCAGCCAGTCCAAGGAGGTGGGGAATTTCTACTGCGTCAGCGAGGTCAATATCCGGTTCATCCGCGAGTTCCTGGAGGAGGAACGGATTCCGCTGGTGGCCGAGGACCTGGGAGGAAGGGTCGGACGGGTGATCCATTTTTCCAATGGCGATTTTGCGGTTCATGTGCGTAAATTGCAGAGCGACCGGAGCAAGGTGCTTGCGCGCAGGGACAGGGAATGCTGGCTGCGGAGCATCGAACGCCAGGAAAAGACCATGCCGAAAGTGGAGCTCTGGCTCTGAGGCGCGCTTGGCGCTGCCACAGGAACTCCTTGACACAATGTCTCCCAAACTGGTAGGGTCACGTATCACAACTGCTGTTCCCGGACAAACACGAAATCATCGTAAGCCTCGGACCGCCTCCGGGGCTTTTTCTTTGAAGGGCGCAGACAATAAAGGAGTTTCATGAGTTTTCAAGCGTTCACGTTTCACCCCCAGGTCGCTGCCGGGGTTACCGCAGCCGGGTATGCCTCACCGACACCCATCCAGAAGGAGTCGATCCCGACGGTCATGGCCGGTCGCGATGTCATGGGACTGGCCCAGACCGGCACCGGCAAGACCGCGGCCTTTGCCCTTCCCATCCTCCATCGGCTCGTCCAGGAAGAGCGGGGGCGGGTTCGGGCGCTGATCATCGCCCCCACCCGGGAACTGGCCGAACAGATCCACCAGTCCTTTACTACCCTGGGTAAGCAGACCCGGCTCAGGAGCGTCACCGTCTACGGCGGCGTTGGTGTCAACCCCCAGGTGGAAAAGCTGCGGCGCGGCGCCGAGATCGTCGTTGCCTGCCCGGGCCGTCTCCTCGACCTCATCGGTCAGGGGGTCATCGATCTCTCCCACCTGGAGGTGCTGGTGCTGGACGAGGCGGACCAGATGTTCGACATGGGATTTTTCCCGGATATCCGGCGGATTCTCGGCCATCTGCCGAAGAAGCGCCAGACACTCCTGTTCTCGGCCACCATGCCTGCCGAAATCCGGCGGCTGGCCCAGGATATCCTGATCGATCCGGTAACGGTGCAGGTCGGATCAGTTGCCCCGCCGGTGACGGTCACCCACGCCCTTTACCCGGTGGAGCAGCACCTGAAGACGCCGCTGCTCCTGGAGCTCCTGCGCCACACCGACACCGAGTCGGTGCTGATCTTCACCCGCACCAAGCACCGGGCCAAGCGGCTCGGGGAGCAGCTGGAGAAGGCAGGCTACCGGGCGGCATCCCTGCAGGGGAACCTCTCCCAGAACCGTCGTCAGGCTGCTCTGGACGGGTTCCGCGACGGCACCTTCCAGATCCTGGTGGCGACCGATATCGCGGCGCGGGGGATCGACGTGTCCCAGATCTCCCACGTGATCAACTACGACATTCCCGACACTCCCGAGGCCTACATTCACCGGATCGGCCGGACCGGCCGGGCTGCCAGGAGCGGTGATGCCTTCACCCTGGTGACCGGCGAAGACAGCGCCATGGTGCGGACCATCGAGAAGACGCTCAATGCCACGCTGGAGCGGCGGAAAGTGGACGGGTTCGACTACGCGGTGCCGGCACCCAGAAAAGACACCGAGTTTGCCCGCCCGCCGCGTGAGCAGGGGCAGGGGCGGTCGTCGGCCGGGCCGAAGAAGCCCTCGGTCCATGGGGGGGCTGCGCCGGCTGGAGCAGCTAAGCACACGACCGCAGGACGTCCGTTCAGGCAACCTGAGCAGGCGAGAACCACCGCAGCTCAGACCCGCGGCAATCAGGCACGCCGCGGCAGGTAGCAGGGATCTTAGCGCAGGGATCGAAAGAGGGACAGCCCATGAGGCTTGTCCCTCTTCTTGCGTTTAAGGAGGATGGACAAACGGCGATGATGGATTACTCTGTAGTCTATGGTGTCGACATTTAACGCGGAGGTGACAAGATGAAAAAGTGTCTGATTCTGGCTGTAATGGCGCTCATTATGGCATTCACCGTTGTGGCGTTTGCCGGCAAGGAACTGCCGGTCTACAAGACCGGAGATGTGGTTTTCGTCTGTGGCTGTGGCGAGGGGTGTGACTGCCTTACGGTCTCACGGAATCCGGGTAAGTGTGTTTGCGGGAAGCCGCTGGCGCAGACCGTCATCGACAAGGTGGAAGAGGGGAAGATCCATCTGAAGGTGCAGGGCGAGGCGCGTACCTTCCCGGCCAAGGCCACATACACCTGCGCCTGCGGCGAGGGGTGCAACTGCGACACCATCAGCCAGAAGCCCGGCAAGTGCTCCTGTGGCAAAGAAATGAAGAAGGTCGAGTGATCGGAGAGGGCAGAAACCGATTCGGAAGGGGGCCGGCATAATGTCGGCCCCTTTCGCCGGGTCCGGAGGGCGGGGGGCGTCATGTTCAGCTGGTTTCGTGCCAAGGAAAAGCCTCCGCTGGTATTCATCGACACCCAGGCAGCCTTCGACCATGCCTGCAGTCTTGGCTATCAGCCACTCAACGGGGCATTGATCCCGGCCCTGGTTGAAGCGGAGGGTCAGCAAGGTGACGAGGGAGAGCGCTACTTCCGTCTCAGACTCGCCGTGGCGGGCGGCGGCCGGGAGCTCTGGGCCTGCACCCTCAAGGAGGCACGCGACTATCCGGCTGTGGGGGACCTCGTCGGATTCCGGATCGTAAAGGTTGCCTCTGACCTGCCGGAACCGGCGAACCTGATCGGCTATATCGCCTGCCGTCTGGAGCCGGTTCTGGTCGTCAAAAAGGGGTGGCGGGTGGCGAAAAGCTATACGCCTGCCGACATCAAGCCGGAACTCCACTGGTGAAGACCTTCCCCCTTCATGCATCCCGGCAGAAGAAGCGCCGGCAGACGTCCGGCCGGTCCGGGTAGATGGCGCAGCGGCCCTCCGCCAGGAATTCGCAGCCGTTTTCGATGATCAGCTTATGGTGTCCGGCCACGGAGAACTCAAGCCGTCTGCCCCCGAGCTCCTTGAGCCGCTGGAACTCGTCCCAGGTGAGTTCCACTGCCGGAAACGCTTTACAGCAGGCGCCGCCGCAGTCCTGGCAGCGACCGTCGTCGTCCACCGGGCCATCGAGCAGCAGTCCATGTTTTTTGACTTTCGTGCGGCTGGTCCAGATCATGGCCACCTCTGCGACCACAGAGCCGAGCAGGATGACGGCTCTTACAGAAGGTAGAGCGTGTCGTCGTGGGCCGGCGGGGTATACTTCCGCTTCAGCCCCTTGATCCCCTCGCGGGAAAAGAGGTTGTCCATGTTCTCATCCGAGAACAGCTCCCCCATCTCCTCTTCCAGTTTTTCCGGGTCCTCCCCGGCTTCGAGCCGGCGCATCGCCTCCTCGAAGCCGGAACCGAGGTTCATGCCGGTGGCGTCGGAAAGCCGCCGCATGAACCTGGCCATCTGCCGCGGGTCGTTCTCGTCCATCCCTTCCATTTCTCCGGCCAGTCCCATCATCGCCTTTTCCAGCCGCGCCTCGTCGATGTCCGGCATGCCGTCAGCGGCGGGCTCCTCTTTCTGCCCCCTGGAGATGGCGAAGCGGGAGACCTGCCTCGAAAGCCCTGGCCGCCTGCACTTGGGGCAGTCGGGCTGTTTGTCAATGTTCACCCGTCGGGAGAGGAAGTTGAAGATGGTGTGGCAGTCGGCGCAGTAGAACTCGTAGACCGGCATCGCAGACCTCCGGAATTGTTTGGACCAAATATACCCAGGCCCGCTGTGAAAAACAAGAGGGGCGAAGGTTGCGGTCACTGCCCGCTGCCACTGGCCAGCGTGACCAGGAACGGATGGTCCAGGCCGGTTCGTGCCAGCAGTTTCGTCGTTGCCCCGATCCCTTGCGCAACCGCTTCACTCAGGCCGTGATTTCTCTCCAGGTGGACGAGGACCGTGAGATTGCCATATAGTGAGAAGCCGCAGAGCTCGGCCATTTCCCTGGCAAAGCGGTCTTCCATCTCCTGTCCCAGTTCCTGGGGCGTTGCCGCATAGTGCATCGGAAAGGCGACCACGCTCCTGTCCAGGCTGTCGACGAAGGCTCCCTTTTCCGCAGAGGTGAGTTCACCGAAATCGGTGCTGCACCACCGGCTTTCCCGGGTGGCGAGCAGGGAGCGACAGGACAACGGCCGTCGCTCGTAGACCCCGCAGTTATTGTCATCGTTCAAAAGGGGGCAGAAGCCGATCGTGCGGCGATGCAGCCTGAGAAAGGATTTCAGATCCTCGCACTCGGGCAGATGGCCGCGGAGTCTGGCCACATGCTCTGTTACCCTTGCCGCCTGCGGTTCCGTGAGCATTTCGGCCAGGAAACGTGCCTCGGGAAAGGTGGCATTGACCGCCAGGGAGCAGCATCCCCGACATCCCCGGCCGCAGTGGACCTGGCCACCGGCGTCGGTGTAGTCGTGAATCCAGGCCCGGATGATGGTGTCGAAACTCGCGTAGCGCTCCTGCATCTTCTCGTTCATCGTCTGCTGCATGTCATTCTACCGATTCATATATGTATGATGGTCTCGGAAAAAACCACTATTTACCACGAAGGCACGAAGATCACGAAGAAAAACTCCTGATTCAGGTAGTTCCCTTTGTGTCCTTCGTGCCTTCGTGGTGGGTGTGGAGTTCTTGCTGTTCCATCTGATGTTCCGGATGAAAAAAAGCGGCTGGAACCGGGTTTTCATACGACTGGTCTGGTACTCGGTCAGGTCACCGCGATGTCCAGGCTCGATTCCCAGTAGCCGTGGAGGTTGCAATTTTCAGTTGCCACCAGGGTTACCCTGCCGGACGGGGCGGCTTCTTTCGGGAGGGTAACGGTAAAGACCGCCTTTGGTTTCAGATACCCCTTGGGCTGGAATTCCGCCCGGCCGGCCGGTTCGTTGCCGATCCGGAGTTCGATGAATTCGATCCAGTGGGCCGGCCCCATGTCGTGGATGGCCTCTCCGACCGCCACCTCTACGGTGAACGGTTCCCCGGCCTTCACCGTGGCCGGCGCCGTGATCGCCGGCGCATGTTTCTTTTCCAGCGGACTCTTTTTGGCCGGGTCCTTGACCCGGTTGATCCCCTCGAACAGTGACTGGTCGACCTTCAGTGGGAAATAGCGCTCGGCAGCCGTTGCCGCCGAACTGAAGCCGGCGATGACCGAGCCGGTCAGCGCGGTCTGCAGGAAGCTCCTTCTGTCCATTGTCTCCTCCTTTCGGAAATCGCCTCCGGGAACGGAAACCGTATGCTGTATTCTACCCTACGCACCCATCCCGTCAACGGCAAATCGCTTTTCATTACGCCTGAATAATGCTATGGATTAGCCTTTCTTTGCACAGTTACCGACGGGTCAGGAGTTGACGGCATGGCACAGGAAGACCTTTCGCGATTGAAGATCGATAAGCGGGCAGTGAGCGGAAAGCCGGGGCGTTTTCGCCGGCCGTTGAAGTGGGGAGTTCTGCTGGTTTGTCTGGCACTGCTCCTGATCATGGCCAGGATGGTCTTCGTCCCGCAGGTTCAGGTGGAGGTGGGGACTGTTTCCATGGTCTATCCCTCCCAATCCTTTACCGTCCTGAATGCCAGCGGCTATGTGGTTGCCCAGCGCAAGGCCGCCCTGGCGGCCAAGGCAACCGGCCGTCTCGTCTGGCTCGGGGTGGAGGAGGGGAGCCGTATCCGCGCAGGAGAAGTGATTGCCCGCCTTGAGAACCAGGATACTGCCGCGGCCCTGCAACAGGCCGTTGCCGGCGTTGCCTTGGCCACGGCCAACGTGGAACAGGCCCGGGCCGAGCTGAACGATGCCGGTCGCGCCTATAAGCGGCAACAGGAGCTCCTTGGCCAGGGGATCGTGGCCCAGGCCGATTTCGATGCCGCCGAGGCGCGCTATCAGCGGGCCAAGGCGGCAATGGCTTCCGCTGAGGCCAGTCAGAAGGTTTCGGAGGCGGCGCGGCTCGGCGCCCGGGTCTCGGACGACTACACCCAGATCCGTTCGCCGTTCGACGCCGTGGTACTGACCAAGAACGCCGATGTGGGCGATATCGTCACCCCCCTCGGTGCGGCCGCCAATGCCAAGGCGTCCGTGGTCACCATCGCCGACCTGGGGTCGCTGCAGGTGGAGGCGGACGTTTCCGAGTCTAACCTGGCAAAGGTCAGGTCGGGGCAGCCGTGCGAGATCCAGTTGGATGCCTTTCCGGACCTGCGGTTTCCGGGAGCGGTCCATGCCGTGGTGCCGACTGCCGACCGGAGCAAGGCCACGGTCATGGTCAAGGTCCGCTTCAAGGACCGCGATCCCCGCATCCTTCCGGAAATGAGCGCCAAGGTGGCCTTCCTGGAACGGGCAACGACCCCGGCCGAACAACGGCCGAAGATTGCCATCAATCCCGCGGCCGTAGCTACGCGAAGCGGCAGGAGCGTGGTCTATGTCATCACCGGCGACAAGGTGAAGGAGACGCCGATTTCCCTTGGTGCGAAGGTCGGTGACCTGGTCGAGGTGCTGGCAGGCGTCAAGGTCGGCGACAAGGTGGTTACCAAGCCGCTGGACAAGCTGAAGGACGGGTCCGGGATAAAGACGGGGGAGAAGTGATGGATAGCGCTGCCGTTCCCATTGTTGCCCTGAATAACGTCGTCAAGTCCTACCGCCGGGGGGACCAGATCGTCCCGGTCCTGGAAGAGATCACCCTGGATATCGCCGCCGGCGAGTTCCTTGCCCTCATGGGGCCTTCGGGATCTGGCAAGAGTACGCTCCTCAACCTGATCGCCGGCATCGACCGGGTCGACGCCGGTTCCATCCGGGTCGGCGGCATCGAGATCACCACCCTGTCCGAGACGGAACTGGCCTCCTGGCGGGCGCTCAACGTCGGGTTCATCTTCCAGTTCTACAACCTGATCCCGGTCCTCACCGCGTTCGAGAACGTCGAGATGCCGCTCCTTTTGACCGGACTCTCCCGGCGGGAGCGGCGCGAGCATGTGGCAACCGTTCTTTCGCTGGTGGGGCTCTCGGACCGGATGGACCATTATCCGTCGCAGCTCTCCGGCGGGCAGCAGCAGCGGGTGGCCGTGGCTCGGGCCATGGTGACCGATCCGGCGATCCTGGTTGCCGACGAGCCGACCGGCGACCTGGACCGGGTCTCGGCCGGCGAGATCCTGTCCCTGATGGACCGGCTGGTGAAAGAGTTCGGCAAGACCATCATCATGGTCACCCACGATCCGCGGGCCGCCGAAAAGGCCCGGATCGTCAGGCACCTGGAGAAGGGTGTGCTGACGGCGTAACGCCGTTCGTGCGGCGTTCAGCGTGCTACGTGCTGCGTAAAAAGCGAGGCGAGTATGGATTTGCAGGAAATGGATGTCTTCAAACCGGGACACTCCCTTACGTTGCAGGTATATCGTATAACATCGGCGAGCTACGTACCCAAGGGGGGCGCGGGAGAACTGGACAAAACATGCGACCGCTTGAGCAGAATGCTGCGAAAGCTCTACACATCAATAGCGCCGCACGCTGAACGCAGCATAAAACGCTCTGAACGCAGCACGCTGAACGCTGAACGCTAAATGTTCTACTTCAAGCTCATTCTGCGCAACGCCTTTCGTCACAAGCTCCGGGCAACGCTCACGGTGGTCGGTGTGGCGATCGCCATCCTCGCCTTTGGCCTCTTAAAGACCCTGGTGGGGCTCTGGTATCTGGGGGTCGAGACCTCGTCCGCCACCCGCCTGGTCACCCGCAACTCCATCTCCCTCGTATTCTCCCTCCCCATCGCCTACCAGGACCGGATTCGCCAGGTGCCGGGCGTGACCAGGGTGGGGATCATGAACTGGTTCGGCGGGGTTTATGTTTCGGAAAAGAACTTCTTCCCCAACTTCGCCGTTGAGCCCAAGTCCTTTCTTGAGCTCTATCCGGAATTCATGCTGTCCGAAGAGGAAAAGCGCGAGTTCATCGTCGACCGCCAGGGGGCGGTCGCCGGTCGGAAACTGGCGGAAAAATACGGCTGGAAGGTGGGGGACCGGATCGTCCTCAAGGGGACCATCTACCCGGGGCAGTGGGACCTGGTGCTGCGGGGGATCTACCGGGGCGCCCAGAAGAGCACCGACGAGACCCAGTTCTTCTTCCACTGGGACTATCTCAACGAGTCGTTGCGCCGGACTGTGCCGCGGCGCGCCGATCAGGCGGGGATCTACGTGGTCAGCGTGGCGAGGCCGGATCAGGCGGCAGAGGTCGCCGTGGCCATCGATGCCACCTTCAAGAACTCACTGGCCGAGACCCTGACCGAGACGGAGCGGGCCTTTCAGCTCAGTTTCGTCTCCATGACCGAGGCGATCATGGTGGCGATTCAGATCGTCTCCTACGTGGTGATCGTCATCATCATGGTGGTCGCGGCCAACACCATGGCCATGACCGCCCGGGAGCGGCTCGCCGAGTATGCCACCATGAAGGCCCTGGGGTTCCGGGGGGGCCACATCGCCGCCACGGTCTTCGGCGAATCGCTCTTCGTGGCCGTGGCCGGAGGGCTCCTGGGGATCGTCCTGACCTTTCCTGCGGCCAGCTGGATCGAGGCCACCCTCTCCCAGTTCTTCCCGGTCTTCAACGTGGCGCCGGCCACCATAGCCCTGCAGTTCGGCGCCGCACTGCTGGTCGGGGTGGTGGCCGGCATCTTTCCCACCTGGCGGGGGGCGACGATACGGATCGCGGAGGGGCTGAGGAGGATCGGGTGATGCTGGCTGCTATCGAAGCCGCTGCATCAAGGTTAAGAACTTCACCTCATTCTTTACGATGAAACCTCACCACCAGACCGAAGGGCGATGCTATTTTCTGAAGGGTCTCAAGTGTCGGGTTTCCCTTGTCCCGTTCGATCTCCATCAGCACCCGCGGGTAGATCTTCAGGACCTTTTCCGCATAATCCTTCTGAGTCATGCCGACAATTTTCCGCATACGGCGGGTCGCCTCCCCTAGCGTGAGGCTCCCTGCCTTGATGTCCGTGTAGAGGGCCTCCTTCTCTGCCCGTATCTCTTCCTGTGTCCGTTTGCGTTTCGCTCTTCCGGCCATCCCCTAACCTTTCGCCTTTCGCAGGTCATCGGCTATTTCGCCGCAACGGGTTGCAACCATCTGGATAACAGTATCCTCCACGCCGCACGCACGCATCGTTTCAGGCAGCCGGGCCACGTTCTCGGCATCCAGCGCGAATAGTTTCCGAAGGTCCGCGGGATCGACAAAGGATACAAGAGAATCGGCAACCAGTCCCCATGCCGGCCTTCCGATGTGTGGTTCAAGATCCTCATTCCATCGGGAACTACGGGGAATTCCCTCCGGATCAAGGAACATCGGTGCAAAGTCGAAAACAGGGGAGAGGGCTACTGTTCCGTCCCCTTGCTTGAGAAATGCGCTGTTCCGACCATGGTTGTCAGTGTTACGAAGGGCAGCGTTCAGGATGTCTCGGCGAATGTATTCCGCGATCTCTGTTTCAGGATTGCTGGAACGAACCGGCATTCTGCCATCTGCCGTCAATACATATTTCAAGATCAACTTTCATGGCTATTCTAATAGCATGTAAAGAGAGATGCGACAACTGTACTGGCTATTATAGTAGCTAAATAACCCTAGCTCTTCACCGTCAGCGGGAAGGAAATGGACCACAAAAAGCGTTACGGTTCCCGGTTCCGGTGGGAGTTCTAGCAGACTGTCGTGAGTCAGATCCCCAGCACTTCAGCTAGGCGCAGTACCTCGTCCTGGGGCCTCTTTTCGCCCTTGACCACCTCCTCGATGGGGGTGGCCAGGATGGCGTTGCAGGAGAGCCCCACCATGATCCCCTTTTGTCCGGCCACCAGCAGTTCCACCGCCTGCTTGCCGAAGCGGCTGGCCAGGAGCCGGTCAAAGACCGTGGGGGCTCCGCCCCGCTGGTAGTGGCCGAGCACCGTGACTCGGGTCTCGAAGCCGATGGCGTCCTTGATGGTGTCGGCGAGCTCCTGGGCATGCCCCACCCCTTCGGCGAGGATGATGATGGCGTTGTCGCGGCCCTCCTCGTAGCGGGCCCGCAGCTGTTGACAGACCTCGGTCAGGTCGAATTCCCGCTCCGGCACCAGGGCGAACTCCGCACCGGAGGCGATGGCCGCGATGCTGGCCAGATAGCCGGAGTTGCGGCCCATGACCTCGATGACAAAGGCCCGGGCATGGGAGCTGGCCGTATCCTTGATGCAGTCGACGGCGTAGATGATGTTGTTCAGGGCCGTGTCCACGCCCATGGCCATATCGGTGAACGGGATGTCGTTGTCGATGCTGGCCGGAATGCCGACCACCGGAAAGCCATGCCGGTGCAGGGCCAGGGCGCCGTTCAGCGAACCGTCACCCCCCAGAATCACCAGGCCGTCCACCCCCAGGTTCCGCAGGTTCTCCAGGGCCTTCTGCTGACCTTCGGGGGTGCGGAATTCCGGAGAGCGCGCCGACTGGAGAAAGGTGCCTCCCCGGTGCAGGATGCCCGATACCGCCTTGTTGTCCAACGGGATGCAGTCCCCTTTCATCAGCCCCACGTACCCCTTGCGAAAACCCACCATATCTATCTCCAGCCGGAGCGCCGTCCGCACCGCGGCCCGGATGGCCGCGTTCATGCCGGAGCAGTCCCCGCCGCTGGTAAGAATGCCGATCTTTTTCATTGCTCCTCCCTTTTCATAAAGTGCCAGGGCCGGATGGCCGCACAGTCTGCAAGTTTACTGGTCTTTGGTCCTGATGCAACCGCAGGAGCGAGAATCGGGCCGGTCAAACTATCCTAAAACGGCTTTTGGGTCCACGAACGACACGAAAAAACACGAAAAATAATGGCATTGCAGCAGATCAGCAATTCACCGAACAAATTGTACTATGATGTTGCATATTTCACTGATTTAGTTCGTGTTTTTCGTGCGTTTCGTGGACAACTGCTTTTTCTGGGATTATTGCTTGATGTAACAGCCGTTGTGACGATATGCATAGATGCCATAAATGAGTTCGGGAGGAGTCAAATGGTATCGCTGGGTCGGATAACGAAAAGAACGCCCGTGCTGTTCGCCATCTGTTGTCTTGGTATACTCTGCAGGTATGCTTCCGGCGCACAGGCGGCGGAGACCATCCGGATCAACGGGTCCGGCAGTGCACTGGATATGATGAAGCCGATGATAGAGTCATACCGCAGGCTGCATCCCGAGGTCTTTATCGTCATGGAAAAGCCGTTGGGAAGTTCCGGGGCGCTCAAGGCCCTTCTGGCCGGGGCACTGGATATCACGGTCAGCAGCAAACCGCTCAAGCCCGAGGACGAGGTGCAGGGTGCCCGGGCCCGGGAGTACGGCAGGACGCCGCTGTTGTTCGTGACGCACAGGGAGGTTCGCAAAAAGGATATCTCTACGCGGGAGGCAGAAGAGATCTATCTCGGCAAGGTGCGCACCTGGCAGAACGGCGAGCAGCTTCGCCTGGTCCTGCGCCCGGAGGGGGATATCGACACGGTGATCCTGCGTGGAGTCTCCCCGGGCATGGATAGCGCCATTGCCGTAGCCCGCAGGCAGAAGGGGATGATTGTCGCGGTAACCGATCCGGAAGCCA
This sequence comes from uncultured Geobacter sp., assembly GCA_964432205.1. Classification (GTDB taxonomy): domain Bacteria; phylum Desulfobacterota; class Desulfuromonadia; order Geobacterales; family DSM-12255; genus Geomobilibacter. The sequence goes on along the minus strand of CAYSMK010000006.1, from coordinate 104,854 downwards.
GCGAGGCGGTGGCGAAAACGCCCGGCTCCCTCGGTGCGGCATCCCTCACCTCGCTCTTGGTGGACAAGCCGGCGTTGAACCCGCTCTCCCTGAACGGCGTCAAGGCTTCGGTGAAGACCCTGGCCAGCGGGGCCTATCCACTGGCCAAGGATATCCGTTTTGTCACCACCGACAAGACGCCGCCGGCGGCGCAGAAATTTCTGGAATTCGTCTATTCAGCGCGAGGGCGGGCGCTCGCCGAAAAGGCCGGCGTGCTTGTTTCCGTTCGCGACAAAGGCGGCAAGTGACACCACAGGAACGCTCCATACATCGTGTCACCACGATGATCGCCGGCATCATCGCCGTGCTGCTCTCCGTCCTGGCACCGGCGGGCTATTTCATCGTGTCCTATCAGTACATGCTGGGCACCCTCGATGCCCAGGCCGAGCTCAATGCAAACATTGTCACCTCATTGGTGATGGCCAATCCCACCATGTGGCAGTTCGAGCAGATCAGACTGGTCGAACTGCTCGAACGGCGCAGTGTTGCGGGTGTCCCCGAGGGACGGCGCATCCTGGACCGCAAGGGGACCATCGTAGCCGAGCATGTCGATCCTCTGGATCTTCCTACGGTTGGGCGTCGCCATGACATATACGATGCCGGCGTTGCCGTTGCGACCATAGAGATCTCCCGTTCCCTGCGCCCGCTGCTGTTGGAAACGGCTGTGGTCGCCATTGTGTCGCTGTTTTCCGGACTGCTTGTCTTTGTGGTGCTGCGCACCATCCCGCTGCGCGCCGTTCGAAAGGCGCACCAATCCCTGCAGGAGAGCGAACAGAGATTCCGCTCCATCTACGATTCGATGAAAGAGGGGCTGGCACTGTACCGGATCGTTGCCGGCCCTGACGGAACGGCGGCCTCGTTCAGAGTGGTCGATGTCAATCCCGCCTGCGCGTCGATCTTCGGCCGGCAACGGGAGGATCTCATCGGCAGGGATGGCGGTGAACTGTTCAACGGCGCCATGCTGGAGTACCTGCCGGAGATGGTCCGCGTCGTCGCTACCGGTGAGCCGTACCTGTTCGAACTGGGGCAACCGTCGATCCCGCGTTGTTTCAACGTATCCCTGTTCTCTCCCCAGGAGGGTCTGTTTGCCACCCTGCTGGAAGATATCACCGAACGCAAGGAGTCGGAGGCACAGATCCAGCGGCTGGCCTACTTCGACAGCCTCACCGGACTCCCGAACCGCTCGCTCCTCATGGACCGGCTCAACCAGGCGCTGGCGCGGGCTGCCCGCGAGACGGGAAAAGTCGCGGTACTGTTCATCGACCTCGACCACTTCAAGGACATCAACGATACCCAGGGGCATGCCAGTGGCGACCTGCTGCTCACGAAGGTTGCCAAGCGGTTTGGGAGTTGCGTTCGGAGTACGGACACACTTGCCCGCCTGGGAGGGGATGAGTTTGTCATCCTGCTCTCCTCGATCGGCGAAGAGTTCAACGTGGCGCATGTGGCCCGGCATCTGCTGGAGTGCATTGCGCCCCCCTTCGAGATAAACGGGCGTGACGTCTACTCCTCGGCAAGCATCGGCATTGCCCTGTACCCCGAGGATGGCCGGAGCGTGGAAACTCTCCTGAGCAGCGCCGATATGGCGATGTACGCGGCCAAGGAGGGCGGGCGCAATACCTTCAACTTCTTCTCCCGGGAGATGAACAAAAAGGCGCACGACCGGATGGAGCTGGAAACCGAATTGCGGCTGGCACTGGCGCGGAAGGATTTCCTGCTCGAATTCCAGCCGATCATGGATGCCGGAGGGGAGGCCGTCGTGGCGGTGGAGGCGTTGATCCGCTGGCAGCACCAGCGGTTGGGAAGGGTCATGCCCGATCAGTTCATTGCGGCGGCGGAGGATTCAGGGCTGATCGTCCCCATGGGCGAGTGGGTGCTGAGAACTGCCTGCCAGAAGATGAGGGCGTGGCGTGATGCCGGACTGCCGCCGCTCAGGGTGGCGGTGAACGTTTCCGCCCGCCAGTTTGTCCAGAGTTCCTTCGTGAGTCTCGTGAGCGGCATCCTGGACGAAACCGGCGCTGACCCCCGCTATCTGGAGCTTGAGCTGACCGAAACCACGCTCATGGTCAATGCCGACGCCACGGTGAATACGCTCTTCCGGCTGAAGGAGCTCGATCTCTCCATTGTGGTGGATGATTTCGGGGCAGGATATTCGTCGCTCGGCTACCTGAAAAACTTCCCCATCGACCGGTTGAAGATAGACCGCTCGTTTGTGCGCGATGTCTGCAACAATCCCAATGACCGGGCGATTGTGGAGGCGATCATCGCCGTGGCGAGCCGTCTTACGCTCGAAGTCATTGCCGAAGGGGTCGAAACCCGGGAGCAGCTGGCATTCCTGCAGGGGCAGGGGTGTAAAGAGTTCCAGGGGTACTATTTCCATCGGCCGATGCCGGAGGAACAGCTGTTGTGCCTCTTGAGAGGGGTGCCTGCAAAAGCCGCCGTTGCCTGACCGCTTCACTCCCCCCCGTCACCGCCTTTCCTGCCTGTTCCGCCTTTTCCCCCGTACTGCTGCCGCAGCCACTCCATCCGCTCCTTGATGGTCTTTTCGTAACCGTGCCCTTTCGGGTCGTAGTACTTCGTTCCCTGCAGCCTGTCCGGCAGGTATTCCTGGGGGATGTAGCCGGTTGCCGAGTCGTGGGCGTACTTGTACCCCTTATGGTACCCCAGCTCCTTCATCAGTCTGGTGGGGGCGTTGCGGATATGAAGCGGGACCGGCAGGGCGCCGCTCTTGCGAACCTCGGCCATGGCCGCGTTGATTCCCGCATAGGAGGCGTTGGATTTGGGGGCCGTGGCCAGGTAGGTGACCGCCTGGCCGAGGATGATCCTCCCCTCGGGCAGGCCGACCAGTTGGAACCCCTGGAGGGCGGCCACGGCCATCTGGAGCGCCCGCGGATCGGCGTTGCCGATATCCTCCGACGCCAGGATCACCATCCGGCGGAGGATGAAGAGCGGGTCCTCGCCCGCCTCCAGCATCCGGGCCAGCCAGTAGAGCGCGCCGTCCGGGTCGCTCCCCCGCATCGACTTGATGAAGGCCGAGATGACGTTGTAGTGCTCCTCGCCCCCCTTGTCGTAGAGGAGCGGCTTCTGCTGGAGCGCCTCCAGGATGGCGGTCTGGTCGATCACCTGGCCGGTCGCCAGGCGGGCGGCCGTCTCCAGGGTGTTCAGGGCCACCCGGGCGTCGCCGTTGGCACTGTCGGCAGCCAGGGTCAGGGCATCGTCGTCGATGGCCAGGCCGAGGGAGCCGATCCCCCGCTCCGGATCGTTCAGGGCCTGGCGGACGATCTGCTCCAGCTCCTCGGTGGCCAGCGGTTTGAGCACCAGCACCTTGCAGCGGGAGAGGAGCGGTGCGATCACCTCGAAGGAGGGGTTTTCGGTGGTGGCGCCGATGATGGTGAAGGTGCCCCGCTCCACATAGGGGAGAAAGGCGTCCTGCTGGGATTTGTTGAACCGGTGAATCTCGTCCACGAAGAGGATGGTGTTCCGGCCGCTCGCTGCCTGTTCCGCCTCTGCTTCCTTGACGATCTCCCTGATCTCCTTCACGCCGGAGAGGATGGCGGAGAAGAAGATGAAGTGGGCCCGGGTGGTTTCGGCGATGACCCTGGCCAGGGTCGTCTTGCCGCACCCCGGCGGTCCCCAGAAGATGAGCGAGGGGAGGCGGTCGGTCTCGATCAGGCGGCGCAGCATCCGGCCCGGTCCCAGCAGGTGTTCCTGGCCGATGAATTCGGCCAGGAGCCTCGGGCGCATCCGTTCGGCGAGCGGCGCGGCTGCGGGGTTGGTGCTGGAGGTGGTGTTCATGGCTGGTGTACCGGTATCGGACCCGCGGTCAGATATCGAGCCCGAAGAGCCCGAGGTCTCCCAGGGCGGAACGGCGGGCGTCGGTGCTGACTGAGTGGGTCTGCACCCCCCAGATGCCGTTGGCGTATTCGTCGATGGTCCGGTCGCTGGAGAATTTGCCCATGCCGGCACTGTTGAGGATGGCGCGCCTGGTCCACTCCTCCTGGTCCAGGAACAGCGTGCCGACTTTTTCCTGGCAGGCCACGTAGGAGGCGTAGTCGGCCAGGAGCAGGTAGTTGTCACCCTTGTTCAGGAGGGTGTCGACGATGGGGAGGAACAGGTCCGGGTCGGTCGGGGAGAAATCACCGCAGGCGATCATGTCGATGACCCGTTTCAGCTCACGATTTTCGCTGTACCACTGCCGCGGGTTGTAGGTGGGGCGGAGCTTCAGGACCTCATCGGTGGTGAGGCCGAAGATGAAGATGTTCTCGCGGCCCACCTCCTCCATGATCTCGATGTTGGCCCCGTCCAGGGTGCCGATGGTCAGCGCCCCGTTCAGGGTGAACTTCATGTTGCCGGTGCCGGACGCCTCGGTGCCGGCGGTGGAGATCTGCTCCGACAGGTCTGCGGCCGGGAAGATCATCTCGGCCAGGGAGACGCTGTAATTGGCCAGGAACAGGACCTTCAGCCGGTCTCCCACGTCCGGGTCGTTGTTGACCAGGGTAGCGACCGCGTTGGCCAGGCGGATGATCAGCTTGGCGATGAAGTAGGCCGGCGCCGCCTTGCCGCTGAAGATGATGGTCCGTGGCGCCATCTGCAGGTTCGGGTTGTCCTTGATCCGGTTGTAGAGCGTGATGATGTGCAGGACATTGAGCAGTTGGCGTTTGTATTCGTGGATCCGCTTCACCTGGCAGTCGAACATGGAGTCGAGGTTGACCTGGAGGTGGTTGTGGTGGGCGATGTAGCCGGCCAGGCGGCTCTTGGCATCCCGCTTCACTTCGCGCCAGCGGCGGCGGAACTCGGCGTCCTCGGCCAGGGGGCGGAGCTTCTGCAGCTCGTACAGGTCGGTCACCCAGCCGTCGCCGATCGCCTCGGTGATCAGGCCGGACAGGCTCGGATTGGCCTTTTTCAGCCAGCGGCGCTGGGTGATGCCGTTGGTCTTGTTGTTGAACCGTTCCGGGTACATCTCGAAGAAGTCCTTGAACAGGTCTTTTTTGAGGATCTCCGAGTGCAGGGCCGCCACGCCGTTCACCGAGTGGCTGCCGACAATGGCCAGGTTGGCCATCCGCACCTTTCGTTCCCAGTGCTCCTCGATGATCGACATCCGTTCCACCCTGCCTGCATCGCCCGGGAAACGTTTGCGCACCTCGCTCAGGAACCGTTCGTTGATCTCATAGATGATGAGCAGATGGCGGGGCAGGATATGCTCGAAGAACCAGATTGGCCACTTCTCCAGTGCCTCGGGCAGGATGGTGTGGTTGGTGTAGGCGAAGGTCTGCACGGTGATCTCCCAGGCCTCGTCCCAGGAAAGCCCCTCCAGGTCCATGAGTACCCGCATCAGTTCCGGGATCGCCAGGGCGGGGTGGGTGTCGTTCAACTGGATCGCCACCTTGGCCGGCAGGTCGCGGAGGTTGGTGTGCATCTTCTTGAACCGGTAGAGCACGTCGTGGATGGTGGACGAGGCGAGGAAGTACTCCTGCTTGAGGCGGAGCTCCCGCCCTTCCTGGACGTTGTCGGCCGGATAGAGGACCTTGGAGATGTTCTCGGACATCATCTTCTTTTCCACGGCCCGGATGTAGTTTCCCTCGTTGAAGAAGTTCAGGTCGAACTCGCGGGTCGCCTTGGCGCTCCAGAGCCGCAGGGTGTTGACCGTGTGGGTGTTGTAGCCGGGGATCGGGATGTCGTAGGCCATGGCCATGACATCCTCGCTGTCGACCCAGTCGTAACGGACCGAGCCATCGGCGGCAAGCCTGGTGGTCACCTTGCCGTAGAACTTGACCAGGTGCAGGTGTTCCTGGCGGTCCAGCTCCCAGGGGTTGGCGTAGCGGAGCCAGTTGTCCGGGATCTCCAGTTGGGCGCCCTCGTGTATCTTCTGGCGGAAGATGCCGTATTCGTAACGGATGCCGTAGCCGTAGGCCGGGATCGACATGGTAGCCATGGAGTCGAGGAAGCAGGCTGCCAGCCTGCCCAGGCCGCCGTTCCCCAGCCCGGCATCCTGCTCCTGGTCCACGACCTTGGCGAAGTCGTAGCCCAGCGTTTCCATCGCCTCCCGGAACTGGTCCAGCATCCCCAGATTCACCAGGCTGTTCTCCAGGGTCCTCCCCATCAGGAATTCCATGGAGACGTAGTAGACCCGCTTCGGGTCTTCGTTATAATAGGACTGCTGGGTGTCGAGCCACCGCTCCACCAGCCGGTCCCGCACCGCGTAGCTGAGGGCGTTGTAGATATCGAACGTGGTTGCCGAGTATTTGTCTTTTCCCAGGGTATACTCAAGGTGCTCCAGGAACGACTTGATGATCAGCATCATGGGATCGAGTTCCGGAGTGGGAAGGTTTTCGGCAGGCGTTTCAGGCATGGTCACATCCTCTTGGGCGGTGTTGGCGCTTCCCGTATATCGCCAATTAGTATAGAGTAATCGGCCAGGATTTCCATAGACAGTCATAACTATCTATGTTAGTAAAATCGTATCTATACCATAACCGGGGCGGAAAGATGAAGAAAATTGCGGTGCTAGCCAAGGTGCACGACCCCCGTTGTCAGGGGGTGGCAAGTGAGCTGGTGGAGTGGCTGACCGCCCGGGGGCTGGAACCGTTTGTGGATTCCCATCTGGCCCGGCACCTGCTGCTCCCCAGCGGTATCGAGAACGTGCTGTTCACCGAGCAGGCCGATCTGGTCGTGGTTCTGGGAGGGGATGGTACCCTCATCTCGGCGGCGCGGCAGATCGGCGACCGCGGTATCCCGATCCTGGGGGTAAACCTGGGGAGCCTCGGCTTTCTCACCGAAATCACCCTGGAAGAACTCTATCCCACCCTGGAACGGTGTATCGCCGGAGAGCACCGCATCTCCGAGCGGATGATGCTGCAGGCGACCGTGGAGCGGGACGGTGCGGAGATCGCCTGCCACGCGGTGCTGAACGACGTGGTGATCAACAAGGGAGCCCTGGCCCGGATCGTCGATCTGGAAACCATGGTCAACAGACAGTACCTGACCACCTTCAAGGCCGACGGTCTGATCATCTCCACCCCCACCGGTTCCACCGGCTATTCCCTCTCTGCCGGCGGGGCGATCATCCACCCGGCCATGAACTGTATCGCCATAACCCCCATCTGTCCCCACACCCTCACCAACCGCCCCATCATCGTCGACGACGATTCGCTGGTCATGGTCTCGGTCAGTTCGCTGGCGGACGAGGACGTCTTCCTCACCCTGGACGGCCAGGTCGGACTGGAACTCCGCAGCGGGGACGTGATCCATGTGCGGCGGGCCAGCCACTGTGCCCGGCTGATCATGTCCGGCAGCAAGGACTATTTCGGGGTGCTACGGGCCAAATTGAAGTGGGGGGAAAGATAGTTCGCGTTGAAAAACGCCCATCTGCGTCGTTGCCTACGTCGCTCGTCGCTGCAGCGTACCTCCGGTACGCCTCACTCCTCGCTCCTTGGCGCCTAGCACCTGGGCATTTTTGAACGCGAACAGGGATTTATGCTGACCGATCTGTTCATAAAAAACGTTGCCATCATCGACAGCCTGCGGGTCTCCTTTAGCCCGGGGCTGACGGTACTTACCGGGGAGACCGGGGCCGGGAAGTCGATCATCATCGACGCGGTGAACCTCCTGCTCGGGGGGCGTGCCTCCAGCGACCTGATCCGGACCGGCGAGGAGGAGGCGAGCGTTGAGGCGCTGTTCCTGGTCGAGGCCAGGCCCGAGGTCGTGGCTGCCCTGGCTGCGGCCGGCATCGACTGCGACGGGGAACTGGTGGTGAAGCGGACCGTGGCCCGTTCCGGTCGCAACCGGGTCTTCCTGAACGGCAGCCTGGCCACCACGGCCCTCCTGGCCGAGGTGAGCCGCCAGTTGGTGAACATCTACGGCCAGCACGAGGCCCAGAACCTGACCCGCCCGGAACAGCACCTGCTGCTCCTGGACAGCTATGCCGGCCTGGTGGAACTCAGGAACCGCTTTGCCGCTCTCCACGCTGCCTATCGGGAGACGCTGGCCGAAATCGACCGCCTGGCGGCCGGCGAGCGGGAGACGGCCCAGCGAGTAGACCTCCTTGCCTTCCAGGTGGAGGAGATCGGCGCGGCCAAGCTGGTGCCGGGTGAAGAGGAGGAGCTGGAGCACGAGCGCAATATCCTGGCCCATGGGGAAAAGCTCCTGGCCCGGAGCCAGGCGGCCTATGAACTCCTCTACGACGGCGAGGTGACCGTGCTGGGGAACTTAAGCCAGATCCAGTCCGCCTTTGCCGAGGGGGCGGCGATAGATCCCTCGCTGGCGCCGCTTCAGGAGGCAGTGGGCTCGGCCTATGCCCAACTGGAGGATACGGCGCTCGCACTAAGGGACTATGTCTCGCGTATCGAGGCCGACCCGGCCCGCCTGCAGGCCGTGGACGACCGGCTCGACCTTCTGCGGAGGCTGAAGAAGAAATACGGGACCACCATCGCGGAGGTTGTTGCCTGGCAAGAGGCGGCGGGGCGCGAGCTGGACCAGTTGCGCAACCTGGACCGCTCGCGGGATGAGCTGGAAGAGAGGCGTGTCGCAATGGTTCGGGAGATGGCCGTTCTCGGCGGCGAACTGTCCGGCCGGCGGGCCGAGGCGGCGAAAGCGTTTGCAACGGCCGTGACCCGGGAGATCGGCGAACTGGCCATGGCCAATGCCCACCTGGAGGTGCTGCTGGAGCCCCTGTCCGAGCCGCGGGAGAACGGCCTGGAACGGGGGGAGTTCCTCTTTTCCGCCAACCCGGGCGAGGCGCCGAAGCCGCTGGCGAAAATCGCCTCAGGCGGCGAACTGTCCCGCCTGATGCTGGCCATCAAGCAGGTCCACCCGGAAAGCGACGTGCCAACCCTGGTGTTCGACGAGGTGGATACCGGCATCGGCGGCGCCACCTCCGCCCTGGTGGGGAGAAAGCTCCGCAACGTGGCTGCGGGGCAGCAGGTGCTCTGCATCACCCATCTCCCCCAGGTGGCTGCCTGTGCCGATCATCACTGCCGGGTTGCCAAAGGGGTGGTCGACGGCCGGACTACGACTACGGTCACCCCCCTGGACCTTGAGGAGCGGGTCGCGGAACTCGCCCGGATGCTCGGCGGGGTGACCGTTACCGACACCACCCGCCAACATGCCCGGGAACTCCTGGCAGAGGAAAGGAGGGGCGTATGCTCCGCAAAGCCCAGATAACGGACGTCAAGGAGATCCAGAAGCTCCTCACCACCTATGCCAATCGCGGGGACATGCTCTCCCGTTCCCTGTCCGAGCTGTACGAGTCGATCCGCGACTTCTACATCGTGGAAGAGGATGGCCGCCTCCTGGGGACGTCTGCCCTGCATATCGTCTGGGAGGACCTGGCCGAGGTCCGTTCCGTGGCGGTTGCCGAGGATGCCGGCCGCAGGGGGATCGGCAGCCAGGTGGTGGGGGCCTGCATCGACGAGGCGCGGGAACTGGGACTGAAGAGGATCTTCTGTCTCACCTACAAGCCCGACTTCTTTGCCCGGTTCGGCTTCAGGATCGTCGACAAGAGCGAGCTCCCCCACAAGGTGTGGGGCGACTGCATGAAGTGCGTGAAATTTCCCGATTGCGACGAGATCGCCATGATCATGGATCTGTGAAACCGTGACTGGTGACTCGTAACTGGTGACTGGTTAAACTGGAGAAACTCTTATGAACCTGGAAAACCTTGCCGACAGGGTTGAAGCGCTGCTGAAGGGGCGCGGGGTGGACGGTTACGAGATCATGGCCGGCTGTTCCCGCAACCTCTCCATCGAGGTGAAGGAACGGAAGGTGGATACCTTCAAATGCTCCAATCCGGTCGGGGTGAGTGTCCGGCTGCTCAAGGGCCAGGGGATGGGGTTCTCCTTTTCCACCAGCCTGGACGATGCCGATCTGGGGCAGATGATTGACAACGCCCTGGTGGGGGCAACGACCCAGAGCCCGGACCCGGACAATGAGCTGCCCGGCCCCCAGGTGTATCCGGTCATCGATGGCCTGTTCGATCCTGCTCTGCAGGCGGTGGCGGAGAGCGACAAGGTGGCACGGGCCCTGGAGCTGGAACGGCTGGTACTGGCGGCCGACCCGCGGGTGAAGCGGGTCCGCAAGGCCACCTACGGGGAGAACGACTATAGCGTCTACCTGCGTAATTCCCGCGGGGTCAGCGGCGGCTACCGGGGGAGTTCGGTCTCCAGCAGCGTGGTGCCGATTGCCGAGGAGAACGGCGATTCCCAGATGGGGTGGGACTTCGGTTTCAGCGCCCGTTTTGCCGACATCGACATCGCCCGGATCGCTGCCGGGGCCGTGGAGCGGGCCGTCGGCCTGCTGGGCGCCCGGAAGATCCCCTCCATGCGTTGTCCGGCAGTGCTGGACAACCATGTGGCGACCGACATCCTGGAGGTACTCGCCCCGTCGTTTCTGGCCGAAAATGTGTACAAGGGGAAATCGCTCCTGGCCGGCAAGGAAGGGGAGCACTGTTTTTCTTCCTGCCTGCGGATCAGGGACAACGGCATCCTGGCGGGCGGCATGGCCACGGCCCCTTTCGACGGCGAGGGGGTAGCCCAGAGGAACACCCTGCTGGTGGCGGATGGAGAGTTGAAGGGGTTTCTCTACGATACCCTCTATGGTCGGAAGATGGGACAGGCATCCACCGGCAACGCGGCCCGCGGCGGCGTGAAGGGGCTCCCGCACCTGGGGGTGACCAATTTCATCATCGAAAACGGCCAGACCCCGGCCTCCAGGCTTCTGGATGGGATCGACCGGGGGATTCTGCTCACCGACGTCATCGGCATGCATACCGCCAACAGCATCTCCGGTGATTTCTCCGTCGGTGCTGCCGGCTATCTCGTGGAGAACGGGGCGATTGTCCACCCGGTGAAGGAGATCGCCATCAGCGGCAACATCATGGACCTCTTTCGCAGCGTCGAACAGGTGGGTGATGATCTGCGCATCTTCGGCGCGGTAAACGCGCCTTCCCTGCGCATCGCCTGCCTCGACGTGAGCGGGAAATGAGTGACCGGAGCATAAGACCATGACTACCGGCGCCCTACTCGTGACAAAAGGATTCGAACCGGCACTGCTGTCGTTGGAGAGCAGGGCCGAGCTGCTGGGGAAATCGCTTCTCGGGAGCGAACTGGTCCAGAGCGAACTCATTACGCTGGCCGGCTATCTGGAACCGTACCAGCTCCCTGCCGGCTGCACCATTGTGGAGCAGGGGGAGCAGAGCGCCTTCATGTGCCTCATCGCCCAGGGACGGGTCGATATCGTCAAGGAGACCTTCGGCGGCGAACACAAGGTCATCGCCACCCTGGGACCCCGCAACACCATCGGCGAGATGTCGCTGGTGGATCACGAGCCCCGCTCCGCACTGGTGATGACCCATACGCCGGTGCAGATGCTGGTGCTGACCGAGGAGTCCCTGGCGACCATGACCGAGCACCATCCCCGTCTGTGGGGGAAGCTGATACTGAAGGTCGCCCGGATTCTGAGCAAGCGGCTGCGGCAGACCAGCGGCGTACTGGCGGAATACCTGAGCGAGTGATGCCAAATGCGGCGGGGCCTGGCGGTTCCGTCTTTTTTTTTACGGAGGATGCATGTACGTCGTAATTCTGGCCGGTGGTTCCGGCACCCGCTTCTGGCCCCTGTCCCGGACCCGCACCCCGAAGCAGCTGATGTCGGTGTTCGGCGGCAAGTCCATGCTCCAGCGGACCGTGGAACGGGTGCTTCCCCTCAAGCCAAAGCGGATTCTGGTGGTGACCAACGCCCTGCAGGCGGCGGAGACCGGCAGGCAGCTCGACATGCTTGGGGGAGTCCCCTTCGACATCATCGCCGAACCGATCGGCCGCAACACGGCGCCGGCCATCGGCCTGGCGGCGAAGATCATCGCCCGTCACGACCCGGCCGGGCTGATGGTGGTGCTGCCGGCCGATCACTACATCAGGGACGAGGCCGAGTTCTGCCGGACCATCATGCGGGGGCGGGAGGCGGCCCTGAACGGCTACCTGGTGACGCTGGGGATCGAGCCGACCAGGCCGGAGACCGGCTACGGCTATATCGAGGCCGACCTGGAAAACCGTGGCGACGGACCGTTTCCGGTCAGGCGGTTCGTGGAGAAACCGGACCTGCAGAAGGCGCTGGAATTCCTGGAGACCGGCGGTTTTTTCTGGAACAGCGGCATGTTCGTCTGGCGGGCGGATACTATTCTTAACGCCATTGCCAGCCATATGCCGGCCCTGTCTATGGCCCTTGAGCGGCTCGCCTTTTCGGTCGACGTCTGGGAGCTGGCCGATCTCAAGCCCCAGATCGAGGCGATTTACCGGGAGATTGCCGGCGAGTCCATCGACTACGGGGTCATGGAGCGAGCCGACAACGTCCAGGTGGTACCGGCCTCTTTCGGCTGGAGCGACGTGGGGAGCTGGAGTGCTCTGCCCGAGGTGATCGACGGCGACGCCAGCGGTACGGTGGCCATCAACACCCGGGAGGTGGTGGCGGTGGATGCCCGCGAATGCCTGGTCTACGGTGACGGCAGGCTGGTGGCCCTGGTCGGGGTGGCGGGGCTGGTGGTGGTGAACACTCCGGACGCCCTCCTGGTCTGCCCCCGGGAACGGGCCCAGGAGGTGAAGAAGGTGGTTGAGGAGTTGCAGAAGAGGGGCCTTGAGGAGTATCTTTAGCGTGTACACGCAACGGATTCAGGTTTAGCCCTAACTTTCGAACGCTGAACGCAGCACGCTGAACGGATTTCGTATGCACGGTTGGACCGGAAACATACTGCGCGTTGACCTGACCGCAGGACGCGCCTGGCGGGAGGAGATCCCGCAGGAACTGCTTCACGCCTATCTGGGCGGGCGGGGGCTGGGGGTACGCCTGATGCGGGACTGGTTCCGTCTCGACCCCCTGGCACCGGAGATGCCGCTCATCTTTGCCGTCGGCCCCCTCTGCGGGACCCAGGCCCCGACTGCGGCCCGGCTGACGGTGGTCTCGCGCTCGCCGCTCACCGGCACCATCTACGATTGCTCGGCCGGCGGCCGCTTTGCCTGGCGGCTCAAGGCGGCCGGGCTCGATGCCGTCTTCATCACCGGGCAAAGCGAACGGCCGGTGCTCCTTGCCATCAACGATAACGAAGCAGAACTCCTTCCGGCCAACGAACTGTGGGGAGGGCGGATCGGGGAGACCGTGGCAGCCCTTGCCAACAGGGGGAGTGTGGCGGCCATCGGTCCGGCCGGCGAGAACGGCGTCCTGTTCGCCAATATCATGATGGGGGAGGGGAACTCGGTGGGGCGCGGCGGCCTGGGCGCGGTCATGGGGGTCAAGCGGCTGAAGGCGGTGGTGGTCAACGGCAGCCGGCCGGTCGCGATCGCAGACCAGGCCCGTTTCGACCAGGCCCGCCAGGACGTGATGCGGCTCTTCCGGGCCTCGCCGGTAATCTTCGGCGAGCTGGGTATCGCCGAATACGGCACGCCGGCCCTGGTGGACCTGATGCGCCAGCGCCGGATGGCGCCGACGGAGAATTTCAGCAGGACGGTTTTCGCCGGGTCGCACCACTATTCGGGGCCGGCAATCCGCCGGGAGTGCGGGGCAAAAAAGGACGGCTGCTACGGCTGCCCGATCCAGTGCAAGAAGAGCACACCGACCGGCGAGCACCTCCCCGAGTACGAGACGGTCTCCCACTTCGGCGGCCTGAACGGCATTGCCAGCCTGGCAGCCATCGTCCAGGCCAACAGTCTGTGCAACCAGCTGGGTATCGACACCATCTCCGCCGCTGTCACTCTGGCGGCCTGGGGAGAGGCCCGCGGCCGCTTTCCCGCTGCCGACGAACTGCCGGCGCTGCTGGAGGCGATCGCCGTGCGAAGCGGCGACGGAGAACTCCTCGCCCTCGGCTCCCGCCGCGTGGCACAGCAGCTGGGGCACCCCGGGCTGTCCATGAGCGTCAAGGGGCTGGAACTGCCGGCCTATGATCCACGGGGCGCCTATGGCATGGCCCTGGCCTACTGCACCAGCAACCGGGGCGGCTGCCATCTGCGGGCCTACCCCATTGCCCACGAGATCCTGCGCAAGCCGGTGGCCACCGACCGGTTCTCCTTTTCCGGCAAGGCGCGGATCATCAAGATCGCCGAGGACACCAACGCCGCGGTCGACTCTCTGGTGGCGTGCAAGTTCTCCTTTTTCGGCGCCACCCTGGAGGAGTATGCCGAGCTCCTGTCGGCCACCACCGGTATGGAGTACTCACCCCAGAGCCTCAAGGGGATCGGCGAGCGGATCTACCTGACGGAACGGTTCTACAACTGTGCCAATGGGTTTGCCGCCGGCGACGACATCCTGCCGGCGCGGTTTTTTGCCGAGGCCGGTTCCAGCGGGGAAGGGATTCATATTCCCCCCATCGACCGTGCCCGCTTCGACGAAGAGCTGCAGAAGTACTACCGCATCCGGGGACTGAACCCGGATGGAACCTTTCCCGATGACAGCTTCCTGGATCACCAGCCCTGAAATACAGAATACAGAGTACAGGAGTCGGGAGCCATGAGTCAGGAGAAATCTCTCCCAACTCCCGACTCCCAACTCCCAGCCAGTCTATTCTATCTCCCATTCCCCCCGGTCCCACCTTTCGATGGCCATACCGGCCCTGAATCCCAGCAGTCCCGATTCTCCGGCGATCCTCCGAAGGACCGCCAACGCTTCCTGTGGAGCATAGCGCAGGGAATAGACGGCAGCCATACCTGCCACGGCCGGCTGCTCGCTGGTGAGGAGAACGAGCAGTCGTGCCCGGCCGGCAACACCGTGCGTAACAATGCCGGCAAAGAGGCGGCCGATAAGGAAGGCCTGCCGGTTGGCCCCTGCTTCGTCCATCGCTTCCAGGGCTGCGTTGTGACGTTCCGCGGCACGGGCAAAGCGGAGAATGAGTCTTTCCAAGGTCTCGTCGGGCATAACAATCCATGAGTGCCATTTTGGCTGGTTTTTCCACAGCATATCATGATCTGCGGGCAGATTCCGCTTTTTCGCAGTGCACCATCTGATTGTGATTCTCCTGCCGCTTCGCATGGCAGTTGGCGTCTGTTGACAAGTAATTGCAAATTTTTTTTGAGGAATATACTTAAGTATGCTTAATATTCCCCGATAATTCATACATCGATATGGGGATATCTTTTGAAATGGATATACGCGGCATTCGGCCGCCAAGGCCTGCCCAGCCCCCGAATGCAGTGCAATGACGAAACGTTTTGATTTCGCAATACCGATGTTGTCAAAGGAAAAATAAAGGATACAGTTATGTTCAAATTAAAATCAGCCAACCAGTGGCTGCAGGCCAGGGCATTCGGGAAAGTACCTCACCCGATTCATTGTCATTGCAATACGTTAGCTTGGTAATCCAACATGCTCGAACATAGTGCAGAATCCTGGCATATCACCTCTCAACATGACAACGCCTTTGGCGAATGGCAGGAGATTCTAGGGAGCCAGGCCAGATCCCTGGGAGCGGTAGCCGTTGCCAGCGAGCGGGAGTTTCTCGCGCTGGGCAGTCGTTTCCAAGGCCTTTGGGGACAAGCGCGCGGTGTGACCACCCAGTCTGACCAGATGGTGCGGGTGGTCAGCGGAGAGAAGATCTCCTCGACCATGTCGACCATCAACAATATCGTCAGCCGGCTCGGTCTCTACCTGTCCAATCTGCAGAGTGAAATGGGCGAGATCAGTGGCGATTTCCGGGAAATCATCAGCATGCTTGAAAACGCCAAGGCGCCGTTGGTCGGCTTTGGCAAGATCAACAAGGTGCTGCGCATGCTGGGGATCTCCACAAAGATCGAAAGTGCCCGCCTCGGGGGGAATGCCGCGGGGTTCGAAACACTGGCCAATGATGTGGCCCGTCTCTCGGTGGATGTCGTGAGCAAGTCGGAAACCATAACCGGGCAGCTGAACAGCCTGGAAGGGTTGATCGGCGAAACCCTCGAACGGGTACAGGTGGTGGAAACGCACCAGCACAGCCAGGTTTACGCGACGCTGCAACGGGTTCAGGAAAGCCTGGAAACCCTGGAAACCGTGAACAGCCAACGGGGTGAGGCGGCAGCAGTCATCAGCGCCATTTCCGCCGAGATGGAACAGAACCTGGGTGAAATCGTTACCTTCATGCAATTCCACGACATTGTCCGGCAGCAGCTGGAGCATGTTCAGGAGGCCTTCGACGAGCTCGGTGCCGCCATCGACAGGACGGGCAACCTTTCTCAGCAGGCTCGCCACAACCTTGCCGTCGAGATCGGCGACATCTGCGAACTGCAGATGGCTCAACTGAAAAACTCTGACAATGAACTGGAAAATGCCATTGCCACGATCACCAATAGCCTTGAGTCGATCAGTACCAAGGGTGGGGGGCTTGCCGGTGAGGTCAGAAAGATGGCCGGGGTCTCGGACCAGACCGACCAGACTTTTTTTTCGACCATGGAAAAAGAGCTGGCCGGCGTAACCACGGTGCTTGCCGAGAGTGCCCGGGAAAACAGCCGGCTGATCAGTGCCATGGGGACGGTAATCGGGACGATCGGCGAGATTATCACCTTTGTCCGTGACATCGAAACCATTGGCGAAGAGATCGAACTGATAGCCCTCAATGCCCAGATCAAGGCGGCCAGGGTCGGGAGCGAGGGGGCTGCCCTGGGTGTGCTGGCAGAGGCGATTCAGCGGCTCTCCCTTGACACCATGGAGCAGACGGCGGCTGTTTCACGGCCGCTCCAGGCCATTACGGCGGTGACTGAGCGGCTGCAGGGACGGGTGGCCCATGACTCCGCCGCCATTGACCAGGATGCTGAAGGGATGCTCGACGAGTTGACCAGATCACTGCAGGAGATTTGCGTCGTCCAGAACGAAGTATTCCAGTTGGTTGCGTCGATAGACGGGACCGTTGACAGTCTGCAGGGGGAGATCGTTGAGGGGATCAGGGGTATTGCTGCCCATGAAGAGCTCTCGCAGTCGATTGCCGACTCGTTGCAGGCCGCAGACCAAGTCTGCACGGCCAGCCGCCGGGAATTCCCGCCACCGGTCGGGCAACCGGCTGCCGAACGGCTGAAAGCGTTGGCTGCCCGCTATACCATGCATAGCGAGCGCAAGGTGCATGAAGTCGTTACCAGGACAGAGCGCGGAACAGCAGCATTCGACAAGGCGGTACCGTTCGGAGGAAGCCCTGTTGGCGCTCCGGCAGCTTCGGCGGACAGTCTGGGTGATAACGTCGAGCTTTTCTGACATCAGGGGGACCAGGAATGAGTGACCTTTCAGTACAGACCATGGCGGTGCCCGGCGATTCCACTGCGGTTGTGGTAACCATCGCCGGACCGATGACCATTGCGTATGCCGGTGAGTCCAGGGAACAGTTGCTGGCGGCCTTCGAGAAGGCGAACACCATAACTGCCGATCTGTGCGGGGTAACGGAGATAGACGTTGCCGGACTCCAGCTGCTCTGTTCGGCACACCTCAGCTCGATTCGTATGAACAAGACATTTTCCATTATCAGCGGACCGGGGTCGGTGGTCTGGGAGGCGGCGGACGCTGCCGGCCAATTGAGACAGATGGGGTGTGTGGTGGATGTCTGCCACACCTGTATTTGGACGGGAGGAAGAGACTGATGGCGAAATTGATCATGACCGCCGACGATTCGGCGAGTGTCAGGCAAATGGTGAGTTTTACCCTCAAGCAGCATGGCTATGACGTCGTGGAGGCGGTTGACGGTAAGGATGCCCTGCTGAAGCTGCAAGGGCAGAAGGTCGACATGCTGATAACCGACCTGAATATGCCCAACCTGGACGGTATCGGCCTGATCAAGGGGGCGCGGGCTCTACCGACCTGCCGCTTCATCCCGATCGTCATGCTCACTACTGAATCGCAGGACTCGAAGAAACAGGAAGGCAAGGCAGCCGGGGCCACCGGGTGGATCGTCAAGCCGTTTCAACCCGACCAGCTCATTGCGGTCGTAAAGAAGGTGCTGGGATGATCGATCAACATCGGCAGGCATTCAAGGACGAGGCGTACGAGCTGCTCACTGAGCTGGAGAGTTCGCTGCTGGAGCTGGAGGAAAACCCCACCGACATTGAGCTCATCGGGCGTGTCTTCCGTGCCATGCACACCATCAAGGGGTCCGGGGCCATGTTCGGCTTCGATACCATTGCCGCCTTTACCCATGAAGTCGAAACCGTCTTCGATCAGGTGCGCAGCGGCAAGCTGTCGGTCAGCCAGAATCTGGTGGATCTGAGTCTGGTGGCCAGGGATCGGATCAAGGCGATGCTCGATGGGGATGGGGTCGATCCGGATACCGTTGCCAGTGAGGCGCTCATTGCCGGCTTCAAGGCGCTTTCCGGCGGTGGGGAGGTGCACGGAGGCAATGATTCACCCAGCCCCGCAGACGAGCCGCCAGCCGCCGAAACCAGCGGCCTGGTTACCTATCGCATCCGGTTCAGGCCGTTTGCCGGGATATTCATGACCGGCACGAACCCGATGTCGCTGTTGAACGAACTCCGCGGACTGGGCAGGACCACCGTGATTGCCCAGATGGCCAATCTTCCCGTTTTGAGCGATCTCGAACCGGAGAGCTGCTATCTTTATTGGGACATCATTCTCACCACCAATAGGGGAGAGAATGCCATCCGCGATGTGTTCATCTTTGTCGAGGATGACTGTGAGCTGACCATCGACATGATCGATGACGGCGGCCAGTTGGATGTGGACGAAGGTTACAAAAAGCTGGGAGATATCCTGGTTGAACGGGGCGAGCTGCGGGCCGAAGATCTTGAGCAGCTCCTTTCCCGGCACCGTCGTTTCGGTGAACTGGCAATAGATGCCGGTCTGCTGAAGCCGGAGCAGGTCGAGTCTGCCCTGGTCGAGCAGCAGCACGTCCGGGAAGTGCGCCAGGAGCGGCAGGTACAGGAGTCGGCATCCAGCATCCGGGTGCCGGCCGAGAAGCTGGATGTCCTGGTCAACCTGGTGGGAGAACTGGTCACCGTACAGGCCCGGCTTACCCAACTGGCCCAGTCCACCAAGCAGGTCGACCTCCTGGCCATCTCGGAGGAGGTCGAGCGCCTTACGGCCGACCTGCGGGACAACGCCCTGAACATCCGCATGCTCCCCATCGGTACTACGTTCAGCAAATTCAAGCGTCTGGTGCGCGATCTTTCCCAGGAGCTCGGCAAAGAGATCGAGATGACCACCGAAGGGGCGGAGACCGAGCTGGACAAGACGGTCATCGAGAAGCTGAACGACCCGCTCGTGCATCTCATCCGCAACAGCATCGACCATGGCATCGAAGCCCCGGATAAGCGGGAACAGGCCGGCAAGCCGCGTCAGGGGACGGTCCATCTGACCGCGGTCCATTCCGGGGACAGCGTTCTGATCACCATCAAGGACGACGGCGGAGGCCTGGACCGCGAAGCCATCCATGCCAAGGCGGTTGAAAAGGGGCTCATTGCGGCCACGGCCGAGCTCAGCGACAAGGAGATCTTTGCCCAGATATTCGAGCCGGGCTTTTCCACCGCCAAGCAGGTGACCAGCGTCTCAGGGCGCGGGGTGGGGATGGATGTGGTCAAGCGCGCCATAGAAGCCCTGCGCGGCACCATCAATATCGACAGTAAAAAAGGGGTGGGAACGACCATCACGGTCAAGCTCCCCCTGACCCTGGCCATCATCGAGAGCCTGCTGGTACGAATCGGCTCCGACTGTTTCGTCATACCGCTGGCGCTGGTCAACGAGTGCGTGGAACTGACCCGCGAAGACGTGGGAAATTCCCACGGCCGGAACATCGCCAATGTCCGGGGACGTATCGTTCCGTATGTCCCGCTGCGGGAGCAATTCCTCATGCAAGGGGAGAGGCCGGAGATCGAGCAGATCGTCATAACGACCGTCGAGAATCACCAGGTCGGCTTTGTGGTCGACCATGTGATCGGTGAACACCAGACGGTCATCAAGTCCCTGGGCAGGGCCTACAAGAACATTGACGGCATTTCCGGCGCCACCATCCTCGGTGACGGCTCGGTTGCCCTGATCCTCGATATTCCGCATCTGATCAGGCGGGTTGAGACGCAGGAGCGCAGGGTGGAAGCTGCTTGAAACTCTGATCGGGCCGCAACTGTCTGCATAGGCTGAAGCAGGTGGATAATGATTCTCCGTTCGAACGAGTCCAGATGAAAAGGGGGATGTATGGCTGCGACAGAAATCGTTGAATCAACCCAGTATTTGACCTTTACCCTCGATGAAGAGCTCTTTGCCCTGGATATTGCAAAGGTGCGGGAGGTACTGGACTATACCAGTATCACCAAGGTGCCGCAGACGCCGGATTTCATGCGCGGCGTCATCAACCTGCGGGGGAGCGTGGTGCCGGTGGTGGATATGCGGAGCAAGTTCAACATGCCGGTGGCCGAGACGACGGTCAACACCTGCATCATCATCGTCGAGGTCGATATCGACGGCGAAGGGACGGTGCTGGGGGCCATGGCCGATTCTGTTCAGGAGGTACTGGATCTCGGTCCCGACCAGATCGAGCCGCCACCCCGCATCGGCACCAAACTGAAGACCGATTTCATCAAAGGGATGGGCAAGCGTGATGACCAGTTTGTGATCATCCTGGACATCGACAAGGTGTTCTCCGCGTCAGAACTTGCCATGGTGAGCGATGCAGGTGGCGAGCAACTGACTGCCGTTAATACGTAACAGGCAATGATTGCCCTTGCCCGGAACTGTTAGTGACTATGAGGAGAAACCAATGCTCAAGAATATGAAAATTGGCACGAAGCTCGGTACAGGCTTTTTTTGCATCCTGGCGGTGTTCGTCATCGCGGTGGGAGTAACTGCGATGCTCCTTGCCGATACAAAGAAGCTTGCCGTTCTGACAGATGAGGAGTCACTCCCCTACCTGATGAAGGCATACGAGATGGATATCAAGGTTGTGGAGATAGGTGAGCTCTTTACCGATATCTGTGCAACCCACAACCAGGAAGGTTTCAAGGAGGTAGAGACGGCCGCCGCGGGCTTTCGAAAATACCTGGATGAATTCAAAGAGATGTTCAAGAAGGAAAACGACACCAAGGCTCTTGAATTGACCGTTGCGTTGGAGAAAGACTTCACCAACTTCTATGATGAAGGCAAAAAGGTAGCACAGGTCTATATAAGCAATGGGATGGATGCAGGCAACAAGCTCATGCCGGAGTTTGACAAGAGCAGGGAAACTCTGCAAGAATCTGCTGAGAAGTTCCAGAAGATGCAGTCCGATGAGGCAAAATCAAACTCCAAAGGGATAATTGCTTCCATTGCCCTGGTGACCAAGACCCTGTTTTTGCTGGCAGCGCTTGCCTTGGTGCTGGGAGTTACTATTGCGTTTATTATAACCCGTGGCATAACCAGGCCCCTGGCTGAAGCGGTTGATATATCCAACCGGCTGGCAGGCGGTGACCTGACGGTGTCCATTGAATCGAAGAGTAATGACGAGACCGGTCAGCTCATTGCCGCCATGAAGAACATGGTTGACAAGCTCAAGGAGGTTGTCAACGATGTCCGCTCCGCGTCGGACAACGTGGCAGCCGGCAGCCAGGAACTGTCGTCCGGCTCGGAAGAGAT
This sequence comes from uncultured Geobacter sp., assembly GCA_964432205.1. Classification (GTDB taxonomy): domain Bacteria; phylum Desulfobacterota; class Desulfuromonadia; order Geobacterales; family DSM-12255; genus Geomobilibacter. Next base: position 83,278 of record CAYSMK010000006.1, on the reverse strand, counting down.
GTCCCAGGGGGCGAGCGAGCAGGCTGCAGCGGCCGAAGAGGCCTCATCATCGATGGAGCAGATGTCGTCCAATATCCGCCAGAATGCCGATAATGCCGCCCAGACCGAGAAGATTGCCCTGAAATCGGCAATCGATGCCAAGGAAGGTGGTGAGGCTGTCACCCGGACCGTGTCTGCCATGAAGGATATCGCCAGCAAGATCTCGATCATCGAGGAGATCGCCCGGCAGACCAACCTGCTGGCGCTGAATGCGGCCATCGAGGCGGCGCGGGCCGGCGAGCACGGCAAGGGGTTTGCCGTGGTGGCTTCCGAGGTGCGCAAGCTGGCCGAGCGGAGCCAGAAGGCGGCCGCCGAGATCTCGGAACTGTCGGCATCCAGCGTTGACGTGGCAGAGAGGGCAGGGGAACAGTTGACCAAGATGGTGCCGGACATCCAGCGGACCGCGGAACTGGTGCAGGAGATCTCTGCCGCCTGCCGCGAACAGGATACCGGTGCCGATCAGATCAACAAGGCGATCCAGCAGCTCGACCAGGTGATCCAGCAGAACGCCTCCGCCTCCGAGGAAATGGCGTCCACCGCCGAGGAGTTGAATTCCCAGGCAGAGCAGCTGCAAAGCGCCATTTCCTTCTTCAAAGTAGATTCCCGGTCGAGGTCGGCTGCGCTGTCGTCCAGCATTGCCCAGGCAAAGCCGGCCAAAAAGCCCGAGAAGGTCAAAATAACCCATCTCAGCCAGGGAGCGGCGAAGGTCAGGGTTGCAACTGCCGGGGCGCACGGTGTGAGTCTCAATATGGACGAAGACCGGCTGGACGAGGCATTCGAAAAGTTTTGACAAACAGAGCGGTTATTAAATCGAACGGAGACGACAACCCCTGAGGATGACGTCTCCGTTTTTCTTTATTAAGGGATTCAAAATATATCCGATAACCACCTTAAGGGTTTGATCGGGAAGGCCCCCGTCAATTTCTCTATGTACAACGGAGGAGATCAGCGTGTTCAGTAGCGCGACCAGCATGACAGTTGCAGATCGTAATCACAACCTGTCCGGCAAGGATTTTTCACGATTGAGCAGTTTTATCTATGAGCATTGCGGAATCAAGATGCCGCCGGCCAAGAAGACCATGCTTGAAGCCCGGTTGCAGAAGCGGTTACGTGCCCTTTCAATGCCATCATTTTCCGACTATTGCGATTACCTATTCTCTCAAGATGGGTTGCGGAACGAACTGATCATGATGGTCGACCTGGTGACGACCAACAAGACCGATTTCTTTCGGGAACCGGACCATTTCACCTATCTTGTGAATGCTGTCATCCCTGAATGGCAGAGCAAATCAGGCGGCCGTCGGCCATTGAATGTCTGGAGTGCCGGTTGTTCTACCGGTGAGGAGCCGTACACGCTGGCCATGGTCCTGAGTGAGGTGGCTGCAGCGCAGGACGGCTTCTCCTATCAGATCATGGCCACTGATATCTCGACCCGGGTCCTGGAAAAGGCGCGAAAGGCCGTGTATGATGAAGACAGAATCGACCCTGTTCCCCTGCAGCTGAGGCGCAAATACCTGCTCAGGAGTAAGGACCGGACAAATCCCGTGGTGCGGATCGTCCCGGAACTCCGTTCCAGGGTGCGGTTCAGTCGTCTGAATTTCATGGACAGCGATTTTGGCTTCAGAGAGCAATTGGATATCATCTTTTGCCGGAACGTCATCATCTATTTCGATCGCAAGACCCAGGAGCGGCTTTTGAACAAGTTCCATGGTCACCTCCGGACAGGGGGCTGGATCTTCATGGGGCATTCGGAGACGCTCAACGGGCTCGATGTCCCACTGGTCCAAGTGCATCCGACCGTCTACAGGAAGTTGGCATGAGGCAGACCGGCAGCCACCTGCCACATCATTACCTCAAGCCGGGAGAGATGTTCATTGCACAACAACCGACAGTAGTCACTACGCTTCTTGGTTCGTGCGTAGCTGTTACGATGTTTCATCCCGGGCGACGGATCGGGGCGATCTGCCATGGACTTCTTCCGTCCTGCCGTGAAAACAGCGCCAGTCGGTGTGACCTGAATTGTTTCTTCAGTTTCAAATACATGGACTGTTCCATCCGGCGGATGTTGGAACAGTTCACCGTGAACGGCATAAAGCCCGGCGAGTTGGAGATCAAGGTGTTCGGCGGGGCCGACATGTTTGGCGCTCACGATTCAGATGGCAGGCGGATGACCATCGGCCGGCAGAATGTGACCATCACTAAAAAGATCATGAAAAGTGCAATGCTTCAGATCCTGGCAGAGGATGTCGGCGGCGAACGCGGCCGAAAGATTTTCTTCTGTACCCACACCGGAGAAGTGCTGCTCAAGCGGCTCAACAACAGACGCTGACCAGAATTGCTTACTATGTTTTTATCCGGAGGGCATGTGCCAACCAAAAAGATACGGGTATTGATTGTCGATGATTCGGCCGTGGTGCGTCAAACCATGGCTGAAATCCTTTCTTCAGACCCTCAGATCGAGGTGATGGCAACGGCTTCCGATCCGTTCATCGCTGCAGATCGGATGCGTGAGGAAATCCCCGATGTGATTACGCTCGATGTCGAAATGCCCAAAATGGACGGCATTACCTTTTTGCACAAGATCATGAGCCAGCATCCGATTCCGGTCGTGATGTGTTCGAGCCTGACGGATCAGGGTTCGGAGACCGCACTCAAGGCGTTGGAATATGGTGCCGTGGAGATAATTCAGAAGCCCAGGCTGGGTACGAAGAAGTTTCTTGAGGAATCGCGTATCAGCATCTGCGATACGATCAAGGCCGCTGCTCAAGCGCGAGTCCGGCCGGTTTCTGCTGTTCCGCGCAAGGTTGCTCCCAAGCTCTCGGCAGACGTAATCCTGGAAAAGCCAGCGACAAAGGCGATGATTCAGACAACGGAAAAGGTGGTTGTTGTCGGGGCCTCGACGGGCGGTACCGAGGCGTTGCGCATCTTCCTTGAGGCGTTGCCGGCCGACACGCCCGGAATCGTTATCGTCCAGCATATGCCGGAAGGGTTCACCAGGAGCTTTGCCCAGCGATTGGACAGCCTCTGTCGGATCAACGTCAAGGAGGCGGATAACAATGACACGATCATCCGTGGCCGTGCCCTGATCGCTCCGGGAAACCGGCACATGCTGCTCAAGCGGAGCGGGGCTCGTTATTATGTGGAGATCAAGGAGGGACCGCTGGTTTCAAGGCACCGTCCGTCCGTGGATGTGCTCTTCCGGTCAGCGGCCCGCTATGCCGGTAAAAATGCGGTTGGTGTCATCATGACCGGCATGGGGGATGATGGAGCCAACGGCATGCTCGAAATGAAGCAGGCCGGGGCGTACACGGTTGCCCAGGATGAAGCGAGCTGCGTTGTCTTTGGCATGCCGCAGGAAGCGATCAAGAGGGGGGGGGTTAACCTCGTCATTCCGCTGGAACGGATTGCGCGAGAAGTTCTGCACGTCTGCGCGTAATCCTTGCCTCAACCGGTTCGAGGCGTTTTGAGTGGGCAAGATGCCGCCCATATGCTAAAGTTGTCGCCTCTTGAGTTAGCCTGATTTCGAGAGGGTGCCCTGTGAATGGAGAAGCTTCCTACTCTGAACTGTTTAACGCCTGCCGCGTGCTGTTTGGCCATGACATCGACCTGTCCGTCGATTTCCTGCATTACCTGCATCATGACGGAGTGAAGGCCGCCTTCCGCAGAAAGGCCAAGGAAACCCACCCCGACCTATTAGCCCATGTCTCGCCTCACAATGCCGATGTCGAGTGCTTTCACAGGGCGAGCGAGGCCTATGAACTGCTTGGTAGCTTCATTCGGAATCGGGGCTTGCGGCTGCAGAGTGGCAACAATTTCGTCAATGCCTCCCGAAAAGATGGGAAACCACCAGAATCTGCCAGCCACACGTACCATCACGGTTCCCTCCCCCCTCGCCCTCTCCCCTTTGGCCGGTACCTCTATTACCGTGGCATCATACCTTTCCGGGGTTTAGTGGATGCCTTGACGTGGCAACGGGGCCGGGCCACAATTGGTTCCATAGCCCGCGAATGGGGCTGGCTGTCGCGCTCTGACGTGGAGGCCATTCTTTCGGTCCGTTCCAGGGGCAGATTCGGTGAAAACGCTGTCCGTTGCGGCTTGTTGAATCCTTTTCAGGTGAAACTGTTATTGATAAATCAGAAATCGAGGATGCGTCGTATCGGGCAGTATTTTGTGGTCCACAACATGATCGGCAGGCAGCGGATGGAGCAGTTGGCAAGAGACCATCAGATGCACAACCGGGCATTCGGAAAGCAGCACTAAACGTTACGCAGTGGCTGTGGGAAGGTTCACGGGATGATTGCAGGACGGAAAAAGGGTTACGGCAAAGCCGTAACCCTTTGATTTTATTGGCGGGCGATACTGGAGTCGAACCAGCGACCTCAGGCTTCGGAGGCCTGCGCTCTATCCATCTGAGCTAACCGCCCGTGAGCCTTTCTTTCTACAATATTTTATTGCTAAACTCAAGACCTTAATGCCTATACCGAGCAAATACTTTAGATAGCCGCAAATGTGCCGAAAATGTTACTATTATTTCGCACGGAGGGTCGATGAAGCGTTTTATACTGTTTCTGATTTGCATGACCGTTATGTTATTTGTGCCGCTGCAGGCGCGGGCGGCTTATTATTCCATTCAGAAAATCGGGGACGGGGTCTATGGCGCCATTGCGCTCCCGGAAGGGAAAGCGGCCAGCAATGCGATGATTGTTGTCACCAATTACCAGGTAATCCTGGTTGGAGCCCACTTCCTTCCAGAAGGGGTCAGGGAGCTGGTGGCCGAGATTGCCAAGATTACCCCGCTGCCGATCCGTCATGTAATACTCACCCACCATCATCAGGGATTCAATTACATCGACTTTGACCTGCCCGCCAATGCGGAGATCATTACTTCATGGCAAACCTGGCAAGCCCTGAAGAATGAACTCCGGCCCTTCAAGAATCAGGTCATCATTTTCGACAGTCAACTCACGTTGCAGCGAGACAATATTTCCCTGGTGCTGAACAATACGGTAAGTGGTCATAGCGATGGGGATGTCATTGTGTATGTCCCCAGCGAAGGGGTGCTCTTTGCCTCGGACCTCCTTTTCAATGATGCTGTCGGATATATGGGGGACGGGCATATGCGGGACTGGGTCCTCAACCTGGACATGATGGAGCAGCTGAATCCACGGATAGTGATCCCAGGGGTTGGGAGGGTAACGGATACCGAGGGAATTGCCCGCTTCCGCACCACCATGCGGGCCTTCCTGACAGAGGTTTTGCAGCATATTGAAAAAGGGTACAGTCTGGCTCAGACCAGGAAGGCGTTTTCCCTGCCGGAGTATCAATCGCTTCCCGGCTTCAGGGTATTCTTTGACGTGAATCTGGAACGGGCTTACAAGGAACTGAAAGAGGGCTACTCTGAAACGCCCAGTTCTAGAGCTCATTAATGGTTTGACACTCATCTTTCTTTCTGTTATAGACGGGAATCGATAAAGGCTTGTAAAAGAGGGATATGACGTTGTTTTTTGTCCGATCACAGCATCTCTCCTTGTGGAGGGCTTCATGATTATTCAGTGCGAACAGTGTAATACCAAGTTCAGGCTCGATGATGCAAAGATCAAGGGTCGTGGTGTCAAGGTTCGCTGTTCCAAGTGCAAACACGTGTTCCTGGTGCAAAAGGAAGAACGGCCAGGCACGACGTTTGGCGACCTGTTGGGGCAGTATGGAGAGAGCGGGGGGGCTGCTTTCGGAGTGGGGGCGGGATCGGAGCTCGCTGGCAGTTCAGCGAATCTTGCTGATGAACCTGTTGTCAGTGCCCCTTCTGTAGGGCCAGTTGTCGCTGAGACCTCCGAAGCTAAAGAGGGTGCGAGCATCGCTGCATCCCTGCACGCCACATCCTCAGGCACAGAGCCCGCTTCGCCAGATAATCCCGACGCTGAAACCGGTCGATTTGACTCGGACGGGTTGACAGACGAATATGGCCCCGAGCCCGGGATCTCCTCCATTCCCGATGAACCGGCCGGTTTCGACTTGGACTATGATTTCACCGAAGCAGACCAGTCCCAGCAATTGGGCACGACGTCTTCAGGCGGGACCAGTGCGGAGATAGCGACAAGAATTGATGCTTCCTTCGATACCACTCCGCAACCGGATGCTGCTCCTGATTCGACGACGGCGGAAGACTTCAGTATTGATTTCGGCGAGTTGACTCTTCCCGAGGAGTCGGTTGGCGACAGGGCTCCTCTGGCTGATGGCAAGGCGTCGGCACGTGACGAATTCAATCTTGATTTCGATGACGTATTCGGCGAGGCGCCTGCTCTACAAGCTTCAGCATCTTCCACTCCTGCAGCACCTGCTGACGATGAGGCCTTTTCCCCGGCATCGTCACTGTCTGGGGAAAAAAACGACGACGACCTCGGCGGGCTTGATTTCGGCGATCTGGACCTGGGTGAGTTGTCGTCGCCGAACACGCGAGACGCAACAACAGATCATGAAGTGTTTCCGAAGGCCGCCTCTTCTACGCCCGCACAGTCTGCGCCTCCTGCTCCCACGTCACCGGGACTCGCTGAGGATAGTGCCGAGGAGTTACCGCCACTCACTATTTCCTCTCGTCGTAAAGGGGCCTCTTTTTTCCCGGCTGCCATTACCATTACCGCCATTATCATTGTTGTCATTTTGGCAGGCGTCGGTTTCTTTGTGGTGAGTGGTCCAGAGGCGATGAAAAAAATGGGACTGGGCTTTCTTGTCACGCTGACCGGTGGGGCTCAGGAAGAAGGAAAGATATCGCTCGGTAAGATAAGTGCGGAGTTCGTTACGAACAATGAGGCGGGAGAGCTTTTCGTCATCCGTGGGGAGACTATCAACAACTATAGCAAGCCGCGGGCTTCGATCCAGGTAAAGGCAACTCTGTTAGGTGCTAATGGACAGTCGATTCTGAACAAGCAAGCCTATTGTGGCAACAACCTGACCAAGGAACAGCTCACGATGCTTTCTCTGAACAAGCTGGAAGAGGTGATGAACAATCAGTTTGGAGATTCTCTTTCCAACCTGGGAGTCCAACCGGGGAAATCTATTCCTTTTGTCGTTGTGTTTGCGAGTGTTCCAAAGGAAGCTGTCGATTTCAGTGTTTCCGTGGCAGGTTCTACCGTTGCGGCGAAGTGATACCGGACTTCTGCGTTGCAGAACATACACAAAAAAGGCCGACGTTAGTCGGCCTTTTTTGTAACTACTTCGGGTGCAACTAGGCGCTGATGGCGTTAACCGGGCACGTATCAACACAGGCGCCGCAGTCGATGCAGGTGTCAGCGTCGATAACCCTCTTGGCACCTTGCTCGCTGATGGCGTTGACCGGGCAGGAATCTTCGCAAGCGGCACAGTTGGTGCAATCGTCGGAAATCTTGTGAGCCAAGTTGTTCACCTCCTTTACTGTAGTTTGACTGTAAGTTAGGTCGTATTTTCTATTCTCGATACATATCATAAGGGATAGGCAAAAGTCCATAAAAAGCTGGTTGTTGTTGGGCGTCATTTTGCCAGGCAAAACAAAATCCTTGAATTGACGCAGGTCCTCCTGTAATATAAAAAGCAGTTTTATTTGTGCTAAATTTCTCTTTCCCGTTTTTAAGCTCACGGAAAATACAACTAAATTCGGTTGGTTATTAAGATAGATCCTTAGGGGAGGCTTGCATGGATATTCTTGCCCTTAACTGCGGTAGTTCGTCGGTCAAATATCAGCTGTTCAACTGGGATACGCGTGAAGTAATAGCCAAGGGGATGGTTGAGCGGGTCATCATCGGTGATTCCTTTATCCTGCACGAGGTCCCGGGACGGGAGACCTATCGTCTGGAGCGCGACTGTCCGGATCACCAGGTGGCGATAGATCTGATCATCACAACGCTGACCGACCCGGTTCATGGCGTGCTGACCGACATTAACCAGATCTCGGCTGTGGGGCACCGGGTGGTGCATGGTGGTGAGAAGTTCACCTGTTCAGTCATGATTGACGAGCAGGTGCTTGACGCCGTCAAGGACGTTCAACACCTGGCACCCCTGCACAACCCTCCCAATATTTCCGGCATCGAGGCGGCCCAGGCCGTTCTCCCCAACGTTCCCCACGTGGCGATTTTCGATACCGCCTTCCACCAGACCATGCCGGAACACGCCTACATCTATCCTGTGCCGTACGAGTGGTACGAAAAGCACGGCGTACGGCGCTACGGCTTTCATGGGACGTCCCACCTCTACGTCTCCAAGCGGGCTGCGGTGCTTCTCGGCAAGAAGCCCGGCGAATGCAATATCATTACCATGCACATCGGTAATGGCGTCTCTCATTGTGCCATCAAAAACGGCATCTCGGTCGACACCACCATGGGGTTGACCCCCCTGGAGGGGGCGATGATGGGGACCCGCTGTGGCGATATCGACCCGGCGATTCCTGCCTTCATGATGCAGAAGGAAAACCTCTCTGCCAAGGAGATTGACAGCATCCTGAACAAGAAGAGCGGCGTTATCGGTGTCACTGGTCGCTTCACCGACCGAAGGGATGTCATTGAGCATGCCAATGCCGGCGATAATCGCTGTCAGCTTTCGTTGGATATCGAGGGATATCGGCTGAAGAAGTATATCGGGGCCTTCCTGGCGGCCATCGGCCGTCTTGATGCCGTGGTGTTTACCGCCGGTGTCGGGGAGATGGGGTGGCCCATTCGCGAGAAGGCCATTGAAGGGCTTGAGCACATCGGCATTGTTCTCGACAAAGAGCGGAACAGGGGGGCAATGACCCGTAAGCGGGAGAGCCTGATCACTACCGATGACTCGCCGATCAAGGTGTTCGTCATTCCGACCGACGAGGAACTCGTATTTACCGAGGACGTGGTGGCCATTCTCAACGGTACCTACACCGATCACATGAACTTCGAGTATACCTTTGCCAGGAACGATTTCGTAAGAAAGTAGAGACTTATTGCGCTGCGTGCTGCGTTCAGCGTGCTGCGATTAACCCCGAACAAAAGGCCGCCAGGATTTCCTGACGGCCTTTTTCGTGTCTCACGTCTTACTTCTCAATCTTCCCGCAGCACGCAGCACGCTGAACGCGGCATGCTCTACTGTGCCTGCACTGCGGTTATTGCCACGACGTTGACGATGTCGTCCACCGAGCAGCCGCGGGACAGGTCGTTGATCGGCTTGGCCAGTCCCTGGATGACCGGGCCGATCGCCTCGGCCCCTGCGACCCTTTCGACCAGCTTGTAGGCAATGTTGCCGGCATCCAGGTCGGGGAAGATCAGGACATTCGCCTTGCCGGCCACGGTGCTGCCCGGGGCCTTTTTCTCCCCCACCTTCGGCAGCAGGGCCGCATCTGCCTGGAGTTCGCCGTCGATCTGCAGTCCGGGTTCGATTCCCTTGGCAATCTCCAGGGCCTTGAGCACCTTGTCGACATCGTCGTGTTTGGCGCTCCCTTTGGTGGAGAAGGAGAGCATGGCGACCCTGGCGGGAACGTCCAAAAACGAACTGCAGTTACGGGCGGTAGCAACGGCGATTTCGGCGAGGGCCTGGGCATCGGGATTCGGATTGACGGCGCAGTCCGCGAAGAGCAGGATGCCGTTTTCACCGAAAGAAGGGGTCTTGGTGACCATCAGGAAGAAGGACGAGACCGTTTTTATGCCCGGTGCTGTGCCGACGGTCTGAAAGGCTGCCCGCAGGACATCGCCGGTGGTACCGGTGGCGCCCGCGACCTCGCCGTCAGCGTCGCCGGTTCGTACCATCATGCCGGCAAAGTAAAGGTTGTCCTTGGCGGTCAGAAGATTCGTGGCTTCTTCTCTGGTGAGTCCCTTGCTCTTCCGGAGTTCGACCAGTTCGTCGACGTATGCGCCGAGGCGCGGAGCCGTAGCCGGCTCGATGATCTCCACACCTGCCAGGCTGACTCCTTTGGCCGAGGCAACAGCCGTTACCTCATCGTGATTGCCCAGAATGACAATCCTTGCCAAACCCTGTTCAACGATCTGCTGCGCGGCAAAGAGCATCCTTTCGTCGTAGCTTTCGGGGAGAACAACGGTTTTCAGGTTTTTTCTGGCCTTGCTTTTGATCTGATCGACAAGTGACATGGATACCTCCCGGAAGATTTGTAAAACGGGATTATATATAGCCGAACGCCAGGTCAGGGTCAATAGAAAAGCTTTGTAACTGGTTACAATTCTGTCGAAAAATGGGAAAATGTATACATTTTGCAGTGGTGCGTTCAGGAAGGATTCTCTGATTGATCGGGCTTGCCGTGCTCCAGCCAGTAGAGCCAGGCCAGAATCTCGGCCACGGCTACATACAGTTCGGCAGGGATGAAATGGTCCAGATCCACCTTCAGGAGGAGTGAAACCAGTTCCGGCGACTCGTGCACATAGACCCCCGACTCCCTTGCCAGGGCGATGATCGCTTCGGCAGTGGCGCCGTGACCTTTGGCAATCACTCGCGGTGCGTAATCACCGGCCTTGTAGGCAAGTGCCGCGGCCTGCCGTTCACGGTCACTCTTTTTTGCCATGTCGGATTACCATGTTTTCCAGATCGAGACCAGCCGCAGCAAGCCGTTCCGCAAGAGCGGGGGCTTCCTGCTGCATCAGGCCTGTTGTAGCGCCGGAGTCTGCTGTCAGCGAGAGATGCAGTTTCTTGCCGCGGATCTTCAGCGAAGCAACGACATTCCCGAGGTTTGGCAGATCAACCCGCAGTTCACTGTGCCATCTTCCTTCCGAGGGATCGCGATGTCTGGCCTCCCGGTCCTCTATCTGCCATTGGAGCGGTTGACCCGGCCATGCTTCGCCGTTCCAGGTGATCATCCCGCTGTTCAGGGTAGCCAGCTGTTCCCTGATGATCGATGCCGCGCGAGGATCGGCGACCTCAGGCCGCTCCGTACGCCCGGCTGTCGCCTCGTGCGGCACTTTCGTCGAAAGGGCGCTGGGGGCGGCATCCATCTCCTTTGCGGCTGCCTGATCGAACGGCTGCAAGGGGGGTGACGGCTTCTGCGGGGACGAGACCGGTTGCTGGCGGGGAGAGATGGTCTCCATGTCGCTGTCCCGGGCCGGGGGCGGGATAGCCGCTGCCGGCTCGCGAAGGATAACGGTTGGGGCAGGAGGCGATTCGTGGCCTGCAACCGGCTGGGACGGGATTTGCTGCTGGGAAGGTGTCTGAGGCGCGGGCACCGGTGCCGTCGCTGCGGTGCCGGCCTGCTGCGGAGCGGCTGCTCGGGTTGGTGTTGCCTCTGCCAGCTGTGACGGTTGTTGCGGAGGGGCGGGACCTCCAGCCGCAGCCGTATCCTGAATAATGGAATCCTGCCGGCCTGGTGTAGCAGTGGCGGGCACTGCCCCGGCACCGGGACGGATCGCTGCAGTTTGAGCGCCGGCCGGCTGAGGCGCAGTCCCGGTGCCGTTGTCACTGCCGGCGCCGACTGCCGGTTCGTCCACAGGTTGGCCTGCCGAGTGGGCGACAGGCGTGGTGGCAACGCGGCCCGACTGTGGTGCGGCCGGCTGTTGTTGCGCATCGTCCGGGTGCACTTCGCCCGAGCCTGGCGGTGTCTTGGTTCCGACGGCATCTGTCGCCGCCGGCATCTCTGGCGGTTGTGGTGCGGCGGCTGGTGATTCTTGCGGTGCTGACGGTTGCTGCGGTGCTGAGGCGCTTCCCGGCGCGGGTGGCGAAGATGGTGCGGCCGATTCAGTCTCAGTTGTCGCTCCGGCGACGATGGCCGCTGGCTGTTCGTTGCCGGCGGGAAGAGGGGCGGCTGGGGTGCCGGCCGGTTGGGGCGAGAGAGACGCCTGCGGTTCCTGCATGATGCTGGAGAGCTGACGCCGGCCGGCCGCCCACTCGACCAGGTGGGATTCGTAGAACAGGCCGCTGGTGCTCAGCGCCTCCCGGAGTGACGCTGCCAGCCGCGCCGTGTCGACCGGCGGGCCGTCGCTGACCCTGGCGGGGCGGCCGAGTTGTTCCGGCCGCGAAGAACTGCCGCCATCACCCTGCACGATCTGGCCGAGCCAGCGGCCGGTCTGGCTGATGGCCACCGGGGTGGCGCTGTTTTGCTGGAGAGACAGGGAAAAGGTGGGGCGCGGCTCTCGACCCAGAAAGGTCATGCGCACGGAATCCGCGGTTGTCAGGGATTCCGGCAGTTCCATGGTCAGCACTTCTCCGGCGACCCGCATCAGGGTCCGACCGTTGACCATCCTCCCCAGCACCTCCGCCCGTACGTCGCTCCCCGGCGCCAGTTGCAGCAAGGCCGGAGGGATGGCGCTTATCCGGATAGGGGTCAGCGCCTCGCCGATGGTCGGGGACTTGAGGAGGATGATGATGTCGGTGGAGAGTTCCATGGGTACTCAGTTGGTGGCGCAGTCGCTCTTGTCGCCCTGGATCTTGGCTACGGCGTGGGGAATTGCCGGCCAGACGGCCTCCAGGTTCTCGATGGCACCCTTGGGGCTGCCGGGGAGATTGACGATCAGGGCCTGCCCCCGGATGCCGGCCACAGCCCGGGAAATCAGGGCATGGGGGGTCTTTGCCAGGCTTTTGCGCCGCATCTCTTCGCCAAAGCCGGGAATTACCCGCTCAACCACCTTCAACGTCGCATCGGGGGTGACATCCTGGGGAGACACACCGGTGCCGCCACAGGTGAGGAGCAGGTCCAGGGCGCCGCTGTCGGCCCACCCCATCAGCTTTACCTCGATCAGTTCCTGCTCGTCGGGGATCACCTCCAGATGCATCACCTTTGCACCATGCTCTGCCAGCCACTGTTCCAGGGCCGGGCCGCTGGTGTCGTCGCGCTCTCCCCGGGCTCCCTTGTCGCTCAGGACCAGAATTGCCACTTTCATTGTGTCTCCTTTCGCCGGTAGACCCCGCTCTTGCCCCCTTCTTTGAAGAGAAGCACGATTTCGCCGATGGCGATGCTCTTGTCGCGACCCTTGCACATGTCATAGATGGTGAGTGCGGCCACGGCGGCCGACGTCATCGCCTCCATCTCCACGCCGGTCCGCTCGAACGCCTTGACCGTTGCTTCCACCCGGATGGTGCCGGCGGTCTGGTCGCTGGTAAAGTCGATGGAGACGAAGTGGATCGCCAGGGGGTGTGACAGGGGGATCAGGTCAGGCGTCTTCTTGGCAGCAGCAATGCCGGCCAGCCTGGCTACTCCCAGCACGTCCCCCTTGGTGGTCCTTCCTTCCAGGATGGCGGCCAGGGTCTCCTGGCCCAGATGAACGGTGGCAGAAGCAATCGCACTGCGCATGGTCGGCTGCTTGGCGCTGACGTCCACCATGATTGCCTGTCCACGGTCGTCAAAATGGTTGAAGCTCATGTTTGGTCCTCCTGTATCGGAAACGGATTTCGATGGTGTTTCAACGGCATTTGCCGGACCTGCTCCGTTGTGTGGCGGTAGAATCAGATCCTGACGTTACGCCAAGCGGCGACCACCACGCCAATGATCTGCGTGGACGCATCGGCCTTGAACGAGGTATAGAGCGAATTGTCCGGAGAAAAATGGGCCTCGCCATCCTTGATCCGGTACCTGCGCAGCACCGGTTCCCCCCAGCGGTTCCTGAATAGTACCACCATTCCGTGCTGAACCGGTTCCCCCGGCTTGATGACAATGATATCACCATCGCGGATGGTTGGCGCCATGAATTCTCCGGAATAGACCAGGCCAAAACAGCCCTTGGGCAGGTTAGGGAAGGCGAGGACGGTCTCGATGTCGTTGTCGTCGATCTGCTCCGGAAGCGTATCTGGAATCCGTTTTAGCAGAGGGAAATGGACCTGTCCATTGTCAGTTTCCTGCACGGGTGCCATGGGGCCTGTGCCGGAAACGAGCCACTGCATATTTATTTCGTAGAGATGGGAAAGGGCAATGAGCAGGGTGTCGGACGGAATCTTTTTACCCCGCTCAATGCCGCACAAGAATCCCTGCACAATGCCCAGCGACCGGGAAAAGGCCTGTTGTGTCAGCTTTCTCGAGATTCGGACCTGTCGTATTCGCTGACCAATCTGGTTGTCTTCGTTGCTCGTGGTATGCAGTAGTATTTCTTTGTGCATAAAGCCCTGTTTGGTTGAGGTATGAGTATTGCTGTAAAGTAGATAACACTCGAAGGGTTGTCGCGCAAGGGGGAATATTCCCCGGAGATATTTTCCGGTAGCAACCTGCTGTGGCAGGGGGAGGTTACGCCATGAGACCGGATATTCTGTTGGTTGAAGACAATACGGATGAAGTTGATCTTGCCATGCGGGTGCTGGCAAAAGAACTGCCCAAATGCCGGGTGGCACGTGCCAAGGACGGGGTAGAGGCCCTTGAATACCTCGCCGGTAACGACCTGAAGTCGTTCCCGAAAGTGATATTTCTGGATCTCAAACTGCCGCGACTCAATGGGCAGGAAGTGCTCAGGGCTCTCAAGACGGACCCGAAAACCAGAAATATACCGGTTGTCGTCATGACATCGTCACAGGAGCAGCGGGACGTGATCGATTGTTACGCGCTGGGAGCCAATAGTTATATCGTGAAGCCGATTGATTTTCGGGAGTATTTCCAGGTGATCTCCGGCATTGCCAAATACTGGCTTGCATACAACCAGACTGTGGTGCCGTCGGCCTGGTCAGAGGCATAGCATCTCCCCGCATTTCACCACCCCGGCGCCTCTCCCGTAATGGCGGAAGCAGGGTTGTTCGGCAGGATTCCTCTCCGTTTTTGCATCTCATTTCATTAGCGATATTCCCCTTGTCGTCCGTTCGTACTGTTGTTGTGCCGTCACACCGTGGCCGGTGTCAGCGGCAGAATGACCCGAAAGATGGTTCCTTCCCCCTCGGGGCTGATGGCGCTGATCTCGCCGCCGTGATCCTTGACGATGCCGTACGATATGGAGAGTCCCAGGCCGCTGCCGTTCTCTTTGGTGGTGAAAAAGGGCGAGAATATCTGTTCCAGGTTGTCCCGGGGGATGCCGCACCCCGTGTCAGCCACGTCGATGGCACAGATTCCCTCTGCTGCTGACATACAGGTTGCCAGGGTCAGTGCCCCGCCACCCGGCATGGCCTGGACGGCATTCAACACCAGGTTGCTGAAGACCTGGCGGAGCTGGTCGCCGTCGCCGGGAATGGTGATCAGGTCGGGGGCGTAGTTCCGTACCACCCGGATCGCGGTCATCGGGATCTGAAAGCCGATCTGGGCGACGATGTCGTCCAGGAGCGGATGGATGGCGACGGTCCCCTGGCGGAGCTTTCTCTCCCGGGCAAAGGTGAGCAGGTTGCCGACGATCCGGGCAATCCGCTCGGTCTGCCGGGAGATGATGTCGATCTCCTCCCGGTTCCGGTGTCCGGCCGGGATGCTCATCTCCAGGACCTCGGCATTGCCCCGGATAATGGCCAGCGGGGTGTTGATCTCGTGGGCCACGCCGGCAGCCATCACCCCCAGGTCGGCGAGTTTGGCGGACCGGGCGAGGTCTGCCTGGGTCTGCAGCAGCAGGTGGCTCTTCTCCTCCAACTGGGCGGTTCGCTCCTGCACCTTCTGTTCAAGGCTGCGGTTCAGGTTCCGTACTTCCGTCTCCCGCTGATCCAGCGCCCTGGTCATCTGGTTGAATTCATCGGCCAGGTCTTCCAGTTCATCGCCTGTCCGCACCTCGATCTGCAGGTTGCGCTCGCCGGCCGCCACCCGTCTGGCAAGGGTCTCCAGCGACCGGATCGGCCGGGAGAGCTGCTTGCCGATAACCCCGGAGATGGCTAGGCCGATGAGCGTGCAGACCAGCACGATGGCGCCGAAAATCAGGTTCACCTCTTTCTTCAGTTCGGCATAAGGCCTCTCCAGTATGCCCACATACAGCGAGCCAATCGCCTTTCCCCCCAGGTCGAGGATCGGCTCGTAGGCGGACAGGTACCAGTCGGAAACGACGAACGCCTTGCCCACCCATTTCGCTTTCTCCAGGATCACCCGGTTGTAGACCTCCTCGGAGAGGCGGGTGCCGATGGCGCGCCTGTTGTCACGGGTCATGACGTTGGTGGCGATGCGCAGGTCGCCGAGGAAGATGGTGGCGGTTCCCACCTCCTTGTTGTTGAACCGTACCCCTTCGTAGACCGTGTCCTTGATCTTGTCCACCAGGGCGTTGTTCCTGTTCAGGAGCACCCCGCCGGTCAGAGCCCCCACAATGGCACCGCTTCTGTCCTTCACCGGCGCCGCGGCAACCAGCAGCAGGCCGGCGCCCTCAGTCGAGACCGGCGCCGGCCTGGCCCGTGGCGTTGCCACCGCCTCGATCTTCGCCCGGCGGGCCAGCTCATCCTGCTCGTTCTGCAGCTCACGGGACGAGAAGAGTTCGGTGCCGCTGACCGGCTCGCCACGCAGCGCCATGGCCACGGAGCGCCTTGTGCTCAGGTCGTCGCCGGCATGGGCCGGATTGTGCGCCCGGTGGAGGACGCGTCCGCTCCTGTCGACCACGGTCAGGAAATCCAGCTTCTTGCGCTCCTGGAGCGGGGTCAGCAGGGCTGCAATCCCTTTCCTGTCGCGGGTGGCAACGGTCTCTGCATAGAGGGGGATAGTGGCCGTGAACTGTATCAGTTCGTCGATATGGGCCAGTTCGTTCTGGTAGGCCTCCCGAGCCGAATTGATGTCGGTCCTGACCTTCTCCTGGGCCTGGTGGGCCACCCGGGAGTCGATGATGTACAGACCGGTGCAGGAGCAGATGACGAGCGCCACGAAAAAGGGGGTGAGGGCGCCGATGGTCAGCTTGGCCCGGATGGAGCGGCGCGGCATCAGCGGTCTTCTCCGTCGGCAAGGACGCTGTCCGCGAGTGCGTATTCCTCGATCTTCCGATCCAGGGTCCGGCGGGCGATGCCGAGGATACTCGCCGTCCTGCTCTTGTGATAACCGGTCCTTTTCAGCACGAACTGGATATGCTCCTTTTCCACGGTCTCCAGGGGGACGAGACGTCCTTCGCGTACCGGCTCTCCGGGCGGTTCGCTGGCCAGCAGTGGGAGCTGTTCGGCGGTAATCGACGCCTCCCGGGCAAGGATCACGGCGCGTTCGATGACGTTCTCCAACTCCCTGATGTTGCCGGGCCAGGGGTAGCCGGTCAGCCTGCGGATGGCGTCGGGACTCAGCCCGGTCACCTCTTTCTTCATACGGAGGGAGAACTTGTTGATGAAATGCCGGGCCAGCGGTTCGATATCCTCTGTTCGCTCACGCAGCGGTGGCAGGTGGATCGGGATGACGTTCAGCCGGTAGAACAGGTCCTCCCGGAACCGCCCCAGTTTGACCTCCTGGAGCAAGTCCTTGTTGGTGGCGGCAATGAAGCGGACGTCGACGTTTTTGGCCTTCGTTGCCCCCACGGGGATGAAGTCGCGCTCCTGGATGACCCGCAGCAGCTTGGCCTGGAGCACCAGGCTCATGTCGCCGATCTCGTCCAGAAACATGGTGCCGTTGTCAGCCTCTTCCATGAGCCCCTTCTGCGGGGTGATGGCGCCGGTGAAGGCGCCGCGGACATGCCCGAACAGCTGGCTTTCCAGCAGGGTGTCCGACAGGGCCGCACAGTTGATCGACAGAAAGGAGCGTCCCCGGCGCGGGCTGTTGTGGTGAATCAGGCCGGCGATCAGCTCCTTGCCGGTGCCCGACTCGCCGAGGATCAGGATGTTGGCGTCGCTGGCCGCCACCTGCCGCGCCAGGTCGTAGACTTCGCGGAACCGGGCGCTGGTAAAGACGATCTTCTTCTGGCTGGACGGCCTGCCAAGTTCCTCCTTCAGGGCCTGGTTTTCCTGCCTGAGCAGCTTGCGCTCGATGATGTTTTCCAGCAGTCCGAGCACCTTTTCCTTGGGAAACGGCTTGGTGACGTAATCGTAGGCCCCGAGCCTGATCGCCTCTATTGCCGAATCGATGGAGGCATAGGCGGTCATGATCAGTACCGGGATCTCCAGCCCCAGTTCCCTGATCCGGCCCAGCACCCTGATGCCGTCCATATCCGGCATCCTGATGTCCAGCAGGATCAGGTCCGCCGTCTCGGCACTGCTGTTCTCCAGGTGGTGCAGGAGGGCAGTCCCGGAGGTGAAGGTCTCCACGGCCACCCCCTTGGCCATCAGGATTTTGCGGAGATAGCTCAGTATTTCGATTTCGTCGTCGCAAATCAGGATGCGTGCGTTCATGAGGTTCTCTCTGTGTCAAATTATTAGCTGGCGATAATCATGTGGTCAGAATGTTACATTCGATGACTGAATTAAACAATACAAGATTGTTTTAATCTCCTTGCTGCGCTTCCCTTCCGTGGGCTCGGTGTCTGTTTTCAGCCGGTTAGCCGGCATAGCCGGCCAATACTGCGTCAGAATCTCCATGGCATACCGGTTGCTGTATACGGCTGGCTTAATGAACAGGCAACATGTGTGCCTTTCGAATATCAGCAAGGAGGCAGGAATGGGAATTTCACGCAGGCAGTTTCTGCAGGGGGGGGCGCTGGCAACGGCCGGTATCGCCCTGGCCGGGAAAGGGGAGGCCAGTGTCGATTCCCCGGAGATGCGCACCAAGGGGTTGAAGAGCTCGACCACCATCTGTCCGTTCTGTTCGGTCGGCTGCGGTCTGATCGTCCACACCAAGGACGGCAGGGTCGTCAATACCGAGGGTGACCCTGAGCACCCGATCAACCAGGGGGCGCTCTGCCCCAAAGGTGGCGCTCTCTTCCAGATCGCCAATAACGAAAACCGGCTCCGGAAGGTGAAGTACCGTGCCCCCGGTTCGGACAAGTGGGAAGAGAAGTCGTGGGACTGGGCACTTGACCGGATCGCCCAGCGGATGAAGGAGACCCGCGACAAGAGCTTCAAGAAGAGTGAGCTGAACAAGAAGGACAACAAGGAATACCTGGTGAACAGGACCGACGGCCTGGCCTTTTTCGGCGGCGCCGGCCTGGACAACGAGGAGTGCTACCTCTGGACCAAGTTCGCCCGCGCCATGGGGGTGGGGAACCTCGAACACCAGGCCCGACTGTGACACTCGTCAACGGTCGCCGGTCTGGCGGCTTCATTCGGTCGTGGTGCCATGACCAACCACTGGATTGACCTGAAGAACTCCGATGCGATCCTCGCCATCGGCTGCAACCCGGCCGAGAACCACCCCATATCGTTCAAATGGATCGAACAGGCCCTGGACAGCGGCGGGACCCTGATCTCCGTCGACCCCCGCTACACGAGGACCTCGTCCAAGGCCGACATCTACGCCCAGATCCGCCCGGGTACCGACATCGCCTTCCTTGGGGGGATGATCAACTACGCCCTCCAGCACGACCTTATCCACAAGGAGTACGTCCGGGACTACACCAACGCCACGTTCATCGTGGGCGAGCAGTTCGACTTCCAGGACGGCATGTTCTGTTCCTTCGACGACCAGGAGAAGAGTTACGACCTGAAGTCGTTGGCCTACGCCACCGGGCCGGATGGGAAGCCGCGGCGTGACCCGGAGATGAAGGACCCGCGCTGCGTCTACCAGCTCTTGAAGGCCCACTACAAACGGTACGACGTCGACAAGGTCTGCGCCATCACCGGTACCAGGAAAGAGGACTACCTGGCCGTGGCCAAGGCGTTCTGCACCACCGGTCGGCCGGACAAGTCGGGCACGATCCTGTACGCCATGGGGATCACCCAGTCGACCCACGGCAGCCAGAACGTCCGGGCCGTGGCGCTCCTGCAGATGCTCCTCGGGAACATCGGCATCGCCGGCGGCGGGGTGAACGCGCTTCGCGGCGAATCCAACGTCCAGGGCTCCACCGACTACGGCCTCTTATTCCATATCCTCCCCGGCTACCTGAAGTCGCCGGAGTTCGACAACGTGGACCTGAAGGGGTACCTCGAGAAGTGGACCCCCAAGACCAAGGACCCGAAGAGCGCCAACTGGTGGGGCAATACCCCGAAGTACACCGTCAGCCTGCTGAAGGCCTGGTACGGCGACCACGCAACCAAGGAAAACGATTTCTGCTACGACTACCTCCCCAAGCGGTCCGGGAACTACGGGTACGTGAAG
Source organism: uncultured Geobacter sp. (assembly GCA_964432205.1). GTDB lineage: Bacteria > Desulfobacterota > Desulfuromonadia > Geobacterales > DSM-12255 > Geomobilibacter. The sequence continues at coordinate 63,285 of CAYSMK010000006.1, read as the reverse complement.
ATCATGGAGAAAATGGGGAAGGGGGAGCTGGAGGGGCTGGTCTGCATGGGGATGAACCCGGCAGTGGGGGGACCCGACTCGGGCAAGGCCCGCGAGGCGCTGGGAAAACTCACGTGGCTCGTCACCGCCGACCTCTGGGAGACCGAGACCTCCATCTTCTGGAAGAGACCCGGCGTCGATCCGAAGACGATCCAGACCGAGGTCTTCATGCTGCCGGCAGCCTCCTCCGTCGAGAAGGAAGGCTCAATCTCCAACTCGGGCCGCTGGGCCCAGTGGCGCTACGCCGCCGTCCATCCCGTGGGGGACTCCCGCAGCGACCTCCATATCATCGACGAGTTCTACAAACGGATCAAGGCGCTCTACCTGAAGCAGGGCGGGGCATTTCCCGAGCCGATCACCAGGCTTGCCTGGAACTACGGCGACGGGCATGAGCCGGACGTCCACCTGGTGGCCAGGGAGATCAACGGCTACTTCACGAAAGACACGACCATCAAGGACAAGGACAAGCTGCTTACGTTCAGGAAGGGCGACCAGGTCCCGATGTTCAAGTACCTCCAGGACGACGGCTCCACCACCTCCGGCTGCTGGATCTACTGCGGCTCCTACACCAAGGAGGGGAACCAGATGGCGCGCCGGGACACAAGCGACCCGACCGGCCTCGGACTCTTCCCCAAGTGGTCGTGGTGCTGGCCGGTGAACCGCCGGATCATCTACAATCGCGCATCGGTCAACCCGGCTGGCGAGCCGTTCAACCCCAAGCGCCCGCTGATCGCCTGGGACAGCCTGGAGAAGAAGTGGAAAGGGGATGTCCCCGACGGTCCCTGGCCGCCCATGAAGGACGACAAGGAGGGGAAATATCCCTTCATCATGCTCCCAGAGGGGCATGGCCGGCTCTACGCCCTGGACATGAAGGACGGCCCGTTCCCCGAGCACTACGAACCGGTGGAGAGCCCGGCCAGGAACCTCCTCTCCCGGGTGCAGACAAATCCTGTCGTTAAGGTGCCGAAAAACGTCTCCAGCGACACCGGCAAGTTCCCGTACATCGGCACCACCTACCGGGTGACCGAGCACTGGCAGGCCGGGGCCATGACCCGGAGCCTCCCGTGGCTGGTGGAGCTGGTGCCGGACATGTTCGTGGAGCTTTCCGAGACCCTGGCCCGGCACAAGGGGATCAAGCAGGGGGACAAGGTGCGGGTGACCACGGAGCGGGGGAGCATAGAGGCGGTGGCACTCGTCACCAGCCGGCTCAAGCCGTTCAATGTGGAGGGGAAACAGGTCGAGCAGGTGGGGATGCCGTGGCACTTCGGCTATGCCGGACTTGCCACCGGCGACAGCGGCAACGTCCTGACCCCGACCGTTGGTTGCGCCAATACCGGTATCCCGGAGTTCAAGGCGTTCCTCTGCAGCATCGAGAAGGGGGGTAAGGCGGCATGAGTTCCGGTACCAAAGAGTACGCAAAGAACAGGACGTTTCTGATCGACACCACCAAGTGCACCGGCTGCCGCGGCTGCCAGGTCGCCTGCAAGCAGTGGAACGGGCTTCCGGGGGAAAAGACCACCTTCTTCACCGGCGAGGGGTACCAGAATCCGCCCCAGATGTCCGAACACACCTTCACCAGGGTGAAGTTCAAGGACTACGAGAAGAACGGGCAGCACGAATTCGCCTTCTACAAGGAGATGTGCATGCACTGCAACGACCCCGCGTGCGCCTCCGTCTGCCCGGTCGGGGCGTTCAAGAAGACCGCGGAAGGACCGGTGGTCTACGACGCCAAGCGCTGCATCGGCTGTCGCTTCTGCATGGTCGCCTGTCCGTTCGGGGTCCCCAAGTACGAATGGAGCAAGGCGTTTCCGCTGGTGAAGAAGTGCACCGGCTGCTACAGCCGGGTCAAGGAGGGGCTGGAGCCGGCCTGCGCCACCGCCTGCCCGACGGCCATCACCTACGGCAGTCGCGACGAGATGCTGAAAGAGGCGGAAAAGAGGATCGCCAGCCGGCCGGGCCGCTACTACAAGACCATCTACGGCAAGGAGGAGGCCGGCGGGACAAGCGTCCTCTACCTGACCCATCAGCCGCTGGACGAGCTCGGCTTCAAGCAGGTCACCAAACGGCCGCTTCCCTCGTACACCTGGCAGGCGCTCCGTCTGGTGCCGGGGATATTCCTGACCGTGGGGGGGTCCCTTTCCCTCATCTCGTGGTTCAATCACCGCAAGGAGCGGGTGAAGCGGGAAGAGGAGGAGCGGAAAAAGAACCGGGCGGATCAATAACAAGCATTACCACAGAGGGCACGGAGGATACTATTCAGCACCTGTCAAATCATAACTCCCCCCAACCCCCTCTTATCTTGAGAGGGGGACTAAATCCTCCTCCCCTTAAGATAAGGGGAGGCCGGGAGGGGTTATGAAGCGCATGGGCATGTCTGCAAAATGTGCAGCTGAAACTTCATCCGCAGGGCATTGTTTCTCGCCCAGGAATTTTCTCATCTGCCGGGTTTCCTCTATGTACCTCGGTGACCTCTGTGGCTAAGGCTTTTCGTTCTGTCCAAGATTTTATCGGGAGGAATTTATGACCGCTGCAAAGCTCATCATTAACGAAATAAAGGGGTACCACCGGTTCCTCAAGTTCATGATCTTCCTGGTGGCCCTGGGAGCGCTGGCCTCGGCCATCCGCTTCGTCTTCGGCCTTGGTGTCACCACCAACCTGAACGACACCTACCCCTGGGGCCTCTGGATATCCTTCGACGTGGTAACCGCGGTGCCGCTGGCGGCCGGGGCCTTCACCCTGGGGGCCATCGTCCACTGCTTCCACATCAAAAAACTGGAGCCGCTGGTCAGGCCGGCCATCGTCACCGGCTTCCTCGGCTACTCGCTGGTCGGCATCGGCCTGCTCCTCGACCTGGGGCAGCCCCAGCGCGGTTGGCACACCATGGTCTACTGGAACGTCCACTCCCCCATGTTCGAGGTCTCCATGTGCGTCATGGCCTACACCACCGTGCTCTTCCTGGAGTTCCTCTCGCCGGTCTGCGAGCGGCTCGGCTACCATCTGCCGCTCCGGGTGCTGCGCTGGCTGGAGATGCCGCTCGTGATCGCGGCCGCGGCCATCTCCACCTTGCACCAGTCGTCGCTGGGCACCTTCTTCCTGATCGCCGTGGACAAGCTGCACAACCTCTGGTACAACCCGCTGCTGCCGCTCCAGTTCTGGCTGTCGGCAATCTTTACCGGCCTCTCCATCATCATCATCGAGGCCACCATGGTGCACCGCTACATGGGGCAGCCGGACGAATCGGAGCTGCTGGAGACCCTGGCGAAGGTTCTCCCGTGCATCCTCTCGCTCTACCTGGCGGTAAAGCTCTACGCCCTGTTCTTTCTCTCCCACGGTCCGCTCTTCGACCGGCCCGGGCTGGTGGCGCTCTTCACCCTGGAGATCGGCCTCGGGGTACTGGTGCCGCTTTTCATCTTCCTGAAGAAGGAGAACCGGAGCGATCACCGGCTGCAGCTCCAGGGGGCGACGCTGGTCATCTTCGGCCTGATCCTGAACCGCTTCAACGTCTCCATGTTCGGCATGATCCAGCCCAACCAGGAGATCTACTACCCCTCCTTCCTGGAGTCGCTGGTGACCATCGGCATCATCGCCGCCCATATCCTCTTCTTCGTGCTGATCGCCAAGTACTTCCCGATCTTCGAGCATCATCCGGAAACGGTCGACTACACGATTCCGGACCATTTCCACCGGGTAGAGCGGCATGAAGGAAACCATTCGGATAAGCTGGAGAACACGGTTTGATTAGCCCTGGGCCTGGATTCAATTGAGACTGTATGAAAAACGTTTGTTGCGGATACAGCAAAGGAACTCTTGTCCCTGCCGAAGGGGGGGACTGCCAACGCCCTGAACGTCCGGAAATCGTGGCACCCGTAGGGGCAATTCATGAATTGCCCCTACCCGGCAACCGCATCCTCGGCGTCACCGGTGTCATCCTGGCCGGCGGCGAGTCCCGCCGGATGGGGAGCACCAAGGGGCTCCTCCCCTACAGGGGGGGGCGGTTCATCGAGGCGATCCACAGGCAGCTCCGGGAGCTGTTCGACGAGGTGATCGTCGTCACCAACAACCCGGAGCTGTATGACTTCCTCCCCTGCCGGAAGGTCCCTGACCTCTATCCGGGCAAGGGAGCCCTGGCCGGCGTACACAGTGGCCTGCACCACAACCGTTTCAATCGCATCTTCGTGACCGCCTGCGACATGCCGTACCTGAACGGCGGCCTGATCCGCTGGCTGGCGGCGCTGATGGGGGACAATGCCGCCCTGGTACCCAGGAGTGACGGCGGCCTTGAGCCGCTCCACGCCTTCTACCACAAGTCTGCCCTGCCGGCGATGGATAGGGCCCTGGCTGGCGGTGTGCGGCGCATCGCTGATCTGTTCGACCGTTTCCCGGTCAGGATCGTCCCTGCTGCTGAGGTTGCCACCCTGGACCCGGAATTCGGTTCATTCCGCAACATCAACACCCCGGACGATTACTACCGGCTCAGGGAGGGTGAGCGGGACAATACGGCGAATGTTGACGGGGGAGGGGGGAGCACGGCTACGCAGCCGGTGGACCGGCATCGTTCCGTGGCTGAACCAGGGAGAGGGTGACCCGAAAGGCACTCCCCCTCCCCGGTTCGCTCGTCACGTGGATTGTTCCGCCGTGGTCGCGCACGATGCCGTAGGATACCGATAGCCCGAGACCGGTTCCGTTTGCCTTGGTGGTAAAGAACGGGTTGAAGATCTGCTCCAGGTGTTCCGGCAAGATGCCGGCCCCGGTATCGGCAACAACCACGTCGCAGCAGCCGGCCTCTCTGTTCGTCAGCGTCGATATGGTCAGGCTACCCCCTTCGGCCATGGCGTGGATGGCATTGAGGATGAGGTTGGTGAACACCTGCCGTAGCTGGTCGGGGTCTCCCTCGATCCCCGGAAGGTCCGGGTCGAACCGCCTGGTGACGGTAACCCCTGCCAGCGGCACCTGATGACCCACCTGATCCAGGATCTCATCGAGCATCAGGTTCAGGTCCGTCGCAGCGAGTTGCTTCCGTTGGCGACGGGCGAACTTGAGCAGATTGCCGACGATCCGGTCCACCCTCCCCACTTGGCTGGCGATGATGTCCACCTCCTCCCGGATGGCTGCCCGAGCCGGCACCGCCATCTGCAGCAGTTCGGCGTTCCCCCTGATGATGGCCATCGGGTTGTTGATCTCATGGGCGACGCCGGCGGCCAGTTCTCCGATGGCGGCGAGCTTCTCGGCCCGGGCCAGTTCTTCACGGGCCTTGATGAGCAGCAGGCTCTTCTCCTCCAGTTCGGCCGTTCTCTCTCCGACCTTCCGCTCCAGGTTCCGGTTCAGCTCCCTGATCTCGTCTTCCCGCCTGATCAGCTTCCTGGTCATGCTGTTGAATTCGCCGGCCAGGTCGCCGATCTCGTCGTTGGCCATAACCGCGATCTCTATCTCCCGTTCGCCGGTGGACAGCCGCTTGACACGGTTCTGCAGTTCCCGGATGGGGTGTGCCAGGCGTGAGCCGATGAAGCCGGAGGCGGCCAGGCCGATGATGGAGCCGAGCAGCAGTACGCCGCCGAAGATCAGGTTCACCCGCCGCTTCATCTCCTGGTACGGTTTCTCCAGCATCCCCACGTAGAGCGAGCCGACAACGGTGCCGCTCAGGTCCAGAATCGGTTCATAGGCCGTGAAGTACCAGTCCTTCACCACGAATGCCCGGTCCACCCACTTCTCGCGGTTGACGATGACCCGGTTATAGACCTCCTCGGAGAGCTTTGTGCCGATGGCCCTCTTCCCCTCCGTGGTCATCACGTTGGTGGTGATTCGGATGTCGTCCAGGAAGATGGTCGCCGTTCCCACATCCTCGCCGTGGAACCGCACCCCCTCGTAGACGATCCGCTTGATCCGGTCCACCAGACTGTTGTTCCGGTTCAGCAGTATCCCGCCGTAGAGCGCCCCCACGATCTGCCCCTCCCTGTTCAGCACCGGCGCGGAGGCAACCATCAGCATGCCCGAGCGCTCGACCCCCTTGGCCGTGGCACGGGCCCGCGGAGTCGGCACCACGGCGATGGTGGCCTGGAGGGCCAGGTCGTTTCCCTCCTTCTTCAGCTCCTCCGGTTGCAGGACCTCGGTTCCGGAAACGATCTCCCCCCTGAGCGCCCGGGTCACCAGCAGGTCGTTGCCGCGGGAGTCGCCGAAGACTGCGGGGTTTCTTGACCGGAAAATGACCCTCCCGTCCTTGTCAACGGCCGTCAGCAGGTCCAACTGCTCGTTCCTGCGAAAGGAGGATAGGAGAGGGGCAATGGCCCGTCGGTCTCCCCCGGAGACGGCCGTGGCCACGAACGGGGCACTCGCCCTGAATCTGACCAGGTCGCGGATGCGCTGGGTCTCGTTCAGGTATGCCTCACGGGCGGAGTTGAGGTCGATCCGGACCTTGTCCTGGGCCTGTCTGGCGATATTCGCGTTGATCAGGTAGGCGCCGGTGAGGGACGAGACGAGGATGGCGATGGAGAGCGGCAGGAGCGCGCCGATGGTCAGCTTGGTGCGGATGGAGATGCGGAGCGGAGTCATAGGCCTCGGTTCAATCCTCTACCGGGGCATCTCCCGGGAGGGAGAGTCCGTACTCGGCGATCTTCTTGCTCAGGGTCTTTCGGGTTATCCCCAGTTCCTCGGCGGCACGGCTCCGGTGAAAGCCGGTCTTTTTCAGGATCTTCATGATCTGGCGCCGCTCGACGCTCTCCAGGGAGGTCTCCCCGGTTTCCGGCAACCCCTCGGGGCTCTCCGGGCTCATCAGCGGAAAGAGGTCCGCCGTAACCTGCTCGCCCCTGGCGAGGATGACGGCCCGCTCGATGACGTTCTCCAGTTCGCGGACATTTCCCGGCCATGAGTACTGGGCCAGGAGTCGCAGCGCATCGTCCGAAATGCTGCTGACCCGCTTCTTGGTCCGGCGGGAATACTTCCCGATGAAGTGCCTGGTCAGGGGCTCGATATCCTCCTTCCGTTCCCTGAGCGGCGGGAGGGTGAGGTTGATGACGTTCAGCCGGTAGTAGAGGTCCTTGCGGAACCGTCCGAACTTGACCTCGGTCGCCAGTTCCTTGTTGGTTGCCGCCACCAACCGGATGTCCACCGCTTTCGGTTTCGTGGCGCCGACCGGCATGAACTCCCGCTCCTGGATGACCCGCAGCAGTTTTGCCTGGAGTGACGGGCTGATGTCGCCGATCTCGTCCAGGAAGAGGGTGCCCCCCCCTGCCTCGTCCAGGAGCCCCTTCTGGGCGGTAACGGCGCCGGTGAACGCGCCCCGGATGTGGCCGAAGATCTGGCTCTCCAGCAGGGTGTCCGACAGGGCGGCGCAGTTGATGGAGACGAAGCGCCGCTCCCGGCGGGGGCTGTGGTAGTGGACGGCCCTGGCAATCAGTTCCTTGCCGGTTCCCGATTCCCCTTCGATGACGATGTTCGCCTCGCTCTCGGCCACCTGGAGGGTGAGCTCGTGGATCTCCCGGAACTTCCGGCTCGCAAAGACGATCTCTCCCGGGGCCGACTGCCTGATCAGCGCCTCTTTCAGGCCGCGGTTCTCGTTGATCAGGAACTCCCTCTCCAGCGCCTTTTCCATAACGCCGAGGATCTTTTCTTTGGGAAACGGCTTGGTGATGTAGTCGTAGGCCCCCAGTTTGATCGCCTCCACCGCCGAATCGATGCTGCCGTAAGCGGTTATGATCACCACCGGGAGCGATGGGTAGAGCCTGCCGACCCTTTTCAGCACATCGATGCCGTCCATGTCGGGCATCCGGATGTCCTGCAGGAGGAGGTCCGGGCCGCCGTTTTCCTCATTCTCCAGGCGTTGCAAAAGGGAGGCGCCATCAGCGAACGTCTCCACGGAAAAGCCGTGCGACAGCAGCATCTTCCTCAGGTAGCGGCGCATCTCCTCTTCGTCGTCACATATATAGATCTTTCCTGACAGCAATCGAATCCTCTCCTTTCCCGCACCTTACAACAGTATCCTTCCGCCGTACCCCTACCTTCCCGCTTTCACTCCCGATGGTGAGACTGTCACCGGCAACTGAACGGGAAAAAAGTATCCGGCCAGGGGAAGAAACTACCCGCCCCGGGGCCGAAAAAGGCGTCTCGTTCTTGGGGGAGGGTTTTTGATTTAAGTATGAATGCAGTATGTTAAACCCATGTTCTATGAATTGGTACGTGTGTTGCTATGTGTCCTGATGTTTTGTAAAGCATAGCGAAATTACAGCGTAAACCAAACAAAAAAAGTTCTAATACCGCTATTTGTCATGTGTGGCGATTCACCATCGAAAGGAGGTACGTTGTATGGGGGTTTCACGAAGGGATTTCTTCAAGCTGTCCGGTTCCGGCCTGGCTGCGGCCACCCTCGGGCTCAATCTGGAGCCGATCGAGGCCCGGGCCGAGGATCTGCCGATCCGCTACGCCAAGGAGAGCACTACCATCTGCCCGTACTGCGCGGTCGGTTGCGGGATGATTGTCCATACCCTGGGGGGCAACGTCGTCAATGTCGAAGGTGACCCGGATCATCCGATCAACGAGGGGGCCCTCTGCCCGAAAGGTTCCTCGGTCTATCAACTGCGCGACAACAAGGCACGGTTGACCAAGCCGCTCTACCGCGCCGCCGGTGCAACGCAGTGGCAGGAGGTCACCTGGGACTGGGCGATTGACGAGATTGCCAAGAAGGTCAAGAAGACCCGCGACTCAAGCTTTGTGGCGACCTCAAGGATCAAGGTCAAGGAAAAGGTCGGCAGTGCCGAGGTCGAGAAGGAGATCGAAGCGGTCGTGAACCGCACCATGGGGATGGCTTCAGTGGGGAGCGCCGCCATGGACAACGAAGAGTGCTACCTGTACCAAAAATTCCTGAGGGGGTTAGGCCTGGTGTATATCGAACACCAGGCCCGCATTTGACACAGCGCAACTGTGGCGGCTCTGGCAGAGTCGTTTGGACGCGGTGCAATGACGAACCACTGGATAGATTTCAAGAATGCCGACGTAATCCTCATCATGGGGGCCAACCCCGCCGAGAACCATCCCATCGCCTTCCGCTGGATCATGAAGGCCAAGGATGCCGGCGCCAAGGTGATCTGCGTCGATCCCCGCTTTACCCGCAGTGCCTCCAAGGCCGATCTGTACGCTCCCCTGCGGTCCGGGACGGACATCGCCTTCCTGGGGGGGATGATCAACTTCATCCTGCAGAACAAGCTCCATTTCGATGAGTATGTGAAGAACTACACCAACGCCGCCTACCTGGTGAACCCGAACTTCCGGATGCCGGGTGACCTGAACGGGCTCTTCTCCGGCTACGATCCCAAGAAGCGGAGCTACGACCCGAAGGCGTGGTCGTTCCAGAAGGACGCCGACGACAAGGTCCTGAAGGACCCGACGCTGCAGGACCCGAATTGTGTCTTCCAGCTGATGAAGAAACACTACAGCCGCTACACCCCGGAGCTCGTCTCCCGGATCTGCGGCACTCCCAAGGAAAAGCTCATGGAGGTCTACCAGCTGTACGCCTCCACCGGCAAGCCGGACAAGGCGGGGACCGAGCTGTACGCCATGGGGTGGACCCAGCACACGGTCGGCACCCAGAACATCCGCACCATGTCCATCATCCAGCTCCTCCTGGGGAACATCGGCATCGCCGGCGGCGGGATCAACGCCCTGCGCGGCGAGGGGAACGTGCAGGGGTCGACGGACCAGGGGCTCCTGTTCCACATCCTCCCCGGCTATCTGCCGGTGCCGTCGGCCGACCTGAAGGATACGGCGGCCTACATCGAGAAGCACACCCCGAAGACCAAGGACCCCCAGAGCGCCAACTGGTGGGGCAATCGCAACAAGTACCTCATCAGCTACCTGAAGGCGATCTACGGCAACAATGCGACCAAGGAGAACGACTTCGGCTACAACTGGCTCCCCAAGCTGGACCCGGGGATGAACGGCTCCTGGCTGATGATCTTCGACAACATGATCAAGGGTAAGTTCAAGGGGTTCTTTGCCTGGGGACAGAACCCGGCCTGCTCCGGAACCAACTCCACCAAGGTGCGGACCGCCCTCACCAAGCTTGACTGGATGGTGGCGGTCAACCTGTTCGACAATGAGACCGCCTCGTTCTGGAAAGGTCCCGGCATCGACCCGGCCACGGTCAAGACCGAGGTGTTCCTCCTCCCCGCCGCCGCCTCCTTTGAGAAGGAGGGGAGCGTCAGCAACTCCGGTCGCTGGGCCCAGTGGCGTTACAAGGCCGTGAATCCGCTCGGACAAAGCAAGCCGGACGCCGAGATCATCCACGAGCTGTACCGGAAACTGAAGGGGCTCTACGCCAAGGAGGGTGGCGCGCTGCCGGAGCAGCTCACCAACCTCACCTGGAACTACGGCTTCAAGCGGGCCGACGGCACGATCAAGAGCATCGACACCCATGCCGTGGCCAAGGAGATCAACGGCTACTTCCTGGACGACGTGGAGGACAAGCCGAAGCTGAAGCCGGGGGAGAAGCCGCCGCCACCGGCGCCGCCCTGGGCGCCGAAGAAACTGCTCGGCAAGAAGGGTGAACTGGCGGGTGGCTTCGCACAGCTGCAGGCCGACGGCACTACCTCCTGCGGTAACTGGATCTACTGCCAGAGCTACAACGAGAAGGGGAACATGATGGCGCGGCGGGTGAAAAAAGACCCGACCGGACTGGGGATGTTCCCGGAATGGAGCTGGTGCTGGCCGGTCAACCGCCGCATCATCTACAACCGCGCCTCCTGCGACGTGAACGGCAAGCCGTTCAATCTGAAAAAGGCAGTGGTCTACTGGAACCCGAATGCACCCCTGCCGAACGGCAAGACCGGCGCCTGGGTCGGCGATGTGCCGGACGGTCCCTGGCCCCCCATGGCGGACGAAAAAGAGGGGAAAAAGCCTTTCATCATGCGGCCCGACGGCGTGGCCGCCCTCTTCGGTCCGGGCATGAAGGACGGCCCGTTTCCGGAGCATTACGAGCCGATGGAGTGCCCGGTTCCGCAGAACCTCATGTCCAAGCAGCTGACCAACCCGGCGGTCAAGATCTTCAATGATCCCAATGTAAAAGAGGATGTGCTGGCATCCTGCGATGTGCGCTTCCCCTACGTGGGAACCACCTACCGGGTGACCGAGCATTGGCAGACCGGGGTCATGACCCGCAACACCCCGTGGCTGCTGGAACTGCAGCCGCGCCAGTTCTGCGAGATCAGCCTGGAACTAGCCAAGGAGAAGGGGATCAGGAACGGCGAAATTGTCGAAATCTCTTCCGCCCGCGGCAAGATTGAGGCGGTCGCCATGGTCACCCCCCGCTTCAAACCGTTCAAGATCGGCGACAACATCGTGCACGAGATCGGGATGCCCTGGTGCTTCGGCTGGCACACCCCCGGCGTGGGCGACGCCGCAAACCTGCTGACCCCCACCGCGGGCGATGCCAACACGATGATCCCCGAGACCAAGGCGTTCATGGTCGGGATCGCGAGAAAGGGGTAAGCCATGGCCGACACCGTTAACCAAGCTGCCCGCAAGGGGTTTCTCGTCGATACCGCCCGCTGTATCGGCTGCCGTTCATGCCAGGTGGCCTGCAAACAGTGGAACAAGACTGATGCCGACAAGACCGCCAACCAGGGAACGTTCGAGAACCCCCGCGACCTGACCCCGGCCCTCTACAACCGGATCCGGTTCGTGGAAAAGGAGACATCCGGGGCGGTAACCTGGCAGTTCCTGAATGAGCGCTGCATGCAGTGCGGCGAGGCGGGCTGCATGAAGGTCTGCCCCTCGCCCGGGGCGCTCTACCGTACCAAGGACGGCATCGTGGCCTACAACAAGGAGAAGTGCATCTCCTGCAAATACTGCGTCTCGGCCTGTCCCTTCAACATCCCCCGCTACGACACGGACAACAAGGTCTCCAAGTGCAACCTCTGCCTGAACCGCATCGAAAACGGCATGGTTCCGGCCTGCGCCAAGGCCTGCCCAACCGAAACCCTGAAGTTCGGCAAGCGGAGCGACCTGATCGCCAAGGCCACGGCCGCCAAGAAGCAGCTCTACGGCGTGGACGAGCTGAGCGGCCTCGGGGTGGTCTATGCCCTGGAGGGGCCGCCGGAGCAGTACGGCCTGCCGGCGAAGCCGGGCATCCCGCTCTCCATTTTCCTCTGGAAGGACGTGATCAAGCCGCTCGGCATCCTCGGTTTCTGGGGGAGCATCGGTGCCATGCTGCTGCACTATGTGACCATCGGGCCGAAAAAGATCGATGACGACTCCACCGACAAGGGGGCGAGCCATGAATGACTACGTCGAACGCTTCAGGACCAGCGAACGGGTCCTGCACTGGGTTGTCACGTGCAGCTTCTTTTCCCTGCTGTTTACCGGCCTCGGGCTCTATTCCAGGCTGTTCCACGGCTATTTCGGCCTGTTCGGGGGGGGGCAGAATGCCATTCTGATCCACAAGATCACCGGCGTCATATTTTTCTTCAGCTCCCTGTACATGTTTATCAACCACAAGAAGGATGTCTCCAGCTTTGATGATGCCGACTGGCACTGGATAAGGAAGTACGGGGGGTACCTCACCAAGTATGGTAGCCATTTCGACATCGGCAAGTACAACCCGGGTCAGAAGTTGTTCGCCGTCTTCATCGCAGCGGCGACCCTTCTCCTGGGAGTGACCGGCCTGTTCATCTGGCTGCCGGCCTCCTTCCCCCGCTGGGTCGTGCAGCTTTCACTCATGACCCACGGGCTGATGTTCGTCGGCTCCATCATGTTCGTGGTGGTGCACGTCTATCTGGCTACCATCGGCAATCCGGGAACGATCGAGGCCATGCTCTACGGTGATGTCCGCAAGATCTGGGCGAAGAAGCATCATCCGAAGTGGTACAAGGATGTGACCGGGGAAAATCCGTAGTCCGTATCCAAAATCCCCCTCATCCACCCCTTCGGGGCACCTACTCCCTTGGGGAAAGGGTGGCTGAAGGCCGGGTGAGGGGAGAAGTGGGAGCTGCCATGACAACTACCGAATCGAAAATAGCCGCCCTGCGGCGTGTTGCCGTATCCGCACCCGAGTATGCGCAAATCATCCAGTTTTTTGACGGTCTCTACGAACATCTGCTGGGTCGTGATGCGGAGACCGGTATCACGATACATCCTGTGACCGACGATCTGCCCGAACGGACCAGGAACGGGTTCCCGCTGCTTACCACGACAGACCTGGAGGTAGGGCGGGAGCCGGCTGTCCGTTTCGTAGCCGAGGTTGCGGCGATCTTAAGCCGGAAGGGACACGACTGTGAGGAGTCCTTGGGACGGATCATCGCAGCCCTTCAGGCAGGGGCTATCGATCCGGCTGCTATCTTCTGCGCCATCCTGGAGCGCCGGAGGGGACCGATCACTGACGCGGCCGGTGCCCTCGGGGTTCCGGCCGCGCTGGTGGAATTCCTCTTCGAAATTCCGCTCAAGACCGCCCTGGAGGGTTTTGCCGCCGGATATGGTCCGGATGCGTTCCCTGAGTGGCAGGAGGGGTACTGCCCGGTCTGCGGCTCACGGGCCGCCATGTCCGAACTGACGGGCGAAGAGGGTCGCCGTTATCTCTCATGTTCCACCTGTGCCTTCCTCTGGCCCTTCAAACGGCTCAAGTGTCCCTACTGCGGCAATGAGGATGGGAACGAGCAATCCTACTTTACGGTCGACGAGGGACCCTGCCGGGTCGATACGTGCCGTGCCTGCAGCCGCTATATCAAGACGCGCGATGCACGCAAGGGGTGCGATGATATTCCGCTGGAGGTGGTGGATATGACGACGATACATCTGGATCTGCTGGCGGTTCGCGAGGGGTTCGAGAGGGGGAAGTGACTCCATGGAACCCGTTTGCACATTGAATGCTTCGGCGGGAAAGATCCGCGGCGTCACCGGCGTCATTCTGGCCGGGGGGGAATCGCGCCGCATGGGGAGCACCAAGGCGCTCCTCCCTTATAAGGGGGGGCGATTCATTGAAGCGATCCACCGGCAGCTGTCGGAACTGTTCAACGAGGTGATCGTCGTCACCAACTGCCCGGAGCTGTACGCGTTTCTCCCCTGCCGGAAGGTCGCCGACCTCTATCCCGGCAGGGGAGTCCTGGCCGGCATCCATAGCGGGCTTCACCATAGCGGGTTTCCGCGCGTTTTCGTGACCGCCTGCGACATGCCGTACCTGAACAGCGGCCTGATTCGTCGGCTGGCTGCGCTCATGGGGGAGAATGCCGCCCTGGTGCCGGAGAGCGACGGCGGTCTGGAGCCGCTCCATGCCTTCTACAGCAAGGTTGCCCTGCCGGCGATGGATGAGGCCCTGTCCGGCGGGGTGTGGCGTATCGTCGAGCTGTTCGACCGGTTTGCGGTCAGGATCGTTGCCTCTGCCGTGGTGGCCACTATTGACCCGACATTCGCTTCATTCCGGAACATCAACACCCCTGACGACTATTGCCGGCTCAGGGAAGGGGAACAGCCGAGACCCAGGATACGACCACTGACCAGACATACGATGATGGAGAGTGTGAGGTCATAGCGGCCCGCCCCTCTTTTTCGAATTTTTGGTTATCATTTCATCTGTTTTTGGGCGGAACCTTTTTGCCTCTTGCCAGAAGGCAGATCCCTTGGTAACGTTTCCGGCGAAAACGTTAGTGCGGAGGATTTGTACTTTATGCCGATGATCGAGTGGAACAGCAAGCTGGCGACCGGTATCGACGAAATCGACGACCAGCACAAGGAGCTCTTCAGCAGGGTGAACCAGCTGATGGAGGCGTGTCATGTGGGCAAGGGGCGGGAAGAGGTTACACGGCTTCTGCAGTTTCTGAGCGCCTACGTCAGGATTCATTTCGAGAGCGAGGAGCAGAGCCAGGTCGAATCCGGATATCCCGGGTACTCTGAGCACAGGCTGGCCCACCAGCAGTTCAGCAAGGATATCGAACGGCTCAAGCACCAATTCACTACCGAAGGAGCCAGCCTGGTACTGGTCATCGAGACCAACCAGATGGTGGCGGCATGGCTTACCCAGCATATCAGCAAAATGGACAAGGCCCTGGCCGACTATCTCAGGGACAAAGGCGCGGCGCGAGCGCCGTGCTGCGCGTAACCGTTGACAGGAGCCTGACATGCCCGAGTTCGGAACCCCCTTTAGCGGTCTGGCCAACGACCGCAAGCTGACCCGCGAGGAACTGGTGCGGGCGGTCCGCTTCATGGTGGCAGCCGAATACGAAGCGATCCAGCTCTACCTGCAGCTGGCCGAATCCACCGACGAACCGCTCGCCCGGGCGGTGTTGAGGGATATTGCCGATGAGGAGCGGGTGCACGCCGGTGAATTCCTCCGGCTCCTCTCCCATCTGGCTCCCGACGAGGAGCGGTTGTATGCGCAGGGGGCCGCGGAGGTTGAGGAGATGATCGAAGCGCTTGAGAAGGCAAAAAAGGGGTGAAAAACGGTGCTTCCGCAACAAAACAGGCGGGGTAACCACCGAACGAACAGCGTCAGGCCGGCATCTTGCCGGCCTTTTTTTTCGGGAATCGGGGGGGGCTGAGCCTCAGCTGACCGTCTTCCTGAACCGCCAGATGGCAACGGGGAGGATGGTGCCGCCGAGGATGAGGAGCCCGACGAGCTCCGGCCAGAGGATGGAAAAGCCGATCCCCTTGAGGAAGACCCCGCGCACGATGACCAGGTAGTAACGGAGCGGGTTCAGGAAGGTGAGCCACTGGATGGTCACCGGCATGTTGGCGATGGGGAAGGCGAACCCGGACAGGAGCATGGCCGGGAAGGTGAACATGAACGAACTCATCATCGCCTGCTGCTGGGTATGGCTGACCGTGGAGATGAACAGCCCGAACCCCAGCGTGCAGAGCATGTAGGCGGCCGTGGCGGCTATCAGCACCAGGACGTTCCCCCGGAAGGGGATGCCGAACCAGTAAACGGCGACCAGTGTCACGACCAGGAGGTTGGTGTAGCCGATGCAGGCAAAGGGGATCGTCTTCCCCAGGATGAACTCCCATCGCCGGATGGGGGTGACGATGATCTGCTCCATGGTGCCGATCTCCTTCTCCCGCACCACGGCCATGCTGGAGAGCATCATGGTGGTGATGAGGAGTAAGAGCGCCGTCACTCCCGGCACGTAGTAGTTCCGGCTCTCCAGATTCTCGTTGAACCAGCTTCTTCCCGCCAGTTCCACCCGGCCGAGCCGGGGACGTATCCCCTGCCGGGCAAGCCGCTCCACCAGGACACTGTCGCTGAACCGGGCCGCAATGGCGGTTACGTGACCGACGATGATCCCGGCCGACGAGGCCTCGCTGCCGTCGACGATAACTTGCACCGGTGCGCTCCGCCCGCCGGCCAGGGCGCCGGCAAAGCCGGGACCGATCTTCACCGCCATGGTTGCCCGGCCGCTGTCCAACAGCTCGCGCAGCCGGTCCTCACGGTCGACATGCATGCCGATATCGAAGTAGCCGGACCGGGAGAGTCGGGCGACGAACTCCCTGCTTTCCCGGCTGTTGTCCAGGTCGTACACCGCGGTTGCCACATGCTTCACATCGGTGTTGACCGCATAGCCGAACATGACGATCTGGAAGAGCGGCACCACCAGGATGACGAAGCGCATCTTCGGGTCCCGGAGGATCTGGATGAACTCCTTGACGAGCATGGTTTTGAGGCGCTGGAACATGGTGGCTTCCCGGTTTCGTGTTGGCGCAGAGTTACCGATGCGCCGACTCTAGCATATTTCCCGGTATCGATTAAGATTATTCCATGGGACGACGTTTCGTAATCGGCGATGTGCATGGCTGTGCCCGGACCCTGCGGCGGCTGGTGGAAGATCGGCTCGGGCTGACCCGGGAGGACGGGCTCTATCTGCTCGGGGACCTGATCGACCGGGGGCCGGCCGCGCGGGAGGTGCTGGAGTTTATCATCGGTCTGCAGGAAGCGGGGTACGCGGTCGCGTCGGTCATGGGGAACCACGAGGATATGTGTCTTGCCGGCTGCCGCGACCGGAGCCGGTTCTACCTCTGGATGCTCAACGGTGGCCATGCCACCCTGAAGAGCCTCGGGGTGGAGGATGCCTGCGAGATCCCCGAGCGGTATCGCCGGTTCCTCGGTGCCCTGCCGACGCATATCCTGCTTCCCGGGTTCGCTCTCGTCCACGCCGGCATAGACTGTCGACAGCCCGATCCCTTTGCCGACCGGGAGACCCTCCTCTGGAGCCGTTCCTGCACCGTTGACCCTGACAGGATCGGCGGCCGGCGCATTGTCAGCGGCCACACCCCCCGGACCCGCCGGGAGATCGAGGCGTCTCTCAATGAGAACTGGATCATGCTCGATAACGGCTGCGTCTACCGTGGGGTTGCCGGTCTGGGGAGCCTGGCTGCATTGTCCCTCGACACCCTGCATCTCTATTTTCAGGAGAATTGCGACAGCTGACCGAGGCGCTCTATCTGACGATATCTGCGTCGTTTTCGGCGGGTCTGGGAGTACGGGACGGGCGAGGTTTGCCCCTGAGGAGGACAAATCGCGACCCGGACCGCGACCACGGCACACTGACCGTGCTGATGCCGCAGGCCGGACAGTCTACAAGGGGGACGTCGGCGTGGAGAAAGGTTGAGTAGTGGAAAAAGTCGACATGATGCCAGATTTCTTCACGGGTGTCGCAGACCTGTGCATCCTGGCCGCAAACTGGGCAGGAGAAGCGTGCCCCGCGGTTGCAGGTGAGGAACAGATCGACCCGCCCGATTTCATCGATGAAGTTGACCCGGTCGATCTGCCAGAGTTGCGAAAGACCAAGTGTGGCAGCGAATATGCCTGTGTGGTCCATGGGGAAGCCTTTGTTCTGAGCAGGGAACGTTCTCTTCCATTTGCGGCCCCGGCATTTTTTGTTAGAGTCTAACACCGGACCGCATGTTCTTTGCATGATATTGCTCTAGAGCAGATTTGGTGCCAGCAGGAGTATCTGCCGAAGAATGGCTTTCCGGGCTGCTATTCCAGGGTTACCCATCAGGACGTCTCATTCGCAGGGGTGTCGTGGTTACCCGAGCCGGTTGGCTGCAACGCCGCATGGGACAAGGCATCCCTCTTGATGCACGCCGGTGACAACTGTAAATTTATTTGCACCGGTGCCGGGAACGATATGACAGCCGAACCATCCCACAATCGCAGGTTGTTGCTGTTCAGACGGTATTTCCGTCTGCTCCTGATCCTGTTTGCGATCGAACTCCTGGTCGACAGCGCTCTGGAACTGCTGATGCCCAAGTCTGCGGAAATGGTGATGCATTTCGTCGACGGACTTGCCATGGCCATCTGCAGCACACCTCTGATCTGGTGGCTGGTGGTGCAACCGCTCAGAAAGGACTTCACTGCCGAGAAGGCCCGTTTCGAACAGGTCATTGACCAGGTAATCGATTCGATCGTGATCATAGACAGCCAGGGGCGGATCGAGGCGTTCAACACCGCTGCCGAGTTGACCTTCGGGTACCGGGAGGAAGATATGTTCGGGCGCCAGCCCGATATGCTGGTGGCGGAGCCGGATGGCTATCTGCAGCTGATTCTGGCCCGGGCCGCATCCGGTCAGGTCCCGACGGACTGCATCCACCATGAGATCACCGGGCTCCGTCGCGACGGCACCCGGTTTCCCATGTCCATCTCGGCAAGCCGGGCCGACCTTGGGCGCGGCCGGTCGAGCCTGATCCTTATCATCAGGGATATCAGCCCCATCCGGGAACAGGAGTTGCGCCAGCAGCGGATGCTGTCGCTGTTGGAGGCGACCCTCGAGGCATCTGCGGACGCCATCGTGGTTGTGGACTGGCAGCGCAGGATACTTACCTACAACCAACGGCTGGTGGAACTGCTCAATGTTCCGGCCGATATCCTCGCCGAACGGGACAGCTACCGGCTGGCCGGTCATGTGCAGGGAATGGTCGAGGAGCCGGAGGCGTTCCTGGCCAGGGTGGATGAGTTGTACCGGCAGCCGGACACGACCTCGTTCGATATCCTGAGGTTCAGTGACGGCAGGATCATGGAGCGCTCATCCCGTCCGCAACTCCTGAAAGGCCAGAGTATCGGTCGGGTCTGGAGCTTCCGTGACATCACCGACCGGTCACGGTCCGAAGAGGAGCTGCGCCGGAGCGAGGAGCGATTCCGCGCCCTGGCTACCAACGCCCCGGTCGGCATCTTCGAGACCGACGCCGCGGGCGGCTACATATTCGTGAACGAGCAGTGGTGCGTCATTGCCGGAATTTCGCCCGAGCAGGCTGCCGGCGAAGGTTGGCAGAGCGCTCTGCACCCCGGTTGCCGGGAGGCGGTGTACGCCGACTGGTGCGAGGCGGTCCGTGCCGGCCGCCAGTTTGCCGGAGAGTACCGCTTTTGTACGCTTGCCGGGCGGACCAATTGGGTTTACGGCAGCGCCACGGCGCTGCGGAACCACTCGGGAGAGATCACCGGCTATCTCGGCGTCATCGTCGACATGACCGACCACAAACAGGCCCTGATGGCCCTCTCCGACAGCGAAAAGCGGTTCCGGGAAATCTTCGAGCAG
The DNA here is from genome assembly GCA_964432205.1 of uncultured Geobacter sp. Classification (GTDB taxonomy): domain Bacteria; phylum Desulfobacterota; class Desulfuromonadia; order Geobacterales; family DSM-12255; genus Geomobilibacter. The sequence goes on along the minus strand of CAYSMK010000006.1, from coordinate 43,744 downwards.
ACCGAGGACGCCATTGTGCTCCTCGCCGGCGGGGATTGGTCGGTGCTCGACATCAACCCGACCGCCGAACAGCTGTTCGGCTATCGCAAGGAGGAGTTCGTCGGCCGGCCGCCGGCGATCTTCCGGTACGAGGGAGACCAGACCTCTTTTCAGGCGTCGCTTGCCTCCCTCAGGGAGAAGGAACTGATCCGGATGGAGCGCGTGCCGGTGGTGCGCCGGGATGGAACCGGGATTCACGTGTCGGTCCATGGCAAGCTGATCCAGCTCCAGGGAGAACAGGCGATCTACTGCACGTTCCGGGATGTCACGGAACGTATCCGGTTGGAGGAAGAGGCCCATGCCATCCAGTCCCGCCTGATCATGACCAACAAGATGAGCTCCCTGGGACTGCTGGTGGCAGGAGTAGCCCACGAGATCAACAACCCGAACAACGCCATCCTGGCCAATGCCCAGCTGTTGGAGCGGGTCTGGACCGACCTGGACAAACAACTGCAGGAGTATGCGCAGGAGCATGGCCGCTTCAAGGCCGGCGGTCTGGAGTTCAGCCAGCTGCATGAGGCCCTGCCCGAGATACTGGAAGGGGTGATCGGCGGTGCCCGGCGGATCAGGGACATCATCGCTAACCTCAAGAATTACTCCCGCCAGGGAATGGTGTTTCCGGATGCGACGATAGCGGTGAATCTGAACCGGGTGATCTCTCTGGCCATGGCGCTCTTGAATCACCATGTCAGCAGGCATACCGACCGGTTCCATCTGCAGCTGGCCGAGGATATCCCGCTGGTGAACGGGAGCCCGCAACAGCTGGAGCAGGTGGTGATCAACCTGATCATGAATGCCCTCCAGTCGCTGGCCGCAATGGATCGCGGGGTGTGGGTCACCACGGCGTATGATCCGGACCGGCGGGAGGTGAGCATGACCGTTCGTGACGAAGGGGAGGGTATCCCAGCGGAACTGCTGGAGCGGGTCATCGAACCGTTTTTCACCACCAGGCTGGACAGCGGCTGCACGGGGCTGGGACTGTCCATAGCCAACTCCATAGTCAAGGCCCATGGCGGCACCATGACCATCGTCAGCCAACCGGCCAGCGGGACTGCCATAACCATCGGCCTGCCCGCTGTCCTGCCAACCGGTCTTTCATCAGGAAATTCCGAATGAGAATCCTGGCTGTTTCCGGTTCCGGGGGGAAACCTTTCCGGACGGAATCCAACTATTGATAAGGAGCCGTACCCATGGAACATTGGAACCGTGAAGAGAACGCCGCCACGATACTGCTTGTGGACGACGAGCTCCCCCTGCTCAAGGTCTCGAAACTATCCCTGTTGAGCCAGGGGTTTACCTCGGTGGTTACCTTGAACGACAGCCGCGAGGTCATGCCGTACCTGGCGGCAAACAAGGTTGCCGTGATGATACTCGATCTGTTCATGCCCCATGTGGGAGGGCTCGAACTGCTGCCCCAGATCATCCGCGACTATCCCGAAATTCAGGTCATCGTCATGACCGCGCTGGATGAGACCGAAACGGCGGTCCGCTGCATCAAGGCAGGTGCCTTTGATTATATTACCAAGCCGGTCGAGAATGACCGCCTGATTACCAGTCTGTACAAGGCCCTGGAACATCGGAGCATGTACCGGGAGATAAACCAGCTGCGCGACCGTTTCTTCAGCGACCGGTTGGAGAACGAGGCGGCGTTCAGCGAGTTTGTTACCTGCAACGAGAAGATGCTGTCGGTGTTCAGATACCTGGAGGTCATTGCCCCTTCCCGGCAGCCGGTCCTGATCAATGGCGAGACCGGGACCGGTAAGGAGCTGGTGGCGCGGGCCGTGCACAAGCTGTCCGCCTGCCAGGGGGAGTATGTGGCCGTCAATGTGGCCGGTCTGGATGACACGATGTTTTCCGATACGCTGTTCGGGCACCGCAAAGGGGCCTTCACCGGTGCCGAACAGCAGCGTGACGGGCTGGTGGCCAGGGCGTCCGGCGGCACCCTGTTCCTGGACGAGATCGGTGATCTGAGCGAGCAGTCCCAGACCAAGCTTCTCCGGCTTCTTCAGGAGCGGGAGTATTATCCGGTCGGTTCCGACACCCCCAGGAAGAGCGATGCCCGCGTGGTGCTGGCCACGAATCACGATCTGCAGCAGATGATCACCGCCGGCAGGTTCAGGCGCGACCTCTACTACCGGCTCTGTACCCATCAGGTCTCGATCATCCCGCTCCGGGAGCGGCCAGATGATCTCCCACTGCTCTTGGATCACTTCCTTGCCGAGGCTGCCCGTCAACTCCGCAAGAAGAAACCGACTGCGCCGCGGGAACTGTCCGTGCTGCTCTCCACCTACCCGTTTCCCGGCAATGTGCGGGAGCTGGAGGCGATGGTGCACGACGCCGTGGCGCGCCATGCCGCCGGGGTGCTTTCGATGGACAGCTTCAGCGCAGCGATCGGTGCGGTGCGCGGACAGGGCGCCGGCTTGGCGCTTTCCGTGACCGAGGGTGAGCCTCTTCATGACATTTTCGGCCATTTCCCCAATCTGCGGGAGGTGGAGGAGTACCTCATTGCCGAGGCCATGAAACGGTCCAAGGGTAATCAGGGGATTGCCGCCTCCATGCTCGGCATCACCCGGCAGACCCTTAACAAGCGACTTCAGTCCCTGCCGGCCCACTCGTGATGGACGGGCGACGGCTATATCGGTCCGGGAACCGCTGAGCGTGGAGCGTGACGTTTTACGCACGATCACGGCGCACCGGCTGTTCGTGGCAGGAGAGACCGTTGTCGTGGCGGTCTCCGGTGGCGCCGATTCGGTGGCGCTCCTGGATTTTCTGGCAACCGCGAGTGGTCTGGGACTGCGACTGGTGGTGGCCCATGTGAACCACGGTCTGCGCGGTGCCGAGGCCGATGCCGACGAATGGTTCGTGCGCGGGCTTGCCGAGCGTTATGGTCTGCCAATGGCGACGACCAGTGCCGATGTCCGGGCGCTGAGCCGGCAGCGGCGACTGTCGCTGGAAGAGGCGGGGCGTGAGGCGCGTTACGCCTTCTTTGAAGCGGTTGCCGGGCAGTACGGTGCGGCACGGATTGCCCTGGCCCATCACCGCGACGACCAGGCGGAGACGGTGCTGATGCGCCTCATCCGCGGTGCCGGCGTCGACGGGCTATCGGGGATGCGTCCCCGATCCGGCGATGGACGGTATGTACGGCCGCTCCTGTCCATTACGCGACGGGCAATCGTCGGCTATCTGCGGAAAAGGGGGCTCGCCTGGAGGGAGGATGCCAGCAACCAGGATCAGCGTTTCCTGCGTAACCGGGTCCGCCATGAGCTGCTCCCCCTGCTGGCTGGTTACAACCCGGCCATTGCCGAGCGGCTGGCAGCGACCGCCGAGTCGCTTGCCGCCGATAGTGAGCTTCTGGAGCGCCTGACCGCTGAACGTTATGCGGTCTGCCGGCATGACTGCGCCGGGGAGGGGCTGGTAGTCTCCCTGCTGCGCCAGGAGCCTGACGGCATCCGCCTGCGACTCTATCGCCGGGCCATTGCTGCGGTAAAAGGGGATCTGCGCCGGCTTGCCCACCGTCATCTGCAGGCTGTCGACCGGCTGGTGTCCGCGGCCAGGCCCAATGCGGAACTGGTGCTCCCCGACGGGGTCCGGGTCACCCGCTGTTACGATGCCCTGACCGTTACGGTCGGTGAGCCCGGGGAGGATTTCGGGTATGAACTGCTGGTGGAGGGACCGGGCAGCTACCGGTTGCCCGGCGGCTGGGTCCTGACCGTGGAGATTGCTGCCGCGCCGGCCTCCTGGGAAGGGGCGTCGTCCGACACTGCCTGGTTCGACCCGGTGAGTGCCCCCTTTCCCTGGCAGGTCCGCACCTTTCGCCCCGGCGACCGGATCAGGCCGTTCGGGATGACCGGCGAGAAAAAGGTCAAGGATCTCCTCATCGATCTGAAGGTTCCGCCCATTGAGCGGCGTTCTCTGCCGCTCATTTTTGTCGGCGGTGTTCTCGCCTGGGTTTGTGGCATCCGGCGCAGTGCGGTGGGGGAGGTCCCGCCGGAGTGTGACCGGGTGGTGGCCGCGGTCTGCTCGCGGGAGCGGTAAGGCTTGTCAAGCCGGGCACTCTGTGCTAACTTTCCGTAACTTTACGACCTGATAAGCCTTAAAGCCCGTGCACGGGCATACACAACGAGGGGGTAACCTTGAATCAGTTTTACAAAAACCTGGCATTATGGCTGGTTATCAGCCTGATGATGATCCTTTTGTTCAACCTGTTCAACAAGCCGAAGCCTGCCCAGGACGCTCTCACCTACAGTGATTTCATCACTGCGGTCGAGGCGGGCAAGGTCAAATCGGTCACCATCCAGGGGAATGACGTCCTCGGCAAGTACACGGACGGCAAATCGTTTAGGACCTACCGGCCGAGCGATGCCCAGGTCTCCGACATGCTCATGGAAAAGAAGGTCGAGGTTTCGGCCCGGCCCGAAGAGGAGAAGTTCTCCTGGTTCTCCATCTTCATCTCCTGGTTCCCGCTGATCCTCCTCGTAGGGGTCTGGATCTTCTTCATGCGCCAGATGCAGGCCGGTGGCGGCAAGGCCATGTCCTTCGGCAAGAGCCGGGCCAAGCTCCTCACCGAGGCGCAGGGGAAGATCACCTTCGAGGATGTGGCCGGTATCGAGGAGGCCAAGGAGGAACTGCAGGAGATCATCCAGTTTCTCAAGGATCCCAAGAAGTTCACCAAGCTCGGCGGCCGCATCCCCAAAGGGGTGCTCCTGATGGGTCCTCCGGGTACGGGTAAGACCCTCTTGGCCCGGGCCATAGCCGGCGAGGCAGGGGTTCCCTTCTTCTCCATCTCCGGCTCCGACTTCGTCGAGATGTTCGTCGGCGTCGGCGCCAGCCGGGTGCGGGACCTGTTCGTCCAGGGGAAGAAGAACGCGCCCTGCATCATCTTCATCGACGAGATCGACGCAGTGGGGCGTCACCGTGGCGCCGGCCTCGGCGGCGGCCACGACGAGCGGGAACAGACCCTCAACCAGCTCCTGGTGGAGATGGACGGCTTCGAGTCCAACGAGGGGGTCATCCTGATCGCCGCCACCAACCGTCCCGATGTCCTCGACCCGGCCCTGCTCCGCCCCGGCCGCTTCGACCGGCAGGTGGTGGTGCCCCGTCCCGATGTCAAGGGTCGGGAAGCGATTCTCAGGGTGCATGCCAAGAAGACGCCGCTGGCGCCGAACGTGGACCTGGAGATCGTGGCCAAGGGAACCCCCGGCTTTTCCGGGGCCGACCTGTCCAACGTGGTGAACGAGGCGGCCCTCCTGGCTGCCCGCCGCAACAAGAACTTCGTCGATATGAGCGATTTCGACGATGCCAAGGACAAGGTACTGATGGGGGTGGAGCGCCGGAGCATGGTCATCTCCGAGGAGGAGAAGAAGAACACCGCCTATCATGAGGCCGGCCACACCCTGGTGGCCAAGTTCCTGCCCGGCGCCGACCCGGTCCACAAGGTATCCATCATCCCCCGCGGCCGAGCCCTGGGGGTCACCATGCAGCTTCCCATCGAGGACAAGCACAGCTACTCCCGCGAACTGCTCCTCGACCGGATCGCCGTCCTCATGGGCGGTCGAGCCGCAGAGGAGATCATCTTCCACACCACCACCACCGGAGCGGGGAACGATATCGAGCGGGCCACGGAACTGGCGCGCAAGATGGTCTGCGAGTGGGGGATGAGCGAGAAGCTGGGGCCGGTCACCTTCGGCAAGAAGGACGAGCAGATCTTCCTCGGCCGTGAGATGGCATCGCACAAGAACTACAGCGAGGCCACGGCGGTGGAGATCGATGAAGAGATCCGCCGCATCGTTGAGGACAACTACAGCCGGGTGCGGGATATGCTGACCTCCCAGGTCGACATCCTGCACCGTCTGGCCGCGGTGCTGATCGAGAAGGAAAATCTGAGTGGTGCCGAGGTGGACGAGATCATCAAGGGGGGGACACTGCCCGAGTCGACCCCGGTAGCCGAGTCGGCCCCGACCGAGGCATGACACCGCCCCTTCTGCCCGCCGGCCAGGTATGGCGGTTCGGGAATCGCTGCTACGACCTGAGCCGGCGCCCCCTGGTCATGGGGATACTGAACGTCACTCCCGACTCCTTTTCCGACGGCGGCTTCTTCTATTCCCCGGAGAGGGCCGTTGACCGCGCCCTGGCCATGGTAACGGAAGGGGCCGACATCATCGATATCGGCGGCGAGAGCACCCGGCCCAATGTGGCGCCGGTCGCCGCCGATGACGAACTGCGCCGGGTAGTGCCGATTGTCGGGAGACTGGCATCGCTCGTTTCCGTTCCCCTTTCCATCGACACCTACAAGGCGTTGGTGGCCAGGGAGGCCATTGCCGCCGGGGCCGAGATCATCAACGATGTCAGTGGATTCACCTTTGATGCCGACATGGCTGAAACCGTAGCCTCTTCAACTGCCGGAGTGGTACTGATGCATACCCGCGGCCGGCCGACGGAGATGCAGAAGGATACGGCCTACACCGACCTGGTGAGCGAAGTAGCGGGCTGTCTTGCCGAGGCGGTGGCCAGGGCCGAAGCGTCGGGCATCGGGCGGGAGCGGATCGTGGTCGATCCCGGCATCGGGTTCGGCAAGAGCGTTGCCGGCAACCTGGAGCTGTTGCGGCGTCTGGGTGACCTGGCCGGAACCGGCTGCCCCCTGCTGGTCGGTACCTCCCGGAAATCGTTCATTGGCACCCAGCTCGGCCGGGACGTGGACGAGCGGCTGTTCGGCACCGCTGCCACGGTCGCCGTGTCGATAATGAACGGTGCGCGGATCGTGCGGGTGCATGATGTCCGGGCCATGCGCGACGTGGTGGACATGACCTGGGCGATCATGGGGGCCGGGGAGGTGGCCTAGCCGCCAACGGTAAAACGGATGGAGAGGGGATGGCTGAACTCCTGCACAGATCGGACTGGTTGGCGCATCTCGTCGATATCACGCTGGTAGCCGTTCTTGTCTACCGCCTGGTTGCCCATCTCAAGGAAGCGACCGCCATCCGGCTGCTCCTCACCCTGCCTGTTGTGCTCATCGCGTACCTTTTGGCCCAACTGAGCGACCTGCGCGCATTTCAGTGGCTCCTGGACAACTTCCTCGGTTCGCTGATCGTCATCCTGGTGGTCGTCTTTCAGTACGATATCCGCCGGGCCTTCCTCTCCTTAAGCAGAAGCCATCTCACGAAACAGAGGGAACCGGACGAGGGCGACGCCCACGCCGTCATCGAGGAGTTGCTGGTGGCGGTGGATGCCATGGCCGGCAAGCGGATCGGCGCCCTGATCGTGGTCGAGCGGGAGGTGGCCCTGGACAACCTGATCGCCATCGGCACCGAAATCGATGCCAAGGTGACCAGCGAACTGATCTCTTCCATCTTCCTGCCGTACTCGCCGATTCACGACGGTGCGGTCATCATCCAGCATGGCAAGCTGACCAAGGCCGGCTGTTTTCTGCCGCTGACCCAGAACCCGGAAGTGGCCAAGGAGCTCGGGACCCGCCACCGGGCGGCCATCGGCCTGACCGAACTCTGCGACGCGGTGGTGATCGTGGTCTCCGAGGAGAGCGGTGGCGTGTCGGTGGTGGTCGGTGGCCGGATCACCCGCAACCTGGATCTCCAGGCGCTGCGCAAGGTGCTCAAGCGGCTGATCGAAGCGAGGTGGCTACAATGAACAGCACCGCCCCCCATAGCCGCATCTGGCTCGTCAGGGGCCTCTCCCTGCTGCTGGCCGTCGTGATCTGGCTCTTCGTGGAACTGGAGCGGCAGGACGAGGCCGAACTGGCGGCAACGGTCAGGGTGGAGAACCTTCCCCCGGATCTGGCCGTGGCCGGCGGACAGCTGCCGACACCGCGGGTCCGGATTGCCGGCCCCAAGATCCTGCTCATTCGCCACCAGGGGGTCTCGCCACTCATCCCACTGGAATGCGGTGGCCTGCGGGAGGGGGTGACCAGGTTCGTGGGGCTGGAAAAAGGGGTGCGGGTCCCTGCCGGCATCAGGGTGGTCGGCGTCATCCCGGCCACGGTTGAAATGAAGCTGCATAAAAAAGGAGGCAAGCGCCAAACGCCATGAAAAAACTATTCGGAACCGACGGGGTACGGGGGGTGGCCAACGTCTACCCCATGACCACCGAGATGGCCATGCAGATCGGCCGGGCTGCAGCCTACATCTTCAAGGACGGCAACCGCCGTCACCGGCTGGTCATCGGCAAGGACACCCGCCTGTCCGGCTACATGATCGAGAATGCCCTGGTGGCCGGGATCTGCTCCATGGGGGTGGACGTGCTCCAGGTCGGCCCGCTGCCGACGCCGGGAATCGCCTACATCACCTCGTCCATGCGGGCCGATGCCGGGGTGGTCATCTCCGCCTCCCACAACCCGTTCCAGGACAACGGAATCAAGTTCTTCTTCAAGGACGGCTTCAAGCTGCCGGACGAGATGGAGCTGAAGATCGAGGAGCTGATCTTCTCCAAGAAGATCGACTCCCTCCGCCCCATTGCCACCGAGGTGGGGAAGGCGTACCGGATCGAGGATGCGGTCGGCCGCTACGTGGTCTTTCTCAAGAGCACCTTCCCCAAGGAGCTGGACCTGACCGGGATGCGGATCGTGCTGGACTGCGCCAACGGCGCTGCCTACAAGGTGGCGCCGGCGGTCCTGAGCGAGCTGGGGGCCGAGGTGATCCCCATCGGGGTAAAGCCGAACGGCACCAACATCAATGCCGGCTGCGGCTCCCTCCATCCGGAGATCATGAGCGAGGCGGTGAAGGAGCACCGGGCCGATCTGGGGATTGCCCTGGACGGCGACGCCGACCGGGTGATCTTTGTGGACGAATTCGGCAACTCGGTGGACGGCGACCAGATCATGGCCATCTGCGCCACCGAACTGATCCGGCAGAAGAAACTCAGGAAGAACACCCTGGTGGCAACGGTCATGAGCAACATGGGGCTCGACATCGCCATCCGCAAGGCCGGGGGCAAGGTGATCAAGACCGCGGTGGGTGATCGCTACGTGGTGGAGGAGATGGTCAAGGGGGGGTACAACCTGGGGGGCGAGCAGTCGGGCCACATGATCTTCCTCGACCACAATACCACCGGTGACGGGATGCTGTCGGCGCTCCAGCTGCTGGCCATCATCCGGCGGCAGGGAAAGACCCTTTCCGAACTTGCCGAGGTGATGATCCCGCTGCCGCAGGTGCTGGTGAACGTACGGGTTGCCGAGAAGAAGGATATCATGACCATCCCGGCAGTGGCCGGGCTGGTGCGGGACGTGGAGCAGAAGCTGGGGGACGAGGGGCGGATCCTGATCCGTTACTCCGGCACCGAGCCGCTCCTGAGGATCATGCTGGAAGGGCAGGACAAATACCAGATTACCGGCTGGGCCAAGGATATTGCCGAGGCGGTTGAGACATCGATCGGGGGGAAGTAGGATGGCACGACTGGGGGTAAACATCGATCACGTGGCAACGGTCCGCCAGGCCAGGGGGGGCACGGAGCCCGATCCTGTGGCGGCTGCCGCCATTGCCGAGCTGGCAGGTGCCGATGGCATCACCATTCATCTGCGTGAGGACCGGCGCCACATCCAGGACCGGGACCTGAAGCTGCTCAGGCAGACCGTGAAGACCAGGCTCAACCTGGAGATGGCCGCGACCCACGAGATGGTCGGCGTTGCCATTACCGTGAAGCCGGAGATGTGCACCCTGGTGCCGGAAAAGCGCCAGGAGCTGACCACCGAGGGGGGGCTGGACGTCCGGTACAACCTGGATCAGATCAAGGCCTCCGTGGAGAGCCTGCAGAATGGCGGGATCGTGGTCTCCCTGTTCGTCGACCCCGATCCTGACCAGATCAAGGCGGCCACCAAGGCCGGTGCCGACTACATCGAAATCCATACCGGCGCCTTTGCCGAGGCAAAGGAGTGGAAGGCCGTCGACCAGGAGCTGATCAAGATCGAAAACGCCGTCAAGCTGGCCCAGAAGCTGGGACTCGGCGTCAATGCCGGGCACGGGCTCAACTACACCAACATCAAGCTGATTTCCGCCATCCGCGGCATCGAGGAGTACAACATCGGCCATTCCATCATCTCCCGGGCGGTGCTGGTAGGGTTGGACAAGGCGGTGCGGGATATGGTGGAACTGGTGAGGTTTGCCTGAGATATATGCCGTGTTGCTGAAAAAATATGCAGTTTTGAAGGCTGGCCTTTGTGGTCAGCCATTTTTTTGTGCTTGCGATAGGGTTCAGATGGTGTAACAAGCTTAAATCGTTGGTGTAGGTACAGAGTTTGTGGCGCTGGCACGGCCTGTGCTATAAGGAGTGGCAAGAGCTTGGCACAGTGGCCGTGCCGGGATGAGCAATGATGACGATAAGTATGGCAAAGGCGCCATATCACCGCACGGTGATTGGTGCCTTTTGTTTTTAATGCCGAGTTCGGCAAACAAACCCACGCAAGGAGGCTGGAACATGAAGAAGTTTATTGCAACGACCGCACTGGCAGCAACGATGACCGTGGCAGCAGCAGGAGCTGCCCTGGCAACCCCCTCCACCCAGATCTGGATACCCTCGACGGACATCCAGGCCTACAAGACCCTCCACCTCGGTATCGACAACTACGTCAGAACGACCAGCAAACGGGGCGGGCTCAATACCTACGACCTCGGGCTGACCGTCGGCGTGCTGCCGTTTGAGAAGTTGCAGGCCGAGGTTGGAATTGATTACATGGAAAGCGGTTCCAATACCGGCACCGATCAGCACCCCATATATTTCAACGCCAAGATCGGCACCCCGGAGGAGAGTCTCTTCAAATATTCCCCGGCGATTGCCGTTGGTATCTATAACCTCGGCACCCAGATGAGTGGTCCGGCAAAGACTGCACAGAATATCACCTACGGTCTTCTCGCCAAGACTCTGCCCGTGGTCGGCAGGATTTCGGCCGGGGGGTACCACGCCGCCCAATCATCAGTAGCCTTCTCAACTGACCCCGTCACCGGCAGCGAATTGGTAAACGACGGGGTCCTGCTCTCCTGGGACCGGACCCTGAGCGAGATTTCCGATAAGCTCTGGGTGGGGGTCGACTACCTGAGCGGCAACAACGCCAACGGTGCCTTCAGCTTTGGTGCTTCCTGGGCATTCTCCAAAAACGTGTCGGTGATCTTTGGCTACGACATCTACAACAATGTCAACACGGGCGGCAAAAACACCTTCACCACCCAGCTTGACATCAACTTCCCGTAGTGTCTCCTTAATGTGATGGGGGCTGGCCACCCGGCCCCCGCTTTTTCAGGAGCGGCGCACATTCACAGGTAAAGGAGGAAACGGGCATGAAACTGATTGAGGCAATCATCAAACCGTTCAAGCTCGACGAAGTCAAGGAAGCTCTGAACGAGATCGGGATCGAAGGGATTACGGTCAGCGAGGTAAAGGGGTTCGGCCGGCAGAAGGGCCATACCGAGCTGTACCGCGGCGCGGAATACGTGGTGGATTTCATCCCCAAGGTCAGGCTGGAGATCGCGGTGGCCGACGAACTGGTGGCCAAGGTGGTCGAGACCATCGAGGCAACCGCCAAGACCGGCCGGATTGGCGACGGCAAGATCTTCATCATCCCGCTGGAGGATGCGTTGCGGATTCGGACCGGTGAAAAAGGGGACGATGCCATTTAAGAACCGTTCAACGTTCAATGTTCTGGGTTCAGAGTTGTCAAAGCAAAAACCTTGAACGTTGAACCTTGAACGTTGAACCAGATTCTAACGGAGGTTGGACATGAATTTCAAACTATCGCTTGTCAAGCTGCTCATGGTTTCGGCCCTGGCCCTGGCACCGCTGGCGGCGTCGGCGGAAGAGGCCAAGGCACCTGCTGCCGCGCCGACCCAGGCCGCCGTTTCGTCAGCCACAAAGGCCGAGGTGGCGCCGGCAGCCGTACCGGCAGCCCCGGCCGAGGCTGCCAAACCGAAGAACGTCGACCCGGTGCTCAACACCGGTGACACCGCCTGGATGCTGGTCTCCAGCGCCCTGGTCCTGCTTATGATTCCCGGCCTGGCCCTCTTCTATGGTGGCATGGTCCGGCAGAAGAACGTCCTCTCCACCATGATGCATTCCTTCGTGGCCATGGGGATCGTCGGGGTGCAGTGGGCGGTGATCGGTTACTCGCTGGCCTTTGGCCCCGATGCCGGTGGCGGCCTGATCGGCAACTTTTCCAAGGCGATGCTGGCCGGTCTCATCTCCTTCAAGGACGGGACACCGATCTATGCCCTGTTCCAGAACGTGGCGACCGAGCCCGGTTCCATCCCGGAATACGTCTTTGCCATGTACCAGTGCATGTTCGCCATGATCACCGTGGCCCTCATCTCCGGCGCCCTGGCCGAGCGGGTCAAGTTCTCCGCCTACTGCCTCTTCGTGCTGCTCTGGACCACGCTGGTCTATGATCCGCTGGCCCACTGGGTCTGGATGGTGGACGGCTGGCTCTTCAAGAAAGGGGCGCTCGACTTTGCCGGCGGCACCGTCGTCCACCTCTCATCCGGTATCTCGGCCCTGGCATTTCTCATCTTCCTTGGCAAGCGGCACGGCTTCCCGCAGGAGCGGATGGCCCCCCACAGTCTGCCGCTGACCCTGATCGGGGTCGGTCTCCTCTGGTTCGGCTGGTTCGGCTTCAACGCCGGCAGCGCCATCGTGGGTGTGAACTGCTCCGATGCCGCGGGCGGCCTGGCCGGACTCGCCTTTGCCACCACCACCATCGCCCCGGCTGCCGGCGGGCTCGCCTGGATGGTTGCCGAGTGGATCCACTCCGGCAAGCCCAGCGCCCTTGGCTTCGGTTCCGGCGTCGTGGCCGGCCTGGTCGGCATCACTCCCGCTGCCGGCTTCGTTCAGCCGGGCGCTGCCATCATCATCGGCCTGGGCGCCGGGGTCGTCTGTTACCTCGGAATCCTGATGAAGGCCAAGCTGAAGTACGACGACTCCCTCGATGCCTTCGGCGTCCATGGCGTGGGGGGTACCTTCGGCGCCCTCATCACCGGTGTCCTGGCTACGGTCGGGGCCACCGGCCTGATGTCGGGGAACGTGGGACAGTTCATTACCCAGGTGATCGCCGTGGCAGCCGCCGGTGCCTATGCCTTCATCGTCACCCTGGTCATTTCCTTCGTTCTCGACAAGACCATCGGTCTTCGCGTGGAGAAGGAAGACGAGATCATGGGGCTCGATCAGACCCAGCATTCGGAGAGCGCTTACAACTAATCCGTCTCATTCTTACGAAGTTGACAGGGCCGTCTTGCGGGGCGGCCCTTTTTTTGTGCCGATAAATTGTGCACCATTGATGCCTGATTGGGCACTTTTCGTGATTGGTGCCCGGTTGTGGGGAGGGCCTGTAGCGGCAAGTTGCCGTTAAACGGTCATCATGTCCGAGACGCTGGAGTTTGGCACATCTTGTGCGTTTAATAGGTTAGCCATAATTTCGTGGCGACTGGAGTGGCAATGACCCATCCAACCCACAACCTGAGTAGCGAACGGAACGTTCTTGATGCGGGCATGCTGGAACAGCTCGCATCAAGTGAACGGTTGGCCGAACTGGGACGGATATCCGCCGGCATAGTCCACGAACTGAATACCCCCCTGTCGGTAATCGCCTCGGCTGCCCAATTGATCCTCAGGGAGGATGAACTTTCCCCGTTTTCCCGGGAAATGGTGGAGCGGATCGGCGAGGAGGCCCATCGCCTCTCCAGCCTGGTGCGAGGTGTGCTCACCTTCGTGCGTCAGGACGAGCGGCAGGAAGGTGAGAGCGATCTGAGTCAGGTCGTGCGTGAAGTGATGACCCTTCTCCACTACGAGGCACGCAAGCGGTCTGTAGCCGTAATCGAGGAACTGGATTTCACCCTCCCATCCGTAGCGGTGGCGAGCAACGTTCTGAAGCAGGTACTCATCAACCTGATCATGAATGCGCTCCAGGCCATGTCCGACGGCGGAACGCTCCACCTGCGGACATTTTTCGACCTGGATAGGCGCCCGTCGTTTTCTGTGGCCGATACGGGGTACGGGATCGCGACAGACCGCTTGGGCCATATTTTTGAGCCGTTCTACACCACCAAGGCAGCCGGTGAAGGGACGGGGCTCGGCCTGTTTGTTACCCGCAAGCTCCTGGAAGCGGTTGGCGGCGAGATCACCGTATCGAGTGGGGCCGGTGAAGGGACCACCTTTATGGTTACCCTTCCTTCGGCAGAGTAAGCCGCTCGAAGCTCCCCGCATCCCGGTAATTCCCCGGCCCATCCGGTCTGCCCCTCTCTCTTTTCTCGACCCAACCTGCGTTGAAATGCACCGGCAATAACCACCCTCCACATGGTGATCTTGTTACCTTCCGGCCCCTTCCTGTCAGCAGGATGTACCTTTGTGTAACTACTCTATTCTGTAATCGTTTTAATGGAAAACAGGGTGGGTTTCTGATAAAGGTATGAAACTGGATCAGGGCGAACGTTGGTGGCTCCGGTCTTTCACATTGACTTTGCTGGTGATTGAATATATTGAAACTGTGTAATTATGCATTGTTATGGAGGGGGCATTGAGTAGATATTCCAAATAACAATTGTAACGCCGCGTGTGGCATAGTTAGCTGCAGGCGGTTTTTATTTTTGGGGTAGGAAATGAACAACTATACACGTTGACAATTTGAACCTCATTCGCAATAAGTGACGAAACTTGGTACGCAGAGAGCGTGGAGAACAAACTATTCAATCCTTGATACATACATGGTGAAGCCAATTTCTCTAACAGTTTATGAAAGTCAGTTCTTTGCCTGGGAACTCACCAAACGGGCGGCCGAGCGATTCGGTCGAATCTCTCGGATCAACCCTCGTCGATGCCCAAGTGGATCTTAACCCCTATCAGGTGGAGGCCGCACTGTTTGCCTGCCAAAACACGCCGACTTCACCCTTTGAAAAAACCGAGTTGAACAAATATGGCTTGTTTTGAAGTCGCCTTGAACCAAAGAAAGTCTCGAACAGAGCGGAGGTACCCATGCTGATACACAAAATTACCCTGACAAACTTGCTTTCATTTTCTTCACTTGAATTGGAGCTAAAGCCGTTGAACGTCCTGATCGGGCATAACGGGAGCGGGAAATCCAATTTGATCGAGGCGCTTGCATTGATTCAATCCACGCCAAAAGGTATAGCCGGCCCTATTCGCGAAGGAGGCAAAATTACTGATTGGATATGGAAAGGCGCTGCTCCGCAATCCCAGGCCACTATTGAGACCGTAGTTCGTCCACGTCGGAGCAAGGATAGGATCAATCTTCGCTATAAATTGAGTTTTGCCTCTGCCGGTAGTCGGTTTGAAATTGTCGATGAACGTGTGGAAAACGAAAAGCCCTTAACGGGACATCATGAGCCGAGATATTATTTTTTCTATATGAATGGATATCCCGTCATAAATGTCGGCAACCCGGATGATCCGAACAACAAGCGGCGTCTAAAGCGCGAAGACGTTGACCCTGAGAAGTCCATACTTGCCCAACGACGCGATCCGGACAATTACCCTGAGCTAACCTACCTGGCTGATGCCTTTGGCAAAATTCGCATTTATCGCGACTGGTCGTTTGGCCGTTATACCCCTCCTCGGCTGCCACAGCGAACCGATCTGGCCACCGATTTCCTCGACGAGAATTGCAGCAACCTAGGGCTTATTCTGAATAATCTCCATAACCAGCCTGAGGTCAAGGCGAAGATGCTTGACGCATTGAATGCCCTCTATCCATCGGTAACCGATTTCGGGGTCAGCATCGAGGGGGGAACGGCCCAGATTTTTCTGCATGAAGGACGCTTTTCGATTCCGGCAACGCGGCTCTCCGACGGCACATTGCGTTTTCTCTGTCTGCTGGCGATCCTTTGCCACCCGACGCCACCTCCGTTGATCTGCATCGAAGAGCCGGAGTTGGGGCTGCATCCCGATGCGCTGGCCAAACTGGCAGAACTTATGCGCGACGCTTCACAGCGGACTCAACTGATTGTCACAACCCACTCGGACATCCTTGTCGATGAATTTACCGATACGCCGGAAGTGGTTGTGACGTTTGAAAAAACTGACGAAGCCACGATGGCAGCCCGGCTCGACCCGAAAGAACTTGAGGCTTGGCTGGACAAATACACCTTGGGTGAAATGCGCCAGAGCGGCCATATAGGAGGGAATCGCTGGTGAGCGCTAAGCATGGTGAATTCAGGATTTTTGTAGAAGGTGGCGCAAAGGGGCAACTTCGTGATAAGTGCAGACATGGCTTTGGACGTTTTTTTGAAAAGGCCGGTTTGGGACAACGTAAACCCAGGATCGTCTCCTGCGGCACTCGTCGGGCTGCCTATGAGGATTTCTGTTTTGCCTTGTCGAAAGCAGGGAAGAATGACGTTTATCTCTTGCTGGTCGATTCCGAGGCACCGGTGGCGGTCGGCGCTGGCCAGGAGTGGGAGCATGTCAAGAATCGGCAGGGAGATGGCTGGGATAAGCCGGCTGCTGCCGATGCCGACATGCTGCACTTCATGGTGGAGTGCATGGAGAATTGGTTTCTTGCTGACACACAGGCGTTGGAGAGTTTTTTCGGTCAGGGGTTCAAGGCCGATGTATTGCCAAAGAAGAAAGATATCGAATCGATAGCCAAGGCCGATGTTTACGAAGCGCTCGGTAAGGCAAGCGCAAAACTCAAAACCAAACGGCCCTACGGTAAGGGAGAGCACTCCTTTTCGCTGCTGGAAAAAATTGATCCTGCAAAGGTTGAAGCTGGGGGCAAATTTGCGAAGCGGGTTATCGATAAGGTTAAAGAAGTAAGCAAGCTCCCGCTGAAGTAACTTAACTACAATTCAATGATTTCCGGATGTCACCATGACCAATAAACAAAAACTTGAACTCACCTTGATTGGCAAGGACAAGCGTCCCAAGCTGGAGCCGCCCATCCTGCTGGAAGACCCGGAAAAATCCTACAGCGAATCACAGTTACCAACAGGATGACGTTGCCGCAAACTGAGGAGAGATCATGTCAAGAGTCCTGGAAATAGTTGCCGAACTACGCGGGAGACACTCGAAAACTCGCCGCTAAGCTGCCGGAAGTCTCGAACCTCCACGATCGCCTCCAGTGCGTGCTGCTCTGTCACGATGTCACACGTTTATATGCCTTTCCTGCCCTCTCTGCTGGGCGCTTCTGGACGGCCCGCCTTGCGGCGCTTCAAAGGAGGATTTCGATTTCCTGCTGGATGAGAATCGCTGTAACGACAACCGACAGAAACAGCTCTGTCAGAAGGGGAAAAGTCCATGCACGAGTTTCTGGAGGCTGCCGTCGACGCTGCCCGGATTGCGGGTGAACTGCAGCGCAGCCGGCTCTGGAGCACTCTCGATATACGGTTCAAGGGTGAAACCGATCTGGTGACGGAAGTGGACCGGGCCTGCGAAGAGCAGATCGTCTCACTGCTGCGGAGCCGCTTCCCGGACCACGATATCCTGGCCGAGGAGAACGACTACGGCGAGCTGCGGGGGTCCCACCGCTGGATCATCGATCCGCTGGACGGGACCACCAATTATGCACACGGGTTTCCCTGGTTTGCGGTGTCCATCGCCCTGGAGATCGAGGGGGAGGTTCGGGTCGGGGTGGTCTATCAGCCCGTGCTGGACGAGCTCTTCACAGCGGTGAAAGGGGAGGGGGCGAGACTTAACGGTGAACGGCTGGCCGTTTCCCGGCGGCAACCGTTACGGCAGTGCCTGCTTGCCACCGGTTTTCCTTACGATGGCACCTGCGACAACGAGAACAACCTGGACCATTTCTGCAGGTTTCAACTGGCGGTCAGGGGGATACGGCGTGCCGGGGCGGCTGCCCTTGATCTGGCCTACGTGGCTGCCGGACGCCTGGATGGATACTGGGAGTGCAAGCTGAAGCCGTGGGACATGGCGGCAGGCGAACTTCTGGTGCGAGAGGCGGGCGGCCGGGTAACCAACCACCTGGGCGAGCCGCATTCGGTCTACGATCACCGGATCGTGGCCAGTAACGGTCTTATCCACGACGCAATGCTGGAGATGCTGGCACGATAATGCCGAGGCAATCGTTTATCCTAAAGCCGGCAGTTGAACGGGGTCCGGAGAGAGCGATTTTCCGAAGCGTTGTGGTTCCAGGCGAAATGGAGCGTAAAACAGCCGGATTGTCTGAACCCGCAGGGTGAGTTTCCGGCTGTAGCGAAATGAGCCGTAGAACCACAGCTGAAGGGGGATCGGAACGATCGAGGACTCCTTCAACTGCCAAATCTAGGTTTATTGGCAGAGTACGAATTCGTAGATTTCCACAACCTCCCGTTCCGTATTCCTTTCCGTGACCATGGCCTTGCAGTCATCGATTTCCGCGGTGTACATGAAACCGTTATAGATGTCCGGACGGTTCGGCGCTTCCCCCGCCTTGGTCTGGCGGGCTATCATCAGGGCATTTTCCCGGCGTTTCGGGTCGATTTTCCGCGGTGCCTGCTCATATATCGGATCGGCGTATGCCACGATCCGGCCGTCCTTGACGAGGAACTGTCTGATGGTATCCACGTCACCCTCTCCGCCGTTGAGACGGACAGAGACCTGGGTGTACTCACCCCGCTCTCCGTCGAACTGTACGGTATACGGGCCGATCTTCAGCAGCTGTTCCCGCCTCCTGATCAACTCCAGGGCCAGTTTTTCCTCTTTCGTGGCCGATTCAGGCGCTCCGCTCCGTTTGCGCCACTGGTTGTTCCCCTTGTCGGGTGGCGTCGTTTCTGCCAGCAAGGCCGTTGCAACGAGCAACAAGAGCAGGGTAACGGTAATGGTTCTGATCAACGCAAACATATAAGCATCTCCTTCCAACAAATTCCCGGTGAAATTTATTATCATGTCTCGCCCTGTTTTGCAAAGGGGGGAGTGGATAGGTGCTTTCTTCTTCCGCCCGGATAAGGTATAAGAATTTTTTTGTATACAATCGCAGCCGGGAGCGTTCGTGCATCACTACCTCTTCAACGTCATAAACAATCTGAAGCTCCGCTGGAAGATGGTGGTGCTGGTCCTACCGCTTGTCACCATTCCGATCTTCATCGTTGGCGGGGTCACCGGTTACATAGCCACCAAACAGGCCTATCGCGGCATAACCCAGACGAGCAAGGACGATCTGGACCACATGGCCACCTTTACCGGCGACCTGCTCAACTCCCATTACCAGCAGTTCCAGGTCTACAAACAGGACAAGGAACGGAGCTTCCGTCAGGAACTGGCCACCCTGGCCAACCTCTCCTACAACCTGGTGGAAACCGAATACCGGCAGACCGTCAGTGGCCAGATCAGCGTGCAGACTGCCCTGGAGGAGGCGCGGAAGGCGCTCAAAAGGGTCAATGTCGGCGAAACCGGCTATATCTATGCCATGACCAGCCGGGGCGACCTGAAGGTGCACATAGCCCGGGAAGGTGAGAACGTCTACAACGAGAAGGACGAGAACGGCCGCTACTTCATTCGGGAGATGTGCCAGAAGGCCGTCAAGTCGCGGCCGGGAGAGGTTCTGTTCATCATCTACCCCTGGCGCAACGCCATTCTCGGGGACCGGGCACCGCGCAACAAGGTGGTTGCCTACCGCTACTTCCGGGAACTGGACTGGATCGTCGCCGCCGGCGGGTATCTGGAAGAGACCTATGAAAGCGTGGAGTTCGAGCGCCGTTCCTTTGCCGCGCTCAAGGAGAAGATCAAGAGCAAGCAGGTGGGAACCACCGGCTACATCTTCTGCATGGACCGGAAAGGGACCTTTACGGTCCATCCGACGGGCGAGGGGAAGAATTTCCTCGATGCCCGGGATACGGACGGCCGGCCCTTCATCAGGGAGATGTGCGAGAAAAAGAGCGGCTGGATACGTTATCCCTGGAAGAATGTGGGGGATCCGACGCCGCGGATGAAGATCGTCCGGTTCGAATATTTCGCCCCGTGGGACTGGATCGTGGCGGTCGGCTCCTACGAGGAGGAGTTCTACCACGAGGCCAACAAGATCACCTCGCGGATTCTGGTCTGGATGATGATCCTGACCGCCGTCTGTTCGGTGGTGGCCCTGGGGATGGTGATTTTCGCCTCCAAGGTGCTGACCGATCCGATCAACCATATGATCGATATCATCCGCAAGGTAAAGCGGGGGAGACTGGATGAGCGGATGGAGGTAACAACCGGCGACGAACTGGGTGAACTGGCAACCGCCTTCAACCGGATGACTGCCATCATCAAGCACAACCAGGAGATGGAGGCGACCCTGGCCCAGCAGGGGAAGATGGCGTCCCTTGGTGTCCTGTCGTCCGGGGTGGCCCATGAGATCAACAACCCGCTCGGTGTCATCCTGGGGTATGCCGCCTATCTGGAGGGAAAGCTTCCACCTGAGGACGCGAACTACCGCTACATCCACGAGATCAAACGGGAGAGCAAGCGGTGCAAGAAGATCGTTCAGGACCTCCTGAATTACGCCCGAACCCCCAAGCCGACCCGGGAGGAGACCGATCTCAACGCGCTCCTGGACCAGATTGTCGATTTTGCCGCCAATCACACGGATATGCACAACGTGACGGTGACCAAGGCGTTCGGTCGGGACCTGCCGCCGGTGATGCTGGACGGTGACCTGATGCGCCAGGTGGCGATAAATCTGATCCTGAACGCCGGTGCCGCCATGACTGCCGGCGGTACCCTGACCGTGACCACCTGCATGGATGGGGATGATGTGGTCATGACCTTTCGTGACAACGGTAACGGCATCCCGCAGGAAAACCTGGAAAAGATCTTTGAGCCGTTTTTTACCACCAAGACCAGTGGAACCGGTCTCGGACTCGCCATTACCAAGCAGATCGTTGAGCAGCACCATGGCCGGATCGTCATCGACAGCACGGTGGGAGCGGGGACCACGGTAGCGGTTCGGCTGCCGGTGGAACCGGAAGCTCTTTGACGGGGATTGAAATGAATATAAACCGCTTGCATCGTAATTGGTCTGAATATAGACTAAATTAAGACCATGTCGAGGGGGCAGCAGATGAAACTAAGCGAAGTCGTAAAACCGATCAGTCACTTCAAGGCACATGCGTCGGAAGTGGTGCGTGAGATCGTCGCCACACAAAAACCGGTGGTAATAACGCTCAACGGTGAGGCGAAAGCAATCATCCAGGACATACGCGAATACGAAAAAGACCGGGAAAGTCTTGCTCTGTTGAAGATCCTTGCCTTGAGCAGAAAGAGTGTTAACGAAGGGAAGGTCCGGCCTGTCGGGGAGGCATTCGAGTCTGTCCGGCGACGGATAGAGGCCGCTGAACAATGATGTTCAGTGTCATGCTGGCTGCTGATGCCGAGCGCGATCTGCTGGAGCTTTATCGGTACGTTGCGGCCAACGACACCCGGGCAGATGCTCTGCGCCTTTTGAACAGCATCGAAGAGGTTATTTCCCGTCTGGATATGATGCCGGACCGGGGTCATTATCCGCCGGAACTGGAGCGGATTGGCGTGCTGGAGTTCCGTGAGGTTTTCTTCAAGCCCTATCGGATAATCTACGAGATTTCAGGTCAGGATGTTTTAGTTCACTGTGTGCTGGATGGCCGGCGCGATCTGGTTGACCTGCTGCAGGAACGGTTGTTGCGCTGACCCGTGCCGTCTGCATCGAGGAACCCACTGATTCCCTTCAGCCTATCTTACCTACCTTGTTTGCCTCTTACCCTACCTTGTTTGCCAGTTTGCAGCTATGATCAATTGGTAGTATCATTTGGTATGATTGTAACGTGTATCGAACGGAGGTACTGCCGTGCAACTGACCAAGACATCCATAACCATCCCCGATGATCTCCTGAAGGAGGCAAAAGCGGTATCGAAGAACTTCAGCGGCCTGGTTGCCGAGGCACTGACGGAGTACTTGCGGCAGCGCAAGGTGCAGAAGGCGATGGACAGCTTCGGCGCCTGGAAGGAACACGAAGAAAGTGGAGTAGATACGGTCAATCGCCTCAGAAGCGAAGGAGGGCGCGATTGTGCCGGCCGTGCTGATTGATACCGATATTGCCATTGACTATCTGCGTGGGGAGCAGGCAGTTCTGCCGCTGATGAACCGTCTCTGGCAGGAAGGTAATGCCGCCTTGAGCGTTTTGAGCGTATTCGAGCTTACCGCCGGCATGCGCGACCGGGAAAAAGCGGCGACGATGAATTTCATTTCCGCCTGCACGGTGCTGGAGGTTACTCCCGAAATGGCCGTAAAAGGGGGGGAGCTGTACCGGAAGTATCGGGCAAAGGGAATCACACTGGCGCCGCTGGACTGTCTGATCGCCGCGACGGCACTGGTCAGGGGGCTGCAGGTGGCTACGCGGAATGTGAAGCACTATCCCGAGAAGGGACTTATCTTTGACATGCAGGAATTCAGGAACTAGGTTGTGGGATGACATTGACTCTAACTCCCCGTCGCTTGCGAGGTTCTGGTGGATGATTTTGTCGGACAGGGCGGTACCCTGGCAAACCTGCGCGGTTTTGTCGAGTCGAATGGGGGAATTGTTCTGGCGGCGGTCACCTTGACGGGCAAACTCCATTCTGCTAAATTGGCGCTAGACAAGACACAACTTGATGAATTGAGGCAAAAGCATGGCGAAGACTTTGAAAATTGGTGGCAAGAGCGATTCGGTTACTCCTTCGACTGCCTCACTCAATCGGAAGCTCGGTACCTCGCCCGCTCCCCGGATGCTGACACCATCCGAGATCGCCTTGCTGCGGCGCAGCAAGCAGGAGATAGCCGAAAAGCTCAAAAAGACAGCATAGTCGGGACGACTGAAGATAGTTGACAGTCAGAAAGCCGCCTTGTCAGCAAAATGCTGACGGGCGGCTTTTCGTTTGTGGAGGCGTTACAACCGCACCTGAAGCGGGATGCCCAGGATGGGGGCGTCGTGGCCGGCAGTACGCGCCGGGATATCGAGAAACGATCGGGTAAACCGGTGGTGACGGGTGAGAATTTCGCCTTCATCAAGATCATCGATCCGGTGAAGGCGGTGTACGGCATTAGCAACTACGAGTATGCGATTCAGAACCTGGTGATGACCTCGCTGCGGGCCATCATCGGCGAGATGGAACTCGACCGGGTGCTGTCGTCCCGTGACATCATCAAGGCACGGCTCAAGGACATCATCTAGAAGTGGAATGGCAGAAAGGTTAACCTGACCCTGGCGACTCCTCTGGAATTCTCGATGTCCCCGCAATTCTCCACACCCTGAAAATAGATGATTGAGGAGATGTTTTTGCAGGCAAGAGAAGAAAGTATAATTTTTTCTGAATTGTCAGAGTTATGCAAATCACCGGGGTATGTGCATGTGATCGCCTATCTTTGTTATAGAGAAAACATGGTTCTCTACGATGACAAGATGACAGCAAAAGATATGGCACATCTTTTCTCGATGACGCGTATTATTAGACCGGAAATATCAACTCTTCTCGGGCTTTTGATTCAAGTAGACATAGATTATTCGCTACCATCTCCTGTGATATTTCAAGAATATATTAATAGAACTGAAACTTTGCTCGAAGAAATGCACAAAGCTATCGCTGGGGCCTTCTTCGGTGGTTTAGATCCAAAGGAGGCAATTGAGACTGGTTTCAATCCTTTTACATTTGGTGACGCGCTTCGCGAACCGATTTTTTATAGTGGCGAGTCTGCCTATAGTTTCCAATATCGCGAATTCTCGACAACAAAATATGCTGGTGACAATGAATGGCTGATTGCAAATAAAGATTTTTCAATCCAAGAAGCAAAGGATGTGGTTCATGCCATCTTGGATCTTCAAAATCAAAAGATTATGTCTACCCTGAAGGGTATGAGTAAGATTGCACCCGAGGAGTGGACTATCTTGCCAGGGTTCACATTCAGTGTTCAGGAAATTGCAGATTTTTCGGGTATTAGCAAGTCGAGCATTGCCGCTGTCGTGAAAGCATTTACGGGATCGGTGGGCGAAAAGAATCAATGTTTCAGGTCACTGAATGACTTCAATGTCGCCAATGCTATGCCTGTGCTGCAGATAGACGAGGTTAATTTTGCTTTGTTACAGGGATACAGTCTTGTCGAAGCACTGTATGAATCGCCATTCTATTGGCTGAGCGCTGATAAAACATATGTGAATACTGCAATGAGGAACAGGGGGAGGTTTACTGAAGATTTTTGTAGAGATAGATTGGAACTGGTTTTTGGGAAGGAAAGGGTTTTTACTAATGTAGATATATTTGAATCAAATGACATAATTGGGGAAATTGATGTCCTAGTGATCTTCGGAAATCGAATAATTGTAGTACAAGCAAAATCGAAGCGTTTGACTTTGGAAGCGAGAAAGGGGAATGACCGTCAGATCAAAGATGACTTCAAAAAAAGTGTCCAAGACTCGTATGAACAAGGCCTTACCTGCTCGAAATCACTAGATGTGGCTAAATACAAGCTGGTCGACGGTAACTCCAGAGAAATCAAGATTCCGAAAGGATTAAAGGAGATTTACATCCTCTGTGTAGTTTCAGATCATTATCCTGCACTGAGTTTTCAGTCGCGGCAATTTCTTAAGTATGAAACAACAGAGTCTATACAACCTCCTCTAATCTTAGATATTTTTGCTCTTGATGCAATGACTGAGATGCTGCCGTCTCCGCTCCATTTCCTGAGCTATGTGAACCAACGCGTAAATTATACGGACAAGCTTGTAGTCTCACATGAACTGACTATTCTTTCGTATCATTTGAAGAATAATCTTTGGCTCAATAACGAACATGACATGGTTATGCTGGGAGATGACATTTCGGCCGATTTGGACGTTGCGATGGCGGTTCGTCGGGATGGAGTGAATGGAAAGAGTACACCCGATGGAATTTTAACCCGTTTCAAGTCTACAACATTGGGTCGGATTGTGAAGGAGATTGAGTCGAAACCTGATCCGGGGACTATTGACCTAGGGTTCCTGTTGCTGACACTGAGCGAGGAAACCGTTTTAGAAGTAAGTAGGGGGATCGACAAACTTGAACAACTTTCACTTCATGATCATAAACATCATGACCTAACGATTGGCCTTGATTCCGCAAGTACTGGATTGACTATCCATATAAATGAGGAGCCATTATCCGCTGCTGGCCCTCACCTGCAAAGGCATTGTGAACGTCGTAAATATTCACAAAAAGCAACTAGTTGGTTTGGAATATGTATTTCTCCAACTAACAAGACAATAAGGTTTGGCTTATGCCTCAAATATGAATGGCAACAGAACATTCAAATGGACTTTATGACGCGGGATATGCCACGTTATGGTAATTTTTTGGAATCAATTTGCCGTAAAAACAAAGTCGGAAGAAATGATCCCTGTCCTTGTGGCAGTGGAAAGAAGTTCAAGAAATGCTGCCTTGGGAAATAAGTATTCTACAGGAATCCTATGAAAGAAAAAAAACTGCAAATCCGCAACAGCACCGCCGAGTTCCTGATCTTCACCAGGCAGTCGGGTGAAAGCACCATCGAGGTGCGCGTCGAGGATGAAACGGTCTGGCTGACGCAGAAGCTGATGGCGGTGCTGTTCGAGGTCTCTGTGCCGACGATCAATGAGCATCTGGCCAACCTTTATGCCCAGGGAGAAATTGCCAAGGGTTCAACTATTCGGAATTTCCGAACAGTTCAAAAAGAGGGCAACCGGGATGTGTCCAGGAATGTGGATTTCTACAACCTCGACGCCATCATTGCCGTGGGATTTCGGGTGAACTCCGCACGTGCCGTGCAGTTCCGCCAATGGGCGACGGGTGTTTTGCGCGACTTTGCCATTCGTGGGTATGTGCTGGACAAGGAGAGGCTGAAAAACGGCTCCTTTTTCAGCAAGGAGTATTTCGACAACCTGTTGGCCGAAATCCGCGAGATCCGGGCCAGCGAACGGAAGTTCTACCAGAAGATTACCGATATCTATGCCACCGCCATGGACTACAGCGCGGATGCCGAGACCACCAAGACCTTTTTTGCCGCCGTGCAGAACAAGCTCCATTTTGCCATCCATGGTCATACGGCCGCAGAACTGATCGTCAAACGCGCTGACAGCAGCAAAGACCGCATGGGGCTGACCAGTTGGAAGAACGCGCCGGACGGCAAGATTCTCAAGCCGGATGTGGTTGTCGCCAAGAATTATCTGACCGGGAAGGAACTGAAGTCCCTTGATCGCATTGTCACCATGTACCTGGACTATGCCGAGGACCAGGCGGAGCGGGGTATTCCGATGACCATGGAGGATTGGGCCGACAAGTTGAATGCCTTTCTGCGCTTCAACGAACGGGAGATTCTCGACCATCCGGGCAAGGTCACCCAGGAGATCGCCAAAGCCTTTGCCGAGAGCGAATACGAGAAATACCGGGTTGTGCAGGACCGCCTGTTCGAGTCCGACTTTGACCGACATATCAAAAAGTTGCTGGAAGATGGCAAGAGCCGATAAGCGAGAACGAGTACTCATGCACATCGATCCACAATTCATCTCCCTATCCACCAAAAGCAGCTCCCCCATCCACCGGGACTCACCGACCGATTACGTCTCCACCATCCGGATCGATATCCTCTACGGTGACGAGCGGGAAGCGGTTGGGCAGGCCACGGTGTATCGCGTCAGGATGGATCAGATCATCAACGACGATGCGTGGTCCCTGTTCGATGTCTTCGACAGCCACTCCAGCGATCTGGGGAACCTCTACGAAGAGCTGTTCGTGGACGACGAGCTGAATCCTGGCTTTGCCGACGAACTGATGGATTACGGCAATGTGGTGCTGATCAAGTCGATCCTCCTGTTGCCGGAGTACCGCGGGCACGGTCTGGGCGGGCTCCTGGCGCTGGCCATTGCCGAGCGGTTTGACGACCGGGATATCGTGGCGCTGAAGCCATGGCCGATGACTGCCGATGACCCCGAGAACGTGGCCGGAGCATGGGAGCTACCGCGGCTGTCACCAGCGGAGCAGAAGACCATCGCCGCAAAATACCTTTACCCCTACGAACCATAAAATATTTATTGTTCTCTGTCAGGCGGGGGTCTCACATGAAATACAATCCCGATATTCATCACCGCCGGTCGATCAGGTTGCAATGCTACGATTATTCTCAGGCCGGGGCGCTTTTTGTCACCATCTGCACCAATAACCGCGAGAATCTATTCGGTACCATTGTGACTGGAGCAATGCAGCTGAACGATGCCGGAAAAATGGCTGAAAGATGCTGGGTCGATATTCCCGCTCATTTCCCCAGTGTTGAACTGGATGAATTTGTGATCATGCCCAATCATATTCACGGGATCATCGTTCTCACCGATTCCATAACCACTGTTGGGGCAAAAGATCTTTGGGCGAAAAATGTTAGGGCGAAAAATGTTAGGGCGAAAGATATTTGGGCGAAAGATATTTCGCCCCTACGGGACCGCCCAACCGGAACATCGGGAACAATCGGTTCCATCGTCAGGGGTTTTAAAATCGGCGTAACCAAATGGTTTCGTCAACAGAACAGAACTCATGAGGTCTGGCAACGAAATTACTGGGAGCATATCATTCGCAACGAAACGGAACGAGATCGATTCCGCGAATATATCAGGAACAATCCGGCCCGGTGGGAACAGGACAAATTGAACCCCAGCGCACATCAAATGTAGGGGCGAAATATTTTTCGCCCGTCTCCAAATCCGCAACAGCACTGCCGAGTTCCTGATCTTCACCAAGCAGGCGGGTGAAAGCACCATCGAGGTGCGCGTCGAGGATGAAACGGTCTGGCTGACGCAGAAGCTGATGGCCGTGCTGTTCGATATCGGTTCCGGTGCTGAGCGGCCTATCGAGGACATCGACCTATATCAGCTCAGTTATCACTGCCAACCTCTGCCGGTAAGTCGGCATTCTTCCCTTGACACGTAGGTGATTTCCCCTTAGAGATGCTTTTGTATCGGTCGACCATTCGTCCGCGAATATCCTTTCAGAAGCAGGTACGGCGTGACCAATAAGAAGAGAATCCTTTTGGTTGACAATGAGGAGGGGCTCTGCCGGATGATGGAGGCGATCCTTCTCGACAACGGTTATAGCGTGAAGGCCTTTACCCGCTCGTTCGAAGCAGTCGAGGAGTTTCGGGCCGGGGAGTGGGACCTGGTCATATCCGACATCAAGATGCCGGGGATGGACGGCCTGGAGGTGCTGCAGCGGATCAGGCAGAAGGATGCGACCCTGCCGGTCATCATGGTCACTGCCTATGCCACGGTGGAGATGTCGATCCAGGCACTGCGCCGCGGGGCCTACGACATGCTGACCAAGCCGTTCGAGCCCGAGGAACTGCTCTACCGGGTGAAGAATGCCCTGAAACAGACCGAGCTCCTGGAAGAGAACCGCGAGCTGAAGGCGGAGCTGGCCGGCAAATTCAACTTCGACAACATCATCGGTGCCTCGGGCGGCCTCAGACAGCTGCTGCAGCGGGTGGAGAAGGTGGCGATCCGCGACACGTCGGTGCTGATCACCGGCGAGTCGGGAACCGGCAAGGAGCTGATCGCCCAGGCGATCCACTACAATTCGCCCCGGAAACAGAAGCGGTTCGTTGCCATCAACTGCGGGGCGCTCCCCGAGTCGATCCTGGAGAGCGAGCTGTTCGGCTACCGGAAAGGGGCCTTCACCGGGGCCAAGGAGAACCGGCAGGGGCTGCTGGAGGCGGCCGACGGCGGGACCCTGTTTCTGGACGAGGTGGGGAACCTGCCGATGAACGTGCAGAAGACCCTGCTCCGTTTCCTCCAGGAACAGGAATTCCTCCGGATCGGCGACACGACACCGACCAAGGTGGACGTCCGGGTCCTGTCGGCCACCAACTCCGATCTGAAGGGAGCGGTGAAGCGCTGTGAATTCAGGGAAGACCTCTACTATCGCCTCAATGTGGTGAATATCCACCTGCCTCCCTTGCGCGAACGGCAGGCCGACATTCCGCTCTTGGCGGCCCATTTCATTCGGGACCAGAACGACAAGTTCGGCACCCGGGTGAAAGGGTTCTCCCCCGATGCCCTTGCCGTGGCCTGTGCCTACGAGTGGCCCGGAAACATCCGGCAGCTGAAGAACGTCATCGAGGCCTCGATGGCGATGGAGAGCGAAGAGTCCATCAGCCTTGAGGTGCTGTCCCAGTTTGTCGAACTGCCGGAAGGGGAGCCGCTGGGGCCGCTGAGCGAGATCTCGGGCGACGGCGACTACTCGGCGGTCATGTCCCGCTTCGAGAGCGAATACCTGCGTGGTCTGCTCGGCCGGCACGGTTGGAACGTGGAGTCTGCAGCCAGGGACGCGGGGATCAATATGGCCACCATGTACCGCAAGATCAAGAAGTACGGACTGAAAAAGGAGTGATTTTACTTTCGCTAAAGGCTAGCTGGGGCGTGCCCCCTGCGTTGTTCCACGAGTTCGTGGTTTCACGGTAACGGGGTTTTAGTTTTGATGAAAAAGGATTGTGCAGGAGAAGCAATTTATGCTACATAGCAGAGTCTTGAAGGCCGGCCGTCTCATTGCCGAGCTCGACCTGGATGCCCTGATCTTCACCGGCCTGCCGAACATCCGCTACCTGGCTGGCTTTACCGGCAGCGATGGCGTGCTGGTGGTTGCCCGGGATGACGCCTGGTTCCTGACCGATTCCCGTTATACGACCCAGGCGGGTCAGGAGGCGTCCCTCTGCCGGGTTCGCGAGTACCGGACCAAGGTGGAAGGGGTGGCAGCGCTCTGTGCCGAGGCCTCCCTGGTGCGGGTGGGGATCGAGGCGGAACAGACCACGGTTGCGTTTTTCCGCGCACTCTCCGCTGCCCTTTCCGGTGTGGAGCTGGTGCCGCTGGAAACCGAACTGAACGGTCTGCGGCTCGTGAAGGAGCCGGCAGAGCTGGAACTCCTGTCGACCTGTGCCGCCATCGCTTCGGCAGCGCTGGAAGAGATTCTCCCCCTGGTCCGGCCGGGCGCGGTGGAGCAGGAACTGGCACTGGCCCTGGAGATGGCCATGCGGCGGCGCGGCGCCGACGATCGCTCCTTTGACTTCATCGTCGCGTCCGGGGAGCGGGGGGCACTGCCCCACGGCCGGGCCTCGGAGAAGGTCGTGGCAGACGGGGAACTGGTGACGTTCGACTTCGGTGCCCGGTACCGGGGGTACTGTTCCGATGAAACGGTAACCGTCGCGGTAGGGGGTGTCGATGACCGCCAGCGGGAGATCTACCAGGTGGTGAAAGAGGCCCATGACCTGGCCATCGCTGCGGTTCGGCCGGGGATCGCCTGCCGTGACCTGGACCGGATTGCCCGCGGCTATATCGAAGAGAAGGGGTTCGGTCCGTACTTCGGGCATGGCCTGGGACACGGCGTCGGCATCGAGGTGCACGAAAAGCCGGTAGTTTCCTATCGGAGCGAGCAACTGGCTGAAGAGGGAATGGTCTTTACCATCGAGCCAGGGATCTACATTCCCGGCTTCGGTGGCGTCAGGATCGAGGATACGGTGGTGGTGACCGGTAACGGCTGTCGGCTCCTCACCGGGGTGTCAAAGGAACTGCGCATCGTTTGAGGGCGTAGCCGGCATCAACCGGCAGCTCTTTTCGGGCGCTTTTGCCATACAGCAACAACACAATCATCAAAGGAGACATCGATGGATATCAAGGACCTGAAGCAGCTTATTACCATGGTGACCGGCAGCGACATCACCGAGTTCGAGATCGAGACCCAGGAGGAGAAGATCAGCATCAAGCGCGGCACCCAGCAGGTAGTCCACGTGGCCGCCCCGGCGCCGGTCTACGCTCCTGCGCCGGCAGCGGTGGCAGCCGCACCGGCAGCTGCTCCTGCTGCCCCGGCAGTGGCTGTCGATGCCGAACCGGCCGGCGACAAGATCACTTCGCCGATCGTCGGGACCTTCTACCACGCCCCGGCACCCGATGATCCCCCGTATGTGACGGTCGGCCAGGTTGTGGAGAAAGGTCAGGTCCTCTGCATCGTCGAGGCAATGAAGCTGATGAACGAAATCGAGGCCGAGTTCCGCTGCAAGGTCGTCAAGATCTGCAAGGAGAACGCCCAGCCGGTTGAGTATGGCGATCCGCTCTTCATTGTCGAAAAAATATAGAATGCAGGCACTAGGCACTAGGCTCTAGGCTCTAGGCCGGTCAGAACTGGTTTTTCCCAGAGCCTGGTGCCCAGTGCCCAGTGCCTTTCTTACAGGAGTTATTCATGTTCCATAAAGTGCTCATCGCCAACCGGGGCGAGATCGCCATGCGCATCATCCGGGCCTGCAAGGAGCTCGGGATCAAGACCGTGGCGGTCTACTCGACGGCCGACAAGGATTCGCTCCATGTGAAGCTGGCGGACGAGAGTGTCTGCATCGGCCCCCCTCCCAGCCTTTCGAGTTATCTCAACATCAACGCCATCATCAGTGCTGCCGAACTGACCGATGCCGAGGCGATCCATCCCGGCTACGGCTTTCTCTCCGAGAACGCCCGTTTTGCCGAGATCTGCGAGCAGTGCGGCATCACCTTCATCGGTCCCACCTCCCACAGCATGCGGGTCATGGGAGACAAGATCAGCGCCCGCCAGGCGGTGATCAAGGAGAATGTGCCGATCCTTCCCGGTACCAAGGAGGGGGTGAAGGATGTTGAGGAGGCGGTCCGGATCGCCAAGGAGATCGGTTTTCCGGTCATCATCAAGGCGACGGCGGGCGGTGGCGGGCGGGGGATGAAGATCGTCCATTCGCCGGCAGCACTGCCCAACGCCTTTGCCACGGCCAGGGCCGAGGCCCAGTCCGGTTTCGGCAATCCCGAGGTCTACATCGAAAAGTACTGCGAGCGGCCGCGGCATGTGGAGATCCAGATCCTCGGGGACAAGCACGGCAATGTCATCCACCTCGGGGAGCGGGACTGTTCGATTCAGCGGCGGCACCAGAAGATCATCGAGGAGGCGCCGTCGGTAATCAGTACCCCTGAGCTGCGGGCCACCATGGGCGAAGCCGCCGTGCGGGCCGCCAAGGCGGTCGGCTACTCCAGCGCCGGTACCATTGAGTTCCTGGTGGACAAGGACAACAACTTCTACTTCATGGAGATGAACACCCGGGTCCAGGTGGAACATCCGGTGACCGAGATGATCACCGGCATCGACATCGTGCAGGAACAGATCCGTGTGGCCTTCGGGGAGAAGCTCCGCTACGCCCAGAAGGACGTGAAGATCAACGGCCACGCCATCGAATGCCGGATCAATGCCGAAGATCCGGTCAAGTTCACCCCTTCTCCCGGGAAAATCACTTCCTACCACACACCGGGCGGTCTCGGCGTTCGGGTTGACTCCTTCGTGTACGATGGGTATACTGTCGTTCCACACTATGACTCGCTGATCGCCAAGCTGATCGTGCATGCCGAGACCCGCGAAGCGGCAATCCGCCGCATGGCACGGGCGCTGGACGAATACATCGTGGAGGGGATCAGGACTACCATCCCCTTCCACAAGCGGATCATGGCCAACAAGGATTTCATCGAAGGGGACATCGACACGAGTTTCCTGGAGCGCATCGTTCTGGAGTGATTTATGGATTTGCCGGAAGAGCTGAAGTACAGCAAAGAGCATCTTTGGATCAGGATTGAGGGGGATAAGGCGGTTGTCGGCATCACCGACTACGCCCAGGAGGAGCTGGGGATCATCACCTCCGTGGAACTCCCCTCTGTCGGCGACGAACTGGATCAGGACGATTCGTTCGGCTCCATCGAGGCGCGCAAGACCGTGGCCGATCTCTACGCCCCGGTGAGCGGCACCGTTTTGGAAGTGAACAGCGAGGTGACCGATTCGCCCGGTCAGATCAATGACGACCCCTATGACAGCGGTTGGTTGATCATGGTCGAGATGTCCGATCCGGAGGAGTTGAAACTGCTGTTGACGGCGGATGACTACGCCGAGGCGGTTGAAGAAAACGAGTAGGCCGGGTCTACCATAGAAAAGTCAGGGCGAGAGAAGGTCTCGCCCTTTTTTTGTGCGCACGAGGCGCGGGAAACGCGGATTCTGTCGTGGCGGATACGATGATTTGATGGGGAGAGTGACCATGCTGACCATTGGCCAGATTACCTATGCCAACTGTACGCCGATCTTTCACGAACTGATGAAGGACTTTCCAATAGACCGTTACCGGATGGTGCGCGGCGTGCCAGCTGTGTTGAACGGGATGCTGCGCCAGGGCGAGATCGATCTCTGCCCTTCCTCGTCCATTGAGTACGGACGCCGGGCAGACCGTTATTACCTCCTTCCTGATCTGTCCATCAGCGCCATCGGTCCGGTGAAGAGCGTGTTTCTCTTTTCCCGCGTCCCCATCGAGGAGTTGGCTGGGCAGACCATCGGCCTGACCAGTGAATCCGAGACCTCGGTGGTGCTGCTCAGGATACTGCTCCGGAAATACCATGGAGTAGCCGCCCGGTTCGAGCCGACAAGCGGGCTTGATCTTGACCGGTTCGCCGCCTGCCTCCTGATTGGCGATGCCGCCCTCAAAACGGCACTGGCCAAGCCGGACGGATTCTGTTTCGACCTCGGCGCGTTGTGGCATGCGGCAACGGGGCTCCCCTTTGTCTTTGCCCTCTGGATCGTCCGTCGGGAGGTCGTGGAGCGGCAGCGAGACGAACTCAAGCTGCTTCTGGCCGATCTGCTTGCTGCCAAGCAGCGGGCCAAGGGTGCCTACGGGGAAATCGCCGAAATCAGTCAAGAATCGACCTGGATGGACCGAAAAGAGCTCGTGGACTACTGGCACACCATCTCGTACGACCTGACGCCGGCCCATCAAAAGGGGGTCTCCCGCTTCTTCCAGGATGCGCGTGACATGGGTATTCTGCCGGTGGCCCCGGAACTGCGGTTCGTAACATAATTTCCTGCCGCTGGCAGGAGTTCGGGGTTTGGATGGCTAGAAACAATCAGGAGGTGTCGTGGGTGGATTTCCTGGCCAGGAACATCAACGGCACCCGTCTCTTCGGTATTTCTCTCGACGGCGACAGAGAAGCGGAACAGGTGTGGCGGAATCGGCTGGTGGCGAAGATGCGCTGGTTGCTCCTGCTCGTCACCTCACTGTACGGCCTTTTCGCAGCCTGCACGTTTTCCCTCAGCCGTTACGGCTTCTTTCTTTCCCAACAGCAGGTCATCTTCCTCCTCCTCTCCATTCTGGTGGTGGCGTGCTACAACAGCGTGTACCACTTTCTCTACGACAAGATTCAGCATGTTCGGTATGTCGACCACCTGGAAATCCTGCTGGATTTCCTCTTCGTCACGGTGCTCATCCATTTCAGCGGCGGGGCAGCGAGCTGGTTCTGGCCGGTCTACCTGATCGTTACCATCGAGGCGGCATTCCTTTTGGAACGGTATCGCGGCGTCTGGTTTACCGGTGCCATGGGGGGGATGCTCTACGGACTCCTCCTTGTCCTCGAGGACCGCTCTCTGATCGACTATGTGCCGATGCCGTTCGTTAACTCGCAACTGCACAATGACATGCTCTATGTCGTACTGATCGTCTGCTGGGTCGCACTGCTCAACGCGGCTGCGGCCATTATCGCCACCTTCCTCATGTCGGTCATCCGGGCCGAGACAGCTTTGGCGCGGGAGAGCGAGCAAAAGCTCCTCAATTTCCTGGACACGGCCAATGATCTCATCCATTGCGTCAGCCTGGACGGCAAGCTCCTGTTCACAAACCGCGCCATGCTGCAGGCGCTCCAGTACAGCCGGGAAGAGCTTGTCGGGAGCGACAGCAGGGTATTGGTGGCCGATGACTCGTGCAACCTTTATGAACTGGGGCTGGCACGGGTGGGATCAGGAGAGGCCCTGACCACCCTGGAGGCGGTCTTCAGGGCAAAGGACGGTCGGGATATCAGTGTGGAGGGGAGCCTCACCTGCAGTTTTCGCAACAAGCAACCTACGGCAATCTGGGGGATCTGGCGCGACGTGACCGAGCGGAAACAGACCCAGGCCCGATTGTACAATCTCGCCCACCATGACAACCTGACCGGCCTTCCCAACCGGATCCTGTTTCTGGACCGGTTGAAGCAGGCCATGTCCCTTGCCCATCGCCACCACAAGCTGGCAGCCCTCCTGTTTCTCGATCTGGATCGTTTCAAGGTGATCAACGACACCCTTGGGCACCCGACCGGCGATAAACTGCTCGTTCAGGTGGCAAAGCGGCTTTCCGGGGCGCTCAGGGAAATCGATTCCGTGGCCCGCTTTGGCGGCGACGAATACACGATCATTCTCTGCAACCTTGAGCGCCGTGAAGATGCGGAACTGGTGGCCCACAAAATCCTGAACGTCATTGCCAGGCCCTATAACATCGACGATCATGAACTGTTCGTGACGGCGAGTCTCGGCATAAGCGTCTATCCCATGGATACGGAGGATCTGGACAGTCTGATCAAGAAGGCCGATGTTGCCATGTATCATGCCAAAGGACTGGGAGGTGGCGTGCTGCAGTACTACGACAGCTTCATGGATGAGGATTCCCACCGGCGCCTGGTGCTGGAAAACAGCCTCCGCAAGGCGCTGGAAAAGAACGAGTTCAGATTGTATTACCAGCCCAAGGTGAATATCGTCAGCGGCCAGATAACCGCTTTGGAAGCGCTTCTGCGGTGGGAGCACCCCGAGTTGGGCATTCTTCCCCCGAGCGAATTCATTCCGCTGGCGGAAGAGACCGGACTAATCATCCCGATCGGTGAGTGGGTCATGGAAGAGGCGTGCCGCCAGCATCTGGCCTGGGAAGAGCAGGGGCTGCCACGGTTGCGGGTGGCAGTGAACCTCTCCGGCTATCAGCTCCAGCAAAAGAACTTTCTGGACGTGGTAAAGGGGGTGCTGCGGCGGACCGGTCTCGCGCCCGAATACCTGGAGTTCGAGATCACCGAGACGGTCATCATGCAGAACCCGGATGCCATTATCCAGGTGCTGACCTGTTTACGCGAAATGGGGATGCATATCTCGGTGGACGATTTCGGCACCGGCTACTCGTCTCTTGCCCAACTGAAGCGCTTTTCCGTGAACACGCTGAAGATCGACAAGTCGTTCGTCCGGGATATCGATCAGAACAAGACCGACGCGGCGATTGCCACTGCCATTATCGCCATGGGGAACAGTCTCGACCTGAAGGTGATTGCCGAAGGGGTGGAAACTATGGGGCAGTACGCCTTTCTGAAAGATACCCTGTGCGACGAGATCCAAGGATATCTGATCAGCAGGCCGATCCCGCCGGACAAGGTAATGGAGTTCATGCGGCGGGAAAGGCGGGAATCACGGGTGGAGGACGGGGAGACGAGCCAGTAGGCCGCTTTCACGCAGCGAGAGGTAATCCCGGATGATCCGGTCATGATCGAAACAGAGCGGGGCCGGTAACTGCTGCAGGGAAAAGAGCGCCGCCTGGGCTGCGTCGTCACCGGCCACCGGAACGGAGTCGGCTGTGGCCGCATAAACTGCGGAGATGTTGTGCTGACGCGGGTCCCGCCCCGGGTCCGAATAGCAGCCGATCAGCCTGAGATCACGTACCTCCAGCCCTGTTTCTTCCCGTGCCTCTCGCACCGCCGCCGCTTCCAGCGATTCGCCATAGTCTACAAATCCGCCGGGAAGAGCCCAGCCAAGCGGTTCGTTCTTCCGATCGATCAGCACGATTTCCCCTCTGATCTCGATGATGATATCCACGGTAGGAAACGGGTTGCGGTACGACTTGACCGCAGTCCCGCAGCGTGGACAGGCGAGTAGCTCAAAAGGCATGGTTGCATCTCCTTCGGGGAAATAAAAAAAGGGAGGATGGTATCCTCCCTTCGGTACTGCTTTTTGGG
The DNA here is from genome assembly GCA_964432205.1 of uncultured Geobacter sp. GTDB lineage: Bacteria > Desulfobacterota > Desulfuromonadia > Geobacterales > DSM-12255 > Geomobilibacter. The sequence goes on along the minus strand of CAYSMK010000006.1, from coordinate 6,974 downwards.
TGAGCGGTTACTTCTTCTTGCCACCACCGGAGGCCTTCTTGGAGGCCTTGAGGGGGTTGATCTTGGTTTCTTCGGTCTTGATCTCCACCTTCACATGGGTAGCGAAATTGCAGATGCCGGCGGTCCATTTCTTTTCCGGGGCGGGATAGGAACTGCAGACGCGGCCGATGGTCCCGTCGATTACCCGCTCGCACCCTTCGCAATTTTCTACTACAACCTGGCAGGAACCTTCGGAGAATACACACCCCTGCTTGCCCCAGAACGTACACTCGGTACCAGGAAGAACTGTTTGACACTGCATGAAAAAGCCTCCTATTTGTGATTGCCGTTTTTACGTAAAATCAACTCTAGCAACTTCGCCCAAAAAAAGTCAACAGGAAATTCCCACGGTTATGGGTCGATTTTCTTGACTGGGCGGGACCCATATATTACTGTTTACCATTCTGTTGGCACCCATCTCAATCGGTAGGAGGGAGCATGGCGCGGATTGCGTTCGGTACATCCGGGTGGCGGGGTATACTGTGCGAGGACTTTGTCTTCGAAAACGTGAAGGTAGTGGTGCAGGCAATAGCCGATCACGTCAAGGCCGGACCGGACAGGGACAAGGGGATGGTGGTCGGTTACGACTCCCGCTTCATGGGAGAGCGTTTTGCCAAGGAGGCTGCCCGGGTGCTGGCCGGTGCCGGCGTCAAGACCTTTCTCTGTGACCGCGACACCCCGACGCCGGTAATCTCGTTCGAGATCCTGCAGCGCCAGGCCGCTGGAGCCATCAACTTCACCGCCAGCCACAACCCGCCGGAATACAACGGGGTCAAGTTTTCACCTGCCTGGGGCGGCCCGGCCCTGCCCGAGACGACCAGGGATATCGAACAACGGGCCAACGCCATGCTGGGGGAACTCTGCTACCGGGAGATGGCGCTGGACGAGGCGCTGAAACACGGCCTCCTTGAGGAGATCGACCCGCGTGAGCGCTATCTCGCCGATCTGGCCGGCAAGGTCGATCTTTCGGCCATCGCCCGTCTCGGCACCCTGGCGGTCAACCCCCTCTACGGTACGGCACGCGGCTACCTGGATGAACCGCTCAGGGCCGCCGGCGTTGCCATCAGGGTCATAAACGACCGTCGCGACCCCTATTTCGGCGGGTTCCCGCCAGAGCCGGCAGAAAAGTACATCCAGGATTTCATCAGTCTCGTGAAGGGTGATCCGGCGATCCGCCTTGGCATTGCCACCGACGGCGACGCGGACCGCTTCGGCATTGTGGATAGCGACGGCACGTACATCGAGCCCAATTACATCATTGCCCTGCTGCTCGACTACCTGGTGCGGGTGCGCAAGATGAGCGGCGGGGTCGCCCGGAGCGTGGCCACCTCGCATTTCGTCGATGCCGTGGCACGGCATCACGGTGTCGAGGTCTTTGAAACCCCGGTCGGCTTCAAATACATCGGCGAACTGATCAGCCAGGACAAGATCATCATCGGCGGCGAAGAGAGTGCCGGTCTCACCATCAAGGGGCATGTACCGGAAAAGGACGGCATTCTCGCCTGTTTTCTGGTGGCGGAGATGGTGGCCAGGGAAGGGAAAACGGTCAGCCAGCTCCTGGAGGAGCTCTATGGCCGGGTCGGTCGCTTCGTGACCAAGCGGGAGAACATCACCCTCTCGCCCGCGCTGGAAGAGGCCTTTCCCGCCAAACTGAAGGCGATTCCGGTGGAGATCGCCGGTAGCCGGGTGACCGATGTCGTGACCATTGACGGCACCAAGCTGCTGCTTGACGACGGCAGCTGGCTCCTGTTCCGCAAATCCGGGACCGAGCCGGTAGTACGCCTGTACGGCGAGGCAGCAAACGAGGCCAGGCTCAAAGAGGTCATGGTCGCCGGTCGGCAGTTTATTCTGGGCTAAATAGTTTCCATCCGGAAAAGAATCCTTTCCGGACGGAAACTAAATAAATTGTTGAGCTGTTGAGTAGATGAGTAGTATGTTGAATCTACTACTTGGTTGCTCAACAATACTTAATCTGGAGGAAGTCATGTGGGATTACACGGATAAGGTCAAGGAGCACTTTCTCAACCCGCGCAACGTGGGTGACATAGCCGATGCGGACGCCGTGGGCGAAGTGGGAAGTCTGGCCTGCGGGGATGCCTTGAAACTGTTCCTGAAGCTGGACGAGAACAAGGAGCGGATCGTTGACGCCAAATTCCAGACCTTTGGCTGCGGCAGCGCCATTGCCTCATCCTCGGCCCTGACCGAGATGATCAAGGGGAAGACTCTGGACGAGGCGCTCAAGATCACCAACCAGGAGATCGCCGACTTCCTGGGTGGGCTGCCCGAAGAGAAGATGCACTGTTCGGTCATGGGGCAGGAGGCCCTGGAGGTCGCCATTGCCAAGTACCGCGGCGGACCGGTTCCTAGCCACGATCATGGTCATGACGAGGAGCAGGAAGGGGAGATCGTCTGCAAATGTTTTGGCCTTACCGACGGTTTTCTCAAGAAGGTGATTGCCCAGAACCGGCTGCACACCGCGGAACAGGTCACCCATTTCACCAAGGCCGGCGGTGCCTGCGGCGGCTGTCTCCCGAAGATCAGGGAGCTCATCGCCGAAGTCCTGGGCGAACAGCAGCAGTCACCACCCAAGAAGCCGGAAAAACTGACCAACCTGCGGAAGATGCAACTCATCCAGGAGGTGCTGGAAAACGAGGTCCGGCCACAGCTCTGGACCGACGGCGGCGACCTGGAACTGATCGACATCGCCGGGGCCAACGTCCAGATCGCCTTCCGCAAGGCCTGTGCCGGTTGTTCCTCCTCCGGCTATACCTCCAAGTTCGTGGAGCAGAAGCTCCGTGAACTGGTCAGCGACGACATCACCGTCGAGGAGGTCCAGGGATGAAAGAGATCTATCTGGACAACAACGCCACCACCAGGGTCGACGAGGCGGTCTTCGAGGAGATGCGCCCCTATTTCACCGAACTGTACGGCAACCCCAGCTCCATGCACTACTTCGGTGGTCAGGTACAGCGGAAGGTGGACGAGGCGCGGGGCAGGGTGGCGGCGCTCCTGGGTGCCGATCCGTCGGAGATCATCTTTACCGCCTGCGGCACCGAGAGTGACAACACCGCCATCCGCTCGGCCCTGGAGGTCTTCCCTGCCCGGCGGCACATCATCACCACCCGGGTGGAGCATCCGGCGGTCCTTACCCAGGCCCGCAACCTGGTCAAGCACGGCTACCGGGTCACGGAGCTGAATGTGGACAGCGCCGGCCGCCTGGACATGAACGAACTGAAGAGCGCCATCGACGAGGACACGGCCATCGTCTCCGTAATGTACGCCAACAACGAAACCGGGGTCATCTTCCCCATCGAGGAGATCGGCGCGATCGTCAAGGAAAAGGGGGCGATCTTTCATACCGATGCGGTCCAGGCCGTCGGCAAGATCCCGCTGAACCTGGCCAGCTCCACCATCGACATGCTCTCCCTCTCGGGCCACAAGCTCCACGCACCGAAGGGGATCGGCATCCTCTACCTGCGGCGGGGAGTGCCGTACCGGCCGCTCCTGGTGGGCGGTCACCAGGAAAAGAACCGCCGCGCCGGCACCGAGAACACCGCCTCCATCATTGCCCTGGGCAAGGCGTGCGAACTGGCGGGCCAGTGGCTGAAAGACGAGAACAGCCGGGTAAAGGGGCTGCGCGACCGGCTGGAGAGCGAACTGCTCCGGCTGATCCCGGCGGCGCGGATCAACGGTGGCGGGGCCGAGCGGCTCCCCAACACCCTCTCCATCGCCTTCGAATACGTGGAAGGGGAGGCGATCCTCCTGCTCCTGTCGGAAAAGGGGGTCTGCGCCTCCTCAGGGAGCGCCTGCACCTCCGGTTCGCTGGAGCCGTCGCACGTGCTCCGGGCCATGGGGGTACCGTTCACCTGCGCCCACGGTTCGATCCGGTTCTCGCTGTCGCGTTTCACCACGGACGACGAGATCGATACCGTTATCACGGAGCTTCCTCCCATTGTCCAGCGCCTGCGGGAGATATCCCCCTTCGGGCGGGAGCTGCTGAAAAAGCTCTGAGCCACCCGCTCAGAGCCTTCAGCAGGCAGTATGGGAACGGCACTCACCGACCGCCTGCAGGAAACCAGGCGGTTCACCGATGCCCTGCTCGATTGGGTGCGGGGGCGGGGGAAAATCGTCATCGTCGTGCATGACAACCCCGACCCCGATTGCCTCGCCTCGGCACTTGCGCTGCGCCATCTCTTCGTGATGAAGCTGAACAGGGAGTCGGTGGTCACGTTTTCCGGCATCATCGGCCGTAGCGAGAACATCGCCATGGCCCACGAACTGCAGATCCCCCTCACCCCCCTCGGCATGGTGGACCTTGCCGACTATCAGGTCGTCTGCATGCTCGACACCCAGCCGGGGACCGGCAACAATGCGGTTCCCCCCGAGGCGAGGGTGGATCTGGTGATCGACCACCATCCACTGCGCGACCGGACGCGCCAGTGCCGTTGGGTGGATGTGCGGGAAGAGTACGGCGTCACCGCCACCATTCTCTACGAGTACCTGATTGCCCAGCAGGTGCCGATTTCCACCAAGCTCGCCACGGCGCTGTTTTATGCCATCAAGTCAGAAACCCAGGACCTGGGGCGCGAGGCGAACGAGTACGACCGGGAAGCCTATCACCATCTCTTTCCGCTGACCAACAAGCGGCTTCTCTTCCAGATCACCCATCCCCGGCAGCCGATCGACTACTACCGCACCATCCAGCGCGCCCTCAACAATGTGGCCATCTACGGCCCCCTGCTGGTGGTCAACCTGGAACGGGCCATTTTCCCGGAAATGGTTGCCGAGATGGCTGACTTCCTCATTCGCCTGGAGCAGATCGAGACCGTGCTCAGCATCGGGCACTACTGCGATGGGATCGTTTTTTCCCTCAGGACTAACAGTCACGACCTGAACGCCGGCGAGATCAGCCGGCGGCTTGTCCAGGGGCTCGGGGCAGCCGGTGGCCACGGCATGATGGCAGGTGGGAAGATCGAGTCGGTACCCCCTGACGACGAGGCCATCGCCGGCATCGTCAAGATCCTCACCGAACGGTTCCTGGCCGAATTCGACGCCGGGGATACCCCGCCTCGCGGCCTGACCGATCGTTGACACCGGCCCGACGGTCGGGCTATAGTGCCGCTACAATTCATTCCTAAGGACAAATATCATGCGTACTGATGGTCGCACCCCGGAGAGTCTGAGGCCCGTCCGGATTACCCGCAATTACCTCAAGCATGCCGAAGGCTCGGTTCTGGTCGAGTTTGGCGATACCAAGGTCATCTGTACCGCGTCGGTGGAGGAGAGCGTCCCGCCGTTCCTGCGTGGCAAGGGGCGCGGCTGGATCACCGCCGAATACTCCATGCTGCCCCGTGCCACCCACACCCGTTCGGCGCGCGAATCGTCGCGAGGAAAGGTGGGGGGGCGGACCCATGAGATCCAGCGGCTCATCGGCCGGTCGCTGCGCGCCGTGGCCGATCTGGCACTGCTCGGCGAGCGGAGCATCCTCATCGACTGCGACGTCATCCAGGCCGACGGGGGCACCCGCACTGCCTCCATTACCGGTGCCTACGTGGCATTGGCCGATGCCGTGAATAAACTTCTCGCCAAGGGGGTGCTGGCCGTCAACCCGCTGCATGCCGCTGTGGCGGCCGTGAGTGTCGGCATCGTGGAGGGGCGGGCGCTGCTCGACCTGAACTATCCCGAGGATTCTGCCGCCGATGTGGACATGAATTTCGTCATGACCTCGACCGGCCGGTTCGTGGAGGTGCAGGGGACGGCGGAGGCCACCCCTTTCAGTGTAGAGGAGATGGATGCCATGCGCTCTCTGGCAATGGCTGGTATCGAGCAGCTCCTGACCCTGCAGCAGGAGGCGCTTTGCCGATGAAAGAGCTGCTGGTGGCGACCGGAAACCGGGGCAAGCTCAGGGAACTGGAAGAACTCCTCTCCGGCGTGGTGGAGCGGGTCCTCTCCCTTGCCGACTTCCCGGAGATCGGGGCCGCAGTGGAGGACGGCGCCACGTTCGAGGAAAATGCCATCAAAAAGGCGAGGCATGCGGCAAAGGCCAGCGGCCTGCCGGCTATTGCCGACGACTCAGGCCTGGTGGTGGATGCCCTGGGTGGCAGGCCCGGGGTCTTTTCGGCCCGTTTCGCCGGCGAGGGGGCCGGTGACGGAGCCAACAACGCCCGGCTCCTGGCAGAACTGGCAGCGGTGGGGAGGGAGCAGCGGGGCGCCGCGTTTCGCTGCGTCATCGCCTTTTGCCTGCCAGGAGGGGACTGCCGGACCTTCAGCGGCGAGGTGCGCGGCACGATCCTCACCACCCCGGCAGGTGAGGGGGGGTTCGGGTACGATCCGCTGTTTCTCGTGCCGGAATACGGCAAGACCATGGCCGAGCTTCCCCTGACGGTAAAAAACCGGATCAGTCACCGCGGCAGGGCGTTTGCACTGCTCAGGGAGTATCTGGCAACGTACCGGGGGTGAGTCCTGTGGCAGGATAGTGCATTCTGGACTTGCGTATCAGGTCGCGGGTGTGCTATAAAAATTTTTTCGTCGGGGCGTAGCGCAGCCTGGTAGCGCACCTGCCTTGGGAGCAGGGGGTCGGACGTTCGAATCGTCTCGCCCCGACCATTTTTTACCTAAGCGCCCGTAGCTCAGCTGGATAGAGCAACGGCCTTCTAAGCCGTAGGCCACAGGTTCGAATCCTGTCGGGCGTGCCAGAAAATACTAAGGGTTACAGTTCATGCTGTAGCCCTTTTTCATTATCTGCCTGTCTGTGCAACCTCCCGTGCAACCTCTAACATGTGCTCTTGCATGGAATCAAATGAAACAAGAAAATTGACTCTATACTAAAAAATAGTATATCGTGAGTTGTGGCATGGATGGTGAAAATACACCGGAAGGCAGGGCTCTGCGTCGAATCAAGTGGGTTGAGAGTGTAGGCCGTCGAACTTGAGCTT
>CAYSMK010000005.1:145196-190964 GCA_964432205.1 uncultured Geobacter sp. | reverse complement strand
CGCCGCGGCCGTGGCTGCGGATCTTGCTGTCCGGGTCCTTGACCGAGATGTTGGCCGCAGTCATCTTCAATTCACCGGCCGGACCGATGGTCAGGATGCCGGTCTTCTTCCCCAGCCTGGCCTCCAGCGCTTCGATGACCGCAAAGTTCCCCTTGCCGACCAGTTCGGTCTCCTCCTGAACGGCGACCCCGTCCTTGTTCACGTGCAGGCTGTACCACGCCTCTTTCGCCGGAATCCCCTCGATGATCAGCGCCTTGATGCCGAGGCGGGCCAGCATCTGGGCCGCAGTGCCGCCGGCGTTCGACTCCTTGATGGTGCCGGTGAGCGGGCTCTTGGCGCCGGCGGAAAGCCGGCCGGAGTTGGCTGCCGGGGTGCCGGTCAAAAGCCCGGGGGCAAAGACCAGCTTGTTGTTCGGACCGAGGGGGTGGCTGGTGGGTGGGACTTCGGCGGCGACAATGGTGGAGGTGAGACCGCGGCCGCCGAGACCGGCCCAGGCAGCGGGGACTGCTTCGACAGCAGTTGTGAGAGTGGACATGTTGACGCGGAGGATCTTGTTCATCAGGCACTTCTCCCTTTCATATGCGAATGTTCCGCACGAGCGGATGTCATCTCCTTTCCGAAAGGGAGGCGTCGCCGTTTCCAGCGACACCCGTTGGCCGGCCGCCATGAGGTTTCCCCTGTTAGGCGGCTTGGCTCGGAGGTTGATTCTGTTCGGTTGGTACTGATTCAGCTGTTCGTTTCAGAAGGCCTTTCTAACTTCATAACCCCTCCCAGCCTCCCCTTAACTTAAGGGGAGGGGGATTGTTTCCCCCTCTAAAGTTAAGAGGGGGTAGGGGGAGTTATGGTCTCAGTTCCGGATTGTTACATTGCGGCCCTGAAGATCTCGATGACCTGCTCCAGGGAGGCCTTGCGCGGGTTGGTGAGCTGGCAGGCGTCTTTCTTGGCGTTCTCCGCCATGACCTTCAGGTCCTCTTCCTTGACGTTCAGCGCCTTGAGGCCGGCAGGGATGCCGATGGAGGCGGAGAGACGGCGGATGGCCGCAATCGCCCTGTCGGCGGCCTCGGCCACGGAGAGCCCTTCGATGTTTTCGCCCAGGGCAACGGCGATGTCGGCAAAGCGCTCAGGGCAGGCAATCAGGTTGAACTGGCTGACGGCCGGCAGCAGGATGGCGTTGCAGACGCCGTGGGGGAGGTTGTAGAAGCCGCCCAGCTGGTGCGCCATGGAGTGGACGTACCCGAGGCTGGCGTTGTTGAACGCCATGCCGGCCAGGTACTCGGCATAGGCCATCTTGTCGCGGGCTTCCAGGTTGTCGCCGTTGGCCACGGCCGGGCTCAGGTATTGGGCAATCAGCTCGATCGCCTTGATGGCGCAGGCGTCGGTGATCGGGGTGGCGATGGTGGAGACGTAGGCCTCCACGGCGTGGGTCAGGGCGTCCATGCCGGTGGCGGCGGTGAGCGCGGCCGGCTTGCCGACCATCAGGAGCGGGTCGTTGATGGCGACGTTGGGGGTGCAGCGCCAGTCGACAATGGCCATCTTCACATGGGTGTCGGTGTTGGTGATGATGCAGAAGCGGGTCATCTCCGAGGCGGTGCCGGCGGTGGTGTTGATGGCGACGAAGGCGGGCATCGGCTTGGTGGACTTGTTCACCCCTTCGAAATCGCGGATATGGCCGCCGTTGCCGATGACCAGGCCGATCCCCTTGGCGCAGTCGTGGGAGCTGCCGCCGCCCAGGGAGATGATGGCGTCGCACTGGTTATCCTGGTATACCTTCACGCCGTCATGGACGTTGGTGTCGGTCGGGTTCGGTTCGGCGCCGTCGAAGATGACCACCTTGACCCCTGCGGCCTCGACCTGCTCCTTGATCTTATCGGCCATACCCATGGCCGAGATCCCCTTGTCCGTGACGAGCAGCGCCTTGGAAGCGCCGAGCGCCTTCACCTGCCCGCCGGTCTCCTTGGCAGAGCCGATCCCCATCAGTGATACCGTTGGAATGAAAAATCCGTACGTCTGTTCTCCGAGTGCCATGGTTACTTCCTCCTCTATGTGGTGGGTGGCGTCATCCTGAATGCCGCTATGCCGATCGGGTCGTGCATACGGTTTCGTAAAACGCTTTTCTGGTATATGGCAAGGCCCGTACCAATAGCTTCATGAGCCGGCCGGTTTTGAAGTCAGATGAAAATATCTAGCAATATCATTTGGTTGTGTTTTGGTGGAGGAGCGGTGGTTGTGGTGAATGAATGGTTGCTGTTCCAATAGAGGACGTTTTCTTTGTTCCGATCTGGAGCAATTGTGTCGATATGGACCAGGTGTGGCTCTTTCTCCCTATGGAGCAAACCGAGCAGGCTGCGCGGTTCCGAATGGCTAGAAATCTGTCTCATTTCCCTGTAATCACGATGGTACCCATGAATAACCGGATCAATGGAAGGCGGCTGGCGGGATTGGCGCGAAAAAGTGGTATCGAAATTGCCATGAGCCGAAAAGGAGCCCGCTTCGATCTCAACGACTGGTGCCGGCTCGAACAGCGACGTGAAAGGGAGAGTGCATCATGGGGAGAAAGTACAAGAATCCGAAAAAACCCAACATAGTGTCCGTTCGGATTACCGATGACGAGATGGCAATGGTCCAGCAACTGATGGACGCGACCAGCAAGCGGGCGTCAGAGCTGATGCGGGAGGCATTCCTGATGTTCAAGAGCGAATGGCAGCTGGCCGGCGTGGCGGAAGCGACGGTGGACGCTAGCCGGGCTGCCTCGTGACCGTAGTCGCCCGGCTGCCGGGAAGGTGTATCCGTGAATTCGGTGGCACGGCTATTGAATTCATGGAGGGAATTTCCGCGGCCATGCCGCCCATATTTCATTGTTGAAAGGTCTTAGCCAATGTTCGAAGTTCTCAGCAACCAGATCCTGGCGCCGAACCTGCACCGTCTCGTGGTGCGGGCACCCCGGGTTGCCGCTGCCCGCCGGGCCGGGCAGTTCGTTATCGTCCGGGCCGAGCGCGGTGAGGAGCGGATTCCGCTCACCATCGGTGACGCCGACCCGGCATCCGGCACCATAACCCTCTTCATCCAGGCAATCGGTGCCTCCACCCGGAAGATCGTTGCCATCCCGGCAGGGGGGGCGCTCCGCGACGTGGCCGGCCCCCTTGGCCAGCCGACCCATATCGAGAAGTGGGGACGGGTGGCCTGCGTGGGGGGCGGAGTCGGCACGGCGGTCCTCTACCCGCTGGCCAAGGCGTTGGCCGCGGCCGGGAACGAGGTGACCACCATCATCGGCGGCCGTTCCGGCCAGTACATCATCCTGGCCGACGAACTGGCCGCCTTTTCCAGCGAACTGCTCGTCACCACCGAGGACGGCAGCCGGGGCCGCAAAGGGTTTGTCACTGCCGAGCTGGCCGAGTTGATCGCCGATCCGGCCCGCGCCCCGCGGGTGGTCCTGGCCGTCGGCCCGGTGCCGATGATGCGGGCGGTGGCCGAACTCACCCGGCCCCACGGGATCGAGACCGTGGTCAGCCTCAACCCGATCATGATCGACGGAACCGGGATGTGCGGCGGCTGTCGGGTCGTGGTGGGGGACGAATCGAAATTCGCCTGCGTAGACGGTCCGGAGTTCGACGGCCACCTGGTCGACTTCGACGGCCTTGCCGATCGCCTGACGATCTACCGGGGCTTCGAAGAGCAGGCCCGCCACGCCGCCACCGACTGTAGGCTCATGCAGGAGGTGGCCCATGGCTAACGACCTTACGCCAAAGGAGCGCCTCGCCATTGACCGGGTCAGGATGCCCGAACTCGACGCCTCGGTCCGGAGCAGGAACTTCGCGGAGGTGAACCTGGGACTCGGCCCGGAAGAGGCGGTACGGGAGGCGAAGCGCTGCATCCAGTGCCGGCACCGCCCCTGCGTTGAGGGGTGACCGGTCGGGGTTTCCATCCCCGAGTTTCTCGACGCCCTGGCTGCCGGAGACCTCGCCGCATCGGCCGGAATCCTCCGGGGGGACAATGCCCTGCCGGCGGTCTGCGGCCGGGTCTGCCCCCAGGAGACCCAGTGCGAGGCGCGGTGTGTCCGCGGCGTAAAGGGCGAACCGGTTGCCATCGGCTACCTGGAACGCTTCGTGGCCGACTGGGCCATGACGAACGCCGCTGCGCTCCCCGGACAGCAGCTTCCGGCAGCCACCGGTAAACAGGTGGCGGTGGTCGGCTGCGGCCCGGCCGGTCTCACCGCTGCGGGGGAGCTGGCCCGTGCCGGCCACGGGGTCACCATCTTCGAGGCGCTCCATGATACGGGCGGGGTCCTCCGTTACGGGATTCCCGAGTTCCGCCTCCCCAAGGGGATCATCGACGCCGAGGTCTCCCGGCTGACGGAACTGGGGGTGAAGATCGAGTGCAACGTCATCGTCGGCAAGACCCTCACCGTTCAGGAGCTCCGCGGCGAGTACGACGCGATCTTCATCGCCAACGGGGCCGGTCTCCCCGCCATGCTCAACATCCCGGGCGAGAACCTGAAGGGGGTCTACTCGGCCAACGAGTTTCTGACGCGGGTCAACCTGATGGAGGCGGGGCGTACTCCCGGCTCCCCTACGCCGATCATCCGGGGCAACGGGGTGGCGGTGATCGGCGGCGGCAACACCGCCATGGACTGTGTTCGCACCGCCCGCCGGCTCGGCGCCGAGCGGGCCATGATCGTCTACCGCCGGAGCGAGGCGGAGATGCCGGCCCGCCTGGAGGAGATCGCGCACGCCAAGGAGGAGGGGGTGGAGTTCGTCATGCTCACCGCTCCCCTGGAGATCGTGAGCGACGACGAGGGGTGGGTGGCGGCACTCCGCTGTCAGCGGATGGAGCTCGGCCCTCCGGACGAGTCGGGCCGTTGCAAGCCGGTTGCGGTTCCCGGGTCGGAGTTCGACCTGCCGGCCGACGTGGTGGTGAACGCCGTCGGGACGCGCGCCAACCCGCTGTTGACCGCATCGGCCCCGGAACTGGTCCTGAACCGGTGGGGAAACATCGCCTGCGACGCACAGGGGGCCACCAGCGTGCCAGGTGTGTACGCCGGCGGCGACATCGTCCGGGGCGGGGCCACGGTCATCCTCGCCATGGGGGACGGCAAGCAGGCCGCCGCCGCCATCCACGGCTTTCTGGGGAGCAGCACGAAGTGAGACTGCTGGCAGGGGCGCCTTCCCGCGCCCCTGCCGGCAAGGACTGTCCCGGAACTCCTTGTGGCAAATCCCCACAGTGGGTCATTTTTCGCCAGGCCCCCCGGGGGTAGCATGTCCCGCATCAGCCAGCCAAATGCCGGCAGACTCCCCTTCTCCCGGGGGGCCTGCTGTTCCTGTCAATGCCGCCTTGATCGGCACATACCTTGCGTTATCCCAAGCCGGCGTAGCCGGAACCAAACAGAAAAAAAGCAAAGGCAATTTTGACCACGGATCAAATCTGATTAAAGCGGATCACTACGGATGGAGCGATACAGTAAGAGATTTATCGAATCCGCGTAAATTCGAGGCCGCTCCTGTTATACTTGCCGGACCGTTGCCGTTTTCAACCGGAGGGACCATGCTACTGGAACAGTTGGTGGAAAAAGCCGCTCAGCCGCCGGAGTACGATTGGGACGCCTATTATCGCTGGATGTTCAGCCGGCTCACCGGCCGGGAGGTCAGCGACTTCAAGTTCTGGCAATGCCAGAACTGCCTCTCGGTCAACATCCTCTTCCTGCCCGCCCGGTACGGGAAGTGTCGGGCGTGTGATCTGATCCACCTGCCGTAACCCATCTTTTTTTCCCTCTGTCAGCCCTTGTCCCACGGGGGATGACGACTGGCGTCGTTTGCAGTTTTGCGCCATGTGGCATACTATAGAGTTGAAAGCGAGGTGAAACCGATACGTGCTTCCGCAACCATGGTCGATGAAGTCAGAGGCTCAGCGGTCATGAGTAGAACCTGAACCAGCAGGTCAACGGATTCATCGGAAACATGCTAAAATCAAAAACAAAACCCGAGGTGAAGTGAGAAGACCGACGTCGGAAGCGCCGGTTTTCTTTTTGTCTTTTCCCCGGGATGGTTGCTGACAAAGCAGTTTCATTTGTACGAGATTTGATCTACTATGGAACAAAATATCGTGTTCCATATCGTGACATTGATGCCAGGTTGGGCCATTTCAGATCACCGGTGGTAACCAAAGGAGAGACCGTGAACATCAGCAAGTTCGTCGCACCGGAAATCATCTTCGGCTGTGGCTCCCTCAGTCAGATCGGCGAGAGTGCCCTACGCATCGGTGCCTCCAAGGTCTTTCTGGTCAGTGACGCGGACGTGATCAAGGCCGGCTGGGTCGACCAGGCGGTGTACTATCTCCGGTCCGCCGGTCTGGAGACGGAGGTCTTTTCGGACCTGACCACCAACCCCAAGGATAACGAGGTGACCGAAGGGACCGCCCGCTATCTGCAGGCGCGGTGCGACGGAATCGTTGCCGTGGGAGGGGGGAGCCCCACCGATGTGGCCAAGGCGATTGCCACCCTGGCCACCAATGGCGGGAAGCTGCAGGAGTACGAAGGGATCAACAGGATCAGCCGGCCGCTGCCGCCGATGCTGATCGCCCCCACGACGGCCGGCGCCGGCTCCGAGGTGAGCCAGTTCACCATCATCGTCGATACGGCGCGCAAGCTGAAGATGTCGATCATCTCCAAGTCGTTGGTACCGGACATTGCCATCGTCGACCCGGAACTGCTCAAGACCAAGGACGCCAAGCTGGCCGCCGCCACCGGACTCGATGCCCTGACCCACGGCATAGAGTCGTATGTGTCGCTGGCGGCGACGCCGCTCACCGATATCCATGCCCTGAAGGCGATCCAGCTGATCTCCCGGAACATCAGGCAGGCGGTCGCCGACCGCCAGGACATGGAGGCCAACACCAACATGGCCATGGCCGCCCTCACCGCCGGACTCGCCTTTTCCAACGCCATCCTCGGCGCCACCCACGCCATGACCCACCAGGTGGACGGGCTGATAGACCGGCACCATGGCGAGACGAACGCCTCGATCCTTCCCCATGTGATGGAGTTCAATCTGCCTGCCTGTCCCGACCGGTTCCGCGACATCGCCGTTGCCATGGGTGAGGAGGTCGCCGGGCTGGACGAGTTGCAGGGTGCCTCGCTGGCCATCGTGTCGGTCAGGCGGCTGATCGCCGACATCGGTCTGGCCAAGGGGCTGGCGGATATCGGGCTCAGGGAGGAGTTCATACCGCTCTTGAGCCGCAACGCGATGAGGGACGCCTGTCTGGTGACCAATCCGCGGAATGCGACGGTAGATGAAATCGAGGCCATCTTCCACAAGGCCATGTAAGCCGCGTCCATCTTCAGGGCACCTTTGCCTCGGCCTCACTCGCATAATCGTTGTATCTAAGTCCGGCAGATGGAGTTATCCGTAGAGAGCGATCTGGTGCTGTTTCGTGATGGCTCTTGGCGAAATGGAGCATCAGCAGTCGATCCTGTTTGAGCCCGAAGGGCGAGTTGATCGACTGCGCGGAAAGAGCCTTAGAGCCATAGAAACAGCGCCTCTGAGCGAACGGAGGATGGCTCCAGCTGCCGAATCCAGGGGAATTAATTGTGGAAAACAGGGAAAAGCTGCTTGAACAGTTGACCGGGGTCGACTCCTCCAAACTCAACTACTACGTGGAGCTGAAAAAGCGGAGCCAGGAACTGCTCAAGCAGAACAGCCGCCTGGAGATCCTCCACCAGCTGGCCCGGGACATCAACATCGACATGTCCATCTCCGACATCATCGAACGGGCCTTCACCAAGCTGCCCCAGACCCTGCCCTGCGATTTCCTCGGGCTGGTGACGGCCAAAAAAGACGAGCTGGCCCTCACGGCACTGATGCCGACCGATTTCTGCCGGATCGATACCTTTCCCGCCCACTCCCCATCCCTGAAGGTCATCCAGCAGAAGAAGGCCGGCATATTCAACCTGACGCCGGTGGAGTTCAGCCATATCCAGATCACGCCGGGGTATCCGGGGCCGATACGGGCACTGGCGGTCGCCCCGATGTTCAAGCGTGACGAGGTGATCGGCACCCTGCTGGTAGCCAGCATCTTCGATCGCGCCTACCGGGAGGAGGACTTAAGCTTCGTGCAGCACCTGGCCGATCAGTTGGCGATCAGCATCCAGAACTCCCGCCTGTACAAGCAGGTCTCCCGGGCCAAGAAGGAGTGGGAAGAAACCTTCAAGGCCGTGACCGACCCGATCTTCCTGGTGGACACCGACTACAACGTCCTCCTGCACAACGACCACCTTCCTCCCGAGATGAGCGGCTTCTGGCACCAGGCGGCCAGCAACAAATGCTTTGCCAAGATCCATGGCCGTACCCACCCCTGCCCGAACTGCCCGATCCAGGAGGTGCAGCGGACCGGCAAGCCGGTGTTCCAGCGCTGGCAGACCGAGGCCGGGCTGGTGCTCGATCTCTCCTACTATCCGGTGCTGAACGAGGAGAAGCAGCTGGCGGCAGTGACCATCATCGTCAAGGACGTCACCCACAAGACCAAGATGGAGGGGCAGCTGGTCCAGTCGGCGAAGCTGGCTGCGCTCGGCGAGATGGCGGCCGGGGTGGCTCATGAGCTGAACAGCCCGATGACGGTCATCATCGGCACCGCGCAGATGCTTTCCAGGGACCTGCAGCAGGACGCCCAGTACGAACGGGCGGAGGTGCTGGGCGACATCATCAACTCCGGCCTCCGCTGCAAGCGGATCATCCAGAACCTGCTGACCTTTTCCCGCCAGAACCAGTCACCGCAGACCGATGTGGATCTCAACGCCGAAGCGGAGCGGGTGCTGAGCATGATCCAGTACCAGATCAACCGGAACCAGATCCGGATCATCGAGCGGTTCGACACCGACCTGCCACGGCTGACCGCCAACGGTCCGCAGATCCAGCAGGTACTGATCAATTTCCTGATCAATGCCCGGGATGCGCTGGCCGACGTGGAGCGGAAGGAAAAGGTCATCGAGGTACGCAGTGCGCAACGGGTCGAGGGGGAGAAGCGGTGGGCGCTCCTGAGCGTGACCGATAACGGTGTCGGCATTGCCCAGGAAAACCTGGCGAAGATCTTCACCCCGTTCTACACCAGCAAGGAGGCGACCAAGGGGACCGGACTCGGCCTGTCGGTCAGCCTGGGGATCGCCGAATCCCACAACGGCACCATCGAGGTGGAGAGCCGGCCGGGGGAGGGGAGCACCTTTTCCCTGGTGCTCCCGGTAGAACCGTAGGGGCGCCGCTTGCCGCGCCCGACAGATAGATGCATTGAACAATACCGGCCAGAACTGGAGAAAAAATGTCCCAGCCCCAGGTCCTGATCATCGATGACGAAGCGGATGTCTGCACCTTTTTCAGCCGCCTGCTCACCAGAAAGGGGTATGGCGTCGTCACCGCCGGCAACGAGCCTGAGGCGATGCGCGCCCTGGAGGGGGGGAGCTTCAGCGTGGCGATGGTCGATCTGAAACTGCCGGACACCGACGGCCTGACCCTGCTGCAGATGATCAAGACCAGGCAGCCGGCCTGCGAGGTGATCCTCATGACCGGCTACAGCACCGTCAAGACCGCGGTGACGGCGATGCAGCTGGGTGCCTACGAATATCTGGAAAAGCCGTTCGACGACATCGGTGAGATCGAGGCGTTGATCGAAAAGGCCGCCAGCCACGGCGCTTCCCAGCAGAACGGGAGCCGTGCCACGGAAGAATGGTCCGAGACGGCCCAGGCGGTCGGCTTCCGGGTCGGTACCGCGCCGAGCATGCGGCGCCTGGTCTCCCTGGCCTACAAGATCGCCACCAAGAACATCAACGTGCTGATCCAGGGGAAGACCGGGACCGGCAAGGAGGTGCTGGCCCGGTTCATCCACGCCGCCTCGGGCCGCGCCGACCAGCCCTTCATCCCGGTCAACTGCGGCGCGCTGCCGGAAAACCTGCTGGAGAGCGAACTGTTCGGCCACGAAAAGGGGGCGTTCACCGGCGCCAGCCAGACCCGGCGCGGGATATTCGAGCTGGCCAACCGCGGTACCCTGCTGCTGGACGAGATCGGCGACGCCAGTCCGCAGATCCAGGTCAAGCTGTTGCGGGTGCTGGAAACCGGGGAATTCATGCGGGTCGGCGGCGGAAAGGCGATCAAGACCGACGTGCGGGTCATTGCCGCTACCAACGTCGACCTGGAGGAGGCGATCCGCGAAAAGACCTTCCGCGAGGATCTCTATTACCGCCTCAACGTGGTGCGCCTGGAGATCCCCCCCCTGCGTGCCCGGGCCGACGACATCCCGCAGCTTGCCGAGCACTTTGCCCGGCAGCACAATCCCGATATTCAGATCTCGCCGACAGCCATGCGCCTGCTGCGGGAATACGGCTGGCCGGGCAACATCCGCGAACTGGCCAACGTGATGCGGCGAGCGGTGGTGATGTGCGGTAACGGTACGATTCTGCCCGAGCATCTGGGGAGCAGGTTCCTGCCCGGTATCGTCGATGCGGCAAACCCGGCGGCACCGGGCACGGGGCAGAACCCGGAAGACCAAAGGACCCTGAAGGATGTACTGTCTCATTATGCCAGGGTTGATCAACTGGCAGAGATGAGCGGGGACGCGTTGCAGGAGACGCTCGTTGCGCTGCGCGCAGTCGAGGCGGGGGTGCTGGCAGCCATGCGCGGCAAGGGGGTGGAACCGGACCTTCAGCTCGGTCTCAAGGAGACGGAAGCGGATGCCATCAGGAGGGCATTGGCGCAGTGTCGAAGGAACATCACCGAAACGGCAAGGGTCCTGGGGATCGGCCGGAACACCCTCTATCGAAAGATCAGGCAGTACCATCTGGAGGGCTTGTCGTAGAAGAACTATTGCTTCGGCACGGTGAAATAGAACGTCGCGCCTTCATTTTCCGTCGCCTCGGCCCAGATATCCCCATTGTGGCGATGGATGATCCTCTGGACCGTTGCCAGTCCAATCCCCATTCCATCGAATTCCGTTCCGTGCAGCCGCTGAAATGCCCCGAACAGCTTATCCCGGTGAGTCATGTCAAAGCCGGTGCCATTGTCTCGTACGAAGTAGACCTGCTCTCCACTCCGGGGGCACGACGCGAACTCAATGACTGCCGTATCCTTCTGCCCGGTATATTTCCAGGCATTGCCGAGCAGGTTTTCCAGAACGTTGCGCATCAGGGTTTCGTCGGCCTGCACGATGAGGTCTTCGGCAATCTGCCAGGTTACCTTACGGTTCGGGGCCGTGTCGTGCAGCGATTCGGCGATCTCCCTGGCAAGTATGGTCAGATAGACCGTGGAGATATGCATCTTGTACTGGCTGATACGTGACAGTTCCAGCAGTGAGTCAATCAGGGCGCCCATTTTCTGGCTCGCGTTGTTGATACGGCTCAGATACATCGTGGCGTCTTCATCGAGGGTATGGACGTGATCCTCCAGAAGAATGTTGACAAAACCGCATATATGCCGGAGCGGTGCCCGCAGATCGTGGGAAACCGAATAGCTGAAGGCTTCCAGTTCGCGGTTGGCAATGACCAGCGCGCTCTGTTGCCGCATCAGGTCCTCGTTCAACCAGGTGACCTCTTCCTGGGCCTGCTTGTGCTGCTCGATTTCCCTCTGCAAGGCGTCATTGGCCGTTATTAGCTGCACGGTGCGCTCGCTGACCCGCAGTTCGAGCTCTTCGTTCAGTTTCCGTTCAACTTCCCGCTGATCGACGAGTTGTGCATGGGCCGCTTCGAGCCGTTTCAACTGGCGAATGAGGAGGGTGGTGAGAAGGGCCACCACCACGCACAGGGTCCCCATGGTCAGGGCGTTGGTCGTTGCCCGTTTCAGCCAAGGTGCCATGGCCTCTCGCATTGAGAAGGAGATGGCCGCCACGATGGGGTACCGGCTGAGGCTTTTGTAGGAAACGATGCGGGATTCTTTGCCGATGAGCGGATTGGTAACATGAAAGGTGCCAGCAGGCGATGTTGGCAAATGTTTAGTGGCAAGTGCCGAATTCTTTTTGAAATCGGTAAAGAAAGCAGCTTCCATGAGCGGCTGGACTACCAGCAGTGTCCCGTCGGTCCTGGTGAGAAGGAATCTCGAATTTACACGCTGGTTAAGGGATGCATAAAATTTCTGGAAATAGTCAATCTCGAATGCCACTGCCACGAGTCCGTCAAACTGGCCTCTACCGTCTTTCAGAGGTTGCGACAGGGTGAAGCGCCATTTGTTGACGACCCTCCCCTTGAACGGCCTGGAAACATAGATGCCTTGATCGGGATTGCTTTGATGAAAGGTGAAATAGTCCCTGTCGGCGACGTTGACGGGCTTTATCGGGAATTGCAGGGAATTGGCGGACATGCTGCCGGTGCGGTCAATTACGAAGATCGACCCGATCTGGGGAGCGTTGCGGGCATTGGCCCGGAGCAGGTCGTGGAGCTCTCGTTCCTCCACGGCTTTCAGCCCGCCCCGGGCATTGATCGATTCGGCGACGGTTCCGAGGGCACGGTCGGCTTCGCCAAAGGCGCGGTCGGCATGTTCGTGCAACGCCGCGGCATAGCTCCTCGTTTCCTGCTCGGCTACGGCGAGGGTCCTGGCATGGTCTGCCGTTATGCCTTGGAAGGAATAGAAGATGAGCCCGACAAGAAGCACGGAGACGCAGGCGATTATAAATCGGCGTACTCTTGCAGTATGCAGTTCTGGTATGTATGGCGGACTGCTCATCGATTACGCAAAGCCTTGTCAGTGGTCGTTTGTGGCGCGTTGTTAGAGTATCGGCCCTGACCATGGCTTCTTGAGCGGAATTGTTGAGTTTATGCTCTTGGTAATCCCGCGGGGGCAGCTTTTTGCCCTTTGTGTCAATGGTTTGACATGGTGCGGCCACTGATGATGTGCTGGCGAGTCTGTAAAGCAGGGTATCTAATGAGCGGTAGCTCATGAGGCCGGCAGCTAGTTGTTGCAGGGAAAGGTTTGCTGAAGGGCCATCAACATGATCGGTTCGATCTGTGTGTCGGGCGCCAGCTGGTAGGTGTTGACGGTGTCTTCGACCAGGGAACCCAGATGGTTGGTGTCCAGAATGAGCGTGTCGGGAATGCAGAAGAACTGTTTTCTGTTTGTCGAGTTGAGGCTGCTGTTCGCCAGGCGGAGTCCCTGGTAGATGCCGTTAATATAGTAGCTGAAATAACTGGTGTCTTTGACGATGATGAAGTCTTTCACCGTTAATTCGGCGCGGGCCTCGTGTGCAAGGGGGGAGGTGAGAAGAGAGAGTGCGACTAATGATAGCGAGATAACAAACCGGCAAGATGTTCTCATGACCTGATCCCCTCACTTAAGCTGCCATCTTCTGGATCCAAGCAAGGATAGTGCCAGATAAAAAATGTCAACAATGTCAGAAGGTATCAAGCCTGCACAAAAAAGAACGGAGTTTTTTCGAGACCAGTGTCGGTGAATTGACGTTTGTCGCTAATGAATGTTGTATAATTTTATACAGCGGTTTGTGGGCCGGTACTGATCTGCTGTCGGTGAAGGCAAAACGGTACGGACACGGTTGATCTGTGGGGACCTGTTGTCACTGTGGTGCCAGATAGCTCAGCGCCTCGTCTCCCAGGATGCTTTCCACGGCCAGGGGGAGGAGTTCCCTGGCGTCGCGTTCCGTTGCCTGCATCATCTTGAGCGCGTAGCGGGCGATATTGATACCGTCCCGGACCGAGTAGAGTTCGTCGGCGGCATGGGCACGCTGCAGGAAGTCGACCACGTATTTGAGGATGCGGGGCGGGGCGAAGGGGAGATTTTCCTTGAGAATCTGGAGCTCTTCGTCGGCCTCGGGAAAATCGATGTAAATCTGGGGTTGGAGACGCGAGTGGATGTACTCGGGCACATCGAAGGTGGAGGAGTCTTCGTTCATGGTGACGACGATGCGGAAGTCCCGATGGGCGCCGATCCTGAGGCCGGTGATGATGGACTCCACATACCGCCGGTCGTCCAGGAGCGGCGCCAGGGAGGCCCACGCCTTTTCGCTCATCCGGTTCCCTTCGTCCAGGATCAGCACCCCCCCTTTGAGCATGGCAGTTACGAGCGATGAACCGGCGTACTGGATCCTGCCGTCAGGTCCGACCGTGGGGGTGACTATCAGGTCTTCCGGTCGGGTATCCATGGTGGCCTGGAAGAGGTAGACCGGCCGCGAAAGATTGCGGGCAGCGGCATAGGCGAGGGTGGTCTTGCCGACCCCCGGCTTGCCGATGAGTCGCGGGTTGAAGGGGATATCCCTGTCGTCGATCACGAGCCAGGCGGCCAGGAGCTGCCTGAGCAGTTCCTCCTGCCCGACCCATTTCAGGGGAAGGGTGACGGGGTTGGCCAGGGTGAGTTCAATGCCTTCAAGGGTGATTCTTTCCATCGGGTCTCCAAAGAACGAAGGAACGAGGTACGAGGCCAAAGGATCGAGGAAAAGAAACGGTCAAGCCATCCTCCAACCTCGTCCCGCATTCCTGCTGTCAGGTGTTGAATTCATGGTGATACATCATGACCAGTTTTGCCCGGTTCTCGAGGCAGGTCGGGCATAGCTCGCCGCCATCGCGCCATATCTCCTCGGCCAGCCAGGCGCCGGCTTCGGCAAAGATCGATGGTTCGACGGACGGGTCGAATTCGGCGTTGCAAAGGGTGCACGTTTTCATAACCATACCGAATGTTTACAGAATTGCCAGCAGCCTGTTTCGCGCCTATACTCTACCACATCACAGGTCAAAGGAGAACCGATCATGCTGACCATGCAGGATATCAAGGGGCACTACTTCTTCACCGACGAGGATGCGGAGCTGCTGCGGCAGCTGCGGCCTCTGGCCGAAGCCAACAAGGAGCGGATGGTGGAAGAGTTTTACGACTACCTCCTCGGGATACCGGAGACCGCGGAGTTCCTGAAGGACGACTCATTGCTGCAACGGCTGCGCAAGACCCACCAGGAGTGGTTCCTCGCACTGTTCACCGGCAGCTATGACAATCTCTACTACCATACCCTGCAGCGGATCGGCCAGACCCACGTCAGGATAGGGCTCAAGGCCCACTTCGTCAACGCGGCCATGAATGTGATCCGTCACTTCATCATCGAGCTCCTGCAGGAGAACTTCCCCAACATCCAGGAGCGGCGCAAGTTCCGTAATGCCGCCGAAAAGATCGTCGACATCAACCTGGACATCATGAGCGCCTCCTACCAGGAGGAGGAGCTGAAGAAGGTATTTCTTTCCCACCGGATCGAGTCCCAGCTGATCAAGGCAGCCGAGCGCTTTACCTACGGGCTGAACCTGGTGCTGGTCCTTGCCCTGGCCGGCGTATCCCTGGGGGTGGTGGGGCTCTTCGTCTGGGACATAGCCCATATTTTCCGCGGGAACGTGGAGAAGGGGATACTCGGTTCGCTGGGAACGCTCCTGATCATCTGGATGATGATCGAACTGATGGACAACGAGATCAAGACCCTGAAGGGGGGAAAGTTCAACATCCTCGTCTTCATCGGGGTCATCATCGTCGCCCTGATCAGGGAGATTCTCATCTCAACCCTGCGCCACGATGCCCTGGAGACCCAGATCTTCCTGGCCGGCACCCTGCTGATCCTGGGGATCGTCTACTACCTGGTGGCCAGGAGTCAGCGGGAAGCTGTAATTTAGCTCAGGGCTCAGGGCTCAAGGTTGCTTTACGCACCAGATCCGCCAGGCAGGCGATGAAGGTTGGCGACGTGTTCAGCGACGGCGACCGCTTGCACTTGGCAAACCCCAAGCCAAAGGCCATCTTGCCGTATTCGATGTCGATCTCGTGCAGGGTCTCGATATGGTCCGAAACGAATGAGAGCGGCACGATGAGGAGGTTCTTGCTGCCATGGGCCGCCAGATGCTCCAGCATGGCGTCGGTGGAGGGCTCCAGCCACTTGACCGGTCCGGCCCGGGACTGGAAGGCCAGGTGGTGCGGCAGTTCGAACCGCTCCATGACCAGCCGCACCGTTTCCTCGATATGGGAGAGATACGGGTCCCCCTCGTCGATGAACGACTGGGGAAGCGAATGGGCCGAAAAGAGGATCTCCCGGTCGGCCAGCGGATGGAACTCCTCCAGACCTTCCCGGATCTTTTCGGCCAACGCCTCGATGTAGAGGGGGTGATCGTAGAAGCGGTCGACGTAAGTCACGTCGAATTTTTTGCCAGCCTGCCCCAGAATGCGCTTCAGCTCGTTGATGCTGGAACCGGTGGTCGCCCGCGAGTAGTGGGGATAGAGGGACAGGGCGATGATCCGGTCGATCCCCTCCCGCCTGATGGCCGCCAGTGCCTCCAGTGTGGAGGGGCGCCAGTAGCGCATGGCCACGAAGCATCGGTACCCGTCGCCGAGCGCCTCCTCAAGTGCCTTGCCCTGGGCCTCGGTCAGCTCCCGCAGGGGAGACTTGCCGCCGATCTCCGCATAGTTCTTTTCCACCTTGGGTGCCCGTCGCTTGGCGATGATCCGGGCGATGAGCGGCTGGAGCCAGGCCGGGCCGATCTTGATGATGTCCCGGTCGGAAAAGAGGTTGCGCAGGAACGGCTCGACAGCGTCGATGGAGTCGGGGCCTCCCATCTGGAGGAGGAGGACGGCGGTTTTCCGGGACATTGGTTACCTCGGTAGTGAAATAGTTGCAGCTATCGCATGATATGCATGGGTGGTACCGGCGCTAGCCGATGGTCTACAGCACCCCCTGCTCCCGCAGCCATTCCCCCACCGTATGCCAGAACGAGGTCAGGTCAGGGGGGCAGTCGTTGTGGGCGCAGGCGAGTTCCACAAGGCGGGCGCTCCGGGCCGTACGGGCCAGTTCCTGGCCGTGACGGAAGGGGATGATATCGTCGTGGCGGCCGTGGAAGATCAGGACCGGTCCCTGGAACTGTTTGAGAGCCGCCCGGTTGTCGAACCGGTCCCGCACCAGGAAACCCGGGAGCAGGAACTGCCGGGAAAAGGCGCGGACCGAGGTGAAGGGGCTCTGCAGGATGACCGCCCTGACCGGCTGCCGCCGGGCCAGGGCGCAGGCAGCTCCACCCCCCAGTGAGCGGCCGAAGACGACGATCCTGCTCGGGTCGACGTCGTGCCGCCTGGCTGCGGTGTCGAACGCCGCCACTGCCGTGGCGGTAATCCTCGCCTCGCTGGGTGCTCCCCCGGAACGGCCGAAGCCGGGATATTCCACCAGCAGCACTCCCATCCCCAGTCCCCTGGCCCCTGCCATCTGTTCCGGCAGGAAGTCGATCACCTCGCCATTGCCATGGAAGACCACGAGGAGCGGCTGTCGCCGCTCGGGGTGATGACCGGCCCCTGGCAGAAACCATGCCTCAACCCGGTCGCTGCCCGTTTCCAGCCAGAGCCGCTCCATCCCGGCAATTGCCGGCGGCTGCGGCGGCACCCGCATCATTCTCCCCGGATAGAGCATCACCCGCTGGCCGAGAAAGAGGAGTACGGCATAGCAGCCATAGGCAATGGCCGCAAGCAGCAGCATCCTGGAGAGCGCATTGGACATGGCGCGATTGGGGCTGGGATGACGACTACCGGCCGTTACCGGTCCCCAGTCCCTAGTCCCCGGTCACTGCTTTAACGGCATCGGCTCGCAGACGTTATCCGCCGAATTGGCCTCGCCGCCACAGATGAAACAGACGACGGTCGGGTTCTGTGCCAGATGTTTGACCTCGTCCAACAGCCCCTTGCTCTTGAGCATGCAGAGATGCCCTTCGTGTTTTTCGCCGCACTGACATGCCATGATCTGTGTCTCCTTGTCGGTTATCGCCTTTGCGTGGTAGATTCGCAACAGCGCAGATACTTTAACATGCCTGACCGGAGTTTGCCATGGCCAGCAGTCCAAAAATCGGCGTCAGTTCCTGTCTGCTCGGCGAGCGGGTACGCTACGACGGTGGCCACAAGCACGACCGCTGGCTGACCGACATCCTCGGCCCGCTTGTCACCTTCGTGCCGGTCTGCCCCGAGGTGGAAGCCGGTCTGCCGGTCCCCAGGGAGGCGATGCGGCTTGAGGGTGAGCCGACGGCGCCCCGCCTGGTGACGACCAGGAGCCGGATCGACCTGACGGAGCGGATGCAGGCGTTTTGCCGGGCCAAGGTTGTCGAACTGGAACGGGAGGAGCTGTGCGGGTTCGTCTTCAAGAAGGATTCGCCCAGTTGCGGGCTGTTCCGGGTCGAGGCGTACAACCGGGACAAAGGGGTGAGGAGCGGCAAAGGCCTGTTTGCCAGGGCCGTGGCGGAGCGGTTTCCCAACCTGCCGATGGAGGAAGAGGGGCGCCTCTCCGACCCCGCCCTGCGGGAGCAGTTCCTGGAAAGGGTCTTCGCGTACCATCGCCGGAAGGATTTCTGTCGGAAAGACGGCACCCTGGGAGACCAAGTCCCCCTTTGAGAAAGGGGATTTAGGGGGATTTGTCCTTGAGCTGCCCCTGAGAAATCCCCCCTGGCCCCCCTTTCTTAACGGGGGGTAACTTCTTTTTCGGTTTTCTCCGCGAACCCCGTGTCTCCGCGTGAATACCGAACTGGCAGTCCCCTACCTGTTTCGATCATAGGCTATGGTGTCGTGACAGCTGGTGGCGCAACTGCCTCCGCTTGCCGTCGTCTTGTATGCCAGGATTACGCCCTTTGTGCCGCTACCCTCCTTCTCCTTGAGCAGGTGCGGCTGGGGGGCGGCGTGGAAGTCATGACAGCTGCGGCAGGCAACCATGCCGTTTTGCACATGGGCGTAGTGCAGGTTTTTACTCCCGTCCCGGAAGGCGGTCGCCTTGTCCGTGTCGGCAGCCGTCATGGCCGCAACGTCATGACAGGTGAAACAGAGCTCGAACTGCTCGGCCGAGAACGCGAGGGACGAGCCGGTGGCGAGACGGGCCTTCAGAAGCTTCGGCTGGTCGCTGCCATGCGTTGCGTGGCAGGCGTTGCATTCGCCGGCAGCCACCGGTGGGTGAACCGAAGCACCGGTGGCCATGGCCTTGTCGTGGCAGGAAAAGCAGACCGGTTTATCGGCGAGCTTTAGCAGGGCCGTTCCTTTTGCCTGGTGCGGGTCATGGCAGGCGGTACAGTCCCCTGCCGCTGCCGGTGGGTGGGGAAAAGCGCCGAGGAGCCGCTCCTTGCGGTGGCATTGGAAGCAGAGGGTGTCGCCTGCCGCGGTGAGGAGCTTTTTGGCCGGAGCGCTGTGGGGGCGGTGGCAGGCGAAACATTCGCCCTGCTTCACGTGCCAGTGGACGCTCTTCTCCGTGGCCATGGTACCGTGGCATTCCTGGCAGAGCTTGACCGGCGGGGCAATGGAGGCTTTCAGGAGCCGCGGCTGGTCGCCGCCGTGCACCGTGTGGCAGGCGCCGCAGTCGCCGCCGGCCACCGGTCCGTGGACCGAGGCGCCGCTGGCGATGGTCCTGTCGTGGCAGCCGTAGCAGATCAACTGCCCGTCGCTGGTCTTTCGCAGCAGCTTGGCGTCTGCTGACTGGTGGGGATCATGGCACTCCACGCAGCCCCCCGAGGCAACCGGCTCATGGCTGAATTTCCTGCCGGCGAACGGTGCCTTGTCGTGGCACTGGAAGCAGAATGCGCTGCCCGATCTGGCCAGCAGGCGTTTGCCGGGAGCGCTGTGGGGCGAGTGGCAGTCAAGGCATTTTCCCTCCCTGACCGGCTGGTGGACATTCTTCTGGCTGGTCAGGTTGCCGTGGCACCGGGAGCAGAGCAGGGAAACCTGCGAACCGGGAAGCTTGAGCAGCTTCGGGTAGTTGGCTCCGTGCACGTCGTGACAGCCGCCGCAGTTCCCCTCGGCAACCGGCTTGTGCACCGATCCCCCCGTGGCGATGGCCGGGTCGTGGCACGTGAAGCAGACCAGCTTGCCATCGCTCTTGATCAGATTGGGGATTGGCGACTGGTGGGGGGTATGACAGCCGGTACAGTCTCCGGCCGCCACCGGCTGGTGCGGATATGGCCAGGCTGCGGTGCCCAGCCGGCTGTGGCAGCTGAGGCAGAGTCGGGTCCCTTCGAAGCGGAGCAGTTTATTCAACGGTGAGTTGTGCGGAGCGTGGCACCCCAGGCAGGAGCCGTTCAGAATCGGCTTGTGGACGCTTTTCTGGGACGTCATGTCGCCATGGCACTCTTCGCACAGTCGCTGGCCAATGGTCTTTACGCCGAAGAGTCCGGGGAGCTCCCGATGGTCACCGCCGGCTGTCCTGTGGCAGGCAGCGCAGTCAGACTTCACCGGCTCGTGCACGTTAACGCCGTTAATCTTGCTCAGATGACAGCGGGCACACGGTTTTCCCGACACCGGGTCGATGTCGCCGCGCCCGGCTGCCGTTGCCCGGCCGTCGAAGCCGACCAGGAGAGCTGCACAGAAGAGCCCGAGAGAGACAACGCCCTTGAGCGAAACGGGAAAGCCCATGAGACCACCTTTCATCGATGGAGAAGACTGAAGCCTGGGCATGGATAAGCCCAAACACGTGAGGAGCATATCGGAAACAATAGCGGATTCCTTGAGCCGGGCAATCGGGCAAACATTTCAGCATCAGGGGTCCACAGCCGTCTGCCCGGTCGGGGTGCCGCGGCGGCATTGACTTATGACAGCCAATGGTGTAAAAACGCCCTTTCTTAAGAACGGTTTTATTTCAATGGCTTATAATGCGTTAACCATCGATGTGGAGGACTGGTTTCACGTCTGCGGTGCTGAGCCGCGCATGGCGGTTCCCCGCTCCCGCTGGCAGGTACTGGCGAACATGGAGCGGATTCTTGCCCTGCTGGACGAATTCCGTGTGCAGGCGACCTTCTTTGTCCTTGGATCGGTGGCCGAACAGGAGCCAACGCTCGTGCCACGGCTCGTTGCCGCCGGCCATGAGGTCGCTT
The DNA here is from genome assembly GCA_964432205.1 of uncultured Geobacter sp. Classification (GTDB taxonomy): domain Bacteria; phylum Desulfobacterota; class Desulfuromonadia; order Geobacterales; family DSM-12255; genus Geomobilibacter. Next base: position 170,155 of record CAYSMK010000005.1, on the reverse strand, counting down.
CCCACGGCTATTCCCACACCCTGGTGCCGCTGCTTGGCCAGGCAGCCTTCAGGGATGAGGTGAGACGGACCGGCGAGATCATTGCCACCCAGGGCGGGGTCCGTCCCGTTGGCTTCCGGGCACCCCAGTGGTCGCTCTCCGGCAGGGAAACGCCGTGGGCCTTCGATATTCTGAGGGAAGAAGGGTATCGGTACGATTCCAGTCTCTCCCCGCTCCCCTTTGTCGGCGACCGTCAGGGGATGAGAGTTCCCCACCTGGTGAAGACCCGCCACGGTGACCTTGTCGAGGTACCACCCCTGGTGTCCCGGTCTCCTTTCGGCAACCTGCCCACCGGCGGCGGCTGGGGGTTCAGGACGCTGCCGCTGGCGCTGATCGCCGGGACCATGGGGCGGCTCAACCGGGAGGGACATTCTGCCGTGCTCTATCTCCATCCCCGGGAGATGGACCCGGCAGGTCCGCGGCTCCCCCTTTCCCGCGCCCGCTCGTTCGTGGTGTACGGACCGCGCCGGAGCGCCGAAGGGAGGCTGCGCTACCTCCTGGAACGGTTCAGCTTCGCCCCGCTGGGGCAGTTGGTGGAACAGTGGCACCTTGCATAGTCATTCCGGCGTACAACGCCGAACGTACCATCGTCGGGGTGGTGATCGAGGTTTGTTCCCTTGGCTACCGGGTCCTGGTGGTGGACGACGGTTCAACCGATCGCACCGCCGCCCTGGTTGCCGATCTGCCGGTTACCATCCTCTCCCATGGCACGAACCTGGGGAAGGGGGCGGCGCTCAAGACCGGTTTCCGATGGGCGCTCGACCAGGGGTGCAGTGCGGTCGTTACCCTGGATGCCGACGGCCAGCACGAGGTGACGGCGATTCCGCAGCTCATCGCCACTGCCGTACAGCAGGATCTGGCGATCCTCATCGCCTCCCGCTATGCCCAGTTTCAGCAGATGGCAGGGCTTCGCAGGCACTGGAACCGCTTCGGGGCGTGGTGCATAAAAACGCGCACCGGTTTCAATATAGATGACAGTCAATCAGGATTCCGTTATTATTCTGCTGGTCTGCTCCGCTCCCTCACGCTGGACAGGAACGGCTATGACCTTGAGATGGAGGTCCTGGTGAAGGGGTGGCGGGCCGGATTCCGGATCGATTCGATCCCGGTTGCCGCCCGGGTGGCAGACGGCCGGGCCACCAGCCATTTCCGGCCGGTGCGGGACACGTGGAACATATGCATGACATTTCTGCGCTATATGTAGACTGATCACGAAAAGAGAATTCTTTCCATGCTCCAGAGCATAAAAAACTACTCCACGGAAAAGATCGTTTCCCTCCTGCTCTCCATGGCCACCAACTCCTCCAACGAGACCCTGGCCCGGATGACCCATCTGATGGAACTGATCCCGAAGAAGGAGTATTACAAGGAAAAGATCCGCTGGATCAGGCAGTTGATCCGGGAAAACCACCCGAGCATCGAGTTTCCCCGCCGGATTCTGCAGGACATCCACCCCAACCAGCGGAGCAAGTGGATTACCAATCTGGCGGTGAACCACCTCCTGGCCGGGACCAACAAGCGCAAGGCCTGGGCCGACCGGGAAGGGTTCTATCCCCCTTCCACGGTGGTCATCAGCCCCACCATGAAGTGCAACCTCTCCTGCTACGGCTGCTATGCCGGCGATTACGGCAAGGGGCTGGAGCTGACCCTGGAGGAGGTGGATTCGGTCCTGATGCAGATGAAGGAGATGGGGGTCTACTTTGCCGTCATCTCCGGCGGCGAGCCGTTCTTCAAAGAGGACATCTTCGAGATCTTCCGCAAACACTCGGATATGGCGTTCCTGGTCTTCACCCACGGCGGGCTGATCGACGAGGCGATGGTTGAGAAGCTCGTGGAGGTGGGGAACGTGATGCCCGCCTTCTCCCTGGAGGGGTACGAGGCGGAGACCGATGCCCGGCGCGGGCCCGGGCACTTCAAAAAGGTGATGCGGGCCATGGACCTCTTGCGGGGGGCCGGACTCTCCTACTGCGGCTCGTTCACCCAGACGAGCCGGAACACGCCGGTCATCACCGATGGCCGCTACATCGACATGCTCCTGGAGAAGGGGGTCTTCGCCCTCTGGCTCTTTACCTATGTCCCGGTGGGGCGGGAGCCGGACATGACCCTGATGGCCACCCCCGAGCAGCGCGACCTGCTCCGGCAGCGGGTCATCGAGTACCGGGCCACCAAGCCGATGCTCTTCGTGGACTTCTGGAACGACGGCCCGATCATCAGCGGCTGCATCGCCGGCGGCCGGAAATATTTCCACGTGAACGCCAACGGCGACATCGAGCCGTGCGTCTTCTGCCACCTGGCCGTGGACAATATCCGGCGCACCACGATCAAGGAAGCGCTCCGCTCCCCCTTCTTCCAAAAGATCCGCGAGAAGCAGGGGGAGCACGACAACCTGCTTCGCCCCTGCATGCTCATCGATCACCCAGAGGTCGGCCGGGAGATGTTTGCCACCGAAGGGGCGTACCCCACCCACGATGGCGCGGATTCGATCTTTCGCGGTCTGGCCGGGGAGATGGACGGGTATGCCCGGGCCTATGCCGAGATCGCCGACGAGGCGTGGGACAAGGAATTCGTCGAGGCCGGGCGGGGTAAGGCCAGGGGCTGCTCACGGAAGCGATGAACGGGGCAGGACCAAAAGGGCATATCGAGGGGGTCTACAGCAGCCCGAGCCTCTTTTGCATCGGCCTGTTCACCCGCCTGGTGCCGCGCTGGCTGTTCCCGCCGTGTGCCTTTGCCACCGGCGCGCTGTTTTATCTCTGTACCGGGGAGCGGCGGCGGGGGATACGGGCCAACCTGCGGGTCGTGACCGGGCGCCGCAGCGTCGAGCCGCTGGTGCTTTCCACCTACTACAAGTTCGCCCGGAACTGGTGCGACATCATGCTGATGCTGCGCCTCACCGGCGAGCGGCTGGAACGGCTGATCCTGCCCAGGAGCGAGGGGCAGCCGCTGGCTGATGCCCTGGCAGCAGGCAGCGGCGCGATCATCATCACCCCCCACCTGGGGAACTGGGAACTGGGGGGGCTCGGTCTGGCCGAACGGGGCTACCGGGTCAACGTCATGACCTTCCGGGAGCCGGATGAAAAGGTCAACGCCATGCGGGAGGCGGAGCGGCGGGTCAGGGGGATCGGCACCATCTACGTCGACCGCGACGCCACCTCGCCCCTGGCGATCATCGAGGCGGTCAACGCCCTGCGGCGGAACGAGGTGGTGGCGCTCCTGGGAGACCGGGACGGCTCGTCCCATACCCGGGCCTTCGCGTTCTTCGGCCGGGAGACGCAGATTCCGGTGGGGGCCGCCTATCTGGCCCTGGCCAGCGGCGCGCCGATCATCCCGGTGTTCGTCCCCTTGGAAGAGGGGCGCTATGCCACCTACATGGAGGAGGCGATCCACGTCTCCGGCCGGCACGGGGCACACGCCGAAGCGATCCGCACCGGCACGGAGCAGATCCTGCGGGTCTTTGAACGATACATCAGGCGTTACCCGGACCAGTGGTACAATCTCTACGATTACTGGCAACTGAATTCGTGAGGCACGGAGGTCCGGTGGAGCGGGCTTCCGGGCCTCACGGTTTACACGGCAGCAAAACCAATGACAAAGGAACCATTGAATGGCTGAAGAACTGATTGCAACAGTCAAGCAGATGATCATCGACGCCCTCCGCATCGAGGGGATGGCCCCGGCGGATATCGATACCGATGCCCCGCTCTTCGGCGAAGGGCTGGGGCTCGACTCCATCGACGCCCTCCAGCTGGTGGTGGCCATGGAAAAGCAGTTCGGGGTCGTGGTCCCGGATGCGGCCACCGGCACCAAGGTCTTCCAGTCGGTCCGCACCATGGCGGATTACATCGCGGAACACCGTAAATGAAACTGCTCTTCGTCTCACCCGGCTGGCCCAAGGGTCGCCTGTGGGGCGAACTCGGCTTCAAGTTCCCCTCCCTCTCCCTGGCAGCCCTGGCAGCCGTCACCCCTTCTGAGTGGGCGGTCGACCTGTGGGACGAGAACATCGAGCCGTCACTGCCGGCAACCGACGCCGACCTGGTGGCCATCACTGCCATGACCCCGCAGGCACCCCGTGCCTACCGGCTGGCTGCTCACTTCCGTGCCGCGGGGAAGACGGTGGTGATGGGTGGCTTCCACGCCAGCAACCTGCCGGATGAAGCGCTGCAGCACGTGGACAGCGTGGTGGTGGGCGAGGGGGAGCTGATCTGGCCGGAGCTGCTCGCCGATTTCCGGGCCGGCCGGCTGCAGCCCGTCTACCGCTCCGGCGCCCTCGTCGAGATGACCGCCATTCCCGTGGCCCGGCGGGAGCTCTTCGGCGGCAAGAAGTACCTCTTCACCAATACCCTGCAGACCACCCGCGGCTGCCCCTTTGACTGTGAATTCTGTTCCGTCACCGCCTTTTATGGCCGCAAGTACCGCAAGCGGCCGGTCGATAGCGTCCTGGCCGAGCTGGAGGGGTTGCGGCGGAAGAACTCCTTTGCCTTTTTCGTCGACGACAACCTGGTGGCAGACCGGAACTATGCCATGGAGCTGTTCGCCGGCATGCGGGGGATGGGGTTCAAGTGGCTCTCCCACGCACCCATCGACTTCGCCGATGACCGGGAATTCATCCGCGCCGCGGGCGAGGCGGGGTGCGTCGGCCTGTTCGTCGGCTTCGAGTCCCTCAACCAGGAGGCGCTCAAGGCGATGGGGAAGGTGACCAATACCTCCCAGTCCTACCTGGAAGACGCAAAGGTGTTCCGCGATCATGGCATCGGCATCCTCGGCTCCTTTGTCCTCGGCAATGACAACGACACCCCGGACGTCTTCCCGCAGCTGCTCCGCTTTTGCGAAGAGGCGCGCATCGAGGCGGCCATCTTCCCGATTCTCACCCCGTACCCCGGCACCGAGGTGCGGCGGCGCCTGGAAGCGGAAGGACGGATACTCTCCAACGCCTGGGAAGACTACGACATGGAGCATGTGAACTTCCAGCCCGGGGGGATGACCGTAGCCGAACTGCAAGAGGGGTATGACTGGTTGAACCGTTCCTTCTACTCCTTCGGCTCCATGTACAAACGGATCTGGAAGCTGCACCGGTCGGTGCAGGTCTTTGCCCCGATGAACATCGGCTTCCGGGCGGCGATCCGGCGGAAGGGGCGCCAGGCATGATCTGCTTCATGTTTCCGGGCCAGCCGCTTGCCCATGACGGCGCAGTTCCCGACGACGCCGACTTTGCGGAAATCGCCTGCCTCACCCGGGAGCGGACCGGTCTCGACCTGGCGAGCTTCAGCTGGAGCGGTGTTCCGGCAACGGAGCATGTGGCGCTCCAGATCTACGGCACCGCCATGAGTCTCTACCGGCAGCGGCTCCTGCGCCGACAGGGCCAGCAGCCGGCCATCATCGCCGAGCACAGCATGGGGATCTACGCCGCCATGGCCGCCAGCGGTGCCGTCACCGAGGGGGCTGCCCTGGAACTGGTCTGGCGGATCGGCGCCTGCATGGCCGCAATGGGGCGGGGACGGGAGTATGCCCTTGGCTGCGCCACCGGCCTGACCGGGGCGCCGCTCCTGGCCATAGCAGAGAACTGCGGGGTCTATCTGGCCAACCGGAACACCTCCCGCCACTTCCTGCTGGCCGGGGAGCGGCACGCGATCGAGTGCGCCATGGCCGAGGCGCTTTCCGCCGGGGCCTTTTCGGCCCGGACCGTGCCCTGCGACGCGCCGCTCCATACCCCGCTCCTGGAGGCGATCAGCGGCGAGCTGAGGGAGATGGTCCGCGACTACCGCTTCGCCGAGCCGGCCCTGCCGCTCATGAGCCATATCGACCAGGATTTTCTTACCGCCGCCGACTTCCCGGAGTTCCTGGTGCGGGAGCTCTGTCTCCCGGTTGACTGGGAAAAGACCTACCTGGCGCTGCGGGCTGCCGGAGTAACTGTCTTTACCGAGGTGGGCGCCGGAGATGCGCTCAGGAAGTACAACCGCTGGATTGGCAGTGAACATGCCTGACGGCTGCTCCGTCGAGGGAGGATCGAGGTTCGAGGTGCAAGGACCGAAGATTTTTCCTCGATCCTTGTTCCTTTAACCTCGCTCCTGTTCCTGAGGTTCACGTGACCTACCACGAAACCAACATCCGCGTCCGCTTCAACGAGATCGATGCCTACCGGGTCGCCTGGCACGGCCATTACGTGGCCTGGCTGGAGATCGGCCGCAACGAACTGGCCGGACAATTCGGGCTGGATGCCGACCAGTTGGCGGCAACCGGCTACCTGGGGCCGGTCGTTGCCCTGGAGCTCAAGTACCTGCGGCCGGCCCGCTTCAACGACGAAATCACGGTCCGCACCACCCTGCACCGGACCGACACGCCGACCCTGGAATTCCATGCCATCATCGTCGGTGCCGACGGCTTACCGTGTGCCAGGGGGAAGACGATCCATGCCCTGACCGATCTGGACGGCGTCACCCAGTACCGGCTTCCGTCCGTGATTGCCGAGCGGGTGGAACGGATGCTGGCCTGGGCGGAGGGGCCATGAAAATACTGCTCATCTCGGCCAACCGCGAACGCTCCCCCTACCCGGTATTTCCCCTGGGGCTGGCGTACCTGGCCGGCCCCCTGGCGGCTGCCGGACATACGCTTTCGGTCCTCGACCTCTGTTTCCAGGCCGAGCCGCTGACGGCCGTCACTGCGGCCCTGGACGAGTTCCGCCCCGAGACGGTGGTGGTCTCACTCAGGAACATCGACAACGTGACCTTCCCCGGCTGCCGGTCATACCTGGCCGGGGTGCGCGAGCTGGTGGCCGTTTGCAGCGGCCGGGCCACGGTCGTTATCGGCGGCTCCGGCTTTTCCCTGATGCCGAGGGAGATACTCGGCTACACCGGTGCCGACTTCGGCGTGATCGGCGAGGGTGAAGGGGTGCTGCCGAGCCTTCTGGCCGTCATTGCTGACGGTGGCGACCCCGGTTCGCTTCCCGGCGTAGTTTCCGGGGCGGAAACGTTCCTGCCCCCGGCTCCGCTCGACGTCATCGGCACCCCGGACCGGACGCTCTTTGCCGTTGACCGGTACCATCGGGAGGGGGGGATGGCCAACCTGCAGACCAAGCGCGGCTGCCCTTTTGCCTGCATCTACTGCACCTACCCGCTCCTGGAGGGGGCACGGGTGCGGCTGCGGCCGGTGGCCGAGATCGTGGCCGAGATCCGCACCTTGGTCGACGGTCACGGCGTCGACTACCTCTACTTCGTGGACGACATCTTCAACTACCCGGTGGAGTTCGCCCTGGAACTCTGCCAGGCCATGCGGTCGGCCCGCCTGCCGGTGAACTGGTCCGCCTTCATCAATCCCGATTTCCTTCCCCCCCATCTGCTGGAAGCGATGCTGGCCGCCGGCTGCGACGCCCTGGAGTTCGGCACCGACTCGGGCTCGCCAACCATGCTCCGCAACCTGGGCAAGTCGTTCAGCGTGGAGACGGTGCGGGAGGCCTCGCGCCTCTGCCGTGAGTTCGGGGTCGATTTCGCCCACTACATCCTGTTCGGCGGGCCGGGGGAGAACGAGGCGACCATCGCCGAGAGCTTCGCCCTCATGGACGAGCTGGCCCCCACCGCGGTCATCACCATGACCGGGATCAGGATCTTTCCCGGCACCGCCATCCATCGCCAGGCCCTGGCCGAAGGGGTGATCACCCAGGAGACGAACCTCCTGGAGCCGGCCTTCTACCTTGCCCCGGCCATCCGGGACAGTCTCTGCCCTACGGTCACCAGGCTGGCGCTGGAGCGGAAGAACTGGGTGGTGCCCGGGCTGGAGATCAACATCAGCGATGCCATGCTGGAGATGGTGCGCCATTTCGCGGTCCGCGGCCCGCTCTGGAAGCTGGTGAAGCGTCTTGGCCGGAGCCACATGAACCCCTTGGAGTCGATTCCGTCGAGCTTGTGAAGTCAGGGTGCGTCTGTTGCACGGGGGCCTCGTTCGCTCCGATTCCTCCTCCGCTGTGTCTCTACAGCTCATTCCGCTGCAGCCGCCACCAGGTGTAGTGATGCGTCCTCGCCCTGCGGGCTCAGACAGTCCGGCTGCTTGACGCTCCATTTCGCTTAGAGCCACTACGCTTCGGGGAAAGTCGCTCTCTCCGGCCCCCGTGCAACAGACGGACTCAGATTGAAAGCCAACCCCCTGGACTTTTTCCCGGCCTGCCGCTACAATGAGACCCCGCATCACCCCTAGGAGTCTTCATGGAATTTTCCGATCATGTAGTGGCCGTCACCGGCGGAACCCGCGGCATCGGCCGGGCCATTGCCCTCCATTTTGCCCGACAGGGGGCGCGGGTGTTTGCCGCCTACCTGAGCAACGAGGCATCGGCCGAGGCGTTGCAGGCTGAGGCGGCCGGGGTCAGCGGCAGCATCATTGCCGTCAGGGCCGACGTAAGCAGCCAGGAGGGCGCCCGGCTCCTCATCGAAACGGCGGCGGAAGCAACCGGCAGTATCGATGTCCTGGTTAACAACGCCGGCATCATCCGGGACGGCTTCCTGGCCATGATGGCGGACGCTGACTGGGAGGCCGTGGTGCGGGGGAACCTGGATCCGCTCTTCCACTGCTGCAAGTGGGGGGTGCGGAAGATGATGGCCAACCGGCGCGGCGCCATCGTCAATCTCTCCTCCATTTCAGGCCTCATGGGAACCGCCGGCCAGACCAACTACGCCGCCAGCAAGGGGGCGATCGTCAGCTTCACCAAGGCCCTGGCCCGAGAGGTGGGTGCCATGGGGATCCGGGTCAACTCCGTTGCTCCCGGCCTCATCGAGACCGAAATGCTCGCCGGGATGAAGCCGGAGCTGGTGGCGCAGGTCGTGAAGAGTTCGGCCCTGGGCAGGATCGGTCGGCCGGAAGAGGTGGCCGAGATGGTCGCCTTTCTGGCATCGGACCGGGCATCGTACGTCACCGGCCAGTGCTTCGTCGTGGACGGGGGCATTGTTTGAGCGGTAGTGAATAGATTAAGCGGCAAGCACAACGGAACTAGGGTTATAACTTCAGCACCGGGCATAACTCCCCCTGCCCCCCTCTTAACTTAAGAGGGGGACACATCATTTCTCCTCCCCTTAAGTTAAGGGGAGGTCGGGAGGGGTTATGAGTCAAGGTTTAAAATGAGTACTACCAGAATAGCCATAACCGGCCTGGGGGTCTTCTGCGGTGCGGGCAAGGACGTGGCTGCCTTCACCACGGCCGTCGTCGACGGGAAGAGCGGGGTAGGGCCGGTCGACCTGTTCGACGTCTCCCCCTTTCCGGCCAAGATCGCCGTACAGGTGAAACAGTACGACCCGCTGGACTATATTCCAGGGCGCGACGTCCACCGTCTCTCCCGCGCCGACCAGTTCGGCCTGATCGCCGCCGGCGAGGCGCTGTCAGGGAGCGGTGTAGCTCAAGCCTACTCCCCCTACGACCTGGGGGTGGTGGTCGGTGCCGGCGCGGCCGGCATGTTCCAGTCGGAGCAGTGGCTGAAAGGGACCCTGGCCGGCATGAAGCCGGCTGCCGGCCTGTTGCGCGGCATCCTGCCGGACCGGACCTCGACGGTGATCGCCGAGCGGTATGGCCTGGCCGGCTATCAGGGGACGGTGACCACCGCCTGCTCCTCGTCGTCTACCGCCATCGGCTGGGGCGCCGACCTGATCGCCACCGGACGCCAGCGGGCCGTGGTCTGCGGCGGTGCCGATACCCTGTCCATCCTCACCTTTGCCGGGTTCAACTCCCTCAAAGTGGTCGATCCCGAACCGTGCGCCCCGTTCAGCCTCGGTCGCCAGGGGATCACCCTGGGCGAGGGGGCGGCGTTCATGGTGCTGGAGTGTGAGGACGAGGCGGTCAGGCGTGGGGTGAGAATCTACGGCTACATCCTCGGCTACGCCCTGGCCGGCGAGGCGTACCACATGACGGCACCCGACCCGTCCGGCGCCGTGGCGACCCGGATGATGGCCGAGGCCATGCGCCATGCCGGTGTCACGCCCGACCAGGTGGGTTGGGTCAATGCCCACGGTACCGGCACCCCGTTGAACGACGTGGTGGAGTCCAACAGCGTGAAGGCTCTGTTCGGCGAACGGGCTCCCAACGTGCCCCTGGTTTCGGTGAAGCCGGTCACCGGCCACTGTCTGGGTGCAGCCGGCGCCATCGAGGCGATGGCCACGGTCGTCGCCCTGAACCGGGGGATCATCCCCCAGACCCTCCATTTCCGCGGCAGGGACCCGGAGTGCGACCTGGACTACTGCCACGACGGCCCGCGTCCCACTGCCAGCCGCGTCGCCATCTCCAACTCCTTCGCCTTCGGCGGGAACATTACCTCCCTGGTGGTCGGCATATGATCTCTCTACGAACCGATATCGTCGTTACCGGCCTGGCCACCGTTACCGCGGCCGGGGTCGGGATTGCTCCCCTGGTGTCGGCGGTGGAGAGCGGCACCAGCAGGCTCGCGCCAGTACCCGAGGAGATTCTCGGGGAAACCGGTTACTGTTGGGGCAAGGCTGACCAGTTCCGGGCTGCCGACTACATGCCCCCCCTCAAGGCGCGCAAGTTCGACCGCTGCAGTCTGCTGGCCGTGGTGGCCACCGGGCTGGCACTGGCCGACGCAGGCCTCGCCAAAGGGACGTTCGAGCCGGCCAGGGCCGGCATCGCGCTTGGCTGCGGCTTCGGCGGCATCGCCAATTCGGCCGATTTCCTCGCCGGCTATTTTACCGGCGGTGCCGAAGGGCTCTCCCCGATGCTCTTCCCCAATACGGTCGCCAATGCGGCTGCCAGCAACGCCTCCATCGAACACGGCCTGCAGGGGCCGAACGTCACCACGGTGCAGCGCTTCTGCTCGGCCGAGTCGGCCTTTGCCATGGCCTGCCGGTTCCTGGAGGAGGGACGGGCCGACCTGATGCTGGCCGGCGGGGTTGACGAACTCACCTCCCTGATGATGCAGGGTTTCCGGGCCATGGGGCAGCTGGACCGGTTTGCCCGCGGCTTCGGGGAAGGGATTGGCCTGCTGGTCCTGGAGCGGCGGGAGCATGCGGAACGGCGCGGGGCGATTCCTAAGGGGACCCTGGGGGGGATCCGCACCATCGGCAGGCTTCTCCCCGGCAGGGAGGACGAAGGGGTTGCCCATCTGCTGCCCGAGGTCGCCGCTATCGCCCGCATCTCCGTTTCCGGCACTGCGGGCCAATGTGCGCCGCTTCTCGACCGTCTTCCGGCCGGACCGCGCCTCGACGTCGGCGCGATCACCGGCCGCTCCCTCGCCATGGGCGGCGTGGCCATGGCTGCGCTGCTGGCCACCCTAAAGGCCGGGCAACAGGGGCTCCACCTGGCCGCCTCGCCGGAAGGACCATACTATGCCATCACCTTCAACCCGTGAGTGGAAACGGGTCTCCATGGCCCACGGATTCACCATCACGTTTACCGGAGGCTCACCTGGTTAATCCGGACCCGGCAGCACTGCTTCCCCATCGTTATCCCTTTCTCCTGCTCGACACCATTCTCTCCCGTGATCCGGGCGTGGCTGCCAGCGCCACCACCCGGATCACCTTCGATGCCGCGCCGTTTCCAAGGGTGCTGCTGGTGGAGGCGATGGCCCAGCTGGCAGGCGTCGCCAGCGGCTGCGGCGAAGGGGAGGGGGGCTTTCTGGCCACCATCGACCATGCCGAACTCCTCGGCGACCCGCTCCCCGGCGATACCCTGCTGATTGCGGTCCGGGTCGTGAAGGGGTTCGGCCGGCTGTTCCTGCTGGAGGGGGAGGTTTCCGTCGGCGGGCGACAGCTCGCAACCGCCACCCTGACGCTGGGCATCGGTGCGATTTGAAATCTTACGTCTACTCACCACTAAGGCACAAAGGACACTAAGAAAATCAAGGTCGGTTACGGAAAATTTACCGCCATTGTATTGGTTATACCGCATTTCATTTTCTTGATTTATTTTTCGGTTCTCCTTTGTGCCCCTTCGTGTCTTTGTGGTGAACAGCTTTTGGGTGGATAAAGGTATGAGGCATCCGATGTTCAAACAAGCATTGTCCCTCTGCTGCGGCATCCTGCTCCTGCTGGCGGCGCTGCCGCTTCGGGCCGCTTCGATCCCGCCGCTGGAGGGGCTAGAGGCGATGCGCCGCTCCTTTGCCCGGATCAGCGACTTCTCGGCTGAGATCACCCAGGAGAAGCAACTCTCCCTGCTCAGGAAAAAGCTGGTCATGCACGGCCGGGTCCGGTTCAAAAAGCCCGACCTGTTCCTGATGGAGCTCGATCCCCCCTACGCCAGCCGGCTCCTGATGCGCGACAGCATCATCGAGCAGGCCGTGGAGCGCTCGGGCAAGCCCAACCGTATTCCCCTGCCGCCGGAACAGGGGCTCAGGCGCTGGTTCGACAATCTCTCCCGACCGGTGACGGCCATTCCCGAGGGGATGAAGGTGCGGGCAGAGCTGAACAACGGGGTCTACACCCTGGCCATTGCCCCCCCCGGCAGCGGGCAGGTGCGGGAGCTGCTCCTCGCCTTCCTGGAGGACGGCACGCTGCGGCGGCTGGTCATCGAGGAGCGGAGCGGCGACCGGAGCAGTATCACCTTCAAGCGGCTGAAGCGGAACCAGGGGCTGACCGAACGGGATTTCCGACTGGAGTAGGCACATCATTATGAAGCGTAACAATATTAGGTCATTATCGTGCCGCTGCCTCGTGCTGCTGGCACTGTTTCTTCTCTCAGCCTGTGCCGGACAGTCTGCAAACCTTGCCTACACCAACGGCGCCGTAGTCGAGACACTCTCCGCGGCGGTCTCCCTCTCCTTCAGCTCCGGCGAAAAGGGGATGGGGGGGAGCGGCTACCTGGTCTACCGCCGTCCCGACCTGATGCGGCTGATCATCCTCTCCCCCTTCGGTACCACCCTGATGGAGATCTACGTGAACGGCGAACGGGTCACCATCGCCTATCCCGGCAAGGGCGCCGCCTTTGCCGGCCTGCTTGCCGACCTGCCCGAGCGGGGGGAGAGCGCCGGCTGGCGGCAGGTGCGGTGGGTCATGGAGGTGGACCCTCCCGGCACTGCCCTGCGGGACGGCACCCTGGAGCGGGTGAACAGTCTGGGGATGAAGGAACGGGTCACCTTCGAAAACGGCCTGGTCACGGCCAAGTCCCTGCCCAACGGGGACGAGGCCCGCTATGGCGACTTCGCGGTGATAGGCGGCGTGCCGCTGGCCACGGAGATCATCATGGAAAACGCCGCCGGCGACCGCTTCCGGCTCAAGCTCAACGAGCCCGAGATCAACACCCCCTTTGAGGCGGATGTCTTCACCCCCCGCCTGGACGGACTGACCGTCTATCCCCTGGCCGCCCTGCAGGGGAGTTGATGCCATGCCCTCCTTCACCCCCAGTCGTCTGACCCGGGCCATCAACGCGGCCGTGGCCGGCCATCTCGCTTGGCTTTTCAACGCCACGATCCGCAGACCGCGCCTGGTGTTTGCGGTCGTCCTGCTCCTGACCGCGCTCTCTGCCGTATCCATCTGGCGAGTCCGCTTCGAAACCGATATCTTCCGCCTCTTCCCGGCCCACCAGCCGGCCCTGAGTCTGCTGCTCGACTCCATGGAGTGGAGCGGCGGCGCCCGCGAGGCCTATTTCCTGCTGGAGGGGGACCCTACCAGGCTCCCCGCCGAGACCGAACGGTTCGTGGCGCGGCTAAAGACGCTGCGGATCGATGGTCAGCCGGCCTTTCGCCGGGTGATCCACCGGATCTACGACGAGGCGGAAGGGGCGGCGTTCGCCGACTTCATCGCCTATGCCGTGGCGCGGCCCGACCTGTTCGTGGCCCCGGCCGACCTGCCCCGCTTGGCGGACCGCCTGGCGCCTGCCGGGATGGAGCGGGCACTTGCGCGGCTCACGGCGGAACTGGGCGGCGGCATCGGCGGCATGGCCTCCCGCCTGGCCGTGGCCGATCCCCTGGCCATCCGGGACCTGATCCTCCCCCGCCTCAAGGCCGGGAGCCAGGCCTTCGACCTGGACCCGGATTCGCCCTACTTCCGCTCCCGCGACGGCCAGCTCCTGATCGTCATTGCCGAGCCGGCCCGACCGGTGCAGGAGATGGCCTTTGCCCGGAAACTGGTCCAGGGGATCAACCAGGCCCGCGCCGGCATGGGGGTGAGCGTCTCCTGCGCCGGCGCCCACATCAGCGCCGTGCTGGACGAGGCGGCCATGAAGGGTAACGTCCTCTCCTGCATCCTCTCCTCGCTGGTGGTGGTGCTGGGGATCTTCTATGCCGTCTACCGCCGTCTGCTTCCCACCCTCCTGATCCCTATGATCCTGGTGGTCGGCGTGACCGTTGCCCTGGGAACGGCCGGGCTCTTCCTGCCGTCGATCCACATCATCTCCTTCGCCTTCATGGCGCTCATCATCGGCCTGGGGACCGACTATTCCATACATGTCTACGACCGCTTCGCTACTGAACGGGCCATCGGTCTGGGGGTGGAAGAGGCCCTGCGGCTGGCCGTGGTGGAGACCGGTCATGGGCTGTTCACCGCGGCCCTGACCACGGCCCTGCCGTTTCTGGCCCTGACCATCGCCGATGTCCGCGCCCTGTTCGAACTGGGGCTCCTGGTGGGGCTCGGGGTGATCTTCTCCCTCTACGCCACCCTGCTGTTTCTGCCCCCGCTCCTGGTCTGGAGCGAGCGCCGCTTCCCCACCGCCTGCCGCCCCCTGCCGGCACTTGGCCTGGGAAGGGTGTGGCGCCTGGCGCTCCGGGTTCCGCGCCTGATGAAGGCGGTCTCCCTTCTCGTGGTGCTGCTCCTGCTGGCGGCGTCCTTCGGCATCTCCTTCGACGGCGAGCTGAAGAACCTCCAGCCCCGATCCTCCGAGGCGTTCCTGACCCAGGAGCGGCTGGAGAAGCACTTGAGCCTGTCCCCCCGTCAGCTCCTGGTGGCGGTGGAGGGGCCGGAGCTGGCGGACGTGCTGGCGCGGGCCGGAGAGGTGGAGCGGCTGGCGGAGCGCTACCGACAGCAGGGCGAACTGGTTGCCTGGTCGTCCCTGGGGCAGGTGCTGAACGGCGGGCAGGAGCAGGAGAGCGTGGCCGGTGCGGTTGCCGGGAGTGCGCAGGAGAGTGCTGCGGCGCTGCGGCAGGCCCTTCACGCCCAAGGCTTCGCGCCCGAGCCGTTTGCCCCGTACCTGGAGTCGCTGCAGCGTCTTTCGGGCGCACCGTTGACCGACCGGGAGGAGGCGCTGGTGCGCCTGAAAGCCTCGCCGCTCAGGGGGGTGGTGGATCGTCATCTGGTGCGGGACGGCCGTGGCTGGCACGCCTTGGTCTACCTCCACTACCGGGGTGAGGAGTTCAAGCGGGACCGGTTCCTGGCCGAACTGCGCGCTATCGACCCGCAGGCGCGGGCCACCGGGGTGGAGCTGATCAGCAGCGAGCTGGCCGGTTCGGTGCAGCGGAGCTTCGCTTTAGGGTTCGTGCTGGGGGGGATACTGGTGATCTGCCTCTTGGTGGCCCATTTCGAGTCCCTGGCCGGTATCTTCTATTCACTCTATCCGGTGGTCTGCGGCAGCGTGGCCATGCTGGGAACCATGGTCCTCTGCGGCATGCGGCTCAACTTCATGAACGCCATGGTACTGGTGACCATCGTCGGCATGGGGAGCGACTACGGCCTGCATGTGGGGCACCGGGTGACGGCGGCGGATGATGCGGAGCGGGAGAAGCAGTTCGTCCAGGCAGGCCGGGCGGTGCTCCTGTCGGCGTTGACCACCATCGCCGGCTTCGGCTCCCTGGCCTTCACCGACTACGGCGCCATGTCCTCCATCGGCTGGGCCACCAACTTCGGGGTCGGCTTCACCGCCCTGTTCGCCCTGGCGAGCCTGCCGGCGTTCCTGGCGCGGCGGCCGGGGTCCACCAGCCGTGGTAACTGAACGGGACGTGGTGCCTGAGATGGACGATCGCCAGCGGCCCGTCGGCCAGCCGCTCAACATCCAGCACAGCCAGGAAACTCTTCCCGGTCCCGCCATCGTAACACTCGGTCAGAGCCCACCCCCGGTCGTGCTCTCCCTCTGAACCGGGGACAAAGACCGGTTCGCTGCAGTAAACCCCTTTTCCGAAATCGTACCGCTCAATCGCCCCGGTTTGCCGGTCGTGGCGGACGACCCCGGTCCAGAAAAAATCCAACGGCCTCGCTTCGGCCAGGTAGGTGTAGCGGTGGGGGCGGCAGAGGAGCCGTCCGTCGATCCGCGGCCACTCGAAATTCCCGTCGGCAACGATCTCTTCCCGGACCGTGCGGCGGGGGATGTCGATTCGGTAGCGCCGCAGACGACCCGGATAGGCGTGCTCACCTTCGCGTCCGGCCATGACCGCACTGATGACCGGATCGTTCCCCACGAAGTGATCGGGATTGTCGTAGCCCACAAAATCGGCCACGAGTTCGCGGCCGTTGTCATGGGCGTTGATGCTGTGCCACATGAAACACGCCCCGGCCTCGATCCGGAACGGCTCTTGGTTCGGATCGCGGGGGATGACCAGCAACAGGTTCCCTTCTTCCGGCCGCCAGCGCAGGGAGTCCGAGATGCTCCGGAAGCCGAAGAGGGCCGGCCAGAAGTCGATGACCACCGGGTGGAGGCTGACCACCAGATGGCTGGTCGACACGAACCAGTCGTGGATATAGACAAAGCGCGGCATGGGGAGGGTGCGCCGGTAGTGGAGCGAGCCGTCGCCGTGGAAGACCGTGATCTGCAGGAGTGGCTGGGCGGCGTAGCGGACCCCGAAGTGGAGCCACTCACCGGTAGCCGGATCGATCTTCGGGTGGGCCGAGTAGATGGTCTCGTCGCGGGGGATGCCGAGCGTCGTCTCGCCGATCGTCCGCAGCGTTGCCGGGTCGAGTTCGTAGGGGTAGGAGGATTCGTCGAAGGCGTAGAGCCGGCCGTTCACCAGAAAAACCGTGATCCCGGCCTGGCTCCTGATCTCATCGGTCACCCAGAAGTTGGCCAGCCAGCCGCCCGGGGCCTGGGTGCTCCACGACGGGTAGAGGAACCGGCCGGCAGCCGCCTCGGCCACGAATCGCTCGGTCCTGACAAAGTGGCTGCGGTACTGCACGCCGCCATCGTGGAAGCGGAACTGCTGGATCAGGCCGTCGCCGTCGAGGATGGTCCGCTTGCGGACCCCGCCCCGCTCGAACAGCCCCGGACCGTTGCGGTAGAATGTCCCTCGCAGTCCCGTTGGGATGGTGCCTTCCACCACGGCCGGATACTCCTGCTCCTCGGGGAGCGACTGGGCCAGGCCGTGGTAAGGGAGGCGGGCCAGCCTGCCGGCGAGCCGTTCATCGAAGCGCAGGGGCGGGCTCGTGGCGCAGCCGGCCGTGGTCAGCAGGGTCCCGGCCAGTGCCGAGCGGAGGAGGAATTCCCGCCGTGTGATGTCCTGCGAGTCTGAGGTCATGCCGGAGAGTCTACCACAGGCGGCGGTCGTTAGCTCGGGAGGGAGAGGCACTGGTCTGACGTCATAACTCCCCCTCACCCCCTCTTAAATTAAGAGGAGGCCGGGAGGGGTTATGAAGGTGGGCGACCTTCCTCGTAAGAAACGTAAGTCAGCGGTAGAAAGAGATCCCCAGCAGGAACTTGCTGGCGTTGAGCGGTTCGTTGGGTTCGGCGGTGCCGGCGTTGGAGACGTGGTGGTAGCGGTACTCGGCCACCCACGCGAGACCCGGCCGGACCAGGTACTGGAGACCGGTTCCCCCCTGGTAGGAGAAGTTGAGCCGGGTCCCCTGGGTGGCGAGTCCCAGATCGTTGAAGACGACCCCTCCGCCGGCGAAGACGTAGGGGTAGAACCCCTGTTCGGCGAGGCCGGTAAACTTCCAGCTCCCCAGGATGTAGCCGCCGGTCATGGTCCGGCCGTCATGGTCGACGGCCAGGTGCAGCGGCAGCTCCAGGAGCAGTTCGTGTCTCCCCCGGAACCAGCTCCCGGCCCCCACCTCATCCGACAGGAACCGGCCGTAGCGGAGGATGGTGTCGAAGGTCTGCACCTGGGTGCGGGTGGCGCCGAAGCCGCGGTGGGTTATGCCGTAGCCGGCGAGGATAGCCCGTTCCCCGGCCTCTCTGCCCGGGTCGCTCCCCTCTGCGGCGCGGGAGGCTAGGGGCGCGGACAGAATAAAGAGGAGTCCCAGGAGCAGGGCGCCGGCGAGGCGTCTGGAGTGAATGAGGTTGATGATAGCGGTCAGTGGCAGGTGGCACCTGCCAGATGGGCCAGATAGTGCTGGTGATACTCCTCGGCCCGCCAGAAGGTGGCGGCCGGGGTGATCTCGGTAACGATGGGGCGGCTGTGACGGCCGCTCGCCTCTTCCCGGGCCAGGGAGGCCCGGGCCGCCGCTTCCTGCTTCGGGGTATGGTAGAAGATGACGGAGCGGTAGTTCGTCCCCACGTCCGGTCCCTGGCAGTTCAGCTGGGTCGGGTCGTGGCAGTCCCAGAAGACCTGGAGCAGTTGGTCGTAGCTGATCCGGGCCGGGTCGAAGGTCACCTCCACCACCTCGGCGTGGCCGGTGGTCCTGGTGCAGACCTCCTCATAGGTGGGATGTTCCTTCCAGCCGCCCATGTACCCGACCTGGGTGGCAATCACCCCGTCGAGCTGCTGGAACGCCGCCTCCACCCCCCAAAAACAGCCCGCGCCAAAGGTTGCCTTAGCCATTGCTCTCCTCCCACTGCCGGATCAGATGCCGGCGATCTCCCTGCCTGCCCGGAGCAGTTCCGCCACCAGTGCCGGGTCCCCGGCCTCGCTGTAGAGGCGCAGCACCGGTTCGGTGCCGGAGGGGCGGATGAGGAGCCAGGACCCGTCGCCGAAGATGAACTTGAACCCGTCGCTGAAGTTGGTGCTGGCAACCGCCCGGCCGGCAATGGTGGCAGGTCCCCCTTGCCGGAGGCGGGCGATCAGGCTCTCCTTGGCCGGCTGGCTGATGGGAAGGTCAAGCCGCTGGTAGGAAAAGTGGCCGATCTCGTCCATGGTCTCGTCGAGGAGTTCCCAGAGCCCCCTGCCGGACATGGCCATCGCCTCCAGCAGCAGGAGCCCCATCAGGATGCCGTCCCGTTCCGGGATATGCCCCTTGACGCCGAGTCCGCCGGATTCCTCCCCACCCATGAGGATGTCGTTCGCCAGCATCAGTTCGCAGATATGCTTGAAGCCGATCGGGGTCTCGAAGAGGGGGAGGCCGAACTTCTCGGCCAGGAGGTCGATCATCCGGGTGGTGGAGACGGTCTTTACCACACCGCCGCTGAGCCCTTTGCGCTCGTGCAGGTGACGGAGCAGGACCGTGAAGATCCGGTGCGAGGAGAAGAACTCGCCGGTTTCGTCCACGGCGCCGATCCGGTCGGCATCGCCGTCCAGGGCCAGACCGACCCGGAACCCGCCCTTGGCCACGAGGCCGGCCAGTTCCTGCAGATGGTCGTCGGTCGGCTCGGGCGGCTGGCCGCCGAAGGAGGGGTTATAGTCACCGTGGATCTCGGTGGAGCCGGGGAGGAGGGTGGGGAAGTAGCCGCTGCCGGCACCGTACATCGGGTCGACCACCACCGGGATGGCGGCCCGCCTGATCAGCTCCAGGTCCACGTAGCGCCCCAGCTGTTGCAGGTATGCCTCCCGCGGGTCGAAGAGGGTGACCGCCCCCGTTGCCAGGGCCTCGGCCAGGGGGAGCCGTTTTGCCGGCTTGCCGGCCGCCAGGTTGGCGGATACCAGCTCCTCCAGGAGTTTGGTGGTGGACGGGCGGGCCGAGCCGCCGAACGCCTCCTTGACCTTGAAGCCGTTGTAGGCAGGCGGGTTGTGGCTGGCGGTGATCATGATGCCGCCGCCGGCCCGGAGTTCGTGGACGGCCCAGGAGATGGCCGGAGTCGGGGCGAAGTCGGCGGCGAGCCTGACCTTTACGCCGTTGCCGGCGGCAACCTCTGCCACGGCCTCGGCAAATTCGCGGGAGAGGAAGCGCCGGTCGTAGCCGATGATCAGCCCCTGATCTGCGAGCCCTTCCCGGCGGAAGTGGTCCATGGTGGCCTGGGCCACCAGATCGAGATTGGCAAAGGTGAAGTCGCGGGCAATGACGCCGCGCCAGCCATCGGTGCCGAATTTTATGACCTGCACGGGAACCTCCTGGGAAACGGGCAATGAAAAATCGTTGCATTTTCCAATGGGAGGCCGGCATTGTCAATACCATATAGAGCCGGGGACGGAACAAAGTGTATTCTCGATCCCGGAGACGGCGGCTCCCTTGACCGGGCAGCCGATATGCCGTATAAATAAGCCCAGCGACACACTCACTCGGGAGGATTACAACCATGCTGAAACGTTTCATCCTGGCCCTGCTGGTATCCCTGGCCTTCGCCACCGTTGCCGTGGCTGCCGACGCTCCGGCGCCGGCCAAAAATCCGGTCGTCCTCATGGAGACCAGCCTGGGGAATATCAAGATCGAGCTCTTCCAGAAAGAGGCACCCATCTCCGTGAAGAACTTTCTCGACTACGTGAACAGCGGCTTTTACTCCGGCACCATATTCCACCGGGTCATTCCCAACTTCATGGCCCAGGGTGGCGGCTATACCGAAGCGCGCAAGAAGAAGCCGGGCAACCCCCCCATCAAGAACGAGGCGACGAACGGCCTGAAGAACGACCGTGGCACCCTGGCCATGGCCCGCACCAGCGTCATCAATTCCGCCTCCAGCGAATTTTTCATCAACGTGGTCAACAACGACTTCCTGAACCACCAGGACGAGACCCAGCGCGGTTACGGCTATGCGGTCTTCGGCAAGGTGATCGAGGGGATGGATGTGGTCGACAAGATCGTGGCGGCCCCCCAGAAGTCTGTGAACATGCTGTTCCAGAACCTGCCGGTAACGGCGGTGGTGATCAAGTCGGTCAGCGTGGTCAAGTAGCAGCTATACGGATAGAAGAGAGGGGCGCCGCAGGGCGCCCTTTTCATTTGGGCACCAAAGGAGGCAGTCATGGGCCGTGCGTCATCTCTCCTCACCATCCTCTCGACTATGTTCCTTGCTGGTTCGATGGCAAATGCCGCCACCCCGCACCCGTCCGTCGTCACCTCGACCGGCAACGATCGGCAGGGGGTGGCGGTTACCATCTACAACGCCGGGCTGGGGCTGGTGAAGGAGCGACGGTCGGTGAGGCTCCCGGCCGGCATTGGCGAGCTCCGCTTCATGGACGTGGCCGCCCAGCTGATACCGGCCAGCGTCCAGGTCACCGCGTCGGGGGACGGATTCCGGGTGCTGGAGCAGAACTACGAGTACGATCTCCTCAATCCCCAGAAGCTGCTGGACAAGTACGTGGGGAAGGAGGTCCGCCTCTACCAGAAAAACCCGTACAGCGAGCGGGAAGAGAGTGTCAGCGCCACGCTCCTGGCCAACAACGGTGGACCGGTCTTCCGGATCGGCAACGAGGTCACCTTCGGCCACCCCGGCCGGGTGATCTTTCCCGGCGTGCCGGACTCCCTGATCGCGCAGCCGTCCCTGGTCTGGCTCCTGGAGAGCGGTGCCGGCGGCGGCCGCGAGCTGGAGGTCTCCTATCTGACCAACGGCATCACCTGGCGGGCCGATTATGTGGTCACCCTGGACGAACTGGACCGGGCGGCCGATCTGGCCGGCTGGGTGACCATCGACAACCGGAGCGGCGCCGCCTATCGGGATGCAGTCCTGAAGCTGGTGGCCGGTGACGTCAACCGGGTGCGGGAGGATATGGCAAGGGGCGGGGTAGCGGCCGGCAGGGCGATGAAGGCGGAGGCGGCTCCCCAGTTCCGCGAGGAGGGGTTCTTCGAGTATCACCTCTATACCCTGCAGCGGCCGGCCACGGTGAAGGACAACCAGACCAAACAGATCAGCCTCCTGGCGGCCGCCCACGTACCGGTCAAAAAGGAGTACCTCTTCCGCGGGGCCGACTACTACTACCAGGGGAGCTACGCCGACCTGGGCCGGAACCAGAAGGTGGGGGTCTTTGTGGAGCTGGCGAACCGGAAGTCGGCGAACCTGGGGCTACCGCTCCCCAAGGGGATCGTGCGTGTCTACAAGCGCGATGCCGGCGCCACCCTCCAGTTCATCGGCGAGGACGCCATCGAGCACACCCCGGTGGACGAGACGCTGCGGCTCAAGCTGGGGGATGCCTTCGACGTGGTGGGGAACCGCAAGCAGACCGAGTGGCGCAAACTGGCCAGCGACACCTTCGAGGCTTCCTTTGAGGTCAGCCTGCGCAACCACAAGGACGAGGCGATTACGGTGAAGGTGGTGGAGCCGATCCCGGGCGACTGGCAGATGGTCTCGTCCTCGATTCCCCACAAGAAGGGTGATGCCGCCACTGCCGAGTTCCCGGTGCCGGTGCCGGCCAGGGGGGAAACCGTGCTCACCTACCGGGTCCGTATCCGCTACTGACATGATGATCCGTGAGGCGGGCAGATCATCCTCCGCTCCGGAAGGACCCTTTCTGCGCCTCTAAGGCTCATTACGTTACAGCCGCTGAACTCACCCTGACGGGCTCAAACAACAGCGGCTGTTGACACTTCATTCCGCCAAGTGGCGCGACGAAAGTGTCCTCAGTCGCTACGGCTGATCTGCCCGCCTCACGGATTTGGGATGGTCAAGCATGTTGTAATTGCGCGCGATTTCTGCTACATACATACGATTTTTACACGTCAAGGAGAACGAACATGGTTACCACATCGGATTTCAAGAAGGGGCTGGTCATCAAACTGGACGGCGCCCCCTGTCTCATAGTGGATGTGCACTTCCAGTCACCCTCGGCCCGCGGCGCCAACACCATGGTCAAGACCAAGTACCGCAACCTGATTACCGGTCAGGTGCTGGAAAAGACCTTCCGTTCCGGCGACAAGGTGGACGAGGCCGATTTCGAGCGAAAAAAGGGGCAGTTCCTCTACGCCGACGGCGCCAAGGGGGTCTTCATGGACCTGGAGACCTACGAGCAGTTCGAGGTGGAGGGGGAGATGTTCGACCCGATCGCCCAGTACCTGCTGGATGGGACCGAGGTGCAGCTGGGGATCTTCCAGGAGCGGCTGGTGAGTGTGGACTTGCCCATGGTGGTGGAACTGACCATCACCGAGACCCCGCCGGTCATGAAGAACGCCACGGCCACGGCCCAGACCAAGGAGGCGACCCTGGAGACCGGCCTGACGCTCCAGGTGCCGCCGTATCTGGAGGTGGGGGAGCGGATCAAGGTCGACACCCGCGACTGCCGCTTCGTCTCCCGTGCTTAGAAATTTGTTGACACAACAGCGGAATGGCGCTATATAAAGCATTCTTTTCGCCCAGATAGCTCAGTCGGTAGAGCAGAGGATTGAAAATCCTCGTGTCGGCGGTTCGATTCCGTCTCTGGGCACCATAAGATAGTCCGCCACTGACCGAAGTGGTGCAAAAGCCCCTACAAAATAGGGGCTTTTTTTATAACCACCGCTGCCCCACTTTTCCTCTCCCCATTTGACTTCTTCAAGATGCAGTTAGCCGATCATCGAATTGTAGATTTCTACCAGATAGCCCGATTCACGACAAATCGCGACACATAGACAGGAATTGCGACACAACTATTGGCACAAAAGCATTTATGCGCCATTTGTTGGCGCAATAATTGACATAGTGCACAAGCAATTGGTTTGGAGAGGACGACATATGAGGCAGAGGCCATAAAATCTTTTTCGGCATTCTTTGCACTTTGACCTAAATGTTAATATTGCATTATGTGAAATTAAATATTATTAGCGACTAATTTAGGTGTGGATTTTGCAAAATATTTTAATTTTAACTCGTGGCTTGGTCACGATACCGCTGCAATGCGCCGAGAAGTGCTTGTAGTGGGGATAGGGATAATCGGTAAGCAGTCATAGCACCCCGTTATTAGGCGGAACTTTCTCCCGTGCATACGGAGGGCAGTATGAGACAGACACCCCTGCGAACCCTTATCCTGGCGGCGATGCTCTTCCCTCTGTTGTTGCCGCAGCTCACGGTCGCCGCTGTCACCCCGAAGATCGCAGCCGGAAACAGCCACACTGTTACCTTGATGAGCGACGGCACCGTGATCGCCTGGGGGGATAACGGTAACGGCCAACTCGGCGACGGGACAACCGTACAAAAGACCACCCCGACCGCGGTCCCCGGGCTCTCGGGCGTTACTGCCGTTGCCGCCGGTTATTTCCATACCGTGGCACTGAAAAACGACGGCACCGTGGTCACCTGGGGGAATAACAGTTATGGCCAGCTCGGTGACGGGAGTACCGTGCAAAAGAGCAGTCCGACCGCAGTCCCCGGGCTTTCGGGCGTCACTGCCATTGCCGCCGGTTATTACCACAGCGTGGCGCTGAAAAACGACGGCACCGTGGTCGCCTGGGGAAATAACGGTAACGGCCAGCTCGGCGACGGGACAACCGTGGGAAAGACCGTCCGTACCGTAGTCCCTGGACTCTCCGGCGTTATCGCCATCGCAGCGGGAGCCTACCACAGCGTGGCGCTGAAAAGCGACGGTACCGTGGTCGCCTGGGGAAATAACGGTTCCGGCCAGCTCGGCGACGGGACAACCGTGCAAAAGAGCAGTCCGACCGCGGTCCCGGGACTCTCTGGAGTAACCACCATCGCCGCGGGAGCCTACCACAGCATGGCGCTGAAAACGGACGGCACCATGGTCGCTTGGGGGAATAACGGTAACGGCCAGCTAGGTGACGGAACTACCGTAGGGAAGACCGCCCCTAGCGTAGTTCCGGAACTCTCTGGCGTTATCGCCATTGCTGCTGGGGCCGACCACAGCGTGGTGCTGAAAAACGACGGCACCGTGGTCGCCTGCGGGAATAATGGTAACGGCCAGTTGGGCGACGGGACAACATTGCAAAAGAGCAGCCCGACCGCGGTCCCGGGGCTTTCGGACGTCACCACCGTTGCCGGAGGTGGTTCCCACACCGTGGTGCTGAAAAACGACGGCACCGTTGTCGCCTGGGGGAATAACGGTTCCGGCCAGCTCGGCGACGGGACAACCGTACAAA
>CAYSMK010000005.1:11920-145096 GCA_964432205.1 uncultured Geobacter sp. | reverse complement strand
AGAGCAGTCCGACCGCGGTCCCCGGGCTGTCGGGCGTCACCGCCATTGCCGCCGGTTATTACCATACCGTGGCGCTGAAAAACGACGGCACCGTGGTCACCTGGGGGAATAACAGCTACGGCCAGCTCGGCGACGGGAGTATGGTGCAAAAGAGCAGTCCGACCGCGGTCCCCGGGCTGTCGGGCGTCACCGCCATTGCCGCCGGCTATTACCACAGCGTGGCGCTGAAAAACGACGGCACCGTGGCCGCCTGGGGAAATAACGGTGCCGGTCAGCTCGGCGACGGGAGCACCGTGCAAGAGACCATTCCGGTTGCGGTCCCGGGGCTCTCCGGTGTCATCGCCATCGCCGGCGGAAGCAGCCACACCGTTGCTCTGAAAAGCGACAACACTGTGGTCGCCTGGGGGAATAACGGTTCCGGCCAGCTCGGCGACGGTACTACCGTGCAAAAGACCTCCCCGGTCACGGTCCCGGGGCCCTCTGGCGTCATCGCCATAGCCGCCGGCTATGCCCACACAGTAGCGCTGAAAAGCGACGGCACCGTGGTCGCCTGGGGGAATAACGGTAACGGTCAGCTCGGCGACGGCACTATCGTGCAAAAAACGACTTCGGTCGCGGTCCCGGGACTCTCGGGTGTCACCGCCATCGCCGCCGGTGGTCACCACACCGTGGCACTGAGAAACGACGGCACCGTGGTCACTTGGGGGTATAACGGTTACGGCCAGCTCGGCGACGGGACTACCGTGCAAAAGACCTCCCCGGTCACGGTCCCGGGACTCTCGGGCGTCATCGCCATCGCTGCCGGTGATTTCCACACCGTGGCGCTGAAAAGCGACGGCACACTGGTCGCCTGGGGGAATAACGGCTCCGGCCAGCTCGGTGACGGCACTGCCGTGATCAAGAGTACTCCGACCCTGGTCCCGGGGCTCCCGGATATCACCGCCATCGCCGCCGGCTATTCCTACACGGTGGCGTTGAAAAACGGGGGCACCGTGGCCGCCTGGGGGTATAACCTATATGGTCAGTTAGGCGTTCTCGAAGGTTCAATGTTGCCCCATCCCGCCCTGGTCAACCTGGACAACACCCTGCCACTGGTATCGGCAGACCACGGGCCGGGCAGTTACGTCGGCAGCGTGACAGTGGCGCTCTCCTGCAGCGACAACTTCTCCGGCTGCAGTGGAATCTACTTCACCGAGGACGGCACCACGCCAACCACGACCGCTACCCTCTACACCGGGCCGATTGCCATCGCGTCCACTACGACTTTGCTGTTCATGGCACAGGACAGGGCCGGGAACCAGAGCCCAACCGGCGGCGGACTCTATACCGTGCAACCCCCTACCTACCCGCTCACCGTCACCGTCACCGGTTCCGGCACGGTGCACACCAGCAGTTCGCCGCCGACCGCCGACATAAACTGCTCCGGCGGCTGCGCCCAGTCTTACGACAGCGGTACCTCTGTCACGCTCACCGCCTCCGCCGGTTCAGGCTATGCCTTCAGTACCTGGAGCGGCTGCGATTCAATGACGGCTACCGACTGCCGGGTGACGATGAACGGAGCCAAATCGGTCACGGCCACCTTCATCCTGTCTCCGCCACCGACAAACAATCTCGACGTGACGATCTCTGGCGGCGGCGCAGTCCGCTCCATGCCGACCACGGAGATCAACTGCAGTTATGGCACCTGCAGCCAGCCGTACAGCGCCGGGGCAACCGTCAGCCTCGTCCCGGCAGCGGCCCCCGGTTTCTTCTTCGGCAGCTGGGCCGGCTGCGACTCGGTCACCGGAAACGTCTGCAACGTCACCATGACCGCGGCAAAGAGCGTCACCGCCGACTTCGTCGCCTACCCGTCAGGGGCGATTGCGATTGCGGCGGGGTCCCAGCATACTGTCGGACTGAAGAGCGATGGCACGGTCTGGGCATGGGGGGCGAACAGCTACGGTCAACTCGGTGACGGGACCGCTGTTCAGAAAGCCTTCCCTGTGTCGGTCCCCGGGGTTCCCGGTGTAACCGCCATCGCCGCTGGAGCCTCTCACACCGCGGCGCTGCAAAACGGCGGCTCCGTCGTCGCGTGGGGGAAGAATGGCAACGGCCAGCTTGGCAACGGCACCACCTTCAATATGATTACCCCTACCGCAGTTTCCGGACTCGCGGGCGTTACCGCCATCGCTGCTGGAGACTCCCATACCATAGCGCTGAAAAATGACGGAACCGTCGTTACCTGGGGGTGGAACGGCTTCGGCCAGCTCGGCGACGCTACGACAGTGGACAAGAACATCCCGGTTCAGGTCCCGGGGCTTTCCGGAGTTATTGCCATTGATGCCGGAAGCGATCACACGGTGGCGTTGAAAAGCGACGGAACCGTTGTCGCCTGGGGACTGAACAACTACGGAGAGCTTGGCGACGGCACGACAACCACAAGGAACACCCCGACAGCTGTCCCCGGACTCACCGGTGTCATTGCCATCGCCGCCGGCACGTATCATACCGTGGCGCTGAAAAACGACGGTACCGTGGTCGCCTGGGGCGTTAACTGGTATGGCCAGCTCGGCGACGGTACAACCGTGCAAAAGAACAGTCCGACAGCTGTCCCCGGGCTCGCCGGTGTCATTGCCATCGCCGCTGGCGCGTATCATACCGTGGCGCTGAAAAACGATGGTACCGTCGTCGCCTGGGGGAGTAACAGTTATGGCCAGCTCGGCGACGGTACTACCGTGCACAAGAACACCCCGACCGCGGTCCCGGGGCTCTCGGGCGTAACCGCCATCGCCGCCGGTACTTCCCACACCGTTGCGCTCAAAAATGACGGTTCCGTCGTCGCTTGCGGCCTGAACAATTTCGGCCAACTGGGAAACGCCACGACAACGAACTTCAGTTCACCGGTAACCACACTCTCATTGATCAGCCAGCAACCCCTCTCGGTTACCATCAACGGCTACGGTGCGGTCCGCTCCACGCCTGTCACGGAGGTCAACTGCAGTTCCGGCACCTGCAGCCAGCCATACAGCGTCGGGGCAACCGTCAGCCTCGTCCCGGCGGCGGCTCCCGGCTCCTTCTTCGGCAGCTGGGCCGGCTGCGACTCGGTCACCGGAAACATCTGCAACGTCACCATGACCGCGGCAAAGAGCGTCACCGCCAGCTTCGTCGCCTACCCGTCAGGGACGATCGCGGTTGCAGCGGGGACCCAGCATGCCGTTGGGCTGCAGAGCGATGGCGCGGTCCGGGCATGGGGGAGAAACTCCTCGGGTCAGCTGGGGAACGGCTCCACAACTGATAGCAGCACGCCGGTGGCAGTTACCGGGCTTTCCGGCGCGGTAACGGCAATTGCCGCCGGCGCCTTGCACACCGTAGCGCTCATGTCCGATGGTTCGCTCAGGGCGTGGGGGGATAACTCACTAGGCCAGCTCGGAAACGGCACCACGACGAGCAGCAGCACCCCGGTCACGGTCACCGGTCTCGGCGGCTCGGCCGTGGCCATTTCTGCCGGTGACTTTTTCACCGTAGCGCTCATGTCCGATGGTTCGGTAAAGGCCTGGGGGCAGAACTCCGCCAGCCAGCTGGGAAACGGCACCACGACGGACAGCAGTACCCCGGTCACGGTCACCGGTCTCACCGGCGTCACCGCCATTGCAGGTAACGGTTCTCACTCCCTGGCCCTCATGGCTGACGGGTCGGTAAAGGCCTGGGGTGCCAACGAGCACGGCCAACTGGGTACCGGGGGGGTCTCGACCAGTACCACCCCGGTAACAGTCGCCAATCTCAATGGCACAGCCATAGCCATCGCCGCGGGCACGTATTACTCGGTTGCGCTCATGGCTGACGGTACGGTCAATTCCTGGGGGGATAACGGCTATGGCCAGTTGGGGAGCGGTACCACCTCATTCTCCATCAACACGCCAGTGACTGCCGCCGGGCTCGGCGGCGCAGCCAAGGCGATCACCGCCGGCACCGCCCACACCACGGTGCTCATGGCGGACGGCACGGTCAGGGCATGGGGGTATAACGGCTTCGGCTGCCTGGGGAACGGCACCACTACCGGCAGCACCACACCGGTAACCGTCACCGGCCTCGACGGCACGGTCACCGCCATCGCCGCCGGCCAGTTCTACACTCTAGCGCTCCTGACAGACGGCACGGTCAGGGCGTGGGGGGACAACTTCGGCGGCCAGCTCGGGAACGGCACAACAACCAACAGCAGCACACCAGTCAGGGTGAGCCCGCTCGCCCCCTGCAACGCCATGGTCGGCACCAGCTGTTTCGCGACCATCTCGGCAGCGTACTTGGCAGCCAACGGCGGCGACACCATCAAGGCCCTTGCCATCGACTACGACGAATCGCTCATTGCCAGCCGTCCGGTGAGCGTCACCATCCAAGGTGGGTATGCAGACGCCAGCTTCGGTTCGATTACCTCGATCCCCAGCACGATAACCGGCCTGACCATCTCCGGGGGCACGCTGATCCTCGATCGGCTGGCGGTGAAGTAACCCCCCGCCGTGATACTGTATGGCGTTGAGACGCGACCATTAGGGGTTGTAACGCTGGCGCAATTCCATGAACCATGCGGTGGCTCATGCATTGCGAGAAGGGAGGGATTTGTATGTCCGACCTTGACCATGCACGGCAGATGCTTGCCATTGCCCGTCGTGATTAGACCATATTTGCCGTTCATTTCAGATATGACGATGCAGGAGTCAGTATCCTGCTTAACGGCCGATTTCATTAGTAAATCCTACTGATCAAATACTATCCAAGTCCACGTAGCGTTACAACAATGATCAAGGTTTCAGCATGTGCGGTTGAGAAACTCCTCGATCAGCAGATTAATCAGCTCTGGATGAGTAATCGGTGCCATGTGACCTACACCTGAGAGCTGTTTAAAGGTCCAGTGCGGGCAGGCCTCTTGCAAAATTGTAACAATCTCAAGAATGGGACGTCGGGTAGCATTGTCATGCATGACCATAGTTTTTGCAGTTATAGATCGGCAGAGATCAATAGTTAAAGATTCTCCCAGCATAGCCTCGAATTCATGAATGCATGGCTGGATAGACATTGCAAATGCTGCTTGTCTTTTCTCTGGCATTGCATCCCAGGAACCATTTCCCAGCCAATAGTCGGCAAACCTTCCGGCAGCGGTTGACCAATCGCCCAGCGCTCCATAATGTCTGACATGGTCGACCACCGCCTTTGATTCAGAATAAGCATCGTGGCGCCCATTCTGCTGTAACAGACAAGGAGTCATCGGTTCATACAACACCAGTTTGTCAACTCGCGATGTCAACAGTGAGGCTGTTTTGAGAGCCACAGCTCCGCCGAAAGAGTGGCCGACCAAATGCAGAGGGCCCTTGATCTCGGTGCAAAGCGCGATAATTAGTTCTGATTGAGCTTCCAGAGTTTGCAACTCATCTTTTACCCAGGCAGAGGTTTCGCCATAACCGAAAAGATTCGGGGCAATTACTCGGTAACGATGCTTCAAGCTAGTAATAAACGGAATCCATTGACGATTTCCGCTAACCGAACTATGAATAAGGATGATGGTTTCTCCTTCACCCTCATCAAGATAATCTATCTGTTGTTTGTCACTTGTTTGAAATACAGGCATGTCATCCTCCGAACAAAATTCAAATATTACTGGTAAGAACTAACTGGACGGGGCACTGGGTGGATCCTTCTCAGTAACGGCCCGGAGAGGAGGCCTGTACACAACGTACGCTTCCCTCCTTGAATCCTGTCTTGAGACATCCATTGCAGGATATGCACGCGGATTTCCCGGTATCTCCCGATTTCCAGCGTTCGACCAGGTTCGGTTCGCAGATGAGGGGGCGACTCAGCGATACGTAGTCGGCCCGACCCTTTTCAACCATTTCTGCGCATACCTCAAAGGAACGGAACCCTCCGACCAGCATGAGCGGCACACCAATGCTCTCCTTGAAGCGAAGCGCAGCATCCCGGTAGTAACCCTCGTTTTCCCGCTCCAAAAGGCCAGGTCTAATGGGGATCAAGGCGCCCGAAGCAATGGTTCCGCCACTCATCTCTATGGCGTCTATGCCCGCCTGTTCCAGCAGAAAAGCCACCCGTAACATCTCTTCCACCGTCAGCCCATCCTGGACAAAATCCTCCGAATTCATCTTTATCAGCACGGGATAATCAGGGCCGACAGCACTCCTGACAGCCTGGAGGGTTTCGAGAACAATACGGGCCCGATTGTCGATGCTGCCGCCGTAACTGTCTGTTCGTCTGTTGAAATAAGGAGAGAGAAACTGGCTCAAGAGGTAGCCATGCGCGGCATGGATCTGGACTCCGTCGAAGCCGGCGTTTTTGGCCCTTGCAGCGCATTGCCCGAATGCCGTGACAACCTGCCTGATCTCGTCGGTCGTCAGCTCGCGGCAGTCGGGAAGCCCATTGACATTGTCAGAAGGGCCGACCACATCTAGACCGGTCGAGGCAGGGGCGAAGCATCCGGCATGGGAAAGCTGGAGCACTACCTTGCCCTGCGCATCATGGACAGCACCGGCCAGCTCCTTGAGCCCCGGGAGAAAGCGATCGTCGCAGGCGGCCGTTTGCCCGGCGCCCGCCTTCCCCTCAGGGGTCACATAGGCGTGCCCGGTGATGATGAGCCCCACGCCCCGGCGAGCCAGTTCTGCGAGATAGTCAGCCTGTCTGGTCGATGAATACCCCTCCTCGTCGGCTAATCCGAGCCAGGTTGCTGAAAAGATGAACCGGTTTGCCAGCGTCATGCCATTGATCTGTGTGGTTTCGAATAACGTTCCCATAGTCACTCCTTTTTTGCGGCTGTCCGGCCTCATTGATAAACAGACAGCGCGATGTAGGTTTAGTTTGCTGCCACATGGTTCGTGGTCACATCGGCAATCAACCGGTCGCTCTTGCCGTAGACGATCGTCCGGACGACACTGACACTCTTTCCCTTCTTGACAAAGGTAGCGACGGCCTTGAACGTCCCTTCCTTCTGGTTGCTGATAAAGTTCGCGTTCAGTGTTATGCAAAGAGGGAAACCCGCCATGCCTTCCGTGGGGCGGGATGGTCCCAGTACCAATATGGTGGCGGTGACGTCCGCAAACCACAGGATTGCACCAGCATTGGCCGAGCCATAGGGATTCAATATGCCCGTCTGTACGGGCATTTCGGCAACAACCCGCTCCGACGCCTGTTCCACCACATCAAATTCAATCTTTCCTTCAATTTTTATTCGATCCATTTACTTTCTCCCGTGAATTAATTATCAGCATACGCCATAGCCAGCATTTCTATGGGATGGTAAACCGTGTACGGCAGGGTGTGACCAAACTGCAAACGGCAACTCAAGCAGTCAGTGACAATCGCCTCAGGGTTCCGGCTCCGGATCTTCTCCATCAGGGGACGTCCCAAGGCCAGAGATTTTTCGTGGAAAGCAGCCTTGAAGCCAAAATTGCCGCCCATGCCGCAACAGTCCATGCCATTGCCCACTGGTTCGATGGTCAACCCGGGAATCAACCCCAGAAGGTTCAGGTAAGGGCTTCCAATCTTCTGCTCCCGCTGATGACAGGGAGCATAGTAGACCACGCGCTGGTTAACTGTACTGAAGTGGGTATCGAGCTGGCTGGCGTTATGCAGGCGGGACAGATACTCCCCAACATCGAAAAGGTGCTCAGCCAGGTTGATGCGGTTTAGAGGATCGAGGGACGCAAAATAGCCGTCGTCACGATAGATGTTTTTGGGGTCGTATCTTTTAAGCGCCTTGAGTTTGTCGATACCTTGACCACTAGGCGGACTTGCAGACGCTGCCTCTTTGGCTCCCTCAATTTTCTTATAGGCTTCGGAATAATGGGCTCTCTCTTTTAACAGCACCTTCAGGTAGTACCCGCAGGTGGGGCAGGAGCTGATAAGTTCGTCGCCAGCCTGAACCGCGGCCAGCAGCTCATCCAGGTTGGCTTGAGCGAGCTCCAGGGTGGTGTCTCGGTCACCTTCTGCTAGATGCGGCATGCCGCAGCACTGCTGCGGTGGGACATGGACCGCCACTCCGTTGCGCTCCAGCACCTCGACAACCGAGCGGCCGACCTCGGGAAAGAGATAGCCCGCCGTGCATCCTGCAAAATAGGTGACGTTTCGACTCCCCCCCTTGCGCGCGGTGAGCCCTTTGTGCTCGGCCCAATGAAAGAAATTCTGTGCCGGAATGACGGGGAGCTTGCGCTCGGGATGAAGCTTGAGCGCTTTTCGCAGCAAGGGGGCAGTGGCCTTGCTCGACTGCAAAACCCTGGTCAACCGGGGAAAGCTGCCGGCCAGCTTGGCCATGCGCGGAACAGAAGCGAGCAGCCGGGTCGCCAGGGGGAGCCCCTCGGTGTCGACGAAAAGGCTCTTGGCCTCCATTACCTGCATGGGGATCTTGCGGCAGGGGCAGATGCCGCAGAGGGTACAGAGGTCGGTCAGGTGGCGCAGTTGTGCAGCAGTGATGGGAACCTGATGCTCCTTTTCCTGATCCCAGAGTCGATAGAGTTCGGGGAAAAATGCGCAATCCTCCTCCATCAGGGTGCGGCAGACATCGCAGCCGGCGCACAATTTCATGACGCCGCGAAGGATCTCTTGTGGGTTGTTTTTCTCTCTGGAATCAGGATGTTCCATCCCGTCACCTCTTGCCGGTATCTTCGGGCCAGATTGCTCAACCTTTCCATCAATCTGTCTTGGGTGATGCATTGACTGGTATGCGGGTCGCACACGGGACCCCGGTCTGACACAGGCCGCATCCGGCATAGTCTCCGATATAGCCGGGGCCATGCGCCCCGTCGATCCAAGGTTTCTGCTGGACGAACAGCACCTGGTAGCATTTCAGTTTGTCGTGTCCTTCCGCAGTGATGGCCGCGCCCGGGCAGCGGTCGATGCAGGCACCGCAGGCGCCAGACGCGTAAAAGCTGCAATTGGCCAGGTGATCCGCATACCGCCTCGCCGACGGCTCCAATTTCACATTGATCAGAAAACTGTTGCAGCGCACCCCGATCCCTTTTGACGTAATAAAGCCGTCGTTGAGGCTGAACGTTCCCAAACCGGCGGCGTAGGCTATATGCCGATGGGACCAGGTGGAGGCCAGCGGCTCAGGAGGTCGGACAATCCGAAAGAAAGGGGTCTGATCCGGAGCGACCGCCTCAATCCCTAGTGCTGCGAGGACTTCTGTCACGTACGTGACCAATTTATTATTGAAGTCCTGCCCCTTCCAGCGAGTGTGATTCCAGCGCAGCGCCGGCCCTTCTTTTTCCAATGCGTTGACGCGCATTGTTTCACGGTTGTAAGGGAGGGCGAGCGAGACCACGCTGATATCGCCGACGACCGGATTCGCGATCTTTTGAACCTCGGAGAGGTACTTCCCGAAGAACTCGCGAGGGGTGAAATGGTCTTTGTGTACGACCTCTTTGAATGTTTCGAAGACAGGGTCGTCGCCAGCGGCGTAGCCGAAAATCGGTGGTTCGAAGATGGGGGCATCGTCAAAACTTTCGAGTCGATTGGATGGGCTGGTTGCCACATAATCAAGGATGATCCTCTCGATGAACGCTTTCGGGTCGTTTTCAAACTCATCTCTTTTGTCTGAATCTACAATAGGTTGCAGGCCTTCAATCATGACCACATCCTCTCTTTCATGCAATATCATACGGGAACGGTCAGCATACGCCATAGTAACATTTCTATGGGATGTTCCTTAATGGCATCAGTCATTTCCGGAGCCGCTAGGCTGAAGTGGCAGCCGGCTCGTAGCCAATGAGTGCCTTTATCTCGAGAAATGCTTCAAAACCGATTTCTCCCCATTCGCGACCATTTCCGGACCGCTTATAGCCGCCGAATGGCGCCGTAAGATCGATGTCGAGCGCGCTAGCATTCAAGGTAACCTGACCGGCACGGATACGTTTCCCTACTTCTCGTACCCTTTCCATATCCCCGCCCTGGACATAGGCCGAAAGTCCGTAGCTCGTGTCGTTTGCAATCCTGATGGCATCCTCCACGTCGTTATACCCCAGTATCGCCAGGACCGGCCCAAAGACTTCCTCACGGGCGATGGTCATATCGTTGCTGACATCGGCAAAGACTGTAGGTTTCACGTAGTAGCCCTGTTCAAGTCCTGTTGGCTTACCGGTGCCACCGGTTACGAGCGTTGCCCCCTCCTCTATCCCCTTCCCGATCAGTTCCTGAATCCTGGTCCACTGCCGCTGGTTGACCACCGGTCCCATGAATGCGTTCTCGGACGGCTTGCCGGGGTTGAAGTTTGCCGCAGACCGCCTGACAATGTCCGCTACCTCCGCCATGCGCGATCTGGGTACAAGCATGCGGGTCGGGGCCAGACAGGTCTGGCCCGAGTTGAACATGACACCTTGAACCCCAGCAGTGACGGCTTTTTCAAAGTCAGCGTCATCCAGGATGATATTGGGGCTCTTTCCTCCCAGTTCCTGGTGGACTCGTTTTACCGTTGGTGCGGCTTTAACCGCTACATCGATCCCGGCGCGCGTCGAGCCGGTGAAGGAAATCATGTCGATGTCGGGATGGGAGGAGAGCGCCGCGCCAACCGTCACGCCATCGCCATTCACCATATTGAAGACCCCTGGAGGAACCTCAGCCTTATCCAGAATCTCCGCCAGTATTTGAGCTGAAAATGGCGAATATTCCGACGGCTTCAAGACCATGGTGCACCCGGTGGCAATGGCCGGCGCAACTTTTGCCATCATCAGTATGACGGGAAAGTTCCAGGGAGAGATAAGACCGCAGACCCCGATCGGCTCCCGCTGGATCATAGTGCTTCCTCGCACTTCATCGAACTTGTAGTTCTTCAGAACTTCAATGGCAATACTGAGCTGGCCCAGTGGCGCTGCTGCCTGAACCTTTTCCGCAGCCCAAAAAGGCGCACCCATCTCCTCGGAAATTGCCGCACACATGTCGTTGAAGCGCGTCTGGTAAACCTCAATGATCCGCCCCAGAAGAGCCAACCGCTCCTCCCGCGTGGTACGCGACCAGCTTGGGAATGCCCGTCGTGCCGCTGCCACGGCCCGATTCACGTCTGCCATTTCGCCCATGGCAATCCGCCCTGCGACCGCTTCAGTTGCAGGATTGATCACGTCCCAAGTGCGGCTCCCTGTCGGCTCCTCCCACTTTCCGTTCAGATAGAATTTCAGATACTCGCGCATGCCTGTTTTCATAACAATCCTCCCTTTCGTTTAAGACTCACATGTGATGTATCACTGCCTAACCCTGATAAAACAGGATAAGTGCGTTAACGAAGTTATTTTCTGCCTGAAAAGCGCAGAAAATAGCTTCTAACTTGCTAATTTCTTTCAACCCTTTGCAGCCGATCCATGGCCACCTGTAGTTTTTTCTCCAGCTTTTTCACTTCCTCCGGTGAGCCATTCGCATTCATCTGGATTTCCTTCTTGATCTCCGTGATTCTCTTCTCCAAGAGTTTAGCCTCATCGAAGCAATTACCGGCTGTCCACACACAGGCCAGTTTTTCCTGGTGAGTCATGGCAAATACCGGAACCGCAGCAGACATCAGGAATGACGACATTACTACCAATGCACTTGTTTTCATGATTTACTCCTTTTTAATGATATTTCAGGGCACTATTGCCTGAATCCGTAGATAATTTTGATACATAGACTCTTTTGATGTGCTACTCACTCCCCCCACCAAGCACCTTGTAGAGCGTGACCAGATTGGCCAGTCGGGCCAGCCTGACCCCGATCAGGTTCTGCTGGGCTCCGTAGAGTGAGCGTTGGGAATCCAGCACCTGCAGATAGCTGTCCACACCTTTTTCATAGCGGACCTGAGATAACCGGTAGCTCTCGGATGTAGCACCGGTGAGCGACTGCTGCGCAGTCAGTTGATTGTCAATTGTTCCCCGCTGGGCCAGGGCATCTGCCACCTCCCGAAAGGCGGTCTGAATGGCCTTCTCGTACTGGGCTACGGCGATGTTACGATCTACCTCGGCTACCGTAAGGTTGGCCTTGTTACTGCCACCGTCGAAGATCGGCAGGGTTATCTGAGGTGCAATCTTCCAGGCAAGCGACCCGGGCTTGAACAGCGCCGCAAGGTCATCTGCGCCAAAACCGAGTGACGTCACCAGGGTAATCCGTGGGAAAAATGCTGCCCGTGCCGCTCCGATGTTGGCATTGGCCCCCTTGAGCACCCCCTCTGCCTGGAGGATATCGGGGCGACTGAGTAGGACATCGGAGGGGAGACCGGGAGAGAGCTCCTTGAGGCTGATCAGTTTTTCCGACAGAGACCGGGGCAGCAGCTCAGACGGCACGGGAGAGCCGACCACAAGTGCCAGGGCATTCTCGTCCTGAGCGACCAGGGTGGTGTAACGGGCAATGTCTACCCGGGCCCCATCGATAGTGGTCTGGGCCTGATTCAAGGCAAGTGCCGAGGAAACCCCGGCCTCGAAACGGCTTCTGGTCAGCTGGTAGGACTCCTGCTGATTGGCCAGGGTTTCCTGTGCCAGCTGCAGCCGTTCACGATCAGCGGCAAGCGCCAGCCAGGCGGCGGCAACCTGGGAAACCAGGCTGATCTGAACAGTGCGCCCGGCCTGCCCGGTGGCAAGATACTGTTCCAGTGCCTGGTCCTTGAGGCTGCGAACCCGGCCGAACAGGTCGACTTCGTACGAACTGATGCCAAGGCCGACACCGTATTGCTCCACGGTCATGGCCTTGCCCGTGGCGGAGAGGGTTTCGGGAACCCTCTGGTAACCGGCGGCTGCGCCGGCGTCAACTTTGGGGAAAAGGTCGGAGCGTTGGATCTGGAATTGCGCCCTTGAGCGTTCGATGTTGAGGGTTGCTACCTTCAGGTCACGATTGTTCTTGAGCGCCAGTTCGATCAGCGCGCCCAACTGCTTGTCGACAAAAAAGTCTCGCCAGGGTATGTCGGCCACCCGCGTATCCGGACTTTTATCAGCCCCGCTGTTCCGGTAGGCCGGGCCTGTGGGCCAGGCGGCGGAAACCGGCGCATCCGGCCGGGTATAGCTCGGAGCCATGGTCGTACAGCCCGCCAGGCAGGCGCTTGCTATGCTCAGGATTGCCATTCTGCGGATCATGTCAGTGCTCCTTCTTCTGTGGCAGCATTAGTAAGTTACAAATTATTTCCTGCGATTTTCAGGCAGAAAATAAATTTGGCTAACGCACTATCCCGTTTGTCGGGGCGGGTTGTTTCACCTTGAACCAGATTGCGTAGAGGGCAGGCAGGAAGAGCAGCGTCAGAACCGTTCCGACCCCGACACCGCCGATCAGGACATAGGCCATCGATCCCCAGAAACTGGAAAATGTCAGGGGGATAAAGGCCAGCATGGCAGCCACGGCGGTCAGGACTACCGGGCGCGCACGACGTACGGTGGATTCCACGATGGCATTGTAATCACTCAGTCCCGCCGCCTGATCGTGGCGAATCTGGTCGACGAGAATCAGCGTATTGCGCATGATGATCCCCGCCAGTCCGATCAGCCCGAGAATGGCATTGAATCCGAACGGCTGATGAAAGATGAGCATGGTCGGCACGGCCCCGACCAAGCCCAGCGGGGCCGTGGCAAATACCAGAAACATAGCGGCGAATGACCGGACCTGAATCATGATAATTACCAGCATCAGCAGCACCATCAGCGGGAACAGCTTCCCCAGCGCCGTATCGGCCTTCCTGCTTTCTTCCACGGAACCACCCGTTTCGATACGGTATCCGGTGGGAAGTGCCGCTTTCAGCTTTGCCAGTCTGGGGAGAATTTGGGCGGTGACATCCGGCGGCTGAACCCCATCGATCACATCCCCCTGAACTGAGATATAGTGTTCGCGGTTGTAGCGTTTCAGCAGCGGATCTTCCATCCGGGGTTCGAAATGCGTCATCTGTGACAGCGGGATCGCACGCCCGTCTTTGGTCGTCAGGGAAACGTTGGCGATGTTTTCCAGGCTGTGACGCTCGGAACCGGGAGCGCGAACCACCACATCGACCGAACGGATGCCGTCGCGCATCTGCGTGGTGGCAGCACCGTTCAGAATCGCCTGTAACTGCAGCCCGGATTCCTGCGGCGTAAGGCCGAGCAGGCGCAGGCGATCCTGATCAAGGACCAGGCGCTGGCTCGGGGTTCGTTCCCCCCAATCCAGGTGCAGATCACGCACGTTCGGATTTTCAGCCATGACCTCTTTGGTCTCACGTGCGATCCGTCGCAGCTCATCCGGGTCCGGTCCCATGACGCGGAACAGCACCGGAAACGGTACGGGTGGGCCGAATACGAACTGGTTCACCCGCACTCGTGCTTCAGGGAATGCCCCCCGGGTAATGTGACTGCGAAGCTTTTTCTTGAGCGCATCGCGTGCCGCAGAGCCGTTGGTCAGGACCACGATTTGGGCATAGGCAGGGTTGGGCAGTTCGGGATTCGTCGGCAGTATGAAGCGTGGCATGCCTTGGCCGATGTAGCTGGTGACGTCTTTAGCCTCTGGTTCGGCCAGAATCGTCTTTTCGATGTTTTTGACCGTTCTGTCGGTGGCGGCAAAGGCGGTCCCGGGTGGGAGGTTGACGTCAACGATCAATTCGGGGCGGTCCGAATTGGGGAAAAACTGTTTCTCCACAGATCCCATGCCGACCACTGCCACGATAAAGAGAGCAATGGTGACGCCGGCGGCAATCCATTTATGATCGACCACCCGCCGCACGATGCTGCGAAACCGCTGGTAGTTCGGCGTTGCATAAATAGCTTCATGCCCGCCCACAACCGGCTTGATGTCGGGCAGGAGCTTGACGCCCAGATAGGGAGTGAAGAGGACGGCGACAAACCACGAGGTGATCAATGCGAATGCCACGACCCAGAATATGTTGCCCGCGTATTCACCTGCCGTCGATCGGGCAAAACCGACCGGCAGAAAGCCGGCGATGGTAACCAGCGTACCGAAAAGCATGGGGCTGGCCGTGGATGTCCAGGCAAACGTCGCGGCCTGGATCCGATCCAGACCCTCCTCCATTTTGACCACCATCATCTCGATGGCGATGATCGCGTCATCCACCAAGAGCCCCAGGGAAATAATCAGCGCCCCCAGAGTAATTCGGTCGAAGTCCCTTCCCGTCAGCAGCATGATGACGAACACGGCGGCAAGGGTCAGCGGCACAGCAGCCGCCACGACGATCCCGACCCGGAACCCCAGCGTTGCCAGACTCACGATAATGACAACGGCCAGCGCAACCATGAATTTGATCATGAATTCGCCAATGGCCTCGGAAATGACGTGGGACTGGTCCGACACCTTGGACAGCACCAGGCCGACGGGCAATTCCTTGCGAACCGCCGTCTCTTCGGCTTTCAGCAACTTGCCCAGCGTCAGGCCGTTAAAGCTTTTTTTCATCACCAGGGCCAGGATGAGCGAGGGCTCTCCCTGGTGACGTATCTGCTTTGAGGCCGGATCTTCATAGCCACGGGTGACCTCGGCCACATCGCCGATTTTCAGCAGTTTCCCCCCGCTTGCCACCGGAATAGCCTTGATGGCCTCGACTCCGTTGATGGCACCGTCGAGCCGCAGATAGACACGTGGTCCGGCCGTATCCACAAAGCCTGAAGGGGTCATATCGTTTTGGGTTTGTAAGGCACGAAACAGATCGGGTGCCTTTACACCGAGCGTTGCCAGGCGCTTGAAGGAGATTTCCACATAGATTTTGGGGTCCTGCTCACCGAGAATAGTGACTTTCTCCACGCCATCTATCCGGGAAAAGCGCTGACGAAGCGTTTCCGCCTCCAGCACGAGGCTACGGTGGGGCAGACCTTTTGCTTCCAGTGAATACATGGCAAAGTACACATCGGAGAATTCATCATTCACCAGTGGGCCGATCACACCTTGCGGCAGATGTATTTTTTCGTCCCCCAGCTTTTTTCGTGCCTGGTAGAATTCATTCGGCACGTCTTTGGGAGCCGTGGTGTCTTTCAGATAGAGCTTCATCACCAGCGTTCCGGGATAGGCGGCGGTTTCTACCCGGTCGAAAAATTCAAGTTCCTGGAGACGTTTTTCCAGCCGGTCGCCCACCTGTTCCTGCATTTCTTTTGCGGTCGCACCCGGCCATACGGCTGAGACGGTCAGAACCTTTACGGTGAATTTGGGATCCTCGGCCCGCCCCAGATGAAGGAAGGCATATCCCCCGGCCACCATAATCGCAATAATCATAAACAGGGTGATGGCGCGTTCGCGGACCGCAAAAGCGGATAGATTGAAGCGGCTCATTATTTCTGCTCCTTCGCCGGGCCGGAGAGGATCTTGACTTTTTCCCCTTCCTTGACGAGGTGAGCGCCCAGCGCGAGAATCCGTTCACCCGGCTTGAGGCCTTTGCTGACCAGAGCGGTCTCACTGCCGAGCTTCGCAACCGCGACCGGTCGGCGCGATAAGGACGATGCGTCGGGATTTATCACCCACACGCTTGTGCCGGTGCCGCCGTCGTACAGCGCACCGACAGGGATTTCGTACTGCTGCAACGCAACATTACGGGCTTCGCCATTCAGATGAACCGTGACCGTTGCGCCAAGGGGGGCGTTTTTACCTGCTCCATCCAGGCTGTAGCGTGCCTGGTAGGTGCGTGTGAGAGGATCGGCCATTGCTGACAATTCACGCAGTTTTGCCGGAAAAGAGTTGCCGGAATCAGCATAGAGACTGGCAACAGCCGTGGAATTCACAATCTTTTCAGTCCCTTCAGGAAGGTTGACGACCGCTTCACGGGCACCATCATGGGCGAGACGAACCACCACGTTTCCCGCACCTACCACCTGGCCGACGTCCGCTGGTATTTCCATGATGACACCGTCCGCTTCAGCCCTGAGAACGGCATAACCCTCCTGGTTTTCCAGCTGCCTGGAAAAGGCAACGGCGGAATTCAGCTGTGCAGTTGTTGCGTCTGCCGCTGATTTGGCCTGTTCGTATTCCTGTACGGATACGGCCTTTATGGCAACCAGCCCGCGTTGCCGCAGTTCATCGGCGAGAGCGCGCTTGTTCTGCGCCCGGGCCGCTTCGACCGCCTCCCTGGCCCCATTGGCGGCAAGCCGCAGGTCTGTCGGATCAAGCCGCATCAGAGCCTGTCCGCGTTTGACATGGTCTCCGGCCTTGACAAGTTTCTCGATAATTTTGCCGGGCACGCGAAAGCCGAGATCGCTCTCCGTGCGAGCATGGATCACCCCGGTATATTCCATCGAGTCTCTCCCGGCGGAACCAACCGTAAAGGCACGGACCATGCGGGGAGGGGTCGCATCTACAGGCAATGGCT
This sequence comes from uncultured Geobacter sp., assembly GCA_964432205.1. Taxonomy (GTDB): domain Bacteria; phylum Desulfobacterota; class Desulfuromonadia; order Geobacterales; family DSM-12255; genus Geomobilibacter. The sequence goes on along the minus strand of CAYSMK010000005.1, from coordinate 127,857 downwards.
TCTTGTCTTTTCCAAAAACAACGCCGAAGGCAATGACAACAACTGCTCCCATGAGGAGCGCTATGCGATACCTGTACGCCAAACTGCCAAACTTCTTTAACGCTGCTGTTTTCATATCAATCCTCACCTGTATGGTTAGTCGTGCTCATGCGTTCATGATCTGAGAGAAAATAGCCTGGTGCACGGAGCCGCTCGTGCAGTTGGATGACGGCCGCTACATCCGAAAGATCCACCTGCTCCACAACGACATTAATGCGGGACTGCTGGCGTAGCGCCTCGGCAAGTTTTTGAAGCCGGTCCAGTCGGCGCGCCACCAGGACCAGAGGATGGCCTTGCCCGGCATATTGGCGGGCGAACTCCTCGCCAAAACCACTCGATGCGCCCGTGATGAGAACCCATGAATTATGTCTTGTTGTCATTTGGTTCACCTCTGGTTCGTAGATTATTGCGCCTAGACCGGTCTACGTAATGAATTGCAAAAAATTTTTTGGACTTTATGTCTCTTTTCTTTTTGCAAGAAATACATCGAAATACAGATGAATAAAGTTTCTTAATGGCTCAGGGGACTTTTTCACCTTGGAGCGAAGCAGTGCTCCCTGGAATGATGCGATAAGGTTTTCCGCCAGCATGTCTGCGTTCATGTCTGCAGGGATTGCGTTTTCCTTCTGCGCTTGAAGAAGTAACCCGGACACCCTCTCGGCCCACTCTTGCAGAGATTTTTCAAGGCGTTGCCGGACGTTATCGAATTGATCAGCCATCTCCTGGCCCAGGTTGCCGATCAAGCACCCTTTGGAGCATTCAGCACCTTCAAATGTCTCAATCAAGGTTGCGAAGCTTTTTTTGACGCGCTCAAGAGGTGGTAAAGATTGATCGCTGAAAATGCGGGAGAACCCCTCCGCCCTGTCTGCGACAAATTTATCAATTATCGCCAGGGCAAATTCTTCTTTGCTGGAGAAGAAGTTATAAAACGACCCCTTCGGAATGTCAGCCTGTTTCAGAATTGCTTCAACACCGGTGGCATTGAACCCCCTGCTTAACACGAGGTCGAGTCCAACCTGAATAATATCGTCTTTGTTGTGTGTTCGTTTCATGATTTTAACTTAGACCAGTCGGTCTAGTACGTCAAGCTTTTTTCCATGCGCGAAACTACGTTGAGATTCGCAAGAATACGCCGTACCGGCAAAACAATCAAGGCTTCGCGATAGCAACCGCGAAGCCTTGATTGTTCATCATCCCCGCCCCCTGAAACTGCTCCAGCAGGGCACTCTTACGGACAGGTGCCGCCTCCTGTGCTGTAAGCGGGGGTGGTCGCGTTTTTCACATTGCTGAAGGCCGACGTATCCGACCCTTTGTATGCCCTGATCTTGTAGGCATATGTCTTCTGGGGCTCGATGCATGTCGTGTCCAGGTAGGTCGTGACATTCGGAATCGTGTCGACGGGCACCCATTCGCCATTCCAGGCCTGGCGCCAGATATGGAAACCATCCGGGGTCTCGCACGGCACCGGCGAACATACTACTGGGTCATACGTCCAGTCGAGTTTTACCTTCTGCGCATTCATGGCCGTCACTGCCGTCAGGGTCGGGCCATTGACTGCCGGGGTCTTGCCGCAGACCGTCGTGCTGGCGGACGAGTCCCCGCCCGTGGCATTCCATGCCTTGAACTGATAACAGTACTGGGTGTTCTCCACGAGACCGGTATCGGCATAGGACCGGTATGTCGGCACCAGGGTCGGGCAGCCGATACTCGGCAGTGTCGAGGTCCCGCAATAGAGGGTGGTGTACGGGATGGCCAGGTTCGTTACCTCGTTAAACGGCCCTGCCGGACCGATGGAGCGCAGCACCTTGTAGTTGGTGGCCCCGAGGACGACCTGCCAGGAGATGTCGATGCCCGCCTCGGAGACCACGGCGAGGCTCAACACCGGTGCCGTGGGCGTGGTGGTGGCGCTCTGGACGTTGCTGGGCACAGAGAACCCGCCGACGCTGTTCCTGGTGGCAACCCGGTAGTAATAGAGGGTGCCCGCAGTCAGACCGGTCCTGGTGTAGCTGGTCGCCCCTTGGACCGGCGTGGCGACCTGGGTCCAATTGCTGTTGTCAAGGCTGCTCTCCACCTTGTAGCCGGCATTCCCTTCCACATCGTTCCAACTGAGGGTGATCTGGTCGGTGGTCACATCCGAGAGGGGGCTGAGCAGAGGCGATGTCACCGCCAGGGTGGTGGCGCTCTGGACGTTGCTGGCCGGCGAGGAGTAGGCGCCCGCGCCGTTCTTCGTAGAGACGCGGTAGTAGTAGATCTGGTTGGGCAGTAGGTTCGAGTCGGTAAAGGTTACGACGTCAACTGCCGGCAGGTTGGCCTGGACCCAGTTCACGTTGTTGATGCTCCGCTCGATTTTGTAGCCACTGTTGCCGGCCACGTTGTCCCAGGAGAGGCTGATCTGGGACTGGGTGATGCCGGTGAGGGGGCTCAACACCGGTGCCGGCAGCAGGGTGGTCGCGGTCAGCGTCGTTGTCCAAGGGGATAAACCGCCGGCATTGGCGGCATTCACCCGCAGGCAGTACACCGTCCCGGGATTCAGGCCGGTTGCATAGTAATAGGCAATGTTCATCGCCACCGGCACCGGGGAGATGCCGGTCCAGTCCTCGGTGGCGCAGTCGCTGCCGGCCCGCTGCTTCAGCTGTACATTGTACGACGACTCGCCATTGCCATTGTTCCAGTTCAGATTGATCTGGGAGGCGGAGACAACGGTACTGTACGGGTTCACCGGGGTCGGGGGGATGGTCGTGGTCATCAGTTCGTTGCTGTAGGGTGAAAAGCTGCCGTCCGCGAGCTTGTAGCGGATCTCGTACTTGTAGGTGTAGCCGGCAGTCAGGCCGGTGCTGACGGCATAGGAGGTGGTCCCCGCCGCCAGTGACGTGGGGGTAAGGTTGACGTAGGCGCTCCAGGGTCCGGTCGATGTGCTGGTGGGCGGGTTGTACTGATACGTGGCCGCGCTCTGCCAGACCTCGAACCCGGTCGCCCCGGCAATATCGCTCCAACCGAGGGTCACGCTGGTCTGGCCGTTGACGGTAACGCCGTTCAGAGTCGGTGGCCCGTACAGGGTGACACACGCCTGGTTGCTGTCGGCAGAACTGAAGGCATTGTACGGCTGCACCGTGAAGCAGTACGGGACGTTCTGCGACAGGCCGGTGACGATATAGGTCACGGCGTTTTGCCCCAGCGGCAGGCCGCCGCCGGTCAGCACAACGCCGTCCTTGACCACGCGGTAGTTCGTCTCGCCGATGACGTCGCTCCAGGAGAGGGTCACGGAGCTCCCGGTGGCGGCGGTGGCGGTCAGATTGGTCGGCCCGACGAGGTTGGCGGTGGCCGTGGCCAGGGCGCTCGGATCGGAGTTGGCATTGCTGAGGGTGGCCGTCACCCGGAAACGGTAGGTCCGTCCCGGCGTCAGGCTGCCGACAGTGGTCCCCGTGCCGTTGGCCCCCAGGTTCACCGGCGTCCAGCCCCCCCAGTAGTAGTCGGTGCTGACGGCGTTGCCGCAGGTGACCGGGTCGGTGTAGTAGGTGCATTGCGAGTACTCGATCATGTACCCTGTCTCGTTGTTGTTGGGGTCGTTCCAGGCAACGGCGATCTGGGTGGTGGAGCTACCGGCGGCCGAGCTGATGGCCGGACTCTTCAGCTTGCTGGTTGCCGTCTGGACCAGGCTCGGGACCGAGTCCCCGGCGGCAGTGACCGCCCTCAGCCGGTAATAGTAGAGCACCCCCGAGGCGACGCCGGTGTCTGAGTAGCCCGTAGCCGCCGCTGCCGGGGAGGCGATCAGCGACCAGTCGCTGTTGTCGAGGCTGCGTTCGACCTTGTAGCCGGTGGCGTCGCTCACCGCTGGCCAGGTGAGGTCGATCTTGCCCGAGGTGATCCCCCCCGGAGCGTTGAGCACCGGCGCCACCATGACGCTGCTGGCCTGCGAACTGCCGGCGCTGTTGACGGTGCTGACCCGGTACGCATAGACCGTTCCGGCGGTGAGTCCGGTGTCGTGATAGATGGTGGTATCGGCGGCCAGGGTGCCGCCGATCTGGGTCCAGGCCCCGGCGGCACCTGTCTTGCGTTCCAGCTTGTAGCCGGAGTTGCCCGCGACGTTCGTCCAGCTGATGTCGATGGCCGTCGCTGACAGGATGGCCAGCGGGCTCGGGATGGGGGCCGGCAGGGTGGTCGTGGCGCAGCCGACGATCCGGCGGGAGAACAGGGTGCCGCTGAAGGCGGAGACCCGGTAGCAGTACGCGGTGTTGCCGTTGAGGCCGCTGTCCTGGTAGGCGACGGTGCCGGCAGTGGCGGTGTTGATGGCGGTCCAGACGCTGGTGCCAGTGGCCGGCCCGAGGGTCCGCTCGATGAGGAAGCCGGTGCCGGGACTGTTGTCCCCCCAGGTCAGGTTGATCCGGCTGAAGTCGGCTTGGGCAACGGCCACGAACGGGGCCGGCACGAGGATGTAGTCGTTGGTCTGCTTGAGCACGACGTAATCGGCATTGCCCGCGGCGTTGGTGCTGTAGCCGGCGACGAACGCCTCCCCTTTATAGTTGACCGCGATCCCGCTCGGCTCGTCATTGCCGTCCGCCGGCCCGTTGTAGGTCATTGCCCCCAGCCGGGCACCGTCGGCGCCGTAGATGAGGGAGAGGATGTCCGTGGTGAGCCCGTTGGAACTGCTGGCAGCCAGGTAGATGTAGCCCGACGAGTCGATGGCCAGGGCACTGGCATGATCGTCGTTCTCGTGCCGCTGCAGGGTGGTCTGCCAGACGATGTCCCCGCCGGCGCTGTAGCGGACCAGGGTGAGGTCGTGGTCGTCCGTGCCGGTCAGGACGGTGCCGGCCACGACGATGGCGCCGTCGATCGGGTCGATCCGCACGCCGATACCTTCGTCGTCGCCGTGGGCCTGCCCGTCGATGGCCCGCTCCCACAGGCGCTGTGCCGAGCCGCTGCTGCCGCTGTACTTGATGGTGTAGATGTCCCGGTCCCCGGCGGCACTGCTCGCCGAGCCGGTGACGTAGGCGTCGCCGCTTTTGTCCACCGCTACGCCGTTCCCCAGGTTCCTGCCGGTTGGGGTCACGCTGTAGAGGTCGGACCAGACCAGGGTTCCGGTCGTCCCGTTGTACTTGGCGGTGAAGAGGTTGTAGACGCCGGCTCCCGGACCCTTTTCGCTGACGCCGGTGACGTAGACGCTGCCGTCGGGAGCGACGGCCACGGCGCTCGGGATGTCGTCGCCGCCGGCCCCGTCGAAGGGTATGGCGGACCAGGCCTTGGTCCCGTCGGCGTTGTATTTGACGACATAGATGTCGTCGTTGTTGGCCGCGTTCTTGCCGTAGCCGATGACGACGATGTTGTTGGCCGCGTCCGCCGTGGTGGCGATGGCCGTTGCCCGGTCGTCGATGGCCCCGGGGCCGTTGTGCTGGGCACCCCACGCCTGGGGAGGGCCGCCGGCCGGGTACTTGATGGTGTAGATCGAGTTGATGTTCCGTGCCGCCGGGGCGTAGTAGAGCTGCGAGTAGCCGGAGACGATGGCGTTGTTGTTGCTGTCGACGGCCACGCATTTGGCCACGTCCATCTCGCTGTCCACGTCGTCGTACCGGTCGCTCCAGAGGACGCTTTTGTCGGCGCGGCCCAGCTTGACCGTATAGTAGTCGAAGCCGCCGACGGTCCGCTGGCTGTAGCCGGTCACCACCGGGTTGTTGTCCGGCCCGACCGCGATACCGTTGGCGTAGTCGTCCATGTTGTCCGGGTTGTTGTACCGGTAGTCCCAGGCGGGCGGGAGGGGGTTCACAAAGAGCGTGAGCCCATGCGCCTCGTTGGAGTAGTGGGAGTTGCCGCCCCCCGCGCTGTAGCTCCGGACCCGGTAGTAGTAATAGGTGTTGGCCACAAGCCCGCTGGCCGGATCGGTGTAGCCGGTCGTGTTCGGCCCCGGGGTGGCGATCTGGACGTAGTTCCCGGCCTCCCCGGTCTTTCGCTCGACCGTGAAGCCGTCCTCGTTGTTCGCGTTGTCCTGCCAGGCGAGTTGGATGCTGGTGTCGCCCTGGGTCACCGCGGTCAGGCCGGTCGGGGCGTTCAAGAGGCCCGGATCGTACTTGACCACGTAGTAGTCAAGGTTCTCTGCCCCCGAGTCGGACCACCCCGCCACCAGCACCTCGCCGGCCGGCGACAGGCCGATCCCCACCGGCCGGTCGTTCATGTTGGCAGTGGCGTTGAAGCTTTGCTGCCACAGCTGGGTGCCGTTGTCCCGTTTGTACTTGAGGGTCTGGAAGTCGTAGTTGCCGTCCGTCACACTGTAGCCGGTGATGAACAGGTCGCCCGCTTCGTCGACGACGATCGGTGCGGCCACGTCCGTGTTGCCGCCACCGGATTCAAAGGTCTGCTGCCAGACCAGTGCGCCGCTGTTGCCACTGTAGCGGGCGGTGTAGAAGTTCTCGCTGCCGGTCAGGGTCCAGGTGTAGCCGGTGATGTAGACCTCGCCGGCCGCGTCGACGTACAGGCCGTTCCCCTCGTCGTCGTACCCGCCGTCAAAGATCTTCTCCCAGGCGAGCGTTCCGCTGGCGCCGTTGTACCTGGCCGTGTAGAGGTCCTTGTTGGCCGCGGTGGCGCTGTAGCCGGTGACGACGACGTTCCCGCCACTGTCCAGCCGGACCTTCTTTGCCAGCCCGCCACCGGCGGATAGGTGCCGCGCCTCCCACAGCTTGGCGCCGCTGTAGTCGTACTTCAGCGTGAGGAAGTCGAAGCCGGTGCCGTTCCACGATTGCCCGGCCACCGCGACCCCGTCGCTGCCGGCGGCGATGGCTAGCGCCTGTTCGGCGCCGCCCGCCGGGCCGTTATAGGTAATCTGCCAGAAAGGGTTCCCGCTCTGGTCGGGGCCGGCCGGGCTGTACTTCAGGATGAGGATGTCATCGTTGCCGGCCGCGTTCTGGCTGGTGCCGGTCACGTAGATGTTGTTCAGGCTGTCGACGCTGACTGCGGTGGCGACGTCGTGGCCGTTGGCGCTGCCGTTGTGGGTGTGCTGCCAGAGCACTGCCCCGGTGGCGCCGCTGTACTTGATGGTGTGGATGTCCTTGTTCAGGCCGTTCCAGACGAAGCCGCTGACGATGACGTCGTTGTTGGCATCGACCGTCACGGCGGTGGCCTGGTCCGAGCCGCCCGCCCGGTCGTACGCCGCCCGCCAGGCAACCCCGCTGCCGTCCGCCTTGAATTTGACACTGTAGTAGTTGTCGTTGGTGTCGCCGGTGGTGTTCTGGTAGCCGGTGACGATGGCGCTCCCCTGGCTGTCGACGGTCGTGGCCAGGGCCTGCTGTTTGCCCGCCTGGGGGTCCCCTGCCTGCCAGGCGATGTCCCCGCCGGCGCCATACCCGGGGGACACGACGGCGAGGGACAGGAACAGCGCCAGCCACAGCCTCTGCCCGTTACGTTTTCTGCTATCTGCACGACCGTCCCGTTTCACGGTCCCTCCTCCGGTCTCCGTCGTCATCACATCAGCACCGTGCCCCGTCGTTACCCTTACCATGGCGTCACACTGTTCCAGCTGTTGTCCGGCCAGCTGCCGGTCGGGTGACAGTTCACCCCCTGCTGGCCCGCCCCGCGCGGGAAGCTGCCGCTGTAGGGACCGTAGTACTCCGAGTATTCGAAGACATAACTGTTGGACCCGGCCTGGCCGCCGGAAGCCACCCGGCCGCGATGGCTGAAGTTCAGGCAGTTCGTCTGCATCAGCCGCGGCAAGCCGGAGGTGTGCGGCACGTGGCACTTGGAGCAGGCGTAGTTGTGCTGGATCGTAGCGTTGGCCGTCTTCCACCCCTTCACCGACTCGTGCACCCGGTCCTGGCTCTTCCAGGTGTGGTTGCTGCCGTTGGTCAGGTTCTCCTTGTTGTGGCAGCGCAGGCACAAGCCCGCAAACTGGCCTTCGTCCTCGCTGATCCGGGCCCCGCCAAAGGTGGTCTGGTCGGTGTGGGCGCCCGGCGGGTTGCCGAAGATCCGCCCCCCGCCCGGCGGGTTGTTGGTGTCTAGCGGGGCTGCGTCTTCACGGTATGGCGAGCTCAGCCAGGTCCCCTTCAAGAGCGGCACCGCATACGCCTGCTTCGCACCGAGCGTCGGGCTTACCCCGTGCGGGTCGTGGCACGGCGTGCAGAGCCCGCCGATCTTGTGCTGCCCGGCCGTGGTGTGATTCAGGAACGCTGATGCCTTCAGGTGACCACCCTTGATCGAGCCACTCTTGTACGCATAGCGGGTCATGGATGCGTCGGCCGACTGCCCGAACCGCATCGAGTCGAAGTATCCCTTGATCGGCTCCGTGGCCCCGAAGGTCGACTGGTACCCCCACGGCGTACTGCCGCTGTTCTGGGTCAGGTGGCAGTCGAAACACTGGCCGGCGCCGGCGCTGTACGGGTTGATCGCTCCCGGCGCGCTGTTGGCCGAGGCCTTGTAGCTCATGCCGTAACCACCCTTGCCCGCCTGCGTTTCCTTCAGGTTGCCGCCGTTGCGCGTGCCGTTGAAGGTGACGTAGCTCGACGTCACCCCCTCCACTTTGGAGCCGTGCGAGCTGTGGCAGTCGAAGCACTGCACGTTCTGGCTCCCGCCACGCGTGTTCGGAATGCCGCTGTCGATGCCGCTTCCCGGGTCGAAGCCCCCCTGGTTGGCAACGGCGTTGCCATGGGCCGAGAACGCCTTTACCAGCCGGTCCTTCTGGTTCGCGCTGGCAAAGGTCGTCGAGTTGTACTTGCCCCACGGCGTGGTCCCGCTCTGCGCGTAGCGCGCTGCCACGCTCTGGCCGTCCCAGGCGTACTGCCGCGGCGTCTTGCAGTCGTCGAACGGCTGAGTCTTGTTGTTCTGGTCGCTGTGGCAGGCGAGGCAAACGTTGGTTATCTTGGCTACCTCGCTCCGCTCGTCGGCCGTTCCGATCCGGTTCGCCAGGAACTGCACCGCTGTGGTCGTGTTGTACCAGGTCGGTCGCGCTCCCGGCTGCCAGACCACCAGGTCGACAGGAGCATTCTTGACAGAGGTGTAGGCTTTATAGTTGTAGCCCTGGTGATGACGGACATCGATCAGCCCTTCGGGGGTCGCCTCCCAGTGGCAGGCGTAGCAGTGCTTGTTGCTGACCGTTACCCCCTGGACATGGTGGGAGTTGGCATTCATCTGTCCCATGATGTCCATCCGCTGGTTGATGGTGCCGGCATGGCACTTGGTGCAGTTCCGCGGCTGGCCAAAGGCGGTATGCCTCGGCACCGGCTTGTTCTTGTGGCAGGTACTGCACGGCTGATCGTCGGCATGGCTGTCGGTGAACCGATGCTCGTGGCAGTTGGTGCAGGGCCGGCTGGCGTTGTGGCCATCGCCGTAGTCGTTGCCGTAGTGCTTGCTGAGCCCGGAGGTACGGGTGGCGTGGCAGACGTTGCAGATGCCGTTGTAGGGGGCCGACATCCGCGCATAGTCGAGACCGCTCTGCTTCTTGGTGAAGACCACTGCCGCCCGGGTCCTGGGGATGCCGAAGGTGCCGTCGGTGGTGGTCGCGACCTGGCCCTGGACCATGTAGATGTTGCCGTCGCCGTGGGGGTCGTGGCAGTCCCAGCAGAACTTGCCCCCTTTCCAGACCCCGTCCTGCAGGTACTCGCGGTTATGCTTGTAGCCGAAATGGACCGATGAGGCCCGCGCCCGCTGCGGCTTGATGAAACCGGTGCCCGGGTCGAAGCCGAGCGAGTACTTGAAGGGGTTGTCCGGCGGCGCCGTGTGGCAGCTGGTGCACTTGCCGCCGGTATCGTCGTCGTGGCACTTGAGACAGACCCCCATCATCAGGTACTGGCTCTTCACGTCCGCCTGCTGTCCCACCGACCAGAGACCGGCGCCTGTATTGTGCCTCTTGAGATCGCTGGCCGGCGAAGCAGGGTTCACATAATGACAGGGGGCGGTGATGCATGATGTCTGGCCACCGGTCATGACCGTATGGTCGGGCCGGGGCGCCGGCGTGCCGTCCGGCCACTTTGCCGTGGCATCGGCAGGAATCGCTGCCAGCTGCGGGGCCAGGGACTCGGTCGTGTTGTGGCAGGAAAGGCACTCGCTGTCGGTCCCCACCATGTGGCAGTAGACGCATTCCTTCTGGAACCTGCTGCTGAACTGGTTGTGCTGCCGCAACCGGAACGGATTGGCCGGGTCGTTGTGCAGGATGTTGTTGTCGTGGCAGTACCAGCAGGGGTTGCCGGGAAAGTTCGCCGCCGGGTTGCCCGAGACCGGGTACGGACCGGCGCCGGCCGGACGGCCATGGCCGCTGGTGGCCCATTCCGTCAGGTTGATCTTGGCCTGGGTGCTGTAGATCTTGAAGCCGAAACTGTCCAGATCTACGCCGGTCGATCCGTGGCAGGAAAGGCAGATGATCGTGGTCCCGACCGAGGAGCCCCACTGCGGGTCGGTGCCGCCGCTGTGGCAGGCGGTGTTGGAGCAGGTTTTGGTGATCGGGTTGTAGGTTCCCCCCTGCTTGAAGACCACGTCCTTGGTCTTGTTGGCATGATAGGCGGCATTCAGGTGCGGCGCCTCGCTCATCTTCCCGGCAGGGATGCCGCTTACATGGCAGTCAGTGCATATGCCGTTGACGATTGTCGTGGCATGGCACTGGTCGCAGGTAAAGTTGGTCTGGACATGTCTGGTGTGTGAGTTGGCCCGGGCCGATCCCGGCCCCTGGTTCAGGAACATCGGAATGGCGGCCTTCCATTCCTGGCCGGATGGCCAGCCGGTCTTGACCGGCCAGACGTTGCCCAAAGAATCGACCCGACCGTCATGACAGCCGCTGCTGGAGCAGCTTTCGCGCGGATGTCCGTGGCAGGTGTTGCAGTCGGTGCCGCGTTCGGTCCAGGAGAGGAGCTTCACCTGTTCAGGATTGGTCGTGCCGTCGCTGTGGCAGTAGATGTTGTCGCATACCTTCGTGGCCGGGTCGTAAGCCGGTGCAGGTCGACCTACTATGGACCATTGCGGCGCGATGACGATGTCTTTGATTCCATTTACGTGTCGCGTGATGTCGTAAATAGTTCCATTGGCATCGACGGTCGCATTGTGGCAATACTGGCAGGGATACATCCTGATCCACTGCGGGCCGACCAGTTTGCCGTGGCCGTTGGAGGTCATGTTGAGGTACGGTGCGCAGAGCTGGGTGCCGCTGTCCCAGTTTCCACCGGCGGCAACGCAGTCGGTCTGGGTGTTGTCCTGCGCCCGGCCGCCGTGGCAGGAATAGCATTGGGTCGTCCCCTGGCCCGACCAGCGCGGCGCGATACGGGGCTCCCGCCCCATGCCGTCGCTGTGGCAGTACAGGTTGAGACAGGTGCCGCTCCGGGCCGGATTCTGGCTCGGCAGATAGTCGGGATACCGCACGCTGCCGCTGGTGTAGCGGCCAAGGGCGTTGAGCCCGCTGAACTGCACCGAGAGCGGCCGCTTGCCCGCCTCCAGGGCATGGCTCAGCTCCTCCCGGTGGTCCGGATGGCACCGCGTGCAACTGGCCGGGTCGGTGCCGTAGTAGAGGCCATGCTTCTTGCCATGGCTGCCGTCGGCCGGCGGTGAACTGTGGCAGACCGAACAGGCCGTCTTTGCCAGGGGCGGGCTCCCCCAGGTCGGGGTGCCCGCCTCGAAGTGACAGTTGACGCTGCTGCAGCTGCCGAGCTTCGGCTGGGATGTCTGGGGAATCGCACTGCTGCCGTTTCGGTAGGTAGCCGTAGCCGGGGAGGAGTTGATATTGTTGGAGAGATTTATGACGCCATCGCGGTGTGCCGAGGTATAGCCGGAACTTCCCGGGTGGCAGATAGCGCAGTCGCCCGGGCCGGCTGTGGGCTGCAGATGGGTCCGGTGCTCTCCCGGGAAGCCGCCGGTACTGAGGTTGCGGTATGCAGCGTCGAGCGGTCGATAGTCGACCGGGCTCTTCTTCCCATGACAGTCATAGCACTGCAGGGCGGCCTCCGCCATACCGGCACTGAGCGCAAGACCGAGGAGAATAGAAGAAACCCGGAAGAGTTTCTGCCTTGATATTAGGAGTTTCACATATCCCCCCAGTGCAAAGGACCAAACATGCCCGCTAAATAACGGGTTGCACGAAGTTGGCATAACATGGCATTCTTTAACTTGGCGATTAATCGTAAATATCTATTAATACTAATGCATGCATCACGTCATATCTCAACGGCACTCTATCTGTGCGAGAATCTATGCCGTTAAATCACGGCTAGCGGTAAAAGTTCCGATATCGCAAACCGTGGGTGATCACGAGCAGTTCTTGTTTGAAATAGAGTTAGTTGCAATTTTTTAACCAGTTAGACACCATTGGCCAGTTAGAAATGCGTAATAAATAACAGCTTTCTAAGAAGTGCGGATCGCTGTTCACCAGGCGGCGGTTTGAGAACGGCCGCAAATTGGCTGTGGAACAGCGTCAGAAACGGCGGACAGGCGCCGATACCATGACATTCAGTCTCGGCTGATTACTGGTCCGTGCCGGATTGTTTGCCCCTTCATGGCAGATAACTTGCAACGTATAACCGGAATCAACTCCCGGTTCGCCATCGTTGTTGGAGCGTAACTTCGTTTGGGCGATGGCCCAGATTTCAGCAGCCGGTGAGACAGCATTTTGTAGTAATGCTCGACAGCAGATAGCCACGCATTAGCACAAGATGATGTGCAGAAAGGAGATGAGCAGATGAAAAAGCAGACCTACGTGAAACCCAAGGTTGTCGGTTCGGCTAATGTTCATCCCTGCTGATCCGACGTAGTCCGGCACGTGAGGCCGTGAAACGCGGCCTCACTCTTTTCGCCATTCCCCTTGGACAGTGTATGGGATGAGGTTTGCAGAACAGATTCCGTACCTTGATATCGTTTGTCAAAGGTCATGCCCTTCCGTGTCAACTGCAACACTACATATCCGCAGGACTGTTTCCTTTCTGATTGCTCTGCTCATTTCAATCTACGTGACAGCGCCGTCCCACGCGCTCGTGCTGGTGAAGGACACGGTCTGGCAGGGCGAGGTCTCCCTGACGGAAGATGTTGTTGTTCGCAAAGGTGTCACCCTGAGCATCCTCCCCGGGACCTTCGTTCGTGTCTCCGCCGCGGAAAGCACCAAGACCGACCCGGAATACCTGTCGCCGCTTACCGAGATCACGGTCAGAGGCAGGCTGAAGGTGGAAGGGGGTGAACAAAGCCCGGTCATTCTGGTTGGGGCTGATGGCCGGGCCGGGAGCTGGGCGGGGATCATCGTCGACCACGGAGCGGCGGAGATCGCCTGGTGCAGGATTTCCCAAGCGGAAACCGGGGTCACGTCACTGAACGGAACAGTCGCTCTCTTGTCCACCTCCATCACCGGCAACCGTTACGGCGTGGTGGCATCGGGCGACCGGGCCGCTATCCGCCTGGATCTGACGGTTGTTGCGAATAACGACTATGGCGTGTTTTCGTTCCCGGAGAGTGGGGTTTCCACCCGCGACTCCCGCATTGCCGGCAACCGCAAGCGGGACTCGTTTACGGCACCGCTGAAACCGTTTGAAGTCATCGCGAAACCGGCCGCTGTTACCGCTAGCCCTGTTGGCAGGCGGTATGGCAACGAGGTCTTCCGGGGTGACACCATCTGGCAGGGGCGCATCGAGGTGGCGGGAACCATCAGGGTTCCCGAGGGGAGCCGGCTGATCATCGCACCCGGCACGATCGTGGAGTTCGTCCGGCGCGATACGGATGGTGACGGCATCGGCGAAAACGGCATCCTTGTCCAGGGGAGCATCATCGCCAAGGGGACAAAGGAGCAGCCGGTGGTTTTCCGTTCCGCGGAGCGGGACAAGGCCGCCGGGGACTGGGATGCCATCAACATCATGAACAGCGCGTCCGCGCAGAATCTGCTCGAATTCTGCCGGATCGAGCATGCCTACCGGGCGCTGCATTTCCATTTTTCCACTGTTGCCGTGCAGAACTCCGTGATCAGCGACAACTTCCGCGCCATCCAGTTTCAGGAGTCACTGGTCGACCTGCGGGGCAACAGCATCATCGGCAACAAGAGCGGAGTCCAGGGGCGTGATTCGGACATCACCCTGGAGGACAACCTGATTGCCGACAATTACACCGGCGCCAACTTCTTCCGCACCAACCTGACCGCACGCAACAACCGTTTTGTCGGCAACTGGCGGGAAGGGGTACGGGTCCGCGAAGGGATCACGACCGTGCGTTCGAACCTGTTTGACGGCAACCGGTTCGGACTCATGCTGGCGGACATGTTTTACGGCGAGTATGCGGGCAATGTCGTGTCCGGGAACCTGGAGACCGGCATCTCCGTGAAGAACAGCGACAATCTGGAGCTTGCCGGAAACGCCATCCTGCTCAACGGCTTGACAGGGCTCAGCATCCAGGAATCCCGCTTTCTGGTCAGCCGCAACCTGATCGTTGATAACGGGGAAAGGGGGATTGGTGTCCAGTCCTTCGACGGGGTGATCCGGGAGAACAATCTGGCTGCCAACGGCCGCTATGCCATTGATCTGGACGGTAACCAGGATGTTTCCGCTTCGTCCAACTGGTGGGGTGAAGCGGACCGGGAAGCGGTGATACTGGACAAGCACGACGAGCCGGCCCGCGGCCGCTGCAGAGCCGAGGCGCCGTTGCCGGCACCGGTCCGCTTCGTCTGGCCGCTCCCCGTCGTAGCGACGGACGCCCGCTGGCGCGGCACCATTTCCGTCAAGGCTTCGCTTGAGGTTGTAAAGACTGCGGCGCTTACAATTGCACCCGGCACGACAGTGGAGTTCGATGGCGGCACCGGTATTGCAGTTAAAGGAAAACTGCTGGCAAGAGGGACGGCCCGGGCGAAGATTCTGTTCACGGCGGCCGATCGCAAGGGACCGGGGGACTGGGACGAGATCCTGCTGGAATATGCCGCTGGCAGCGTGGTTGATCATTGCGTGTTCGAGTATGCCTCCTGGGGACTGCACAGCCATTTCACCGAACTAACCGTTGCCAACAGCGTGTTCAGGTCGAACCATGGGGGGATGCGCTTCAGAAGTGGTCCGGTCCGGTTCGACGGCAACCTGTTCGAGAACAACAGCATCGGCATCAGGTCATATATCGGCACGGCCGTCATCAGCGGCAACACGATCCGCGGCAATGAGGTCGGCATTTTCGTTCGGGAACGGGGAGGCGGACTCTCCATTGCGGGGAACAATATCTTTGAGAACAGCAGCTATAATATCCGGATCGGAGATTTCAATACCGAGGATGTGGATGCGCGCGGCAACTGGTGGGGAAACGGTGACCCGCTTGCCGGCATCTTTGACGCGCGTTCCGAGCCCGGCATCGGGACGGTCATTGTCGACCCGATACTGAGCGGCCCTGTTGATGGCAATGCCCGGGTGGGACAATGAGGCGCGCACTCTTCTCCTGTGTGGCTGCCCTGATCCTGGCCGCGGCCACTCCGCTACTGGGGGCGGACCCTGTTTCTGTCGACTTCACGGTCCGGGCGGGAGACGGTAAACCGCTTCAGGGCGTGAAGGTGTTTCTGTACGAGAGCCAGCAGGTACGGCGGCCGGCCGATTTCATCTCGTCTCCCACCGCTGCCGACGGAAAAGCGGTCATCATGCTGCCTCCCGGGAAATACTGGGCCGTGGCGCGGCTGAAGCTGGACGGGACATACGGTCCGCTCATGCCCGGCGACAAGCATTCGGGAGAACCGCTGGAGCTGGAGATCCTGCCGACCGGTAACCGCGAGACTGAATTCGTGGTCACGGACATCCGGGAGGCCGGTCGGAAAAAACGGACAGGAGACACGGGGACGAGGGTCGTAACCGGCAGGGTCACCACGGCCTCGGGCACGCCGGTGCCCATGGTGTGGGTCTACGGCCACCGCTCGAAGAAGATTGCCGGGGTGCCGGACTACGTTTCGGCGTGGACCGATCCCGAAGGACGATATCAGCTGCTCGTTGCGGCAACTGGCCAGGTCTTCATCGGCGTTGCGCGGAGTTTCCCCCCGACCGCCGAACTGGTGCCCGTTACTGTTTCCACAACGGGTTCGGATAGCGTAGATATCACCTTGGGCAGTGACTAAACCTACATCCGGCAGGTGTAAGGGGTCCGGAGCGAACGAGGATTCCTTCAACTGCCGAATTCAGGAAAATTCGGGGTAAGATGCTCAGGTGAACTGTTGGCAACAGCCGGCAGCAACGCCGGAACAGTACGTTCAGAGGTGCTGGAATGAAAAAACTGATTGCATGCGTCATCATGGTGATCGCTGCGGCATATGTCGTCGGCGAGGGATATGCCTGCGTCGGCAGGACGATACATCTCGGGATCGTCACTCACAACGAGAGGCTGCTGGCGGAAATGACCTCCCTGATGATCAGCGAACGAACCGGTTCCAGCGTGAAGATAGATGTCTACAGGGATTCAAAGGAGCTTTACACCGCCGTAAAGCAGGGCAAGGTCAACATCATCCTGGAAAACACCGAGCGCGCGTCGGACCTGCTTGCCAAGGCCAAGGGGGCCGCGGTGGTCGGGTTTGACGCGATCAAGAGCGAGTACTTAAGGACCCTCAACATGACCTGGCTCGCCCCTATCGGTGGTACCCCCCCGTACGCACCGGTCCTGACCACTGACACGCTTTCCAATTATCCGGCTCTCCCCAAGCTGCTCAACAAGCTTGCGGGTGTGCTCCAGAACGATACCTACAGCAAGCTGGTCCGGCCGGGCGATTCGGTTGAGCATACGAGAAAAGTCGCCAAAGAGTTTCTCAAGAACCGAAAACTGATTTAACGCACCATGGGCAAGTATGCATCAGGCCGCCTCGGCCGTGTATTCAGGTTTCTGGCGTCAACGGAACTGGCGCTTCTCCTCTTCCTAGGCATTGCCGTTGTGGCCATTCCCGGCACGCTCGCCGAAAAGAGCACACTTTACTCCAGTCCGTATTTCGTCGGCCTGCTTGCCGCTTTCGGCTGCAACCTCGCTTTCTGCACCATCAGCCGTTTTCGCACCATTGACCGGGCCGTGCTCGTCGTGCATGTCGGGGTGTTGCTTGTCCTGCTGGGGGGTCTTGTCAAGTCGCTCGGCCTTGTGGCCACGGTGAACAGCTACGAAGAGAACGTGGTAACGGAGTTTTTCCGCTGGGACCTGGACCGGGATGTGGACCTGGGGTTCAGCGTCATCGTGCGGAAGATTCACAAGGAGTTCTACCCGATGCCGATCAAGATCGGCGTCCGGAAGAACGGCCTGAAAGACGGACTTCATATCCTGAAGACCGGCGAGAGTTTCTCGTTTGCCGATGGTTACCGGGTTGAAACAGGACCCCTGGAATACCGAAAAGGGAATGTCACGCTGACCGTATTCCGGGACAATAAGCGTGTCGGGTCGTATCAGACCGCCACAAAGGCGTCTGATTTCCCCCCCGGTTTCCCCTATGCGTTCGAACTGGTGGCATACCAGAACCCGAAACCGAAGAAAGAGTGGCTGGAACTTGCGATCCTGAAGGATGGCAAGGTGGTCGCCGAGGGTATCAGCGGCATCAATGACCCATTCGTCTGGAACAGGTATGCACTCTATAATCTCGGCAACAACCTCGACAGGAACGGGGTTCCGTATGCCGGGATCCAGGTGGTTCGTGATCCGGGCGTGCCACTGGTGTTCTCCGGCCTGACAATGATGGGGGTGGGGGTCGTCATCTCCTCGCTACGCCGCCTGAACGGGAAGCGACGGGCACGCTCCGCTCCATTGGCTGCCCGCAATCGCAGGGATGCGGTTTCTTAAGATGAATGTCCAGGGTAAGCGGTGATATGTCACTGAATCCATTCGCAGCGAAAACCGAAGAGGCGTGCCAGGTCCACGGGCATCACGGGAAATCCGGCAACAGGATGCTGGCCGGGATGATCCTGGTTTCCCTCGCCCTGATCATCTGGCACGTATGGACCTTTGGCCCGAGCGGCAACATGGCCGTCGTCGACACCGCCTCCGGCTCCTTTCCCCTGCAGCTCGGCACCGAGATGTGGGATCTCTTTTTCAACAGGAAGGGGGTCGTCCCGGAGCTTTGGGAGGTCTTTCCCTATTTTCTGGTCGGCATCCTGCTCGCCGGCTACCTGCGTACCTTCAAGGTCGCGGCGAAGCTGCAGATGAAACTGCGCAAGTACGGCGTCATGAGCGTCTTCCTGGCGTCGTTCGTCGGCATCATCACCCCGCTGTGCGCCTGCGGCACCATGACCACCGCCATCAGCCTCCTGTTTGCCGGCATCCCGCTTGCGCCGGTCATGGCCCTGATGGTGACCTCGCCGCTACTGAGCCCATCCACCTATCTCATCACCCTCAACGACCTCGGGCCGGAATGGACCGTCATCAGAACCGTTTCGGCCTTTAGCATGGGGATATTTGCCGGCCTGGTCACCCACTACATGGGCCGGGCTAGCGGGTTCGGCAGGAACGACATATTTATCGAAGGGGCCATCGTTCGGGGCGATTTCCACGACGACGATTATCCCGACGAGCGTCTGCGCTGCAACTGCCGACGCACCTTTGGCAACCGGGTGGCGGTCAGGACCGCCAACAAGTTCGTCATCTTCCTGGCCAAGAGCAGCGAGATGCTCTGGGTGGTGGGCAAGTATGTCGTCGTTGGCGTCTTCATCGGCGCGGTTGTCGAGCGTTACCTGCCCAAGGAGTGGATCTACCGGTTTTTCGGTGGGGATGACCCATTCAACATCGTCTGGGTCACCCTGGCTTCGGTCCCCCTGTTTTTGCACCAGATCAGCGCCTCCAGCGTTCTCGCGCACATCAAGAGCTCGCTGGACGGAACTCTCGACAATGGCGCGGCACTGGCCTTCATGATCGGCGGGCCGGTCACGGCGGTACCGACCATGGTCATGTTCTGGACCTTCTTCAAAAAGAGGGTCTTCGCGCTCTATATGTTCGTCTGCCTGAGCGGGACCCTGCTGATTACCTACGGCTTCCAGCTCTCGCTGTTCGCGCCGGGTGTCGATCTCGGCAACCCGCTGCTGAAGGGGGTCGGCTCCCTCAGTGGCGGCCAGTCCGCCGTGATCGGCAAGCATGACCCGAACGTCCGGATGGTCATGGACCCGACCGGTAGCGGGCTGATTGCCGTCTACAGCAACGACCTGGAGGGGAAGGGGAACATCGTGTTCGACACGTTGCCCGGCCGTTTCGATGCTTCTGCGCTCGAACGGTACGACAACCGGACGTATATAGCCAATATTGCCGCCTGGCTCGATCAGGGAGCCGGCTCACCACCGGGACGCAGCATCCTTGTCTACGATCTGTCCGGTGGGGCTGCCCAGAAAGAGCCCCTGGCAAGGGAACTCGACGCAAAAGGGTATACCGTCAGAGTGGCTGACCGCAACGTACTGCCACACCTGTCTGCTGCCGACGTGGCTTCCTATGGACAGATCTGGTTCATGTTCGCCCCCGGCGACAGGGGAGGTCTGAGCGAAGAGGAGTTGCGAACGGTTGTGGCGTACCACGCCAAAGGCAAGGGGATGCTGCTCGTGGCGGCCACGCCTCAGGCCGGAGCCGGGGCACAGCAGCAGGCGAACAGCGTGGCTGCGCGCTTCGGGGTAACCTTTACCGGCAGCGTCACGGAAGATGAAAAACTACGCGTCTCGGTTGCTTCAAATCTGATCAACCGGGCCTCGGAACTGCTGGGAAACGCACTGAAGGTGGTCAAGAAGGCCTGAGAGAGCCCGATACTCACCGAGATCCATCACACAGGAGGAGTTTATGAAAGCACAGGTACTGGACCTGCAGAAGCTGAAGAAATTCGACGATGCCAAGCGTCATCAGGAGACCATCTGGTCCGATGACCATTCACGCATCAGCCTGTTCGGCATCAAGCCGGGGCAGGAAATCGTGACCCACACCCATCACGGCAGCCATATCTGGTTCGTGGCGGAGGGGACCGGCGAGTTCATGTCCGGCGGCACGACCCGGACCATCACCACCGGCCAGATCGTCGTTGTCCCGGCCCTGGAAGACCACGGCATCCGGAACGCTTCACAGGAAAATCTGGTCATTGCATCGATCACTGCCCAGGGGGACTAACAGGACAGATGATGCACACTATCCAACGCAACCCGGACGTCATGTGGCGTGAGGAGGCCGATGCCCTTGCCGCGGTGCAGTCGGGACTCGAACGCGGTGATGATGTCGGGGAAATCGGGACGGCGATTCTCTTTTCAGGCGGAGCCATGCTGTCGGTCAACCTGCTCGGCATGGAAATCTGGAAGCTGTGTGACGGCCGCGACTTCGAGGGGATAGTCGACGCACTGCTCTCGGAATTTGAGGTCGAGGAGGAGGTCCTGCGCGCCGATGTCCACTCGTTCCTCGACGAGTTGAAGCAGAAGGGTTTCATAACCTATGCACAATGACATCGTTCTGGAGGCGCCGCTTACCATCAACTGGGCCATCAACAACAGCTGCAATTTTGCCTGCAGGCACTGCTACAGCCGCGAAGATACCCACGAAGAGCTGCCACAGGAGGTCCTTTACGCCTGCCTGGAAAAGGTGGCCCGGGCCGGCGTGTTCTCCGTAAACTTCGGCGGCGGCGAACCGCTCCTCTATCCTCATCTGCTGGAGATCGCCGCCTTTGCCAGCGGACTCGGCCTGCGGGTCTCCATGAACAGCAACGGTTGGCTGATCGACCGGGACAGGGCAAGGGCGCTCAAGGAGGCCGGGTTTACCAAGGTGGGAATCAGCATCGACAGCCATCTGGCCGATCCCCACGATCGCTTCCGCGGTGTCGCCGGCAGCCATGAGCGGGCGCTGGCCGCGCTGGGGCACCTAAAGGCGGCCGGTATTGCCACGTCCGTATCCACGGTCATCTGCCGGATCAACAACGGCACCGTCGGGGAACTGGTCGCCATGGCCAAGGCCTACGGCGCCGGGCAGCTGAATTTTCACAACTTCAAATGCTCGGGGCTCGGCCTTGCCAACAAGGATGACCTGGACCTCTCCCCCGAAGAGTGGCAGGCGTTCTACCGCGAGGCGCTTGCGCTAAAACGGAGCGAGAAGGAGCTTGACATCTCGCTTGACGATCCGATCATCGCCCTGCTGGGCGAGCGTGATGCTGGCAGTCTCGTCAAGGGGAGCGTCTGCGGCAAGCTGTCGCTCAATATCAAGGCCAACGGCGATGTGACCCCGTGCGGATTCATCCCGATCGTCATCGGCAACATCGTATCCGATGACCTGAAGCAGGTCTGGAAGGATTCGGTCGTGCTGCAGAAGATGCGCAACAAGCAGCCGGCCGGCAAGTGTGCCGGCTGCAGCAGGTATGCGGAGTGCCTGGGTGGCTGCACCGCCCGCGCCCTGGCGCTGACCGGCGACATGAACAGTCCCGATCCGCACTGCTGGGGGTGAGGGCTCTCCACCGCGTTGTTCCGACATCGTTCAGGATATTCATGGAACTGTCAACACCGATAACCGTCTACTGGGACTTGCCCCACAGCGGCGAGAGCGTTGCAGCGCTCCGGCAGACCTGCGCAGCGATCATCGCATGCCGGCCGCTCATGCTACAGGTGTCATCGCCGGTTTTCCCATTAGATCCGGCGGCAGTCGAGGCGCTGGCGCAGCTGTCCGGGTCGCCGGTCGCGCTCTTCCTGACCGTGCCGGCCTCAGGGTTTCTGGGATACTCGACCGGTTGCCAGAAAACAGGGGTGCGACCCAAGGAACTCCTCTTATCCTGTGGCAGTCTTGAGGAACTCCGGATTCACGCACAAGGATTGAAGGAAGCGTCTGAGCCGCAGGCGGATACCACCCTCGGCATATCCTTCCCGGTTACCAACGGAAACTGGCACGACCTGCCGGGACTGCTCGCGTTTTGCATGGGAGCCGGGATCAGGCGGCTAGTGCTGCCGATGCAGCGCCTGTATGAGGGTGAAGCGCCTTTTTTTATCTCCCGGTCCGAACAGGATGAATTGAGCGCGTCGTTGCGGGATGGCAGGGAAGCTATGGACATTGCCGTGACCATCCACGACCCGTTTCTCTGGCGCGCCTTTTACCCGGGACAACCATTCCCCCAGGCAGGGTGCCAGGCCACCAACACCATGATAGCCATCGCCCCGGACGGCGTTGTCTACCCCTGCCCGGCACTGCCGTTACGGCTCGGCAGCGTCGTTGAAATGCCACTCAAGGACATCCTGTCCTCTCCGGAAAAACAGTCGTTCCGGCGCAGACTGCTTGAGACACCAATCGGTTGCGGGGAGTGCCACGAGAGGACGGTGTGCCGCGGAGGGTGCCGTGGCAGAGGGCTGGTACTTCATGGCAACCTGGATGGAATCGACAGCGCCTGCCGCTAACCTTGTCGGTGAAAGGTAGACCATGCATTCATTACTGACCAGAGTTCTCATTGCGGCTGCTACGCTGCTTGCGATCGCCGGATGCAGGAGCGAAGGAAAGCGTCCAGTGGTCAAGATCGGCTACATGATCTGCAACAGCGAACAGGAAACAGCAGAGCGTTTCACCCCCTTGACCCGTTACCTGTCGGACAAGGTCGGGGTGGATTTCGTCATGCTCCCGGTCGATACCCACGATGTTGAGCGCCGGTTCAAGGCCGGGGAATTTACCCTGACCCACACCAACTCACTGCTCTATATCGTCCTGCGCGAGAACCACGGTGTCGAACTGATCGCTTCCGAGAAACGAGGCACACTCGGTTCGCGCACCGCCGGCGCCATCATCGCCCGCAAGGGGAGCGGGATCGAAAAGCTGGCCGACATCAAGGGGAAACGGATGGCATTCGGTCCGATGCTGGCCCCGACGGGCTACCTGGCGGAGTACGACATAATGCTCAGGGCCGGTATCAACCCCGAGAACGACCTCGGCCACTACACCATTCCGCCCGGTGCCTTCAAGCATGAAAAACTGATCTACGGCGTGCTGTACGGAAAGTACGACGTGGCTGCCGCACCACTGCTCGACCTGGAGATTATGACCCGGGAGGGAAAGATCGCGGCAGACGATTTCGTCATCCTGGCGCAGAGCGAGCCGATTCCGTACTGTACGTTCGCAGCTGCCAAGGGGACCGACCCGACCCTGCTCAAGAAGGTAAAAGACGCGCTGCTCTCCCTGCGGCAGGCTGACATTGCCGCTGTCGACGGTGAACGGATCAAGGTGCTGAAGGCGGCCGGGATCGACGGCTATGAGGAGCTGCTGGACGGCGACTATGACCAGATCAGGGGGATGGCGAAGCGGGTCAACATGCCGCCCTATCAGAAGTACTAAACCGTTTAGCGGTTGCTGAAAAACAGCCATCTCGCCGCCGTCCTCGCAAGCTACCTTGTGCGGCGTAGCGCTGCTACGCCTCCGCGGAGCTTGCTGCGGGTGCGACGATCTGGCTATTTTTGAGCAACCTGATTTCTACTTTTGTTAGGGAAATAATGGTCAAGGAACCGTTTGACATATTCTGTTGGCTCGTGCTGCTGGTTGCCTGCACAGCGCTGGTCGTTCTGCTGGCAGGCGGCGCCGGGGACGGAAAGAGCGGAAATGCACCCGGGCTGGGGAAGGCCGCCGAGCGTGAAATGGCCTACCGGGCCCGGATTGAACTCATCACCAGGCTCTATGGCCCGGTGGAGACGCTCGTTGCGGCGGGCAGGCGTCAGGAAGCGCTGCTGAAGCTCGATGGACTGATCAGGCAGTATCCGGGCGAGGCCCATGGCTACATCCTTCGGGGGGTGATCCTGCGGGAGATGGGGGCAGCGGATGAAGCGGTTGGCTCGTTTGCCCAGGGGATCGGGCTGAACGGCGATTACCTGGACGACAGGAGCCCGCTGTCACGCCGCAGCGAGATTCGGACATTTGTGGATGACTCTATGAAGCGGATCGGCGCACGGGTCGCCTCGAACCCGGGCAATCGCACGGCTGCCGAGACGCTGCACAAACTCGGCTACATCAGGAGCAGGCTTGCGGGTGGATGCGAATAGCCATGGTGATGATACGCTCTCGTGAATTCTGGATTGTGGTGCTGGCTGGAGCCATGCTCGGTACGCTGGGGGTGATGCTGTCCGTGTGGGGCAACCCGCAAAACTCCGGCATCTGCGTTTCCTGCTTTATCGAGAACAGTGCCGGTGCGCTCGGCCTCCACGACAATGCCACCATGAAATACCTGCGCCCCGAGCTGATCGGGTTCGTGCTCGGTTCCACGGCATCTGCCCTGGCGTTCGGGGAATTCCGCTCCCGGGCGGGGAGTTCCCCCCTCTCGCGCCTGGTCCTCGGCATGTTCATGATCTTCGGCTGCGCCGTTTTCATCGGTTGCCCCATCAAGCTCGTCCTGCGGCTCACGGCCGGCGATCTGACCGCCCTGGCCGGTCTTGCCGGCCTGGTCGCCGGGGTCCGGGGCGGCCTCAAGGGATTGGTGAGCGGCGCCGAGATGGAAAAACCTGCGCTGGACAAGGGGTACAGCGGACATCTCATTCCGCTGCTGTTTGCGCTGTTGCTGGGTTTTCTCGTCATCCGCCCAGGTTTTTTGCTGTTTTCAGAACGGGGGAGCGGTGCCCAGCACGCCCCCTGGCTGATTACCCTGGCTGTGGGGCTGGGACTCGGCGCGTTGGCGCAGAGGAGCCGTTTCTGTATAACCGGCAGCATCCGCGACACCCTGCTGATGGGATGCAGGATTGCGCCCATCTGGGGACTGGCTGCATTTGTCGGTGCCGCCTTCGCAGCGGCCATGGTCACCGGCCGTATCCACCCCGGCCTGTATGGCCAACCGGGAGCCCATCTGGACTACCTCTGGAGTTTTCTGGGGATGGGGCTGGTCGGCTGGGTCGCGGTCATGATCGACGGTTGCCCGTTTCGCCAGTTGATCAAGGCCGGTGAAGGCGATGCGGATGCCGGACTGGTGGTGGTCGGGATGTTTATCGGCGGGGCACTGGCCCAGTCGTGGGGGATCGCGGCAACGGCTGCCGGGGTATCCCTGTACGGCAAGGCGGCGATTCTCGCCGGTTTCGGGTTTATCGCAGCATTCAGCTTGTCGATTCGGTCCAGGGCCTGAAACGAAAAGCACAGGAAATGGGATTCATAATGAACCGTATAACATGCGGCACCCTGGTTATCCGGAGTCACCGCACATCATTTGTGATCCTGACAGTTCTCGCCATCCTGGGCACCCTTCCCCACTGCGCAACTGCGGCATTCGTCCAAGGGGTGATCCTCACGAGGGGTGGCCCATTGGCAGGGGGGAATGTCAGTGCCTACAAGACCCTTCGGGACACCTGGGGCGGGACGCCCTTCGCCACCTCCTCTCTCAGCACAAAACCGGGCTTCTACCGACTGGAACTTCCACCCGGCAAATATTACCTTGTCGCCGGCGGCACCGGCAACGGGAGGGAGTATTCATCCTTCCACGGCGGCAACCCGGTAATCGTTGACACAAAGAACCTCTGGCTCTCATTCATGCTGAACCCGGTCACCTCACCGGTCGTCAAGGCCGCGGAGAGGACCCGTCTCACCGGCATGGTCACCTTCAGGGGAAAACCGGTCGCCAACGCCCAGGTTTCACTCTACCTTCCGGCCAATGGCGCGTTCAAGGGGATGGGGCTCCTGGGCAGCTCAACCGTTGAAGATGGCTCCTTTTCCTTTGACATGCTCCCCGGCGACTACCTGGTGGTCGCCCGCAAGCGGCTGTCGGACAAGGGGGGGATGCCGCTCAGGAAAGGGGATCTGTTCTGCTATGCTGCCGGAAATCCGGTGATGGCAAAGGAAAACGTGGAAACGGGCATCGAAATTCCCTGCTATCCCGTTAATGATGTGAACGCGTTCCTGGACGAAGGGGTCCAGGTCAAGAAAAAGAAGGTTGAGATGCCACCCGGGACGCCACCTCCTCAAGAGAAAACCTTTGGTGACGGCTTGCAATCGGAGAATGGGACAGTACATTAAAACCAATAGATCTTTGCCGTGGTGGCGGCCATAGTCATTACAAGATGCTGCTGCTCCCCTGGTCGAAGGGTGTTGCCCATGTCCGCGCTTGACATCACCGGGTTCTCGATTCTGCTCCTGCTGGGGATGGCGCTTGTCTGCCCGCTCTTCGCCCGGCAGGAACGGCTGCTGATCCCGGTTGCCTTCAGCCTGGCGGCCCTGGTGTCCGGGACGGTGACCCTGGCCGGCTTCCTTACCCTGACCCAGGGTCTGAACAGCGCCGCAACCATTCCCCTCGGCCTGCCCGGTCTCCCCTTCAACGTCCGTCTCGATCCCCTGGCCGGCTTTTTCCTCATCGTCATCGGTCTGCTGTCACTCTTCACCTCCATCTACTCCATCGGCTATGTCCGCGGGTATCTCGGTCAGCGCCCGGTTACCCCGCTGGTGCTGTTCTACCTCCTCTTCCTGGCAGGGATGGTGCTGGTGATCATTGCCGACGACGCCTTTCTCTTTCTCGTGGCCTGGGAACTGATGGCCGCAGCCTCGTATTTTCTGGTCATGTACGAGGACGAGCGGGCCGAAAACCGGCGGGCGGCCTTCCTCTACCTGCTGGTCGCCCATGTGGGCGCCATCGGCATCCTGCTCTCCTTCGGGGTCATGGCCGGCCTTACCACCGGCTTCAATGGCTTTGAAGGCTACACCTTCGATGCCATGCGGACCGCCCGTCTCACCCCTGGGTGGAGTACGGCCGCATTCTTCCTGGCGTTTTTCGGTTTTGCCGCCAAAGCGGGGGTCATCCCGCTGCACGTCTGGCTCCCGGAGGCCCATCCGGTGGCCCCGTCCAACGTCTCCGCCCTGATGAGCGGCGTCATGTTGAAAACCGCCATCTACGGCATGGTGCGGGTCGCCTTTGACCTGCTCGGCGAGTTCCCCTGGTGGTGGGGAGGGATCGTCCTGATCTTCGGTCTGGTTTCGGCAGTCCTCGGGGTGCTCTATGCCCTGATGCAGCACGACCTGAAGCGTCTCTTGGCCTACCATTCGGTGGAAAACATCGGCATCATCCTGATCGGCCTCGGCCTCGCCATGATCTTCACCGCGTTCCACTTCCCGGCCCTGGCCGCGCTGGCGCTGGTGGCCGCCCTCTACCACACGCTCAATCATGCCCTGTTCAAGGGATTGCTCTTCATGGGGGCGGGGGCCGTCATTCATGCCACCCACGAGCGGAACATGGAAGAGATGGGGGGGCTGATCCATCCGCTCCCCTGGACATCGGCCCTGTTTCTGGTGGGGTGCGTCTCCATCTCCGGCTTGCCCCCCTTTAACGGGTTTGTCTCGGAATGGCTCACCTTTCAGGCGTTTCTCCTGTCGCCCGTCCTGCCACAGCCGCTGTTGAAGCTGCTGATACCGCTGGGGGCCGCGCTTCTGGCCCTGACCGGGGCACTTGCCGCCGCCTGCTTTGTGAAGGCGTTCGGGGTGACGTTCCTTGGCGCCCGGCGCGGTCACCACCGAAAGGGGGAACATATCCACGAAGTCGGCCTGGCCATGCGGCTGGGGATGTCACTGACCGCGCTCTCGTGCCTCGCCCTGGGAGTGCTGCCGACCTTCGTCATCGGCTGGCTCGACCGTATTCCGCACCAGTTGCTGGGGGGGCGCATAGCCACTGCTGCTGGACGGTTCGGCTGGCTCTGGCTGACCCCGGCCTCCCCGGAGCGGGCCTCCTATTCCGGGCCGCTGGTGTTCGGCGTGATCCTGGCGGTGGTAGCCATCACCTATCTGCTGTTGCACGTCCGCGGCGCCTCCATCCGCCGGGCGCCCCTCTGGGATTGCGGTTTCGAGCGGATCACGCCGCGGATGCAGTACACGGCCACCGCCTTTGCCATGCCGATCCGCCGGGTCCTCGGGTTTCTCTTCGACATCCGCGAGCAGGTCGAGTTGGTCTCGCCGCAAAATCACCCGGTCATGGCGGACCATATCCGCTATCGCTTGCGGATTCGCGACCGGATCTGGGGCTGGCTGTATGCCCCGCTGGCCGATCTCTCCTTCTGGATCGCCCGCCTTGTCGGCAAGCTCCAGCAGGGGCGGATTCAGATCTATCTCCTGTATTCGTTCGTCACCCTGATCGTACTCCTGGTATTTCTGGGATGAGCCTCCAGCCGCTGGCCATAGAGCTCGTGCAGCTCGCACTGCTCCTTAGCCTGGCCCCGGCCTTTGCCGGCTGGGTCAAGATCATCAAGTGCCGTCTGCAGGGGCGTACCTCGCCGGGGCTGCTGCAGCCCTACCGGGACATCAGCCGCCTCTTCATCAAGGATGTGACCCTGGCGGAACATGCCTCCTGGATCTTTCGCTTCACCCCTTACCTGATCTTCGGCGTTACCGTGCTGGCCGGCGGCATCATTCCTCTGGTCTCGACCGAACTGCCGCTGGCCGATACCGCCGATATCATCGCCCTGGTCATGCTGTTTGCCATTGTCCGTTTTTTTACCGCCCTGGCCGGGATGGATATCGGCACCGCCTTCGGTGGCATGGGATCGAGCCGGGAGATGATGATCTCCGCCCTGGCCGAGCCGGCCATGCTGATGGCGGTCTTCACGGTCTCCCTGGCCAGCAGCTCCACGTCGCTGACCCGGATGGTGGAGGTCATGGCCCAGGGGGAGTTCGTCATCCGTCCGTCGCTGGCCTTCGCCCTGTTCGCCTTCATTCTGGTGGCACTGGCCGAAACCGGGCGGATTCCGGTGGACAACCCCGCCACCCATCTGGAACTGACCATGATCCACGAGGCGATGATTCTGGAGTATTCCGGCCGCTACCTGGCACTGATCGAATGGGCCGGCATGATGAAACTGATGCTGTTCTTCTCCCTCGGGATCGCCGCCTTCACCCCCTGGGGGATTGCCGTCACCGGTGAGCCGCTGGCGCTCTTGATCGGAGCAGTCGCCTTTGTCCTCAAATTGATGCTCGGTGGGGTCATCATGGTGCTGATCGAAACCGGCATGGCCAAGATGCGGATCTTCCGCGTGCCGGAATACCTGGGGAGCGCCTTCATGCTGGCGACCCTCGGCATGATCGCCTTCTTCATCCTGGAGTGACCCATGTCCCACGCCCTGGTGGTGCAACTGAATCTGCTGCTGGCCGCCCTGATCCTCCTCACCTCATTTGCCCTCCTGGTGCAGCGCCGGATGTTCGCCCTCCTGCATATCTTTGCCTGGCAGGGGTTCTTTCTGGGGATCAGCACCGCCATCATCGGTTTTGCCACCGGCGTGCACCACCTGTATCTCTCATCCCTCCTGACGCTTGGCATGAAGGTGATCCTGCTCCCCTACATCCTCTACAAACTGATCCTGAAACTGCGGATCCACCGTGAAATCGAGAGCGTGGTGAACGTCCCGACCACCATGATGTTCGGCATTGCCCTGGTGATCTTCTCCTATCACCTGACCGAGCCGATCAGGCAGCTATCGGCGCTGATGACGCGTACCACCCTGGCGGTGGCGCTGGCAACGGTCATGCTGGGGCTCCTGATGATGGTCACCCGCCGCCACGCGGTCAGCCAGATTATCGGCTTTCTGGCCATGGAAAACGGCCTCTTCTTCGCCGCCACCAGCGCCACCTATGGCATGCCGATGGTGGTGGAGCTGGGGGTCGCGCTGGACCTGCTGATCGCCGCGTTCATCTTCGGCATCTTCTTCTTCCACATCAACACGACCTTTGACAGCCTTGACGTGGACCAGATGGCGAAACTGAAGGAGAGCGACTGATGACCCTGACGCTGCTCCTCTGGATTTCGGTGCTGGTGGCCGTTGCCCTTGCCTTTATCGGCGACTGGCGCTACGCCCCGGAGGTCAACATCACCGGATCTCTGCTTACCTTTGCCGCCAGTCTGGCCCTGGCGCTGCAGGTCTATCGGACGGGACCGTTCCTGGCCGGCGGCAGCTTCTTTTTTGTCGATCCCTTCAACGTCTATCTGGTGGTGCTGACCACCTTCGTCTCCATGACCACCGCCATCTTCAGCCGGCGCTACATGCGGAC
The DNA here is from genome assembly GCA_964432205.1 of uncultured Geobacter sp. GTDB lineage: Bacteria > Desulfobacterota > Desulfuromonadia > Geobacterales > DSM-12255 > Geomobilibacter. The sequence goes on along the minus strand of CAYSMK010000005.1, from coordinate 98,001 downwards.
GGAGCGTGCCCACGGCCGGGTCGGCCCGGTACGGATGCGCTTCTACCATGCCATGTTCCAGCTCTTCATCTTTGCCATGCTGATGGCGCTCCTCACCAACAACCTCGGTGTGCTCTGGATCTCCATGGAACTGGCCACCCTTGCCACGGTGCTGCTGGTATCGCTCTACCGCACACCCACCGCCATCGAGGCGGCCTGGAAATACTTCATCCTCTGCGGGGTGGGGATCGCCCAGGCGCTCTTCGGTACCGTGCTCCTCTATTTCGCGGCGGAACGGGTCCTGGGGGAGGGGGGGAATGCGCTGCTCTGGACCAACCTGAGCCAGGTGAGCGGGCAGTTGGAGCCGACCGTGCTGCGGCTGGCATTCGTCTTCCTGATGGTCGGCTACGGTACCAAGGTTGGCCTGGTGCCGGTGCACAACTGGCTGCCGGACGCCCACAGCGAAGGGCCGACGCCGATTTCGGCGGTGCTGTCCGGGCTCCTCTTGAACGTCGCCCTCTATGCCCTGGTGCGCTGCAAATCGCTCGTGGACGGTTCTACCGGCACGCATCTGGCGGGGAACATGATGATCGGCTTCGGCCTCCTGTCGCTGCTGGTGGCCTCGTTCTCCCTGCTGCGGCAAAAGGATATCAAGCGGCTCTTTGCGTACTCCTCCATCGAGCATATGGGAATCGCCACCTTTGCCTTCGGCCTGGGGGGGCCGATTGCCACCTTTGGGGGCATGCTCCACATGCTGGTGCACAGCCTGACCAAATCGGCGGTGTTCTACAGCGTCGGCCATGCCTCCCAGATGCACGGCACTCAGGAGATGTCGCGCATTCGGGGGCTGATCCGGGGGAATCCGCCGGTCGGCTGGGGACTGCTCCTCGGCGTGATGGCCCTGGCCGGCATGCCCCCCTTCGGCCTCTTTGCCAGCGAGTTCCTGATCCTGACCGCCACCATCAAGCAGATGCCGCTCGTGACCCCGCTCCTCCTGATCGGGCTCGCGGTCGCCTTTGCCGGGCTCTTTCGTCGCGTGCAGCCGATGGTGGCGGGGCTCGTTCCCGACTGGCAGCGACCGCTCGCCGCCGCCAACATCCCGGTTGCCCTCCATATGGCACTGGTGCTGCTTCTGGGGATCTATGTCCCCGGCTTTCTTGCCAGCTGGTTCCAGGCGGCGGTGGGGCTGCTGAAATGAACGTAGTCGAGAGTACAACCAAAGGCGGACGGTCGTGATGATACTGTACGATACCCTGACCACCCATTTCGGGAGTGCGGCGGTCCCCGGCACCATCCGTTCGTCGGGGATGGTACGGGAGCTGACCATTCCGCGGGAAAAGTTTGCCGAAGCGGGCCGGGTCATGAAGGGGGTTGACGCACGGCTGGCAGCCGAGTGGGGGGTGGATGAATCGTCGCTTAGGCGGGGATTTGCCGTGATCGCCTGCTATGCCCTGGGAGGCGAGTACCTGCTGGTACGCTGCACCCTGCCGCCTGACGACCCCACCTTTCCCAGTCTGACGATGAAATATATTCCGGCCTTCCGCTTCGAGCGCCAGATGCACAGCCTTCTCGGGCTGATCCCGACCGGCCATGTCCACTCCGATCTGCGCCCCTGGATCAAGTTCGAAGACTGGCCGGCAGACGCCTGGCCACTCCGCAAATCCTTCGCCGCCGATACCATCCTCCCTCGGGTAGCGGGAGAATACCGCTGGGCACGGGTGAGCGGCGAGGGGGTCTACGAGATCCCGGTCGGGCCGGTCCATGCCGGGATCATTGAGCCGGGGCACTTCCGGTTTCATGCCGTCGGGGAAGATATCCTCAACCTGGAAGAGCGGCTCGGCTATACCCACAAGGGGATCGAAAAAAGGTTCGAGGCCCTTTCCCCGGCGGAGGGAGCGCGTCTGGCCGGCAGGGTTTCCGGCGACTGTACCGTCGGGCACGCCCTCACGTATTGCCGCGGCCTGGAAGCGCTCTGCGGCTGCCAGCCGCCGCAGCGGGCCCAGTGGCTCCGGGCGATCTTTCTCGAACGGGAACGGATCGCCAACCATCTGGGGGACATCGGCGCCATTGCCAATGATGCGGCCTTTGCGTTCTTCCTCTACCAGTTGTCCCGTCTGAAGGAGAGGATGCTGCGCACCAACCGGCAGCTCTTCGGCCATCGTTACCTGATGGACAGGATCGTTCCCGGCGGCGTGTCTGCCGACCTACCCCCGGACGGCGCCGCAACCATCAGGGAGGAGCTGACGTGGCTAGCGGACGAATTTGAGCGGATCATTGCCATCTACGATCTGAACCCGTCCCTTGAGGATCGCCTCCGCACCACCGGCGCATTGACCAGGGAGCTCGCCCGTGACCTGGGAACGGTCGGGTATGTGGCGAGGGCCAGCGGTCAGCACCTCGACTGCCGCATCCAGGACCCGTTCCCCCCCTACGACCGGGTCCCGCCCCGGGAGATCGTGCTCAATTCGTGCGACGTGCACGCCCGTGCCTGGGTACGGGTAGAAGAGATCCGTGATTCCATCCGTCTGATCACCGCATTTCTGGACAAGCTTCCTGCTGATGGGATACAGGCTCCCTGCGGAGAGCCGCCTCCTGACAGTAGCTCGTTCAGCAGCGTGGAAGGGTGGCGGGGGGAGATCGTTTACTGGCTTCAGTCCGGGAGGACCGGCGGGATCAACCGCTGCATGATCCGCGACCCTTCCAGCGTCAACTGGCTGGGGCTGGAGCAGGCTGTGCTGGGGAATATCGTTCCCGACTTCCCCCTTTGCAACAAGAGCTTCAATCAGTCATATTCGGGGCATGATCTGTAGGATACGGCGGCGGCAATCAGGGCACCCGCGAGGGGCGCCCCTACACGACACGAACCCGGATTGGTTTCGTAGGGATACCCCTTGCGGGTATCCTGATTGCAGGTGTTCGCCAATATACGAGTATGCTATGAAATTCAATCCCGACATTCACCACCGGCGTTCCATTCGTCTGGGGAATTATGACTATTCTCGGGATGGCGCATATTTCGTGACGTTATGCACGGTTGACCGTGGTTGTCACTTTGAACAGTTCGGGCAACTTCGGCAAACTCTGACCCCATAGGACTCACTTTCCTACCCGGTGACCGCTTATAAGCGTAAATGGAGCAAACCGCATGAACATTCTCACTGTCAACCTCCTGTTCAGCACCTTTGTGTTCTGGGTGGCATCCCGCATATACCTCTTTCCGAGACTACCGGATCTGAAACCACAGACTGTTCTACTGCCGATCCTTCTACTCCATTCTCTCCGACACCTCGGCTTGATGTTCCTGGCGCCAGGGGCCACCTATGCAGGAATCGCTCCCCAATTTGCCTACCCGGCAGCGTTTGGAGACCTGCTTGCCGCTCTGCTGGCAATGTTCGCGATTCTGGCTGTTGTGAGAAAGGCACGAGTTGGTCGGCTGCTTGTCTGGATTTTCAACGTCGAGGGAACGGCAGACCTCATCGTGGCAATCACACTGGCTACAGTCTATGGGGCATCAGCGTATATGGGGCCGGCCTACTGGATACCCGCGTTCTGGGTTCCCGCATTGTTGGTCACTCATTACGTCACCTTTATCATCCTTTGGAAGTATTGGAAAGGCGACCGCGATTCCCGGTTTTAAAGGTCGGCCCCTTTGACTCCCTTATGATGAGCAACTCTCCACCTTTTTTGAATGCTCGACGAGAGAAGAAAACGGAGGTAATCGACGTGTGCAGAAACATCAAAACGCTGTACAATTTCGACCCACCCGCGACTGACGATGAGATCCACGCGGCGGCTCTGCAGTATGTGCGGAAGATCAGCGGTTTCACCGGGCCTTCCGCAGCGAATGAAGCGGCGTTCAATCGTGCGGTTGCAAATATAGAAAAGGCATCCTGCCGATTGCTCAGTTCGCTTGTGACCGCCGCTCCTCCCAAAAGCCGTGAAGACGAAGCCGCCAAGGCGCATGCCAGAGCGGAACGGAGGTTCGGTCCAACCAGGACAGTGGAGCGGTGACCTCCGCTCACCGCCCAGCCGTTATAAGGCAAGGAGGCTTTTATATTGCAGGCAGATCCGGGGTCATAGGGTTGCCAAAGACTCCGCAACCGTTTGGACGAGGATACCGCGAGTCAGTTGGCCACGGTTGGAGACGATTATTGTTTCACGCATTAATCTTTCTCCTCAATGCATCTTGTCTGGATTCAGATCATCAGAAATACTGCGATATGTTGAGAGCAGTTGATTTGCTAGTCATCAAAAAACGGGAGCAGCAGATGAGGCATGTTTCACTCATGGAGGGGGGAATCTAACCCATGCTGAAGATACTGCACCAGATATTCAGGACCGGGGTGGTGACCGAGCCGCTGCCGGAAGAGGTCGAGGCGGAGATCACCGTTGTCGGGCAACGGCTGGAAGAGGCGGTCAGACGGCGCTTCAGCCGCAGTCTCGCCATCCGTGAGGTGGATGCCGGTTCGTGCAATGGCTGCGAGCTGGAGATCATTGCCATGAACAACCCGATCTACAACTGCGAACGGTTCGGCCTGCAGTTCACGGCCTCGCCCCGCTTTGCCGACCTGCTGCTGGTGACCGGGCCGGTGTCGGTCAACATGGAGATCGCCCTGCAGCGCACCTATGACGCCACCCCCGATCCGAAACTGGTGATTGCGGTGGGGGACTGCGGCTGTAACGGCGGGATCTTCGGCGAGAGTTACGCCTCCCGTGGGGGGGTGAACAATGTCATTCCGGTCGATGCCTTCATCCCCGGCTGCCCGCCGACACCGTTCGACTTGCTGAACGGTATCCTCCGGCTGATTACGGCAGACTGACGAGTATCAGCAGAACCAGGGTGAGGAAGGTATACAGGATATAGAGGTGTATCTGTCCGTGCTGGAGATTTCTGATGGGAAGCACCTTGGAATACGCCCAGGCCAGGAAAGGTAGATAAACCCGCTCCAGCACCGTTTCCGGCACATGGCTCTCAAAGTGCGGCCTGTCCGGAAAGGGGCCTCTGATCTTCGGTGCATGCCGCTCAGGGTGGAGAATCCCGGCAAAGATATCCACCAGTAATCCGGCAAAGGATGAGGCGCTGTATTGCATCCTGCTGGTCGGAGCAAGATAACCGCAGCCCCAGGTTGAGGCTGACGCAACGCTCGATTGCTGAAGACGGCGGCGATACCAGAGCCAGGTCAGCAGAGAGAGGGCGATAAGGGCAATGGCCAGCACTGTTATCCAATTCAGCGGCGCAACGGTGGCGAGTGCCGGCAGTTCAGCCGGTCGGGGGAGCCAGACAGCTACTGCCGATTCGAGCAACGGTCCGACTGCTGCCGGGAATATGCCGATAGCAAGGCAGACGAGCGACAGGATCACCATGGGGATGCGCATGCTCCACCCCGACTCGTGGGGGGGCTGAAGCTGGAAACGGGGCGCGCCGAGAAAGACGATGCCAACCACCTTGACGAAACAGGCGACGGCCAGACCACCGATCAGGGCCAGGGCCGGTGTGGCGAGGGCGGTACCGATGACTCCGGCGCCGCTGCCGCCAATCGTGCCGTTGAACAAGCCGAGGTAGATCAGGAATTCACTGACAAAACCGTTGAGGGGCGGCAGGCCGCAGATGGCCACGGCGCCGATGATGAACGATACGGCGGTCCAAGGCATGGGACGGAGCAGTCCACCCATGCGATCGATTTCCCGGGTCGCCATTGCATGGATCACGGAACCGGCGCCGAGGAACAGCAGCGCCTTGAAGGTGGCATGGTTCAGCACGTGCAACAGCGCCCCGGCCATTCCCAGCAGCATGAGGGTCGGTGAACCGGTAGCCGCACCGATCACTGCCGTGCCGATCCCCATGGTGATGATGCCGATGTTCTCGATGCTGTGGTAGGCCAAGAGCCTTTTCAGGTCGTGCTGTCCCAGGGCGAAGAGTACCCCGACGATCCCCGACACCATGCCGAGGACGATGATGACCATCCCCCACCAGAGCGGGATGCCCGTAAAGAACGACAGGGTGCGCACCAGCCCGTAGATGCCTATCTTGAGAATGATGCCGGACATGATGGCGGATACGTGACTGGGGGCGTTGGCATGGGCCGACGGGAGCCAGATGTGCAGCGGCATGAGCCCTGCTTTGAAGCCGAACCCGAACAGGGCGATCAGAAAGATGACGGTTGCCAGCGGCGCCGTGGCAGTCAGTGAACCAGTGACGGGGAAGGTGAAGCTGCCGGAAATGCTTTTCAGCAGGGCGAACATGGCGAACAGGGCCAGGGTGCCGGTGTGGGTGCAGATCATGTAGAGCGTGCCGGCGTCGCGCACCTCCGGTGTGTGGTCATCGGTGGTCAGGACGAAGTAGGCGGCAAGCGCCATGATCTCCCAGGCCAGCAGGAACAGGCCGGTCGACCGCGCCATGATTACGAAGAGCATGGCCGACACCAGCAGGCCGAAAAAAAAGGTCAGCTTGCGGACCGTGCGGGGGTTGCTCGGGGCAGGCCAGTAGTCCAGGGCGTAGATGCTGCAGCAGGCGGCAACGATGAGGATCGGCAGGGCAAAGAAGGCGGTGAGGGGGTCGATGCCGCATTCGGCAGGTCCGAAGGGGAACGGCCAGGCCAGCTGATAGGTAACCTGTTGACGCTGGAGCAGCGTCGTGATGGCACCGGCAACCCCTGCTGCGGCTGCCGCTACCATGGCCAACGTTGCGAGCCGCTGGCCGGCGCTCGGGCTCACAGCGCGCACCAGCAGCGGCGCCCCTGAAACAGCGGCAATGAGCGCCGCCCCCACGAGCAGCACGGCCGGGAGGTGTGCCGTCAGGTCGCCGCTCATCAGGCTCCTCTACCAATATCCTGTTCGATGTCAAGAATGGTGTTCATGACCGCCTCGGCGTTGCATTGCTTGCCAAGGATATCGCGCAAGCGTTGATCGCGCAAGCAGTAGGCCAGTTTTGAGAGCAGATGCAGATGCATTCTGATGGTCGGCGTTATGATGGTGAACAGTATCTGTACCGGCTTGCCGTCCAGCGCCCCGAAATCCACCGGCTGCGAGAGGAAGCAGAGGGCGATCTTCGGGACCGGGAGCTGTACCAGGATCGGATTGCGCACATGGGGAATGGCGATGCCGTCGCCGACGGCCGTCGTGCCCATGGCTTCGCGTGCCAGCAGCACCTGCAGGATGAAGTCGGGATCGATCTCCGGCGGCAGGTCCAGGATGGCCACGACATTGCGCAGCACCGCTTCCTTGTCGTCACCCGGAAATCCGCAATGGATACCCCCTGCCTGCAGCGCCTGGCTCAGGGTCGGCAGCGGCCGATCATCCGCGTCATGCATCTTGTACAGGGCAGGATTTACCTTTATGCCGCGCTCCGTTGCCCATTCCAGGAGGTCCACCGGGTTGATCCGGTAGTCCCCGTTGAGCGATTCCGCGGGCAGGTTGTCTTTCCTGATCCAGCGCACAACGGTTTTTTCATCGACATTCAGGGCCTGGGCGGCCTCGGACGGTTCAAGCAGCATGGTGGTTATCCTTTATCCTGCTTAACAGGGCTGGGGTATGCCGGCGTCTCCTCGATGCCGAGCTGCAGACAGAGTGCCTTGGCCACCTGACTCATGAGCGATTTGTTGATGAAGCCGAGTCGGTTACCGATCACGTTGGTCTTGTCGATGGTGATCAGGATGTGGGAGCTGATCTTGGCATCTTTTCCCAACCCACTGCCCGAAGCCGGCAGGAATGTCTCGAAATCGTAGATCTTTTCCAGCCGGGTAAAACTCAGGGGAATGATGGTCACGACCGGCGAATACTCGTTGCTGATATTGTTGCTCACCACCAGGCAGGGGCATACCTCCGGCTCCTGCACATCGGCATGGGGCAGGTTGACCGCATAGATACCGCCGCGCTTAAACATCGCGCTTCTCCGTCACTGCAGCCTCGAATTTCTTGAGCACTTCTTTCGTATCCTCGGCAGTGGACTGATATCCTTCAATCAGCCCTTTGTACGCCTTCTTTTTCACCTCATCGAGCTTCTCCCTGGCGGCTTCTTCCAGGAACTGGCTCAATCCCCGCTGCCCGTACAGGGCCTTGATATCGTCCACGATCGTGGTTGGCAACGTGATATTCAATCGGGTGTTCGGCATGACGGTACGCTCCCTTGCTTATATGTCGTGCATTGTCACGATGTCTCATAATTTCATTGACGTATGCATGTTTATACCATATATTTTTTGCATGTGTCATAAAATTTTACAACACATAATGATTTTGTGCCACCCTGCAGACGTGTCGTGCCTCGATATGCATGAGGGGGTAGGGGTGAGGTATGCGTGATCTTTTCCGGTGAGCCGGTGGTGTGCCTTCTGGCCGCGGCAACGCTCATGGCGCTCTCGGGGGTGCCGGGCGTTCTGTTGAACCGTCCGGTCTGGGGGCAGCGAATTGCCGCTGTGTTGTCTGTGTTGGCATCGTTTCTCGGAGAGTTTGCCGTCATCTCACTCCTCAACGGTTCTCAGGCGGCTGTCTACCAGATCGACTGGCCTTTGCCGTTCGGACCGGCACTGCTGTCCGTCGATCATCTCTCCACGCTCTTTCTTCTCCCCCTGTTTCTCGTTGCCGGGTGCGTCTCGGTCTATTCGATCGCCTACTGGCCGGCCAGGGAGCAGGCCAGCGCCGGCAGGCTGACGCTGTTTCTCGGATTGTTCGCCGCAGCGATGATCATGGTGGTCATGGCCCGCCACGGCGTGTTGTTCCTCATTGCCTGGGAGGTCATGGCCCTGTCGGCCTATTTCCTGCTGACGACCGAACAGCAGAGTTCCGAGGTGCAGCGGGTCGGTACCGTCTATCTCATTGCCACCCACACCGGCACCATGGCGCTGTTCGTCATGTTTTCGCTCCTGCGCGGCACGACCGGCAGTTTCACGTTCCCGGCAGCGCATGCCCTGACCCAGTCGTGGCCCTATGCGACGGTCATAATTATCGCCGCCCTGATCGGCTTCGGCGGCAAGGCCGGCCTCATGCCGCTCCATTTCTGGCTTCCCGGGGCCCACGCCAATGCCCCCAGCCACGTGTCGGCCATGATGTCCGGCCTGATGCTGAAGATGGGGGTCTATGGCATCCTGAGGACGCTGTCGTTCTTCGAACTGCTGCCGGTCTGGCTCGGCTGGCTGATCCTCGTGCTCGGGGCCTGGTCCGCCATCAACGGCATTGCCCAGGCAGCCGGCCAACGGGACCTGAAGCGCCTCCTGGCCTGCAGCAGCATCGAGAATGTCGGCATCATCTTCATCGGCATCGGGCTGGCGCTGGTCGGACTGCAACTGCACGCCCCGTATCTGGTGGTGTGTGGTCTGTCCGGAGCCTTCATCCATATCATCAATCACGGACTGTTCAAATCGCTCCTCTTTCTGGGAAGCGGGGTACTGATTCATGGCACCGGCACCCGTGAAATAGACCGGATGGGGGGACTTGGCCGGCGCATGCCGCTGACGTCGCCGCTCTTCCTGGTCGGCTCCCTCGCCATCTGCGGGCTGCCACCGCTCAACGGCTTTGTCGGGGAACTGTTCCTCTACGTCGGCGCCATCACCGATGGCATCATCGATCCGCTGCCGCTGGCTGCCCTAGTGGCGCCGGTTCTGGCACTCGTCGGCGGCCTGGCCGTCATTACCTTTGTCAAGCTCTACGGGATCATCTTCCTCGGTGCACCCCGCTCGGCCGGAGCCGCCCACAGCCATGAGGCACCGGCAACGATGACCGGTCCGATGGCGCTGCTGGCCCTGGGTTGCCTGGCCGGCGGCCTGGCGCCCGTGCTGTTGATGCGGCTGGTTACCCCAGCGGTAGGATTGTATGGCGGCCTGAACGCCCCCGCCATTGCCCGGGTTGCCGGTCAGGTGCCCCTGGTGCCGCTCACGATGGCCAATATCCTGCTCATCATCCTTACCCTGGTGGTCGGAACTGCATACCTGCTGCGGTTGCGCAGGTTGCCCCGCTCCCGGGGAGCCACCTGGGGCTGCGGATATCTCGAACCGACAGCCAGAATGCAGTATACTGGTACCTCGTTCAGCGAGATGGTGGTATCGTTGCTGGGGGGGATCGTGGCCCCCAACCGCCGGCGGCCCACCTTGGCCGTGCCGATGCCTGCCGCCGGTGCGAGGTTTCTCTACGAGGTTACCGAAACAGTGCTTGACCGGATTCTGACCCCGGTCTTCCATCTGACCGGCCTGGCCTTTTCCTTTCTCAGGAGGGTGCAGCATGGTCAGCTTCATATCTATGTGCTGTATATCTTTGCAACGCTCTTCGTCCTGATGATCTGGACGCATTGAGGCGTGGCCGGGCGCGTTTTCGTCTTCAGTGAGGATGGCACCTTATGACCGATATCATCATCCATTGCGCAGTGGCGCTCCTCTTCCCACCCCTACTGCTCGGGGTCATCGGCAAGACCAAGGCGGCATTTGCCGGCCGGGTCGGGGCCCCCTATTTGCAACCCTATTACGACCTGATCAAGCTGCTGCGCAAGGGGTCGGTCTTCAGCGACACCACCACCTGGGTCTTTCGTGCCGGTCCCGTAATAACACTGTCGGCAACGCTCATCGCCGTCCTGCTGATACCGCTGGGGCGCCATGGCGCGCCCCTTTCCTTCAGCGGCGATCTCATTCTGTTCGCCTACCTGTTCGGGCTGGCGCGGTTCTTCACGACCATTGCCGCCCTTGATACCGGCTCGAGCTTCGAAGGGATGGGGGCGGCCCGCGAGGTGACCTTTTCCTGCCTTGCCGAACCGACGCTCTTTTTTGCCCTGATTACCCTGGCCCGCATGAGCAAGTCGCTCTCCCTTTCGACCATCCTGACCCATCTCACCCCGGAGGTCTGGCTTGCCGCCGGGGCCAGCATGCTGCTCCTGGCAGGGGCGCTCTTCATCACCCTGCTGGCGGAAAACTGCCGCATCCCCTTTGATGACCCCAACACCCACCTGGAACTAACCATGATCCACGAAGTCATGGTGCTGGACCACAGCGGGCCGGCATTCGGCATCATCCTCTATGGCGCGGCCCTGAAGCTGTTCGTGCTCGGGGCGGTCTTCGTCAATGTCGTCCTCCCCATCGCGACCGGCAATGCCCTGCTGGACTGGGCCATCTTCATCGTCGCCATGCTCGCCCTGGCAATGGCCATCGGCGTTGTCGAATCGGTCATGGCCCGCTTGAGGCTGGTGCGCGTCCCGCAACTGCTGGTCGGGGCCACCATCCTGTCCGCCTTTGCCATGCTGCTGGTCCTGAGGTGATCCTATGACTACGTTTGCCGATCAACTGCTGGTGCTGGTGATGCTGATCAACCTGCTCATGCTCGGAACCAGCAGGCTGATCTTTTCCATCCGCGCCGTTGCTGCCCAGGGGGTAATTCTCGGCATTCTGCCGGGGCTGATCCACCCCTTTTCCGGTCACCTGGCCGGCATCACCGCCGGGATCATCCTGGCCAAGGGGATCGTCATCCCGTATCTGATCAGCGATGCGGTGCGCAAGGCCCAGATCAGGCGCGAAGTGGAACCGTTCATCGGCTACGTGTCGACCCTGCTCCTCGGCGCCGTCTTTACCGCCCTTTCCTTCGCCTTTGCCGAAAAGTTGCCTCTGGCGCCCGAACACAAGGATCTGCTGTTTGTTCCGGCCTCCATCGCCACCCTGCTGACCGGCTTCCTGCTCCTCACCACCCGGCGCAAGGCGATTTCCCAGGTCATCGGCTATCTGGTGCTGGAAAACGGGATCTTCGTGTTCGGCCTATTGCTGACCGAGGCGATGCCGGTCATGGTGGAGGCTGGCGCGCTCCTCGACCTGCTGGTGGGGATATTCGTCATGGGAATTGTCATCAACCATATCAGCCGGGAGTTTTCGTCCATCGACACCTCCCGCCTGCGGACCCTCAAGGAGGAGTAGCCGGATGTTGTCTGCCCTTGTTCTGCTGCCCCTCTTGGGGGCGTTGATCGCCTGGATCGTACCGGACAACCGGTTGCGCCCCCTGGTCCTGCCAATGGTCGCAACGATCCATCTGGCCCTGACGGCCCTTATGCTGGGCAATGCGCCGCCGCCATCCGCCGGGGGATGGATCTGGCTCGATCCGCTTGGGAAGATAGTGCTCCTGTGCATCTCTCTCCTCTTCGCCGTTTGCGCCTATTATGCGGTCGGCTATCTCTCCTACCGCCAGGAGCGTTCCAACCGGGTGCTCTGCATGGGGCTCCTGGTCTGCCTGTCGGCCATGGGGACGGTGACCATGAGCCAGCATCTGGGGCTGCTCTGGGTGGCTCTGGAGACCACCACGGTCTCCATGGCCCCCCTTATCTACTTCAACCGGAACGCCCGTTCCATCGAAGCGACCTGGAAGTATCTCATGCTCTGCTCCGTTGGGATCGGCCTGGCCCTGCTCGGGCTGATGTTTCTTGCCTATTCCACCTACGTGGCGCATCGCGATGCCACCCTGCTGCTCGGGCCGCTCATGTTTTCGGCCCGCGAGCTGAACCCGGGGTGGCTGCACGCGGCGGCGATTTTCCTCCTGGTGGGGTATGGCTCCAAGATGGGGCTGGCGCCGCTGCATGCCTGGAAACCCGATGCCTACGGCGAAGCACCGGGACTGGTGGGAGCACTCCTTGCCGGGGGGTTGGTCAACTGCGCCTTTCTGTCGATCCTGCGGGTGTACCAGATCTGCCTGGCCTCCGGCACCGAGATCCGGTTTTTCCAGCAGGCCCTGGTCGGCATGGGGCTGGTGTCCATGGCCTTTGCCGCGGTCTTCATGGCCCGCCAGGCCGATTTCAAGAGAATGCTCGCCTATTCGAGCGTGGAACATGTGGGGATTCTCGCCATCGGCCTGGGGCTCGGCAAGGGGGCGCTGTACGGTGCGCTCTTTCACCTGCTGAACAACGGACTGACCAAGGGGGTACTGTTCCTGTCATCCGGCAACATTCACCGTTCCTATTCGAACAAGACAACCGATGCGGTCAAGGGGGTACTGACGCGCCTCCCCTGGTCGGGAGGGCTGTTCCTGGCCGGGTTCATTGCCATCACCGGTTCCCCGCCGTTCTCGCCGTTCATCAGCGAGTTCACCATCGTCAGCAACGCCTTTATCGAAGGGCGCCATCTGGTGGGGGGGCTGTTCCTGCTGTTCCTGGTTATCGTGTTCATCGGCATGGCGTTGACCGTGCTGCCGATGGTCATGGGCGCTCCTCCGGCGGATGTGGAGCCGACCGAGTACGAGGACCGCCTCCTGACGGTGGGACCGCCGCTGGTCATGATGATGATCATCCTGGGGCTGGGGATCTGGCCGCCGGAGTTCCTGGTCGCGCTGCTCAAGGACGGCGCCGCCATGCTGGGGGTGCAATCGTGACCGCCTCGCTCCGCCCCCTATACAACGGCTCTGCCATTTCGGTGACGGACATCCCCGTAGCCGGCTCCAGCCAGTTCCTCCAGGGTATCCTCGACGCCACCGACCATGGCTGGCGCGTGATCTCCTACTTCGGGATTCCCGGCGACGCCGACATCGCGCTCTTCTGCCTGCTTGCCAACAAGGCCGAGGGTCGGCTGGCCGTGACCCGTACGGCTGCCGATGGCACCTCCTTTCCCTCGATCGCTTCCCTCTGCCCCCAGGTGCAGCTTTTTGAACGGGAGATTGCGGAACAGTGCGGGCTGGTCTTCGCCGATCACCCCTGGTTCAAGCCGGTGCGCTTCCACCGCCCGTTCCGCTCCGGTCTCGACGCCTGGAACCGCCCGGCGGACGAGCCGCTCCGCGTGGGGGTCATGGACTATTTTCAGGTGGCAGGGGACGAGGTCCATGAGGTTGCCGTCGGACCGGTCCATGCCGGGATCATCGAGCCGGGGCATTTCCGCTTCCAGTGTCACGGCGAGGAGGTCTTCCACCTGGAGATATCGCTCGGCTACCAGCACCGGGGGATCGAGGCGGGTCTCCTCGGTGGGCCGCATCCGCGTACCCTGCAGCAGATGGAGACGGCCGCCGGCGACACCACCATAGGTCACGGTCTGGCCTACTGCATGGTCATGGAATCACTGACCGGTGTCAGGGTCCCGCCGCGCGCCGAGGTGCTGCGCGGCATCGCCCTCGAACTGGAACGGCTGGCCAATCATACCGGCGACCTGGGGGCCATTGCCGGCGATGTCGGCTATCTCCCCACCGCCTCCTTTTGCGGCCGGATCAGGGGCGATTTTCTCAACATGACGGCAGTGCTGTGCGGCAGCCGGTTCGGCCGGGGGCTTCTCACCCCGGGCGGCACGATTTTCGATCTTACGCCTGAGCAGCGGGACGACCTGCTCAAACGGCTGGCCGATGCCAGGCGCGACCTTACCAATGCCGTGGACCTGCTCTGGAGCTCGCCATCGGTCATGGGGCGTCTGGAAGGGACCGGGGCGGTGCCTCAGGACGCAGCCCTGGAACTGGGACTGGTGGGGCCGGCGGCCCGGGCCTGCGGCATCAAGCGGGATGTCCGTCATGACTATCCCTTCGGCATCTACCGGATGACCCATCTGCCGGTCGCTACGGCTTTTCACGGAGATGTATGTTCACGGACCATGATCCGCTGGCAGGAAGCCCAGAAATCCATGGATTTCATCGAAGAACAGTTGCGGCAGCTCCCCGGTGGAGGACACCGGACGAAGCCATCACCGTGCAGTGGCCAGAGACTGACCGTGGCCCTGACTGAGGGGTGGCGCGGCGAGATCTGCCACGTGGCGGTCACCGACGACAGCGGCTGCTTTGCCCGGTACAAGGTTGTCGACCCGTCGTTCCACAACTGGCAGGGACTGGCCATGGCGCTGCGGGGACAGCAGATATCCGATTTCCCGCTCTGCAACAAGAGCTTCAATCTTTCGTATTGCGGATTCGATCTATAGTGACAGGAGACGAACATGGCGCGCAGGCAAGGCAGCAATAGTGCCGCAGAAACCTCTCAGCATAAATCGTGGTCGCGGCATGATGACCGGTCCATGTACCAGATACAGTCGGTACTAAACGCGTTAAGCATTTTGGAGCAGGTCGCGGCTTTCGCGGAGGGGGTGACCATTGACCGGTTGCAAAAAAACCTGGGGTTGACCAATGATGCAACGGTACGGCTGATTGCAACCCTGGAGCGGCGTGGCTACCTGGAACTGGATCGTCTGACCAACCATTACCATCTCTCGCTCCAGACGCTCAACCTGAGTCAGACATTCATCCGGCAGGCCACCCTGTTTCATCACGCGAGACCGATCATCGAAGAGCTGAGTCGGAAGTGCGGAGAAACGGTGTACATTGCGGTCTTCAGGGACAGGCAGTCCGTGTATCTGCAGCAGGCAGAAACCCGTCATAGCGTACGGGTGGTGTCGCGGTTCGGCTCGCAGCTCCCGGCCTATTGTTCGGCCGGAGGCAAGGTGCTGCTCGCCGGGATGACTGCCGAAGAGCTTGCAGGCTATCTGAGGGATACGGAACTCGTTGCCTACACACCGGCAACAATTGTTGACCGTCAAGCGCTCGAGGGTCATCTGCGCCAGGTGGCCTCACAGGGGTTTGCGGTAAACGAAGAGGAACTCGAAAGCGGGGTGTGCGGGGTTGCCGCGCCGATACGCAACCATACGCAACAGGTTGTTGCGGCGGCAGTCATTTCCGCCCCCACGATCAGGGTTTCGCCGCAGCGGCTCCATGACGAACTGGTTCCCCTGGTGCGGGCAGCCGCCGATCAGATTTCAGGCAGACTCGGTTACAACCCGGTTTCCCGGGAGGAAGGATAGTCCCACCATGTTCCGTGCCATCATGTCCCGCATCAGACAGGGACATCGCACCATGCCCTATCCCAAGGCACCGCTGCAGATGCCCGAGCGGTTCCGCGGCTATCCTGACGTTGCAACGCTGGCACAGTCTGCGGAACAGCATGATGAATCGGCTGCGTGCCCCTATGGGGCGTTTACCGTCAGTGGTGGCGGGTGTCTGGACATGGGGAAATGTCTCTTCTGCGCCGAGTGTCCGGCGGGTGATATTCAATTCACCACAGACTACCAACTTGCGGTCACCCACCGGGAGCAGTTGTTGGTGCGGCCCGGTTCGGAACACCACCACGCCCAACCACTCCCCCCCGATCTGCGCCGGATGTTCGGGCGGTCGCTCAAGTTCCGGGAGGTCAGTGCGGGCGGGTGCAACGCCTGCGAGGCTGACACCAACGTGCTGTCGACCATCGGCTGGGATCTGGGGCGTTTCGGTATCCAGTTCGTCGCTTCGCCGCGCCACGCGGATGGGCTCTGGGTGACCGGGCCGGTGACCGAAAATATGGCACAGGCCCTGCTCACCACCTACGAGGCGATACCCGCCCCCAAGATCGTTGTCGCCTGTGGTGCCTGCGCCATCAACGGCGGACCATACATCGATTCGCCCCGGGTCCGCAACGGGGCGGACAACCTCGTGCCGGTCGATCTCTACATCCCCGGTTGCCCACCCCATCCGGCGACCATTCTGGATGGGCTTCTCCGGATTCTGGACAAACTGCGGTAAGCCGCGTGCCCGAACTGCTGACGAAAGGGATGAACTGGTGATACGGATTGACATTCTGCCTCGATACGATATAGTGCGGAAACTTTTTTATCATTAATGATAGACGATACTACTAAACCATCCGCGAGGATGGGACGGAAAGCCCACAGGGTCTCTCTGAGACAGCCGGGTCGCCGAAATATCACATACGGCGACCCGGTTTTTTTTATTGCCGAGAAGGGAGGTGACCACGCAGCAGAGTAGGGGCACATTCATCCATTTTCACCTTGATAGACGATAATACTAAACCATCCGTGAGGATGGGGCGGAAAGCCCAAAGGGTCTCATGCAGACAGCCGGGTTGCCGAAATATCACAACTTTTGGCACCTGTTGCTGTGCGTGCGGCAGCATGGGGCCATGGAGGGTCTATTCATGGTGAACTCCAGTAGGCAGTATCCCTTTCGTAATATTCCACTGATTCTTGCAGTATTGGCCTGTTCTCTCTTTCTTTCGTACACTATCGTTATCGGAGATGAAACGGACAACCACTGCGATTACTCATCACAACTGGCCGATCCTTCGGTCCTGAACAAGTACCGTGCCATGAAAGCCGAAATGGAGCTCATTGCACGGGTCCGGAAAGAGAGTCTGGAGGCGGGGACGTCGAGCAGTCACCCGGACGAGTTGACCTCTTACCGGCAATTGGATAAACATTCGCGGCAGTGCATCGGATGTCATGAACTGAAGGGGAAAATGGCCGTCAGGGAGATCATCGAGGGGTATTATCCGAACAAAAATCCGGCAATGGCTTCCATCTACGCAACCCACGCAATTGGCACAGATTACGTGGCAGCAAGCATCAAGAACGGGGGGTTGCGCAAGGTGGAAGAACTGCCAACAACCATGACCCTGATAAACGGTCGCATCGCCTGCATAACCTGCCATGATCCACTGAATCCGAGGCGGAACAGCCTCGCCGTTGACACGAATGGCGGGGCTCTCTGCTTCGCCTGCCACACGTACTGATTTCGTCGGGCTACTCACTCCAGCCAACGTATCGACCGACTAATTCAGCCCCTGAATGCCATAATGCCTCGTGATAACGATCGCGAGGCATTATGGTTTGTACTCCATCCGGCTCAGGTCGGATTCCCGAGATCCGGGGTGGCGGACGCTGTTTGCACCTGGAATCATCTCTCTCCAATGTTCATTTCCGGCGATTGCGATACACTGATATCCATCACATGCCAGTCTTTTAACGGAGTTGCCCGTGAGCGCCTTTTTTCAGCAGATGCTCCTTATCGGCTTATTGCTGCTTCTGCCGGCAACCGATGGGCTTCATGCCGGGATGATACAACACCATAGACAGCAGGTGGAAAGCGAGGCGGGGTATGGCGAATGTCTTGTCTGCCATGATGGCGTGCTCGCCCCAAAAGCCTCCCCCTGCCTTGCAACGGTCTGTTTTTTCCGGGGTCCCCATCCGGTTGCGCGGCCCTATCCGCCACCGGATAAAACCGGGGAGTTCGCTACGCGGGAGGAGGCGGAGCAAGCGGGAATCCGTTTCCTCGGCGGGCGGATCGACTGCATCTCCTGTCATGACCTGCGTAATGCCGGCCGCTATCATCTGCGTCTCGGAACAGATGACAGCCGGCTCTGCTTTGCCTGCCACCGGAAATAACCATCTCAAACGTGTTTGCGTTCAGGAGCGAGATGGGGAAGCGCATGTTGAAAATGTGTGAGGAGGTTCCACTCTGGGGGTGCGTGTTGCACTGGTGGCACTGCTCTGCATGCTGTTACCGGCAGTGGCAGCGGGAAAGGAGCTACTACCGCCGGCGTTGAGCCGGCAACTCGCGAGGGCAACCTATTCAACGGACCCTCGACGATGGTGAAGGTCTTGAGCGTCGCCCCTGTGCCGGTCTGCAGTTGATCCCCGGTCTGCTTGCCGATCAGGGCCCGGCCAAGGGGGGATTGCGGGGTGATGACGACGATCTCCGCCGCGCCGTCGGCAATTTTCAGACCGCCGGCTTCCGGGCCGAGGAAGAGCTCTTTCCGGACACCGTCGTCATCCTCCAGAGCTACCAGGGCGGTCAGCCGGATCGGCGCGTCGTCGTCGAAATGACGCAGCTGCAGCGTCCGGTAGCTCTCCAGCGCCCCACGGATCTCCTGGGCGCGGTTGGCCTGCCCCTGCGCGATATAGGAGGCCTCCAGCGCCGTGGTGTCGTACTTGTTGTCCGGGAGGCACTCCGCGTGAGTCGCCGCTTCATGGGCCGTACGGGCAGCGGTGGAGAGAACGGTGAGGTTGGCCGCAAGCATCTCCTGGATCTGTAACAGCAACTGTTCCTTGGTCATCATGGAAGTGGTCTCTTTTGGGGAGATACTATGGGTAGTGCCTGTCAGGGGCTGGCAATCTAACAGAAACGTTGAGAAGGGTCAATCGCAGCGGCACCAGGGGGTATGAGCTGAAGAGGTTGATCTTTCGGTAAGCTACTGCTGCATAGAGCGCGATGTTCCCCCGGCAAGATTTTGCAGTAGTTTGGCTGGGTACGCTAAGGGCCGCCTACAAGGTTCCTGCTCAATTGTCGTAGAGGGTAAAAAAAAATGTTGCCCCATGACCGACCCGGCTTTCGGCCCAGACACGACCTCCATGGCGACTAACGATCCTTTGAACGGTTGCCAGCCCAATCCCGACCCCAGCAAATTCCGTCTCGCTATGCAGGCGCTGAAACGGGTCGAACAGCCTGTCGGCATACGTCATGTCAAATCCTGCGCCGTTGTCCCTGATCAAGAAAGAGAATCCTTCCCCGATCCCGGTCGTACCGAATTCGATGACTGCAGTTTCCTTCCTGGATGTATACTTCCAAGCATTTCCCAAGAGATTTTCCATGACCAGCCTGATCAACTGTACGTCTCCCTGCGCCGTGACACTGTCGGCGATCTGAAACGTAACCGTTCGATCCGGGTTTGACAGCGATAGTTCATTCGCTATCTCTCGAGCCATCCGGCTGAGGTCAATCTCGCATACATGCAGCTCGTTAGAACTTGTCCGGCTCAGGTTGAGCAGGGCCTCAATCATCTCGTTCATCCGTCTGCTGGCATGGTTTATCCGTTGCAGAAACCCCTTTCCGGTTTCCGGAAGATGGTCGCCACAACCTTCCATGAGCATTTTTGAGTACCCCTCGATATGCCGCAACGGTGCCCGCAGATCATGGGAAACGGCGTAGTTGAACGTCTCCAGTTCCTTATTCGCATCGGTGAGTTGGGCGGTCCTTTGTGCGACCCGCTTTTCGAGCCCCTCATTCAACCTCTTCAACGCCTGCTTCGACTCGATCATCCGCCGTTGCAGGTCGTTCCAGTACATCCCCAACAAAAAAGGGATTGCCCAGATGTGAAGGTTGTGTCTGACCGGGGCAAAGATGTCCACATGGCGCTCATCGCAGAGTATATTGAAAATCATCAGGAATTCATCGAGGAGGAGAAGGGTGAACCCGAACAGAAGCGCCTTGGAAACCTTCTCTCCTTGAGCGGCGGCATGGATGAAGGCGCCAAGCACTATCCCCATGAAGACGACGGCGGCCGAGCGGAAGGCCAGATCCCCCCAGAATCTGGCAAAGGAGATGCCCGGATGAAGCTGCAGGAATCCCGGCCAGTCTGAAGCGATCAGGATGTAAAGAAGCAGGGTGATCACCACCGACAGGGCGAAAAATCGACGGGGGAACTGTTCCCATCTGAGATGGTAGTTGAGAAACGCATAGCCGATAAAGGAGCACGACAGCATGGTGATGGCGTGTTCCAGGGGCGGGTAGTAGTTGTAGATGAAATGGAAGGGAACAATCCCGCGCCACGCGCCGTATTCGGCAACGAACATGAGGAGTTCCCGCGTCATCCCCATGAGCGCGGCTATCCCCACATAGAGATCCTTCGTGAGCTTCGCCGTGCGATACTCCCTGAAGGAGATCCAGACGAGGATGACCCAGAAAAAGGTCGGGAGCAGGAAGCGGACCGCCACGTTATTGGGCTCTCCCCCCTTGCCACCGCCGAATTGGACAAGTATCTGAATGAGTTCTTCCATGGGCAGTTTATTCAGAACCAGAACGGCCAGTTTCCCCGTCGACGCATCCCGGCATCTCGGCGTGCTGCTGCAGCCTCTGGTTGAGCTCGTCTATTCGCGCCTCGAATTGCCGCCGCTCGTGCAAGTGGTTGGTGATGGCATAATAGCCGAGGGCAAGAAGCAGCAGGTTGAGCAGCGTGGCGACTATGATGGTGAAGGTCGTGGAATTATTCTCCTGCTGTACCTCGGCGATCCGTTTACGTAACAGGTCATTTTCAATCGCCTGCATTCCGCCTATGACCGCGCGGATCTTGTCCATGCTCTCCTTGCCGCTACCGAGCCTGACAATTTCCTGCGCCGCCGGCAACCCCTCCATTCTCCGCAGATGGATGGTCTGTTTGAGCTCCAGTAATTTCCGAACGACAAGTGGCTTCAGCTGCCTGAGCTTTTCGGTCTGGGTCGGACTGTCCGCCACGAGGCGTTCAATGTGGACAAGCATCTGATCCAGGGTAGCCGTTGCTGAAAGATAGGGCTCCAGGTACTGGTCATCACCGGTCAGCAGAAAGCCGCGCTGCCCGGTTTCAGCATCCTTGAGCAGGGAAAGAATCGCTTCCAACTCCTCCTGCACTTCGTGCGCGTGAATTACCAACTGGTTTGCATCGATGAGATGATATGCGTTCCGGTAGGTGGTGAGGCTGACGAGGACGATGATCAGGACAACCGCGGAAAAAACGATCACCATCTTGTTCTGAATCGACCAGCGCATAGAACCCTCGCAGCTAGATCCCGCTTTATGTTAATAATAATTTCTTAATATTATCAGAAGGCTATTGCAATGCAAGATCGGGCAGGGAATTTTGCGGGAAAGCTACCGCGATCCGCGGGAGTTCCGGCATTCGTCGCGGCAATCGTTATTAAAGGAGAAGGGGGAGTCCGGATGTCAGCTCCGGAAATACCCCCAGCGCCTGCTCCCTACCCTGATGATCGGGCCGAGAGGCCCGGAGGGGGCATGAAGAGTGACGCGGGAAAGCGGTGACCGCTCTCCGGGTGCCGGAGGGTCCTTTTGAGAACGAAGTCGAAGAGGAGCGGGTTGTGGCAATAAATCTCGTTCAACACGGTTCGCTCCTGTACCGTTATGAAACCGTGGCGGGCCAGTCTGCCGGTCATGATGAGGAAGTTGATTGCCGGGAGGGGGTAGTCGCTCCCGTTTACGAGGCGGGGGTGGAGCTCTTCGCTCCGGAGCAGGGTTTTCAGGGCCTTTGCGGAGTGGTTGAAGAAGGTCACGCCGGCTATCTCGCCGAAGAGGAGCCCGCGGTAGCCGGGGTCGTTCATGAGGCGTAGAAAAAGGTCGAAGCCCGGCACGGTCCTTCGTCCGGGACTCTCCAGGTCGGGATGCTTCCCGTAGCTGGCGCAGTGGAGTGCCACCACGGTCACCCCGCTCTCAAGCGGCGTACGCAGAAGGAGCGGGTTTCCCAAGTTCTGATGACCGCCGGAAAAGACGGCCAACTCCTGCCCGGTGTGCGAGAGGAGGACCATCCCGTACTCCCGCATCATCCGGTAGAACGAGCTTGTCCGGGGATTGGAAGGATCGATCCCCTGGGCGGTCGTGAGCCACTTAACGTATCGGCATCCTGTGCGGGCCCATTTCTCCAGCTCCTCCAGGGCATCAGCGCGGTACGGATGGACGGAGACGACCGGCACGAACAGCCCGGGATGACGGTCGGCCACGGCCCGGACGTGGTCGTTGGGAACGTAGAAGGGGGTTGCCTCCGGGTCAGGGGTACCGTCCTGCCGGTAGTGACGGTCCATGGCATACAAGAAGAAGCGGCCGTGGCCGATCTCCCCGGCCAGGCGGGCGAGCCGCTCCACGTACTGGGC
Source organism: uncultured Geobacter sp. (assembly GCA_964432205.1). Classification (GTDB taxonomy): domain Bacteria; phylum Desulfobacterota; class Desulfuromonadia; order Geobacterales; family DSM-12255; genus Geomobilibacter. Next base: position 75,649 of record CAYSMK010000005.1, on the reverse strand, counting down.
CGTGACCAGTTTCTCGTCGGTAATCCCGGCGGCGCTCAGGTATACCCGGTACTGGAGCATTCTGAAGGGGTGGAGCCACGACCGGGCGGTTGGGGTCACGAATGGACCGTCCGCTTCCGGCCCCTGGCCGAACAGGTGGACATGGAAATCGGTCAGCCGGGCGGGATCGACCCCTTCGAAGGCCCTGGCGACCAGCTCCCTGGCACCCGGTGAGAGTGCCCTTGCTGCCCCACCGAAATGTCCCCCTACCCGGTCGATGAGGGTCCGGCTACCGAACAGGAAGGCCGACAGCGACGGTGTCGGCCACGACCGCCTGTTGCCGGTTCTGTCAAGCGGGACAGGGAACGATGCCGCAATCATCTACCGGCCCTCCTTCCAGGAGTGTCCCCCGGCTGACGGTCTGCCACCGATGAGTGTTCCACACCCCTTTGCCAGCGCCTGCTCTCATGGTGTTAGTATACACCCTCCTGCCACCCTTAGCGGAAGGGGAAAGGAGGAGCTTGGGCGCGGTGTCTGGCGCTTACTCCTCGCCGCACCGGACGAAACGGGGGACCAGTCGGCCGGCGACCTCGACCTCCTCCATGAACATGGCAAGAGGCCTGACCCAGAGGGAGTGGTCGCCGTAGAGGCAGCGATAGACCACCAGCTCTTCTTCGGTCTCGCTGTGGCGGGCGATGCCGATCACCTGATAGTCGTTCCCCTTGTAGTGGCGGTAGCGTCCCGGTCTGACGGTTCGATCGATCTGCTCCATCTCTCCTCCGGTTCTCTTTTTAGGTTGGGACTGCTTCTTCCCATATTTACTATACTTAGGTCGAATCGGATTTCTTCCGGTATTTGTCGGACTTGGGTGGAATGGCGAGGCAAACTTGGTTTCGTCCCTGGTTTTTTGCCCGGTACAGCGCCTTGTCCGCAGCCAGTATAACATCTTCCGGTGTCTGATGCTCGCGGCAGCTTTCGGCAACGCCGATGCTGACCGTGACCGTGGTCGTGACACCGTCTTTGGCGCCGGTGCGCCGTTTCTTCCCCTGACTGCTTGCCTTCGGGCGGTCCTCGCCCCTGATAACAAGCCGGTATTCTGCGATCTCCTTGCGGAGGGCCTCGAGGTGAGGCCCCGTTTCCTCTGCCCGCAACCGTTCGAACAGGATGGTGAACTCCTCGCCCCCGTACCGGTAGGTCCTGCCGCCACCGCCGACGCGGGCCAGCTTTGCGGCCACCAGTTTCAGGACCTGGTCGCCGACATCATGGCCGTAGGTATCGTTGAATTTCTTGAAGTGATCGATATCCACCATCGCTATGGAGAAGTCGCGGCCCACGCCGTACAGGGACTCGTTCAGCGCCCGGCGTGAGGGGATGCCGGTCAGATCGTCACGAAAGGCCAGGTTGTAGGAGTCCTGGAGAATGCCGGTGGTGGCAATGACGCCGGCCGCCAGGCAGAAGACCGTCGGGACATGCGGCGTTGCAAGCCAGTTGCAGGCAATGAAGAGCGCAGCGAGAACTCCCAGGGAGCAGCTTGCCATGGGGGTGTTCCTCAACGCGAACAGGGCCAGTATGCCGAGGAACGTCACCAGAAAGAGCAAGAGGGCAGCTTGGGAGATGGTGAAAAGGCCGGTATTCTCGATGCTGAGAAGATGCGCCTCGAAAAGCGGCTGGAGTTCCGTGAAGTGGTAGTGAAAGATGAAATAGGTGAGGAAGGCCTGCGCTCCAAGGCCCATGAGTCTGACTCTGCCGGCCTCGGTGAAGATTCCGCGCTCGGGAATGAGATTGAATACGAACAGGTTGATCGGTATCACGGTGCAGAGGGCATGAAACAGCGCCCTCTGCTGACGCAGCTCAAGACCGTCGACAAGAAAGGACCGGTAACACCAGTAGAAAACGGCCAGTGTCAGGAGGATGAAGAATGGCCGCCCCCGGTGGAAATGGACTGCCAGGAGCATGCCCGCCATGGTGGCGAGATAGGGGGAGATGGCGAGCAGTTGCGCCCAGGAGGGATCCAGCGTCGGAACCAGGTAAAGACCGAGCCAGGCGAGCATCAGGGTGACTGCCGGAATGGCGAGGATCCGTAGTGCTGCCGGGTCGGTTTTCAGGGGCTTCAAGGCTTCTCCGGAGCGAAAAGGTGTTGCCTGCAATTTCGTTCACAATTCCTATCGGATGCCTCCTGGATTTCTGAAGGCTGCCATGTCGCCCGAGATAGGTTTAGTTAAAGGCTTTCTTTATTCGGCCGAAAAGAATGAAACGTTTCTGAAATAGCATTAATCAAGCTCCGTTACAGCCAGGGGAGGTAACAGATGCGTCTATTGCTCGGTACCGTCATTGCCGTTTGGTTTTTGATCGCCCTGTCATCAGCGGTCCAGGCGGGGTCAGTCTATCTGAAAGATGGAGGGATCATCGAGTGCGAGTCGTTCTGGCGCAGGGGAGACCAGGTCATCGTCAAGGTGAACCGCGACGTGGTGGTCGAGTTCGGCAGCGACGAGATTGACCTCAAGAAAACGCTGCGGGCGAAAAAGCAGAAGACCGGCCGGCACATTCAGACCAAAGCGACAGCAGTAAGGCATGCCGGTTCATCAACTGCAACGACCGCTCCAGCCGGCGGGTCGGGTGAAATGGCCGGGACGCCGGCAGGAGCGGGGCAGGGCGGACCCGCAGGGGAAAGACAGCCGGCACCTGCAGCCGCCGGCAAAGAAGCGGCCAACGTACAGACCGCCCCAGCGCCGTCGCAGCCGCCAGCACCGGCTCCGGAACCTGTCGTGACTGAGCAGCCACAAGCGGTCCCGGTCACTACTCCGTCGGCCATGCCGCTGCCGGCGATGAGTTCCACCATGATGTTCCTCTTTGTGGGCGGGGCGCTGGCATTCGTGCTGCTGATGATTGCCGCCCAGTGGAAGATGTTCGAGAAGGCAGGGGTGGCCGGCTGGAAATGCCTGATCCCCATCTACAACATCTACCTGCTGATGATCATTGCCGGCAAACCCGGCTGGTGGCTCATCCTGATGCTGATCCCGCTCGTCAGTTTCGTGGTCTATCTCCTGGCCATGCTCTCCCTGGCCGGCAGATTCGGCAAGGGACCGGTCTACGGTGGCGGTCTCTTCCTCCTGCCGTTCATCTTCTTCCCGCTGCTCGCTTTTGACGGTTCGGAGTACAGCGGGTAGGAGGTCGGCGGAAAACAGTACAAAGCCCCTGGTTGCCGCGGCGACCAGGGGCTTTGTTGTCTGGTTATGGAATACTATTTATCCTCGTCAGGCGAGGATTTCACTTTTTGATCAGACACTTTTCAATGCTGGCGTCGAACAGGGACCCTTCCGGGCAGGTGGTTGTGCTTTCACACCGGGCTTTGCCAGCCTGAACGCTGCTGTTGTCAGGGCATCGTTTCTGGGGGTCGGGGGGAGCGATGCACACGGGATCCTCACTGTCCAGATTGAACCCGGGAGGGCAGCCGGGCAGCGATTCGCAAAACCCGCCTTCACTGTTGTGGGTAAACCCTTGCGGGCAGTCGATCTGTGCCCCGGCAGAAGCGGCGGCCAAGAGCAGCAACAGGGAAAATAGTAGTGATTTCAAGCAATACCTCCCAATGTTGTTGATGGAATGCACGATCAGCCCGTTCATGCGTATGTCAACTGGAATCGCACGGCTGGTAAAGCCGGCTGACTGGTAATGGTCAATAATACCCGGCGTCTTTCTTTTCTCAAGCACTCAGGAGGGGCAAAGGATGAATATGCCATCAGTAACGATAAAGGGGCTACGGCATAAACCGTAACCCCTTGATTGTGTTGGCGCGCTTGGAGAGATTCGAACTCCCGACCTACGGATTCGTAGTCCGTTGCTCTATCCAGCTGAGCTACAAGCGCTTGATCTATTTTCAAGAACTCGTTTTATAGCAGATGGTACGGTTCCGCGCAACTTTTTTTTGGTCTTTCCCGGTCCCGATGGCGATAGGTAACTGATAACTGCAAAATAATTTTAAGAAAATGGCGGTGATGTCGAATTAATTCATCATCTCGTTCTTGCAGGGTTTTACTTTTTGTTGCTGCAGATGTGAAACTTAACGATAGGATTGAGCGGCCATGTCTTTGGAAGAATCCTTATTCGACAAGGTAATTGTCTATTTCGAAAACGAGTTTGCCAGCGTTAAGAAGGAGCTTGAGGCCGGCTTTCTTGATGACTATCGGGAGCGGGTGCTAACCAGCCAAAAGATAGCCCATGCGCTAAACCTGCTTTCTCCTTATGCCCGCAACGAATGGCGAGCCCGCAAGCTCGTGAAGGACGGCGAAGCGTTGAAAAACGAGCTGCTATCCGCCAGGGACATCGTCGCGAAGCCATCTTTCTGAACGTCCTCACAACCGGCGCATAAAAAGAGAGACCGACATTTGCCGGTCTCTCTTTTTATGTATCCCCAATCTCTCCGCTGTACCGTGGGCTCAAGGACCTCTCAGCGAGTTCCCTACTAGGTGGAAACCTTTAAGCCGCTTCAGGCAAATCCCGCGTACTGGGGCAGCACACCACGACTGGAAAAGGTTTCCTTTTTTGTAAATGTTCCGCCTGGGTTCAGCAGCCTCACGAGTACAGCAGAGAGATCTTTAACTGTTGCTTATACTATTCCCCGCTCCGGGGGAAATCAAGGGCTTTTTCGTTAAGCTGATCCGAGAAATTCCTTGATTCTGGCTATTTCATCCATGAGATGGGCAAATCCCTGGAACGTGAGCGACTGCGGACCGTCCGACAGGGCCTTTTCCGGTTCCGGATGTACCTCGACGAGGACGCCGTGGGCACCGGCAATCAGCGATGCCTTGGCCATGGGAGAGACCAGGCTCCGTTTGCCGGTGGCGTGGGAAGGGTCCACCATGATCGGAAGGTGGGACAGCTCCTTGGCCAGTGGCACAATGGCCAGGTCCAGCGTGTTGCGGGTGGCCGTTTCGAAGGTTCGGATGCCGCGTTCGCAGAGGATGACCTGGTGATTTCCTTCGGCCAGGATGTACTCCGCGGCAGCGAGAAACTCTTCCAGGGTAGCACTCATGCCGCGCTTGAGAAGAACCGGTTTTTTCGCGCGGCCTACTTCCCGCAGCAGGTCGAAATTCTGCATGTTGCGGGCGCCGACCTGGAGGAGGTCGGCATGTTCGGCCACCAGGCCAACGGTGTCGGGGCTCATCACCTCGGTAACAATGGGGAGCCCGGTTTCTCTGCCGGCCATGGTCAGGAGCTTGAGCCCTTCTTCCCGAAGCCCCTGGAAGGTGTGGGGCCCGGTGCGTGGTTTGAACGCTCCGCCCCGCAGGAGGTCTGCCCCGGCTTTTTTTACGGCACGGGCGGTTTTGAGGATCTGCTCCTCGCTTTCCACCGCGCAGGGGCCTGCAGCCACCACGGGTCGACGGCCTTCGCCGATTTCCACCCCACCGACCCGGACGATGGTCGGCCGCGGATGGAAATCCCGTGAGACCAACTTGTATGGCTTGGATACATGGATGACTTCCTGGACGCCGGGGAGATCGCGTATGGTGGCGTCGTCTACGTATCCCTTGTTTCCCAGGACGCCAATGGCGGTGCGCTCGCTCCCGGGTATGGGGGCAGCGGTTAATCCCAGGGCTGTCACCGCCTTGGTGACTGCCTCGATCTGCTTGGTTCCTGCTTTGTGGTGCATGACGATGAGCATGGCCCCTCCCGGTTGCATGTCTTGCCATACCTTACCAGTCAAAGGCCGGCGGGTCAACAGCCAGGCAGGGAAACGGTCTTGCAAAACCGAGCCATTAAGGTACAATGGGACACCACAGCGATCTACCGGGGAGAATGCCTCGTGCACCTTAAAGACGACCAGATAATCCGCCTTGCCGAAAAAATTCTCGATGACCTGCTGGCAGCCAAGCTGGTCACGGTGAAAAAGGAGCGGGGCCGACTCGTGCAGGCCATCAGGGAGGCACTTGCTGCGGATCAGAAGACCGAAGAGACGCTGGAGCGGGATGCCGAACGCCTTCTGGAACAGAGCCTTGCCGCCATGGGGGGCGGGGCCGGTATTGACCGCCACAAGATGCTCAGGATGATCAAGGAAAAGTTGGCCAAGGATCGCAAGATCGTCCTCTGAACCAAACGTTCCGTTTGTCAATCCACTGTTGGCAGGATACTCATGCATATCTCCGAAGACCGTATTTCCCATCTGGCCCATCGGGTCATGGAGAAGCTCTGGCGCGACGATCTTGCCGATTTCAGCGACGAGCCCCGCGCCCTCAACCGGGTCAAGGACTCGATAACCGCCTTTTTCGCGGTTTCCGAGGAGATCGACGAGGCAGTGCGCAAGAAACTTGCCTCCTACTCCCAGGCCAAGGTGCCGGGAAGCAGGGAATGGGAGATTCTATACCGGAAATTTTATCAGGAAGAGGCTGCAAAACGGAAATGGTGATCCCGGGTAAACGCGTCAGTCTTAGAAGAACGGCAGTTTTGTTGCTTGCCTTAGTCTCCCTGCTCCTGGTCGTCGGCTGCGCCGGCGAGAATAGGGTGCTGGTTGCCAGATCCTTTACCGTTCCGGCTACGCAGGAAGTGCTGCCAATCCTCCCCTTTGCCGGCACCCTGGTTCCCGAGACATTTTCCACGGCAGTCTTTGACAACTGTGTCGATATCCTCAACGATAACAGCGCCCAAACCTCTATCAAATGGTTTTCGATCATCAAGGACGATCTGCAGGAGGTGACCAAGTCACTTCCTCCGGACCATCTGTATGTTGCCGGCGAACTCTGGAGCTATATTGAGAACTCCGGTTGCTGTTCCACCGAACTCCAGGTCAAGGCCAGGGTCAGGGTGCTGAAAGCCGGGACACAGGAACAGCTGTTCGAGGCTGAAATCCCCATGAGCAGTTTCTTCGAACACGATCGCTCCACTCTCACGACGGAGCGGAGCCGTCTAGCCATGCGCCTCTCCCGGGAGATGGCCGCTCAGATTCTCAATGTGCTGAAGAGCAGAGCGCCAGCCCCCTCCCCGTAACCCCCCAATGTCGTTTTACAATTTTTTTTGCTTACGCCCTTGATTTTTGTCCAAGCCCTGTTTATATTGTCACCGTGATTAGCACTCAACAGTTGTGAGTGCTAATTTTTTTCTCGCAAATCCATCAATTCAATCAAGGGAAAGGAGATCAGAAGCATGTCACTCAGACCATTGCAGGACCGCATCATCGTCAAGAGGCTTGAAGAGGAGAGCAAAACCGCGGGGGGTATCTTCATCCCCGAGACTGCCAAGGAAAAGCCGCAGCGTGGTGAAGTCATAGCTGTCGGGAACGGCAAGAAGACCGAGGACGGCAAGATTCTCCCCATTGATGTAAAGGCTGGCGATAAGGTGCTCTTCGTCAAGTATGCCGGCACCGAGATCAAGATCGATGGCGAGGAGCTCCTCATCATGCGTGAGGACGACATCCTCGGGATCATCGAGTAAGCGAGGACAGGGTAGCGGAGCCGGGAACTGCGTTCCGATCTCCGGTCTGGTTCGCTTAACCGATCACTGGAAAAACGCTGACAAGCGATTAATCGTACAAATACAGGAGGAAAGAAAGACATGGCAGCTAAGCTCATCAAATTCGATCAGGAAGGTCGCAACGCCATTCTCAAGGGCGTGAACACCCTCGCTGACGCGGTTAAGGTTACCCTCGGCCCGAAAGGCCGCAACGTCGTTATCGAGAAGTCCTTCGGTTCCCCCCTCATCACCAAGGACGGTGTTACCGTGGCCAAGGAGATCGAACTGGAAGACAAGTTCGAGAACATGGGCGCCCAACTGGTGAAAGAGGTTGCTTCCAAGACCTCCGACGTTGCCGGTGACGGTACCACAACCGCCACGGTACTTGCCCAGGCCATCTACCGTCAGGGTTCAAAGCTGGTGGCTGCCGGCCACAACCCGATGGAGATCAAGCGCGGCATCGACAAGGCGGTGGAAACCATCGTCGGCGAGCTCGTAAAGATTTCCAAGCCGATCAAGGACCACAAGGAGATCGCCCAGGTTGGCACCATCTCCGCCAACAACGACAAGACCATCGGCGACATCATCGCCCAGGCCATGGAGAAGGTCGGCAAGGAAGGGGTCATTACCGTCGAGGAAGCCAAGGCAATGGAAACCTCGCTGGAGACCGTTGAAGGGATGCAGTTCGACCGCGGCTACCTTTCTCCCTACTTCGTTACCGATCCGGAGCGGATGGAAGTCAATATCGAGAATGCCAATATCCTGATCCACGACAAGAAGATCTCCAGCATGAAAGACCTCCTGCCGGTCCTGGAGCAGACCGCCAAGTCCGGTCGGCCGCTCTTGATCATTGCCGAGGATATCGAGGGCGAGGCCCTGGCCACCCTGGTGGTCAACAAGCTGCGCGGCGTGCTCAACATCTGCGCCGTCAAGGCACCTGGCTTCGGCGACCGCCGTAAGGCAATGCTGGAAGACATCGCCATCCTCACCGGCGGTACGGTGATCTCCGAAGAGCTCGGCTTCAAGCTTGAGCAGACCACCTTTGACCAGCTCGGCACTGCCAAGCGGATCACCATCGACAAGGACAATACCACCATCATCGACGGCGCCGGCAAGGAAGCCGATATCGCCGGTCGCGTCAAGCAGATCCGTGCCCAGATCGAGGAGACCTCCAGCGATTACGACCGCGAGAAGCTCCAGGAGCGTCTCGCCAAGCTGGTTGGCGGCGTTGCCGTGATCAAGGTCGGTGCTGCCACCGAGACCGAGATGAAGGAGAAGAAGGCCCGCGTCGAAGACGCCCTGCACGCCACCCGCGCTGCGGTTGACGAGGGGATCGTCCCTGGCGGCGGTGTTGCCTACATCCGTGCCCTGGGCGTCCTTGACAGCCTGTCACTCGCCACCGAGCAGCAGTTCGGCGTCAACGTCATCAAGCGTTCCCTGGAAGAGCCGATCCGCCAGATCGCCCAGAACGCCGGCGTGGACGGCTCCATCGTGGTGGACAAGGTTCGGAGCGGTAAGGAGGCCTTTGGCTATAACGCGGCCGACGACGAGTACACCGACATGCTGCAGGCCGGGATCATCGACCCGACCAAGGTTTCCCGTTGCGCCCTGCAGAATGCTGCTTCCGTGGCCGGTCTCATGCTGACCACCGAGGCGCTTATTGCCGAGAAGCCGCGGGAAGAAGGCGCAATGCCGGCAATGCCCGGCGGCATGGGCGGCATGGGTGGTATGGGCGGCATGATGTAAGAACTGCCCACACAGTGGACAAATCAAAAGGGGAGGGGCCTTGCGGCGCCTCCCCTTCTTGTTGCTGGTGAAACAGAAAACGGCGATCCCTGTGGGTCGCCGTTTTGCTCTCCGGGCGGTTATTCCGCCAGTGATTTTTTGATCAATTCGTCCACCTGCCGCAACGTCTGCTCGGATATCCCCTGAAACCGGCCGACAACGACCCCCTTCTTGTTGATGACAAAGAGTGTCGGCAGGGAACGGATGCCGTATTCGGTCTCCAGATCTTCATTGGACTGGGCCACCGGGTAGTTGATCCGCTTGGCACTGATGAATTCCCGTAACGCCTTCGGCGTGTCGTCAACCGCCAACCCCAGGATCTGGGCACCCTGCCGGCCGTATTTCTCCTTGAGAGATACCAGGTGCGGGACCACTTCCTTGCAGGGACCGCACCAGGTGGCAAAAAAATCCACAACGAGCACCTGGCCACGATAGGTGGCCAGTGACACACGTTCTCCGGACATGGTGGTCCCTTGCAGCGGCGGTGCAGGCTGGCCCTTCTGGAGTATGGCTGCTGCCGGCACGTCGCTTCCAAAGAGGAGTGCCGCTGCCAGCAAGATCGTCATCGTTGTGTGCAGCGTCCGTTGTGCCATCAGGATCAGAGGGCCTTCTTGAGCAGTGCTTCCAGTTGAGACTTGGGAACGTTGCCGACGATCTGGTCGACTACCTTGCCCCCCTTGAAGAGGATCACCGTGGGAATGCCGCGAACACCGTAGGTGCCGGGTGTCCCCGGGTTTTCATCGACGTTTACCTTGCCGACTTTCACCTGGCCTTCGAACTCATCGGCAATGGCGTCGATGGTCGGGGCGAGCATCTTGCACGGGGCACACCAGGTAGCCCAGAAATCGACCAGCACCGGGGTGTCGGCCTTGAGAACGTCGGAATCGAACGTATTGTCGGTAAAGGTGTGCACCTTTTCACTTGCCATGTCGTGTCTCCTTTTCATTGTGCGGTTGATCTTGCAACTATAGCCAAGCGGGTGAAAAAATCAAGGCGCAAAACAGCCGCTCGGTACCTCCCCTTGACAGCCGTCACGGATAGCGGCATAACGTACCCAATGCGCTATCTGCCGATCAATCTGGATGTACGGGGAAGGACGGTTGTCATCGTCGGCGGGGGGGTGGTGGCCAGTCGCAAGTGTCTCATCCTCAGAGCCAGCGGTGCCAGCGTGACCATCATCGCGCCTGAAGTGGCGCCGGTATTGCAGGAACTTGCCACTGCCGGCAAGGTTCGCCACCTGGCGCGGACCTATGAGCGGGGGGACCTGGCCGGGGCGTTCCTTGCCTATGCCGCAACAGACCAGCCGGCAGTGAACCGGGCCGTCGCCGATGAGGCCCACCGTGCCGGCATTCTGGTAGAGGTCTGTACGGAGCCGGGCCGCGGTGATTTCACCACCCCGGCGGTGGTTGCCCGGGGCGATCTCACCATTGCCGTCGGTACCGGGGGGGCGGCGCCGGCCCTGGCCGCCAGGATTCGTCGGGAGCTGGAGACCGGTTTCGATCCCGCCTATGAGGAGACGGTCGAGCTTCTCAGGGCAGTGCGTGAAAAGCTGTTGACGGCCAACAAGGCCAGCGCGTACAATAAGCGGATTTTAAAGGAGTTGGCGGACGCCGATCTGCCGCATCTGTTCCGTAACCGGGCCTATGCCGAGATCGATCAGCTCCTGGCGACGCTCTGTGGGCCTGGTTTCACCCTATCCACCCTGGGAGTACCCGAAAAGGATAACCCATGAATGCCCTGATGTTCTACGTCACGCTTCTGCTCTATTTCGCCGCGACCGTCTGTTACCTGGTCTACCTCGTCAAACCGCGACCGGCCATCGGCACTGCCTCCCGCTGGCTGATCACCGCCGGGTTCGTTCTGCACGCCGCCTTCACCCTGCTGCGCTATTTCCAGGACGGCCATACCCCCATCACCAACCTGCATGAATCCCTGTCGTTCTTCAGTCTCTCCGTGGTCGGGGTATTCATCTTCTTCGAGCGCAAGTTCAAGCTCCTTATCCTCGGCTCATTTGTCACCCCGCTGGCGCTGATACTGCTGCTGGTCTCCACCCTCTTCCCGATGGGGATAACTCCGCTCAATCCGGCCCTGAAGAGCAAGTGGCTGGCAGTCCACACCGTGGTGGCCTTTGTCGGCTACGCCAGCTTTGCCGTGGCCTTCGGCGCCGCGGTCATGTACCTGATCCAGGAGCGGTTTCTGAAGCGGAAAAAGCTGGGAGGGCTCTTCCAGCGGCTGCCGTCGCTGAACACCCTTGACGACATCAACTATCGCTGCCTGACCCTGGGCTTTCCGCTCCTGACCATCGCCATCATCTCCGGCGCGATCTGGGCGGAAACCGCCTGGGGCACCTACTGGAGTTGGGACCCGAAGGAAACCTGGTCGCTGATCACCTGGTTCGTCTATGCCGCCCTGCTGCACGGCCGTCTTACCACCGGCTGGCGGGGGCGCAAAGCGGCAATCCTGTCCATCATCGGATTCTTTGTCATGTTATTCACCTTCCTCGGCGTCAACCTGCTCATGCCGGGGCTGCACAGTTACAAATAGAGAAGAGGCCGCGCAGAGATGAACATCATTGTGGTGGGGCTTTCCCACAAAACAGCCCCGGTTCAGATTCGCGAAAAAGTCGCCTTCGCCCCGACCCAGATGGACAAGCCGCTCCGCCAGCTGGTGGCGATTCCGGACGTCACCGAGGCGATCATCGTTTCCACCTGCAACCGGGTCGAGATCTACGCCTGCACCCGGGACATCGCCGGTGGCATCGCCAGGGTCAAGCGCTTCCTGGCCGACTATCACAACTTTCCCCTGGAAAGCCTGGAGCAGCACCTCTACACCCACCACGGCGAAGAGGCGATCCGCCACGTCTTCCGAGTTGCCGCCAGTCTCGATTCCATGGTGGTCGGCGAGCCGCAGATCCTCGGCCAGATCAAGACCGCCTACGGCTACGCTGCCGAATTCAAGTCGTCCGGCATCATCCTCAATCGGTTCCTCCACAAGGCATTCTCGGTGGCCAAGCGGGTGCGGACGGAAACGAAGATTGCCTCTTCCGCCGTTTCCGTTGCCTTTGCCGCCGTGGAGCTGGCCAAGAAGATCTTCAACGACCTGACCGACAAGACGGTCATGCTGATCGGTGCCGGCGAGATGTGCGAGCTGGCGGCCAAACACTTCCTGAACAGCGGCGTGCGTGGGCTGATGGTCACCAACCGGACCTTCGAGCGGGCCGTAAAGCTGGCCGAGGAGTTCGAAGGAAAGGCCATCCCGTTCGAAGACCTGTTCGATCAGCTCCACAAGGCCGACATCATCCTCTCCTCCACCGGCGCCCCACACTGCATCATCGGCGCGAAGGACCTGGACGACGTGATGCGCCGCCGCAAACTGAAGCCGATGTTCTTCATCGATATCGCCATCCCGCGGGACATCGACCCTGGCGTCAACGACGTGGAAAACGTCTACCTCTATACCGTGGACGACCTGCAGGAGGTGGTGACCGCCAACCTCCAGCAGCGTGCCGAAGAGGCAAGAAAGGCCGAAGAAATAGTCAACCAGGAGATCGGACAGTTCTTCAAGTGGCTCTCCTCCCTGGAAGTGACTCCCACCATCGTGGCTTTAAGGGCCAAGTTCGACGAGATTCGCCGCGCCGAGCTGGAGAAGACCGTTGCCGGCTGGAAGGACCTTCCCCCGGAGGGGCAGAAACGGCTGGATGCCCTGACCAACGCCATGATGAACAAGCTGCTCCACCCCCCTACCAGCCTCCTGAAACAGGCCGGTCAGGGGGGGCGCACCGACCTCTACGTGGATGCACTGCGCGCCCTGTTCGATCTGAACCTGGGGGAAACCGGGGGCGAGGATCTGGGGGAGTTGGAAGAGTGAACAATCGGGCACAAGGCACAAGGCACAAGGCGCAAGATTTTTCTTGTGCCCCGCGCCCTGCGCCCTGCGCCTTAACAAGGAGATACACCACATGGCAATGAAGCAATTGAGAATAGGTACCCGAGCCAGCCAGCTGGCCCTCTGGCAGGCCAACTGGGTCAAGTCCGAGCTGGAGAAGCGCTATCCTGACATGGAAGTTACCCTGGTCAAGATCAAGACCATCGGCGACAAGATCCTTGATGTGCCCCTGGCCCAGGTAGGGGGGAAGGGGCTGTTCGTCAAGGAGATCGAAGAGGCTATGCTGCGTGGCGAGATCGATATCGCCGTGCACAGCATGAAGGATGTTCCCACCGAGTTCCCGGAAGGGCTGGGGCTCCACTGCATCACCGAACGCGAAGACCCGCGGGATGCGGTCGTCTCCAAAGGGATCAAGTTCATCGATCTGCCCAAGGGGGCGAAGGTCGGCACCAGCGCCCTGCGCCGCCAGGCCCAACTGCTCAAGGCCCGACCCGACCTGCAGATGGTGGTGATCCGTGGCAACGTGGAAACGCGGATGAAGAAGCTGGACACCGAAGGGCTCGACGCAGTGATTCTGGCCGCCGCCGGTCTCAACCGCCTCGGCTTCACTGAAAACGTTACGGAACTGCTTTCCACCGATCTCTCCCTGCCGGCCATCGGCCAGGGCGCCCTGGGGATCGAGTGCAATCTGAGTAACGAAGCGGTCAAGGAGACCATCGCCTTCTTCAATCACCCGGAGACCAGCTACGCGGTGCGGGCCGAACGGGCACTGCTCAAGCGCTGCGAGGGTGGGTGCCAGGTCCCGATTGCCGCCTTTGGCCAGGTGACCGGCGACCAGCTGACGCTGACCGGGTTCATCGCCTCGGTGGACGGAACGCGGACGCTGAAGGAGAGCATCATCGGCCCGGTGGATGCCTGCGAGCACCTGGGTTCCGAACTGGCCGAGCGGCTGTTGCGCAACGGCGGCAAGGAAATTCTCGAAGAAGTCTACCAGCGGGAAATCGGCCGGGTGGACGAGAACGTGTAGGCTTCCGGCCTACAGGGTTACGCTCGTATTAATTTCACACTTGCGGGGCACCTCCGACCGGTTGTGCCCCGTTGCTGTTTTACCGGGATCTGTTGGCTCCGCCGGATGAGAACCGCTCGTCAGCGCGTCACAGTTAGTTGCCTCTCCGCAAGGACAGAATACCGATCGCAGGAACCCCAGTGAAAACAATGCCAGTTGGAAAATCGGGTTATGTCTATCTCATCGGCGCCGGCCCCGGCGACCCGGGGCTGATTACGGTCAAGGGACGCGACTCCATTGCCAGGGCCGATGTGGTGCTGTATGACTACCTGGCCAACCAGCGATTGCTGGCTCACGCCCGGCCGGATGCGGAGCTGATCTATTCCGGCAAGGTCGGCGGTGCCCACAACCGGGAACAGAGTCAGATCAACGAACTTCTGGTGCAGAAGGCGCTGGAAGGCAAGGTGGTCGCCCGTCTCAAGGGTGGGGACCCGTTCGTGTTCGGCCGGGGAGGAGAGGAGTGCGAGGCCCTGGTGGAGGCCGGCATCCCGTTCGAGATCGTGCCCGGCGTCACGGCCGGGATCGGTGCTGCCGCCTATGCCGGCATCCCGCTCACCCATCGGCATGTCACCACGTCGGTGGCCTTTGTCACCGGCCACGAACACCCGGCCAAGGAGAGTTCCGAGATCGACTGGGAGCGGCTTTCCCTCGGCAGCGGCACCGTGGTCTTCTACATGGGGGTGAAGAATCTCCCACTGATTACTGCCAACCTGATTGCCCACGGCCGTTCGCCGGATACCCCGGTGGCCCTGGTCCGCTGGGGCACCCACCCGGAGCAGGAGGTGCTGGAGGGGACCCTGGCCGACATCGCCGAACAGGCGAGGCGGGTCGGGTTCAAGGCGCCGGCCATCACCGTGGTGGGAGAGGTGGTCCGCCTGCGGGAGCGGCTCCGCTGGTTCGACAATCGTCCACTTTTCGGCCGGACAATACTCGTCACCCGGGCTGCCGACCAGGCCGGTGAGTTCGGCGATATGCTCCAGGCACTGGGGGCCAGGGTCTACGAATGCCCTACCATTGCCATCGTTCCCCCCGAGTCGTGGGATGAGATGGATGCCGCCATTGCCAATCTCTCCGCCTGCGGCTGGATCATCTTTACTTCCGTCAACGCGGTGAAACATTTTTTCACCCGCCTCACTGAACTGGGTAAGGACAGTCGCGCCCTTGGGAACTGCCGGGTTGCCGCAGTCGGCCCCAAGACCGCCGCCTCGCTCCTGCCCCACGGCATCCGTCCCGACCTCGTGCCGGCCGACTACAAGGCCGAAGGGGTGGTGGCGGAGTTCGCCGGGTTCCAGCTTGCCGGTGTCCGTGTCCTCTTTCCCCGGGCCGACCGCGCCCGGGACGTGATCCCCGCGGCGCTGACGCGGATGGGGGCGGAAGTACTGGCCCCGGTCGCCTATCGCAACGTACTGCCGGACGAACTCCCGGCCGAGGCGATCCGGGCGCTTGAGGAGCGGCGGATCGACTGCATCACCTTCACCTCATCCTCCACTGTCGACAATCTGGCCAAGGTGCTCGGGGTCAACCGGCTCTTCGGCCTCCTGGAGGGGGTGGCAGTGGCGGCCATCGGGCCGATTACGGCCAGCACCTGTCGGGAGCTGGGACTGAAGGTGGCCATCGAGCCCGGGGAATATACCCTTGCGGCCATGACCGACGCCATAGTACAGTATTACGGTAATAAAGAATGAGCCGCCCTGCGCAGCCTCTCTGCCATCCCTTCGAAGAGGCTTCCCGGCGATGAAAGAAAAGGAGAAACCCCATGTTCTTCCCCCAATTCCGTGCCCGTAGGATCCGTGGCAAAGAGGTGTTCCGCAGGATGGTCCGTGAGACCTCCCTCTCGGCCAACGACCTGATCTACCCGATGTTCTCCGCCTTCGGCAAGGGGATCAAAAAGGAGATCTCCTCCATGCCGGGGATCTATCAGCAGTCCATCGAGCATATCGTTGCCGAGGCCCAGGAAGTCCATGAACTGGGTGTGCCGGCGGTGATCCTCTTTGGCATCCCGGAGACCAAGGATGCGGTGGGGAGCGATGCCTACGCCGAGCACGGTATCATCCAGGAGACGATCCGTGCGCTGAAGAAAGAGGTGCCGGGCCTGGCGGTCATCACCGACGTCTGCATGTGCGAATACACAGACCATGGTCATTGCGGCATCATCAAGGACGGCGACGTGGACAACGACTCCACCCTGGAACTCCTGGCCAGGGAGGCGCTCTCCCACGCCCGGGCCGGGGCCGACATGGTCGCTCCGTCCGATATGATGGACGGCCGGGTGGCGGCCATAAGGGAAATCCTGGACGAAAACTGCTTCGAGCATATCCCGGTCATGAGCTATGCGGTCAAGTACGCCTCCGGCTACTACGGTCCGTTCCGGGAGGCGGCCGAATCGACCCCCCAGTTCGGTGACCGCCGCTCCTACCAGATGGACCCGGGGAACCGCCTCGAAGCGATCCGCGAAGCCCAGATGGACGTTGAGGAGGGGGCCGACATCCTCATGGTCAAGCCGGGCCTCCCGTACCTGGACATCATCCGCGACGTGCGCAACGAGTTCAACCTGCCGGTGGCCGCCTACAACGTCTCCGGCGAATACAGCATGATCAAGGCCGCGGCCCAAAACGGCTGGATCGACGAGGAGAGGGTCATCATGGAGACCATGCTTTCCTTCAAGCGGGCCGGTGCCGACCTGATCCTGACCTATCACGCCAAGGAAGTGGCCAGGCTGCTGAAGAGCGGCAACTACTGATCGATAAGTAGAATTCCTCTACTTTCATGTTTTGAATGCAAAGGGCCGCCGGATTTTCCGGCGGCCCTTTGGTTTAATTTGACTCAAAAGATAATAAGCTGTTTTGTATCAGGTTGATATTTATGGTTTTTTCATGATTTTGCAGTTTATTATCTTCGGCAATAGATAATAAACACCTTGACGTCGAGCTTTCCCACGCCTATGAAAGGTACGTCACCTCTCTTCCATCGTGCTCCCATTGCAGTGCCAGTTTCCCTAATCCTCCGCTTGATGATGCATGACCGATCACTATCCCTTTGGCGTGCCTAGCAACCCACTCATTGCGGCACGCCGCCATCTCTGCCGAAAGCTGGCGTGTCGTCTCATCCATGCTAATAACTGCCACGTTTCCCGCCGCCGCAGCCTGCAACCAGGCTGGCGGCAGATGAGCATGATCGAGTTTGCGGGCTATGACGATGACACATGGCGCACCTGCTGTAAGCATTACCTCCAGAACCGACTGTTCCAGTGGAGAATGAAAGCCACTGATGACCGGGCTTTTGCTGCGCGCCTGCTCGACGGCCCAATCCATAGCCGCCCGGATTGCTACGCCGGGGCATTGACGGGACGCAAAGAACGCAGTTAGTGGAAGGTCAAGAAAACAGGAATTTCCTAAACCTTGCTCACCCCCTTCAAGAGGCCATATAGATAATAACCGATTTGTTATCATATTGATTATGTTACGTTATTTGTAATTTTAACGTTTATTGTCTTACGTGATAAATAATAAACTTGTCTTAGCCACTCAATATTATGCTTCAAGAAAAGGGAAAGCACCCCTGCTCTCATCACCCCGAACATGTCTCCTTATATTGGCACCATGACACCAAAAGATAATTAACTCTTTTGCATCTCTTTGCTTTTCTTATGTTTTTGCTGTTTTTAAATTTAATTATCTTCTGCCTCGGATAATAAGACTCCTTGAGCCGGCGGTTGGGTAGGCTTCGCATAAACGGTGTAGCGCTTGGCAAGAGCCGGCCGTTGCACCAGAACGCCCTGTTCCACCCAGGCCTTGAGCATTTTGGAGGCTTTCAAGGTATCAACACCGGCAATCCGGCAAAGGTCGGCATTGGCAATCTCTCCGTTGCGATCGATCCAGTCGTTTACCTCATCCCAAACCGTGGGACGCTCCAGATTGAGAAGTGTCACTATGACGCTTTCAGTGGCAACCTCGGTATGCTGCCGGTATTGAGGCGGATAGAGGTGGGCCGTGGCCATTTCGGCAAACATCATCGGCACCCCCTCGTTGAGGTCGAAGTTCGGCGGCACGGGAAAATCCCGCAATATCTTGACAATAAGCGGGTTGCGCGCCTTGGAACCGGCCTTGGCAATGTTCGACGGTGTGATGTTGCCTGGGAAAACACCGGGACTATCCACTTCCATCCGGTCATCAAAGATGCGGATCAGGATGTCGCGGTTAAGCCGATAGTCACGGTGAATAACGGCATTGACGATCGCTTCCTTAACGACCCGCTCGGGGTAGCGATGGTGGGTCTTGAAACCGCTGGAGGCCAGCTCTACCCCTGTCGATAATTCATCGAGCACAACCCGCACCGTTTCGTCGATCAGGCGGATCAGCGGTCCTCGCAGAGTTCGGGGTGGCTTCTTCATGTTCGGCTTGGCTCCGGCCTCGGCAGCCTTGCCCTGATAAACCACCACCCTTACCTCGGCCCGTGTCCCATGGACAGCCATCAGTCCACCCGGCTCTTCGGCAAAGAGCAACACCGCAGCCCGTCGTGGCATCCAATTTTCTGCCACCTTCTCGGCCAACCCCAGTTGCGCCATCTGCTCGGGGAGGGGACGCGTCCGGCTGAAACCGCGCACAGCGGCAAACTCCGCCCAGACCGGTGTATCCAGCAAAGCCCAATCCACCGGCACCGGTTCACTCTCGGCGCTGCGCACCCCCCGCCGGTAGGAGAGCTCGGCAATCTCCGCCGCCGTCATCTCCCGGTTGCCGGCGGTAAGCCGGGTCCAGGTGCCATTGTCCACGATGGAGTGTACCTTGTCGCTCTGGGGGACCTGGACCAATACCACGGCGCCGGCGCTGCCGTCACGCAGGGTGCAGGGGAGGCGCAGGAAGCGGATGGTGTCGATGGGAGGGTTATACTGGGTGCGCACCTTGCGCATCAGTTCGTCCAGCGCCTCGGGGTTCTCCTGGATGCCAAAGAGGCGGGCCGCACCCTTCCCCTGCTTCTCGTCCGCCACCCCCAGGGCCAATACGCCACCTTCGGTGTTGGCAAAGGCGCAGATCGCCTCGAGCAGCTTCTTCACCACCTTGCTGTCGCCCATCCGCTTGAATTCAAGGGTTTTGCTCTCGTGGGCGGCCAGCAGGCTGGCGATGCGGGGCGCGACCTGTTCGGGGGTGAGAGTAATGTCACTCATCGGCGGCTCCCTTTTCTAACCCCTCCCCATCCCTCCCCTTGTCCGGAGAGGGTGAAAGGCAGCTGTTGCTCCTCCCCTGACAAGGGGAGGCGGGGGAGGGGTTTGCTTTGAGTTAGCTTTTCAATTCTTTCACGCAAATCATCATACACACCCTGTATGTTTTTGATGACGTCGTCATTGGTGTACCTGACCACGGTCAAGCCCATGGACTGTAAAACTTTCGTTCGTTCAGCATCGTATTCGACGGTTTCAGCGTGGCTGTCACAGTCGATTTCAATGACCAGACGAAGTTCGGAACAGTAGAAATCGACGATGTAGTTGTCAATCGAGTTGATGATCAACTTCATGCAAAATACGCCTCCAACATACACCCGTTCAGGTTTGAAGCGGCCAACGCAGAAGTCTGCGTAACACAGGCCATTTTGCAGATTGCATTTAGCGATAATGCTAAGCCCTACGCCATCATGTCAGTTGTTCTACCAAATCCATCCATTCTTTACCATGAAGAATTTCCAAAGCGGAAGGCTGTAACTGGCAGGCTTTATCGTTTCAGTGGTAGATGGTATGCATGTCAGTCCGGAGATGTTCAGGTGGGCTCGGAAGGCGCCAGGGTCACCAGCGTCGCCCCCCAGCCGCCGGCGCTTTCCTCGGCCGGACTGACCGCCACGACCCCTGGCTGGCGGGCCAGTATGGCCGCCACGGTCCGCTTCAGGGTGCCGGTCCCCTTGCCGTGGATGATCCGTACCTCCAGAATCCCCCTTTTGCGGCATTCGGTCAGGTAGGCGGGAACCAGCTCCATCACCTCCCGCGGATGGAAGTGATGGAGGTCCAGCACGCCATCAATGGGTATCTCAACCGTATCCTCTTCCGTCATATCCCCTCTGAAAACCTTTCGAACGCTGCTACACTATCAGTAACCGATATATCCTGAACGTTTTTGGAGAGTTTCATGCGGATGCTGTGCAGATTCCGCTTCCTTGAGCCTACCTTCTTTTCCGGCCTGCTGGATGACCCGCTGCTCTGGGTCTACATCAGGCCGCTGGGGCGAAGCCTGCTCTTCGACTGCGGCCAGATGACCCACCTGGCCAAGCGGGTCATGAAGGCGATCGATGCGGTCTTCATCAGCCATGCCCACATGGACCACTTCATGGGGATCGCCACCCTGGTTCGCCATCTCCACGCTTCGCCGCGTACCATCAGGATCTTCGGCCCACCCGGCATCGCCACCAAGATGGCCGGGATCATGGCCGGCTTCGACTGGAACCTGACCGAGCCCTACTGGTGTACCTTTCTGGTGCACGAGATCCACCCGGGCCGGACAATGACCTTCCGGCTCCCCGGCGCCGAAGGGTTTCCCGCCATTGCCGAAGGTGACGAACCGCGTGCCGACCGGGTCATCTACGCCAATCCGTTCCTGAGCGTGGAGGCCGAACTGGCCGACCACAAGCTGCCGGTCCTGTTTTTCCTGGTAAGGGAGCGGCCGGATTTCAGAGTGGACGGCGCGCGGCTGGCCGCTAGCGGGCTGGTCTCAGGCCCCTGGCTGCTGGAGCTGAAGCGGCGTTTCTGCCGTGGTGAGCTGGCCGCCGGGCCGCTAAAGGTCCTGAGGAAGGACGGCGAAGCCATCAGTGAACGGGTCGTCGAAGATGTTGCCGCGCTCTACAACGTCATCCGCCGGGAGCACCCGCCGGCCAGCATCGGCTATCTGACGGACATCGGCTTCACCCCTGAAAACCGGGCACTGGTGGTTGAGATGCTGCGCGGGGTGACCCTGCTGGTGTGCGAATGCTCCTTCCTGGCCGGGGAAGAGGAAAAGGCCAGGAACTCATGGCACCTCTGTACGGCCGACCTGAACCGGCTCGTGGAGGAGATCCGCCCCGCCTGCCTGCTCCCCATGCACCTGTCCAAGAGCTACCTGGGAAAGAGCGCCGGCCTCTACCGGGAACTGGTGGTACCGCCGGGGACAATCCTCCTGCGGCTTCCGGAGCATATCGCCCCCCGGCCGCTCATCCCCGACGAGGCACGGTCACGCCTCAGCATCCACCCCGATAAAGGGAATTGAAAACACGGAGCCACCGGGAATACGGAGAATATGCGGAAACTTTCGTAAAGAAATCGTTCTACGAGATCCTCTCCGTGCCCTCTGTGTCTCCGTGTTGAATTGTTTTTTCAAGCTACTCCGGGAACTCCCGGAACCGTCGACACGCCTCGGGGATCGACTCCTCGCCGATGTTGCCGAAGGCGAGCCGCAGATATCCCTCCAGTCCCGGACCGAAGACCTCGCCCGGCAGGGTGAGCAGGCCCGCCTCCCGTACCAGGCGCCGCGCTACTTCCCTGCCAGTCCGGCCCGGAAAGGGGTGCCTGATCCAGCCGAAGAAGGCACCGCTTGCCACGAGAAGGAACGGGTTACCGGGTCGGGTGAACTCCGTGCGGAACCGGTCGTGGCGCCTTGCCATCATCTCCCGGTTGCCGGCCACCCAGGAGTCAAGATGCTCCGCGCCGAAGCGGATGGCGTGCTGGGTGATGCGGGGCTGGCAGACCGCCATGGTGTCCTGGGCCTTGAGGCTGTGGTGGATGAACTCCTCCCCCGCCACCAGGGCGCCGGCGCGGAAGCCGGTCAGGGCGTAGGTCTTGCCGAACGACATGATATGAACGAAGTGCTCGCCCCAGGCCGGATCAATGAACAGGTCATGGGGGCGGTCGCCGCCGGGGAGGAAGGCGGCGTAGGTTTCGTCCAGAACCAGGGCGATGCCGTGCCGGGCGGCCAGATCGAACAGGCTGCGGATCGTTACCGGGGGGATGATGGCGCCGGTGGGGTTGCTGGGGGTGACCAGGAGCAGCGCCCGGGTCCGGGGGGTGATCAGCCGTTCGACGGCGGCCGGGTCCGGGAGACCGCCGCTCTCCTCGCTGAACGGGGCGTAGACCCTGGAGATCCCCATCATGGCCAGGGCCATGTCGTGATCGAAGTAGTAGGGGACCTGGACGATTACCTCGTCCCCGGCCCGGCAGAGGGTCACCATGGCGAGCCAGAATGCCTGGCTCGCGCCGATGGTGAGACAGAGCTGGCGCGGCGTGAGGCTGGCCCCGTAGTTCCGGCCGTAGCTGGCGCAGAGCGCCTCCCGCACTGGCAACAGCCCCTCGTCCGGCGAGTAGCGGGCGGTCAGCGGGTCGTCCAGGCATGCTTTCAACTGCTCGACCAGTGCCGGGGCCGGTGGATAGTCGGGAACCGCCTGGCAGAGATCGATCAGCGGCCGGTCGGCCGGGAAACTGCTTTCGGCCAGCCACCCCTGCACTTCGGAAATCGGGGGGAAGTGGACGTCGCGGATCAGGTCGGAAATGCTGAATGCCATGGAGCGCCTCCAAGAAACGGCGTAGCGTAATCAACAATGAACAACAAAAGGGGGACACGGAAAAGGCGGAAAAGAAGGATAAGAGCGGATTTAGAGCCCATCGCTTGGTTTATCCGCCGTTATCAGATTTTATCCGCTTTTTCCGTGTCCAAATGCCTCAAAACTTACGGATAGAGCCGGAACAGCTGGTCGGCCACACAGGCCGGCTTTGTTTCCCCCTCGATCTCCACGGTGATCCGGTAGACGATCTGTGCTCCACCGTGGATCTCTTCCGCTGCGACTACCGTGCTCCGCGCCCGAATCCGGGAACCAACCACCAATGGTGCCGGAAAGCGTACCCGGTCGAGGCCGTAGTTGACCCGCAACCGCATGCCCGGGTAGTTCCGTTCGAATGAGCCCGGCGCAAAGCTTTCGGTCAGGAGCGGCAGAAGCGACAGGGTCAGGAACCCATGGGCAATGGTGGCGCCATAGGGGGATTCGCGTCGTGCCCGCTCCGGATCGGTGTGAATCCACTGCAGGTCGCCGGTTACCCTGGCGAAGCCGTCGATCCGTTCCTGATCCAGTGTGAGCCAGGGGCCTACATGGAGCTCGGCGCCGATTTTTTCCCGGTACAGCTGCAGCAGGTCGTGGACAGCACTCATCGGTTCCCCTCCTCTTCCACAGGGTAACAGTGGCCGCCTATCTCCACCCGGTCGCCGGGCCTGAGCTTTCGACCGCGGCGCAGCTCCGGTTCACCATTGACGAGCACCAGTCCATCGGCGATCAGCAGTTTCGCTTCGCCGCCTGAACCTGCCACATTGACCGCCTTGAGGAAGCTGTCCAGTTTGATGAACTCCGTTGCGATCTCCATCGGTCTCCTCCGGTCACGGTCCTGCGGGATAAATAGCAGACGAGATGTCATAGTAGTGTACAACCCCGGCAAGTTCAAGCAGCTTCCTCCATTACCGGCCTTGCTTTCCGGCAGCAAACCGATTAGCATACCCGGCTGGTAACCGACCCCCGGAGGGCCCGCCGTGAAAGTCCTTTTCGTCCATCCGTACGGCAGCAACTGGATGGGCAGTGGCAAAGACATCACCACCATCTTCAACCTGATGCCCCCCCTCGGCATCATGAGCATTGCCGCCTTTCTCGAACAGCGTGGGATCGATACGGAGATCCTCGACTGCTATGCCAGCCCCATGACGGCAGAGGCGCTGGTGGCCGAGATCGCCCGGCGCGGGCCGGACGTGGTCGGTTTTTCCTGTACCACCTCGTCGTTTCTCGAAGGGTACGGCTTTGCCGCCCTGCTCAAGGAGCGGGTGCCCGGCATCGTCACGGTGTTCGGCGGCGCCCATGCCTGCTCGGTCGGGGTGGGGCTCTTGGACCGGTTTCCGGCCATCGACTACCTGGTGATCGGCGAGGGGGAGCAGACCTTCTTTGAACTGGTTGCAGCCGGTTGCCGGGGTGTCGAAACAATTCCCGGCATCGGCTTTCGCAAGGATGGGGTCGGCACCCTGTCGGGCGTCCGGGAGCTGATCCCCGATCTGGACAGTCTCCCCTTTCCGGCCTACCACCTGCTGCCACAGTTTCCCGGGCGTTACACCCTGCCACTCTTCAGCTTCCCCACGGCACCCAACACCAGCATCATCTCCAGCCGGGGCTGCCCGTACCAGTGCTCCTACTGCGACCGTTCGGTCTTTTCCCGCGGGTTTCGCTTCAACTCGCCCGAATACATCGTCGAGCATCTGAAGATGCTGAACCGGGACTACGGCATCCGCCACGTCTTCTTCTACGACGACCTGTTCACCACCGACCGCAGCCGCGTGGCCCGCTTCTGCGAGCTGATGGAGCGGGAGCGGCTGGCGGTCACCTACAACTGCATCGCCCGGCTGGAGCATGTGGATGCCGAGCTTTTGCAGCTTCTCAAGCGCTCCGGCTGCTGGCAGGTGAACTTCGGCATCGAGTCCGGCGACCCGGAGGTGATCAGGAAACACCGCAAGTTCTACGGCCTGGACGAGGTGCAGCAGAAGCTCACGATGGTCAAAAAGATCGGGATGCGGGTGAAGGGGCTCTTCATGGTGGGGCTGCCGGGAGAGAACGAGGCCTCGATCCGTAGGACCATCGACTACGCCCTCAGCCTTCCCCTTGACGAGATCAACGTCACCAAGTTCACTCCGTTTCCCGGCGCGCCGGTGTATGCCACCATCCGCGAGCACGGGGAGTTCAACGAGCAGTGGCCCCTGATGAACTGCGTGAACTTCGTCTTCATCCCCCACGGCATGACCGGGGAGCAGCTGGAGAGCCTCTACAACGAGTTCATCAGCCGCTTCTACCGTCGCACCCGCATCCACTGGGGGTACACCACCATGCTCTGGAAATCGCCCCAGAGCGTGGCGATGTTCCTCCGGAACCTGCCGGAAATCCTTAAGTTCGAATTGAAGCAGAAATGGTGAGGGAGAAGATGGCTACCTCAATCCTTGACTGCTTGAGTATTTCATGTCTATACGTATTATATGAACTGTCAATACGTATAAAAGGAGGAGGTCATGAACGCAAAACTGACACTCAGCCTTGATCAGGAGATCATCGCTCAGGCCAAGGAGTTCTCCCGATCCCATCACAAGAGTCTTTCCAAGCTTATAGAAGGATATCTGCGCCAGATGGTCCGTGGGGACGATGCCACGGAGCAGGCAACACCGCTGGTTGCCAGGCTTTCCGGGGTTATCGATGCGAAGAAACTCGGTGACCATAAAAACGAGTACGCCGAGTACCTCGCGGAGAAATACCGATGAAGCAGCCGGTGTTTGTGGACACGGATATCGTCCTCGACCTGCTGGCCCGGCGCGAGCCGTTTTACACGGCCGCTGTCCGTCTTTTTTCCTTAGCTGAGAAGGATTATCTCAAACTGTCCGTATCGTCGCTCACCTTTGCCAATCTTTTCTACATCCTGCGCAAACAGGTTTCCGGCCGGCATGCCCAGGACGTCCTGCGTGACTTCAAGGAGCTCGTGACAGTGCTGCCGGTGGATGACGCCGTCGTCGAACAGGCGCTACAGGCCGGTTTTACAGACTTTGAGGATGCTATCCAGTATTTTTGCGCCCTGAGCGGTGGCTGCACCGCTCTTTTGACCCGCAACGTACGGCACTACCGGAAAGCCGCGATCACTGTCTGCACTGCCGAAGCATTTCTGCGCCTGTAGAGCAAAAAGCACGCAACATCATGATTCTCCCGAGAGCGAGCGGCCGATCAAGATGGTGTGTCGATTACGGCATCAGATGCCGGTGGAGATGTTTGAGGATAATCGGAGAGGTGGATAGAGCTTTGTTGTTGGCCTAACAGTATAGTATTAATGTTAACATGATCAGCATTGTTGCAGGTCACCCTGTTGAAATGATACCCCATAGATGCAAATTGATGATCGCATCACTGATATGCAAGGCATGCATTCGTTCAACGGACCGAACCGTTGCCCGGCGAAAATGTCCATTGAAAGCCCGGCGAAAATCTGCGACTATTTTCACTTTTCCGGAACACTTCCCAAATTCTCCCTAGATTGAGGTTTCCCATGTCCAACAATAGCGAGCAAACCACCCCGGCCCAGCCGGCCAACTTCATCCGGAACATCGTTGCCGACGACCTTCAGAGCGGCAAGCACCAGACCATCGTCACCCGCTTCCCGCCCGAGCCGAACGGCTATCTGCATATCGGCCACGCCAAGTCGATCTGCCTCAACTTCGGCCTGGCGCGGGACTTCGGCGGCCGCTGCCACCTCCGGTTCGATGACACCAACCCGGTCAAGGAGGAGGTGGAGTACATCGAGTCGATCAAGGAGAGCGTCCGCTGGCTCGGCTTCGACTGGGGCGGGCATATGTACTACGCCTCCGACTACTTCGAACAGCTCTACCAGTGGGCGGAACACCTGATCCAAAACGGCAGGGCCTATGTGGACGATCTGAACGCCGAGCAGATCCGCGCCCACCGCGGCACCCTGACCGAGCCGGGTAAGGAGAGCCCCTTCCGCAACCGTTCTGTCGAAGAGAACCTGGAGCTGTTCCGCCGGATGAGGGGGGGCGAGTTCGCCGACGGTGCCAAGGTGCTGCGGGCCAGGATCGATATGGCCTCTCCCAACATCAATCTGCGCGATCCGGTCATGTACCGGATTCTGCATGCCGTCCACCCCCATGCCGGGGACCAGTGGTGCATCTATCCCATGTACGACTTTGCCCACGGCCAGAGTGACGCCATCGAGGGGATCACCCACTCCGTCTGCACCCTGGAGTTCGAGGACCATAAGCCGCTCTACGAGTGGTTCCTGGACAACCTGCCGGTACCGAACCGACCGCGCCAGTACGAGTTTGCCCGCCTCAACCTGACCTATACGGTGATGAGCAAGAGAAAGCTCCTGCAACTGGTCCAGGACGGCGACGTGAACGGCTGGGACGACCCGCGGATGCCGACCCTGGTTGGCTTACGGCGGCGGGGCTACACCCCGGAGGCGATCCGCACCTTTTGCGAGCGGATCGGCGTCGGCCGGAGCGATTCCTGGATCGACATGGGCATCATCGAGGAGTGCGTCCGGGAAGACCTGAACCAGAAGGCGCCGCGGGCCATGGGGGTGTTGCGCCCGGTGAAGCTGATCATCGACAACTATCCGGTCGACGAGACCGAGGAGTTTCAGGTGGCCAATCATCCCCAGCAGCCTGAACTGGGGAGCAGGGCAGTGCCGTTTTCGCAGGAGCTCTGGATCGAAGCGGACGATTTCCAGGAGATCCCGGAAAAGGGATTCAAGCGCCTTACCCCCGGGGCCGAGGTGCGCCTGCGGGCCGCCTACATCGTCAAGTGCACCGGTGCGGACAAGGACGCGGACGGCAACGTGGTGGCGGTCCACTGCACGTACGACCCGGAGACCAAGAGCGGCCTGCCCGGGGCTGAGCGGAAGGTGAAGGGGGTCATCCACTGGGTCTCGGCCCGCCATGCCGTAACCGCCGAGGTGCGCCTCTACGACCGGCTCATCTGCGTTCCCAGCCCATCGGGCGACGACTGGAAGGGGGACCTGAATCCCGATTCCATCCAACTGCTGACCGACTGCAAGCTGGAACCATCCCTGGCTGCCGCCAAGGCGGAGGACCGGTTCCAGTTCGAGCGGCAGGGGTACTTCTGCGTCGATCTCAAGGATTCGCAGCCGGGCAGGCCGGTCTTCAACCGGACCGTGACCTTGCGGGATTCGTGGGTGAAGAAGTAGGCACGACAGTTGATCACTGGAGATGGAGGAGCAGACCGCAGAGATGACGTGACGCGGCACTGGCCCGGATTGGATATAGTGCTGCTGGTCGGCTGCGCCTTGGCGGCCTTTTGGCTCCGCGCCTCCATCTATCGTGACTTCATCACTCCGTCAGGCGGGCTGCTCTTCCTCGACCCGGACAGCTACGACCATCTCCGCCGGGTAACGCTCGGCGTCGCCAGTTTCCCGCGCATCCCCGCCTTCGATCCCTACTACGGCTTCCCTGCCGGCTCCGGCCAGATCTGGTCGCCGTTCTTCGACTATCTGCTCTCCCTCCTGGTGGTGCTCTGCGGTGGCCGCCAGAACCCGGCTCTGGCCGAAACCGTCGGCTTCTGGCTCTCCCCGGTCCTGGCGGCGGTCACGATCTTCCTGGTGTACCGTTTCGGCCGGCAGCTGCTGGGACGGACTGCCGCCATGACAGCTGCCCTGGTTGTTGCCATCCTCCCGGCCCACATCATGTACTCCTTTGCCGCCCAACTGGATCACCACGTGGCGGAACCGCTGGTCTGCATGCTTCTCCTGGGGTCGCTCCTCAAGGCCCCTTACCGGCGGTTCGGCTGGCTGGCGACCGGTTTCTGGCTGGTATTTTCCCTTCTCATCTGGCGCGGGGCGGTGATCTTCTGGGGGGTGGCGGTCCTGGCGCTGCTCCTGCAGGGGCACGATGAGATGAAAAGGCATGGCACATCGCCGACAGCCGCCTTCGGAACTCGCGCCTGTCTTGGCGGGGCACTGCTGCTGGCTCCGCTTTGCCTGCTGGACCTCTGGGGGAGTTCTGCCACCATTGCCTTCGAGACGGTCTCCTGGTTCCATGTCCTGCTGCTCCTGGCCAGCGCGGCAGCGTTGGCCATCGCCGGCAGCGGCAGCATCCGGGGACGCTGGCTTCCTATCGCGGGGGGGCTCCTGGCGGCCGTCCTTATCCTGGTAGCCTCACCCCATCAGCTGGGACACTTCCTGTCCGAGTTCCGTGCCGGGCTGGCGGTCATCTTCAGCCGTGACCCCTGGCTCGATTCAATCAGCGAACTGCACTCGGTGTTCTTCCCCGAAGGCGTTCTCGACTGGCGCTACGGAACACTGTTTCTCTCCGGCCTCTATCTCCTGGGGCCGGTCGTCTCACTTCTGGTCTGGCGGAGCTGGCGGCAGAGCCGGGACGATCTGCGCCTCCCCCTGTTTCTGGTCTGGAACAGTTTTTTCTTTATCCTCCCCCTGTTTCGCGAGCGCTACATGCACCTGGCGGCGATCACCACCGCCCTCGGCGCCGGCTTTCTGATCGCCCGGTACCGGGAACGGCTTCCCGTGCCGCCCGCCTGGCGTCCGGTCATCGTCGGCGGGGCTTTGCTGCTCCTCCTTTCCCCGACCTTCCCCTTCCTTGCCGACCCCGGGGGTGAGGTGCGGCTCGACGCCGAAGAGCAGTACGGGCTGCGGGACACGCTCGCCTGGCTGCGGGACCGGACACCGCCGACCTCAGGCTTTTACGATCCGCGGCAGACGCCGGAGTATGGGGTCCTGGCCCACTGGGGCATCGGCTCCTACGTGACCTACCTGGGGCAGCGGCCGACGCTGGCCACCAACTTCGGTTGGGAGACCCACGGGCTCTATGAATCGAGCGTCTTCCTGACTACCATCAATCCGGCGGTCGCCGAGGAGATCGTTCACGGCAACCGGATCCGCTACATACTCCTCGGCAACCATGCCGCCGATCTGCGGAATCTGTGGGCCATTGCCGCGCAGGGGGTGAAAAAGAAAAAACTCCCCTTTGCCCTGATGACCCCATTCACTCCGCCGATGAGCATGTTTTACCGGCTCTATTTCGACAACGGCGCCACGGTTGACCTCCCTGCCAATCACGAGGATGCCCTGGAGCGATACCGTCTGGTCCATGTCTCGCCAGGCGGGCAGGAGATTCCCCGGCATGGCTTTGCCCCCTGGTACAAGGTCTTCGAACACGTCCCCGGCGTGGTGTTGAAGGGGAGGGGCCGACCCGGCACAGTCGTGTCGATCGATCTTGAACTGCGCAACGATCAGGGGTGGGGCTTCGATTACCGTGATGTCGTGCGTGCGCGGTCGGACGGGACGTTCGTCTTCCATCTGCCATATGCGACCGACAGCAAGTCGGGAGACTTCACCCCGCAGGGCGATTACACACTCGACCTGGGGGGAGAGCGGCGTCCGATAAGGATCAACGAGGCGGATGTCATGGCCGGGAAAACAGTGTCCCTGGGGGACCTGTCGGGCAGGTAAGGAGCGGTTCAGGTTGTCTGCCGTCAATCGCCCTTCAGGGCAGTAACGATCTTTTCCGCCACGCCGGGACCGATGCCCGGCACGGTCGCCACCTCTTCCCCGGTAGCCTGTTTCAGCGCTGCCAGGCTGCCGAAGTGGCGTAGCAGCTCCCTGCGCCTGGCCGGCCCCACGCCGGGGATGGCGTCCAGGGCCGAGGCGAGGGCCTTTTTCCCCCGCAGCTTCTGGTGATAGGTGATGGCGAAGCGGTGGGCCTCGTCGCGGATACGGGCCAGGAGAAGCAGTGCCGGTGCATTCTGACGGAGGACCACGGGGTTCTTCCGCCCGGGCAGGAATACCCGTTCGTCGCTCCGCTCCACCTCGGTCGCGACCATGTCCCGCTCCACCCGGCTCTTGGCCAGTCCGGCCAGGTCGATCTCCGTAATTCCCAAATCCTCCAGTACTGCCGACAGCACGTTCAACTGGCCGATGCCGCCGTCGACCACGATCAGGTCCGGGAACGGATCGTCAGTTGTCTCCTGGCGAAAGCGACGGGACAGCACCTCGCGCATCATGCCGAAATCGTCGGCCTGGTCGACGGTCTTGATCCGGTAGCGGCGGTAGTGCTCCTTGTCCGGCCGGCCGTCCAGAAAGGCGACCCGGCTCCCCACGGCGGTCTGTCCCTGGAAGTTGGAGATGTCGTAACACTCGATCCTCAGGGGGGGCCGGCGCAGATGGAGCCTTTCCCGCAACTCATGCAGAATGGCCTCAGCGGTCTCCCGGGATTTTTGCCGTTCAAGGGCGGCACTTTCGGCGTTCTTGCCAGCCATCCGCACGAGTTCCGCCTTTGCCCCCCGACGCGGGGTGAGCACGGTTACCTTTTTCCCCCGCCGTTCACCGAGCAGATCGGCCAGGGGCGCGCTAACGTCGGTGGCGAGCGGCAGGAGGATCTCGTCGGGGATGACGACGTCCCGGCTGTAGTACTCGTTGAGAAACGAGCTGATGGCCTCCTCGTTATCCAGTTCCCAGGCAAAGTCGAAGGTCCTGCGGTCCAGGAGGGTGCCGTGGCGGAAGAACAGGAGGCTCAGGTAGAGGTGGTCCCCCTCGCGGTGCAGGCCGAGCACATCGCTGTCGCCGCCGGCATTCACCACCTTCTGTCTCTCGACGGTCACCTCGATGGCCCGGAGCAGGTCACGGTAGCGTGCTGCCTCCTCGTAGAGCTCGCGGGCGGCGGCGGTCGCCATCCGTTCTTTGAAGAGCCTGACGATCTCGCGCCCCTGGCCGGCCAGGAAGAAGGCGGCCCCCTCCACCAGCCCGGCATACTCCTCGGTGCTGATCCTGCCATGGCACGGGGCCGAGCACTGGCGGAGCTGGTAGTACAGGCAGGGCCGTTTTCGCTGGCGGCAGGTGGCCAGCGGGTAGTGGCGGAGGGGAAAGAGCCTGTAGAGCTGTTTCAGCACCTCACGAGCCGCCGCCGCCGAGGAGTAGGGGCCGAAGTAACGGGCGCCGTCACGGGGGACCTTGCGGATGATGGTCAGGCGGGGGAATTCTTCCCGGGGGTCGAGGCGAAGCGAGAAGTAGGTCTTGTCGTCCCGCAGATCGAGATTGTAGCGGGGTCGGTGCTCCTTGATCAGGGAATTTTCCAGGATCAACGCCTCCTTCTCCGTATCGGTGACGATGAAGTCGATGCTGGTCACCTTTCCCATCAGGAAGCGTATCTGGTAGCGGGCATCCTGCTCCTTGCCGAAATAGGCGCGCACCCTTTTTTTCAGGTTGCAGGCCTTTCCCACGTAGAGCACCGTGCCGGTGTTGTCCTTCATCAGATAGACGCCGGGGGCGGCGGGAAAATGGGCGATGGCATCGGTGGTGAGCATGGGGCAAGTATAGCGTTTTCAACCTGTTGGCAAAAGTTAATTCTCCCCGCAGCGACGTCGCGTGAGGGACCATCCTTCAGGCTGGTCTTAAAAAGCATGTCCCGGCCCGAAAAAATTTAGGAATTATGGGGCTTTCCGCCGCCATTCACCGTTGACAAGCCCCCCCTGAGATGGTATTTATCCAAGCGTTTATTCATCTACTCCACCGGAGCCCTGCGAAAGGTATAACCTGTGGTTTTTGCAAATTATTTTAGGAATATTCTGGTCAGGCCCCTGCTGGGTGGACTGCTGATCCTTTCCCTTCTCCCCGGACCGGCCTTTGCCATTGACACCCAGGATTCCCAGATTTTTATCTCCGGTTTCAACGCCTACCAGAAAAAAGACTACACAGCTGCCATCGACAAGATGTCGCAGGTTCTCCAGAAGTACCCCGACTCTCCGCTCAGGGACATGGCAATCTTCTGGCTTGCCCGCTCCAACTTCAAGGCCGGGTATCACAAGGACGCTGCCAAGTACATGGCGCAGTTCTTCAAGGAATATCCCGATTCACCCCTGAAAGGCACGGTCGAAGAGGACCTGGTGGCGCTGGTCGGCAAGTTCCAGAAGGGCGAGCCGATTGTCGACAAGGTGCAAGCGCCGGCAGTAGCCCAGGTGCCGGTCGAGGACAAGGGGGCAGCGGCAAAGGCGGAAGCGGAGCGCCTGGTCCAGGAGAAGGCAGCGAAGGAAAAGTCGGACGCGGACCGGCTTGCCGCAGAGCAGACGGCAAGGGCGAAGGCTGAGGCAGAGCGCCAGGCTGCCGAGAAACTGGCCCGGGAGAAGGTGGCAGCCGAACGCCTGGCAGTTGAGAAGGCTGCAAAGGAAAAGGCCGAAGCAGAGCGGCTGGCGGCCGAGAAGGCTGGCCGGGAAAAGGCCGCGGCTGAGCAGGCTGCCAGGGCTAAGACTGATGCGGACCGGCTGGCCGCCGAGCAGACGGCAAAGGCGAAGGCTGAGGCAGAGCGCCAGGCGGCCGAGAAACTTGCCCGGGAGAAAGCAGCAAAGGAAAAAGCGGACGCCGAGCGGCTGGCCATCGAGAAGGCGTTCAGGGAAAAGGCCGAAGCCGAGCGATCGGCTGTTGAAAGTGCGTTCAGGGAAAAGGCGGAACAGGCACGGCTGGCAGCTGAAAAGGCCGCCGCCGAAAAAGCCGACCAGGAGCGCATCGCTCTGGAAAAAGCGGCGGCCGCGCCTGTTGCTGCGAAAACAGCAGCCGCTGCAGCTGTCACCGGTGCTGCTGTTATCCCGTCAGCGAGTGTGGATCAACTGCGGGCAGCCAAGGAGGCCGCTGAAAAGCTCGTGGCCGAAAAGAGCAAGGCTCTGGCTGAATTGCAGGAGCCTGCCGAGAAAAAGGGGCTGACCGGTGTTTTCCTGCGTGAGCGGAGTTCCTACCGTAAAGAGGCCACTGCCAGGCTCACTGCCGAGAAAACAGCTGCCGAAAAGAATCTGGCCGATGCCCGGAGCGCCCTGGATCGCGCCCTAGCCGGGCAGGCTCCGGTGGCTCAGGTTGCTCAACTGAGTGCTGAGGCCTCGGCAGCGGCAAAGGCTGCGCAGGAGAAGGCCGAAGCAGAGCGGTTGGCCGCCGAGCAGGCAGCTGCTGAACAGGCTGCCAGGGCTAAGGCTGAAGCTGACCGTCTGGCCGCCGAGCAGGCAGCAAAGGCGAAGGCAGAGGCACAGCGCCAGGCTGGTGAGAAACTGGCCAGGGAGAAGGCGCAAGCCGAACGCCTCGCCCTTGAGAAAGCGTCAAAGGAAAAGGCCGAAGCAGAGCGGCTGGCCGCCGAGCAGGCCAGTCGGGAAAAAGCCGCGGCCGAACAGGCTGCCAAGGCCAAGGCTGATGTGGATCGGCTTGCCGCCGAGCAGGCAGCAAAGGCGAAGGCAGAGGCAGAGCGCCAGGCTGCCGAGAAGCTGGTCAGGGAAAAGGCTGCGGTTGAAAAGCTGGCCATGGAGAAGGCAACCCGTGAAAAGGCCGAGACCGAGCGGGTTGCTGCCGAGCAGGCGGTTAAGGCAAAGTCGGAAGCAGAACAGCGCGCTGCCGAGGAGGCTGCGGCGATCAAGCAGGCAGCCGAGCGAATCATCAAAGGAAAGACCGAAGAGGAGCGGCTGGCCGAAGAGAAAGAGGTGGCCGAGCAGGCCCGCCAGGCGGCGATCCTGCTGGAGGTCAGCAAGGCCAAGGCGGTGGAAAAGGCCCGCAAGCAGGCTGAACTCGAGGCCCGGTTCAAGGCCGATGACGAGGCTGCAGCCGAAGAGGCCCGTAGAGATGCTCTCCGCGTCGCTCGGGAGCAGGAGGAAAAGGAGCAGCGGGCCGAGGAAAAACAGGCCAGCGTGAAGGCGGAAGCCGAGCGCCTTGCTGCCGAGAAGCTTGCCAGAGAAAAGGCCGAGGCCGAGCGGCTGGCGGCTGAAAAGGCTGCCAAGGCCAAGGTGGAGGCCGAACGGTTGGCACGCGCGAAAGAGGAACAGCAGCGCCTGGTTGCCGAAAAAGCGGCCAAAGAGAAAGCGGAACAGGAACGTCTGGCAGCAGCGGATAAGGCGGCCAGGGAGAAGGCAGCGAAAGAAAAAGCGGAAGCCGAGCGCCTTGCTGCCGAGAAGGCCGCCAAGGAAAAGGCCGCGGCCCAGGTCGCGCCGCCGGCAGTTGTTGCAGCTAAGCCGTTGCCGCCGGCTCCGGTCAAGCCGGCACCGGCTGCAACACCAAAAACCGTCACCACCAGGAAGCAGGCTGCACGGAAGGACGATGTCGCCAAGCGCGCAGCCCTGCGCGACCGGGCAATCGCCGAATACAAGTCCCTGGTCGACCGGTATCCCGGCAGCAAGGCGGCAGCGCTTGCCACCGCCAAGCTTCGGGAGCTTGGTATCGCCTATCCCGCAGGTGCCGCCAAAACCGCGGTCGTATCCGCGGCCGCCGCTGCCCCTGTCGGTGAAAACGCCAAGGTGCTCAGTCTCGAAGTGGGTCAGTACAGCGATCTGGACTTCGCAGTCTCTCCGGATGCCCCTTCCTATGAGGTTGGGAAACAGCTTAGCATTCCATTCGAGATCGCTAACCGGGGCAACTCCCGCGACAGCTTCATTCTGGAGTCGTCGTTCCCGGCCGAGTACGGGGTGCAGTTCGTTGCGGCCGGCGCGCCGGACAAGCCGCTGACCAGGACCCCGCCACTGAATGCCGGGGAAAGATTCAAAGGGGTGGCGCTGCTTACCATCCCGCCCCGTTATATCGACGGCGAGAAGGTCATCTTCCCGGTAAAGGCCGCATCCGAGTTCGATCCGGTTGTTTCCCAGTCCCGCGGCATCAGCCTGATCGCCTCGTCACCGCTGCTCAGGGCAGTTATCAAGACCGACAAGGTCCAGGTTCTGCCGGGTGAGCGGGTACCGTACAAGGTGACCCTCCTCAACATCGGCTCTGCCGCTGCCCGGCAGTTGACCATGCGGCTCACCTATCCGCCCCAGTATGAACCGGTTGACCTCTCTGCCAGCGGCTTCCGCGAGGAAGGGAAGGGGTCGGTAGTCGTTGAAGGACTGCAGCTTGCCTCGGGTGAGAGCAGAGAGTTCTCGATTGCCTTCAGGTTGAAGGATGAGGCGCTGGCACGGCAAGAACTGTTTGTCCGCGCCGTGACCGACAACCAGTCGCTGAAGCGCACGGATGCCTTCCTTTCGGCAGCCGCGGTTGTTCAGCCGGTCAGTGGCGTGGCCGTAGCGGCCCATACGGACAAGGTGGTGGTGATCCCGGGCCAGACCGCGACCGTTCCGCTCACGGTCACCAACACGGGCAACATCCGGGACGACTTCTCCCTCAAGCCGGTGGTGCCGCAGGGACTCGTCTATGCCTTCTACCTGGACCTGAACCGGGACGGCGTGCGTCAGGCAAACGAGCCGATCATCAACCATGTCGGACCATTGGCGCCGAAAGAGGTGGCCAACGTGGTGCTGGAAATCTCATCATCGGCTGCGGAAAAGGATGGCGTAACCGTACCCCTTACCCTCGCCTTCGAGCCTGAAAGCGACAAGACAAAAGCGGCGTCTGTTGCGGTCAGCATGGTTTATTCGCGGCCCGTGGTCAATCTTGCCATGACTGGCAAGGGTGGTAAAATGAAGCCTGGCCAGGTTTCAACCTTTGAGCTTGATTGCGGCAACAGCGGTTCCAGCCTGGCCAAGATCGTCGAAATTCAGAGCCTCATGCCGGAACAGATCGAACTGGTCGCCTCTGACCCAGGGTTCAGCAAGGGTAGCGACGGCACCTACGTCTGGAAGTTCGAGGAGCTCGGTGCCGGCGAAAAACGGAGCATCAAGGTCACCTATCGCGTCAAGAACGGTACCGCGGTTGGGACGAACCTGCAGTTGAAGAATGTGCTGAAATACCAGGATAGGCTGGGGAATGTCTACTAGGGGGCGTATGGGGACTTATCTTCGGATGACAGGGGCTGCGCTGCTGGTGCTGGCTCTGGTGCCAGCGGCCCGGGGAGCCGGTGAATTCTACCTGTACGAGCCGAAACCGGTGGATAAGCCGGCGGCTGTGGCTGAGCCGGGTGACGGCGTGCTGGTACGGAGCATCACCATCAAACGGGGCGATACCCTCTCCGGACTTTCCCGCAAGTATGCCGGCAAAGGTTCCTACTTCCCGCAGATCCTCCTCTTCAACGAAATAATGAATCCCAATCTGATTTATGCAGGGAAAGAGCTGAAGGTACCGGTCACCACCGAGTCGGGTCTCAGCAGGGGCGATGATACCACTGCCAGCACCGGGCAGGTGCCGGCCGCCAAACGGAAGAAACCACGAAAAACGGCGGTAACGGCCCCTCTGCCCGTCACCGCCGTCCCCCGAAAGGTTGCTCCCTCGCCGGCTGCCTCACGCGCTGCCGATGTGACCGTGCCGCCGGTTACCCAGACCTCGACGGCGGAGCAGAAGCTTTATGAGAAGGCTATTGCCGAATACCGTGCCAGTCAATACGGTCAGGCCCAACAGACCTTTGCCACGTTCCTTGACCGATACCCTTCATCCCCGCTTGCGCCCGATGCGGCTCTCTACAAGGCCGAATGCCTCCTGAAGCAGGCCGAGGAGCCCCAGTAGCGCCGTGCCGCCTTTTCTTCTTTTACCCAACAGACCGCTTTCTCAGGCTACACAACTTCCCGCCGCTTCTGATACGACATCATTTCACCGCCAGTGGTGGTTCTCCGCCGCTCAGCAGTTCTGCGGTGCAGTTCGGCACCTGATCCCCGGTGATGAGCAGCTGCTGGCCATAGGGGGCTGCCGGAGAAACCCAGACGCCTCGCAGTTGAAATTCTCCGCCGGGCAGATCGAGGCATTTGACCCGGAAATCCCCTTCACGCCGTGGTAGCTCCATTTTTGCCGCCAGACGTGAGGCTACGGCGGTAACTCCATCCTCGCGACCTATGTTGATCACCCGATCACCCTTCACTTCCAGCAGGCGGAGCATCGTCAGGGTGAGGGGATCGCTCTCGCTGCTGACGATGTAGCGATGCCCCAACTGTTCGAAGAAGCGATCCACCTTGATGCTCATATACGAGCCGTCAGTGCTCTCCCGGCCGGTTTCCACGATCCGGTTCCGTCCCCACCCCGGGGCCAGTAGGTCGAGCAGGCGGTCGACCATACCGTCCATATCCTTGGCCAGTACCGGATGGAGGGCGACCCGTACCGCCTGGGCCGGACGGTCGGGGACCGGAGCGGCCTGCGGTGCCGGTGCGTTGACCTGTTCGGCTAAGGGCGTTACAGGGGGCGGCACTGCCGGCGATGCTGTGTCTGGCTGTAGTTGCGGTGCTGGCGCGGTCACTGGCGATGGTGCCTGTTCCACTGCCGAGGGCTCTGCTGTCTCTGCTGGCAGTGGCGCCGGTTCCGGTTCGGAAGCTGACCGCGTATCGTGCCTTACGGCCCGTTTTGACGGGGTGAGGGGTATTACCAGCTCCTGGCCTACCCGAAGCCGGCGGATATCGTCAATGCCGTTCAAACGGGCAATCTCGGGGATGATCCGCTCGGACTGCTGGTTGGAAAGGCCGAAATCCCGCATCAGGATCTTGAAGATATGGTCCCCCGGTTTGACCGTGTAACGGACGTTGCCGTCCGTGGCGACATGCCGTACGGAGGAAGCCTTCGGGGCGGATTTCCTAACCGCCTTCGCCGGCAAATGCCCGCTCTTGGCGGGAAGGGGCGCGGCGGCCTTGGGAAGCTCCTTCAGGTCGATCTCGAAGCGGGAGTCTGCCGCCAGTCCGCTCCCTGCGGATAGAGTGACTGCGGCAGTCAGAATTATGGCCATGTTCCTTGCGTGCATTGGCATCATCTACGGTTGTCCTGACCCTGATCGAAGTGGATGACAAAGGCCTGGAGAACCGAGTCGGCCTTGTTCTTGTAAATGATGATACTGCCTGCCTTACCCAGGAACCCTTTTTTGACCAGGTAATTGTCCTTTACCTCTCTGCTGGCCAGTCGATAATCCCGAACCCCGGCCAGCTCCTTCATCGCCGTCGTAAAGAACGTTGGCGACAGGCCTGAGCCGCTCCGATCGATTACCTGCACGGCCTTCAGTTTGCCATTCTCCCAAAAGACCTTGTACTCGTGCCCGGCGTCCTGGTACCGTTCCCAGCCCGGATTGGCCGCAGCATAAGCCGAGTCGCGTCGTTCACCCGGGACAAAGGAAGGGAGCGGGTCACGAAGAGCCTCAATCGGCTTGGCAGCGGCAGCCGGTGCCGACGGAGGGGCAGCAGTGGCGGCAGGCGGCGACGGGACGGTCCTGGCGCTTGCGGGTGATGGCTTAGCTTGGGTGGGCACTGCGTTCGGAGCGGCTGCCGGCAGCGTGCCCGGTGCCGGGACGGAAGCGGGCATGAGCTGAACAACGGCAACTGCTGCTGCCAGCAGGAAAACGGACGCAACGATTGCCACAGCCCGGCGGCGCGCCCGGGCTGCGAGCTCGTTTGCCTCAGCCTGGCCGACGCGGGGCTGGCCGGAACGTTGCCCTTCCGGTTCGGCGTGCTCTTCAACCTTGGCCGGGCGCAGATCTTCCTCGCGTCGTGCCAGTTCCGTATCCAATTCTACTTCAAACCTTGTGGCAACGGTGCTTTCGGTGGACGAAAGAGGCGACATGCCAGCGGATGCCTGGCTGGCACCTGCCGCTGCCGTGACATCGTGGCTGAGACTCCGTCCGGCAAGTGCAGGATCGGGAATGAAATCGTCGCCGCCGGTGACAGCCGCTGGCTGTGCTGCTTTTACCAAGGCGGCAATCCTGCTTTCCAGGGCCGAATCGGGAAGGGCGAGATCGAGATGGAGCTGCGGCCTCGCGAGAGCCGGTTCTTCTCCTGGCTCGACGAAGATGACGAGCTTGGTGCGGGCTTGGTCCACGTGGGTTGCCACGTGGCGAGAGACAATTTCGGCCGAGAGACCGGAAAGACGGCCCTGGACGAAGAGGAGGTCGGGAGGTGAGGCGGCAGCCTGCTCGATGCCGCCGGCCAGGCTGCTGATAATGGTCAGTTGAACACCGCTGCCTCCCAGAGAGGCGGCGACAAGGGCGTGAAGGCGTTGCTGGTCGGCGATGAGGATGGCTGTTAGCATGGGTCGTCCTGCCACGCTCTACTGGATACGTGCCAGCGCGGGAGATTGCTATTTAGCACATTATCCGGTAAAAATAAAGCAATGCCAGCGCATGCCGCCAGATTCAGCCGGCAGTTGTGCGCTGTATGCGGAAGGGTTCTCTTGGGCTTTACCGATTATCATTCCCATATCCTGCCTGCTCTGGACGACGGTGCCCGCGACGTCCAGGAATCACTTCGGATGGCTGCCATCCTGGCCGCCGCCGGATTTCGGACGGTTCATTGCACCCCGCACCGGCTGGTCGGTGCCTTTGAGGCCACGCCGGCCCAGGTTGCCGTCCAGGTGGCGACCCTGCAGCGCTCCGTGGATGCTGCGGGTATTCCTGTGCGACTCCTGCCAGGGATGGAGTATTACCTGGACGAATTCCTCCTGTATAACCTGAAGACGCCCCTGCCGCTCGGCAACTCCTCCCTGCTGTTGATCGAGGCGCCGCTGCAGGCGATTCCACCGGCACTGGAACGGTCGCTCCGGCAGGTGAAGGACACCGGGTTCACGCCGCTCATTGCCCATCCCGAGCGCTGTCAGGTGTTTTTTACCCAAGAAGAGGTAAAACCTGCTGCAGGCCTGAACCTACGCCAGGCCCTGAGCGGCATGTTTCCGGGGAGGGGCGGGCGGCCAGTCGCGATCCAGCCGAACGTCTCCCTGTTGGCCCGCCTCGCGGAGATGGGGTGCCGGTTTCAGGCCGATATTGCGAGTTTTGCCGGGGAATTTGGTGGCGAAGTGCAGCGCCGGGCGCTGGCACTGCTCGACAAGGGGATCTACACCAACCTGGGAAGCGATGCCCATCGCTCGACGGAGCTGGCAGAGACCCTCCGGCGGGGGCTGCAGGTCATCGAGGAGAGGGTGGGGAAAAAAGCGTTGCTAAAGCTATTGAAGTGAGGGACGGCAGGGTTGTGATACGGCGTGCAAATGCGCAGGAAGGCACGCCAGCCAGCCGAGCTGTGACAGCAGCTTCACCAGGTCCCGGTCCAGTGGCGCGATGAGTTCCACCGGCGCACCGGTAACGGGGTGGGGTACGGTGAGTTCCGCGGCATGGAGCAGCAGTCGGTGGCTGTCGAATTCCTGGCGGAAGTAACGGTTGTGACGTCCCTCGCCGTAGCGGGTATCACCGATTATCGGATGAAAGATATGTTTGAAGTGGCGGCGGAGCTGATGACGGCGGCCGGTGCGCGGTGATACCGAGACCAGGGAATAACGCGAGGAAGCATAGCGGCCGACGGCAGAGGGGAGCTCGATCCGCGCCAGGCAGCGAAAAGCGGTTACCGCCTCCTGGGGCTCTTTTGCGGCCATTGTCGACGGATAGTCACACTTGTCCGGTTCCTCCACCAGGGGGTAGTCGATGGTTCCCTCGTCGGGTGCATAGCCGCGGACCACGGCGAGATAGCTCTTTGCGACCCTACCGGCGGCGAAATGCTCCACCAGCTGACGCGCGGTCCCGGGGGAGAAGGCGAAGAGCAGAACCCCGGATGTCGGTTTGTCCAGCCGGTGGACAGGATAGACCCTGCGTCCGACCTGATCGCGGACCAGTTGGAGGGCGAACCTGGTCTCGTGCCGATCGATGGGGCTGCGATGGACCAGAAGACCGGACGGTTTGTTGACGGCGACCAGGGCGTCATCCTGGTAGATGATGGCCAGCTGTTCCCGGATGCGCTCTGAGTCAGCGGTTTGCATGCTCTTCCTAACGGGCGGGGTGGCTACTTTCGTGTCGCAGCAGGGAGGGTTATTTCAATCACTGCCAGCGCCGTGGTGCCGCGGCCGATGAACGGCCGGCTGTACAGGATCTTAGCGGCGTTTTCCCGGCGGGCGCGGTCCAGGATGTCGGCTGAGATGGTGACGGCTTCCGCGATTTCGGCCGAGCCGTTGACCAGGGCTACCACGAGCGGCGCCGGTACTGAACCGATGACCGTCCCACCGGCTCGAAAGGTTGCGCCGGGCGAGGTCAGCGTGGCCGTATCTGCCGGTTTGGCGGTTATCCGGTAGGTTACCGGGGTGGTGACGGCACGACCGGCAGAGACTTGAATGGTTGCAGGGCTCGCAGCGGCGGCCACGGAGAGCGGTCCCTTGATGATCACGGATTGCGTGATCGTTGCCAGGTCTGCCGACGAGTCGGCAACAGCCAGCCGATAGTCATGACTG
Source organism: uncultured Geobacter sp. (assembly GCA_964432205.1). Taxonomy (GTDB): domain Bacteria; phylum Desulfobacterota; class Desulfuromonadia; order Geobacterales; family DSM-12255; genus Geomobilibacter. The sequence continues at coordinate 33,887 of CAYSMK010000005.1, read as the reverse complement.
ACATGCTGCTGGCCGTTCCTGCAGCTGTCGGTGGCACTGACGGAAAAAACGAAGCTGCCCGCACCCTTCGGTGTCCCGGAGAGAGCGCCGTCCTGTGCCAGGGTAAGTCCCGGAGGCAACGTCCCGCCGGTCACCATGAGCCGTAACGGTTCTTTGCCGCCGAATGCCGGTATGTTCCAGGCATAGGCAGAGTCCCGAAGGGCCGGCGGGAGGGCTGCCGGAGCAAGGGACACGGGCGGGCAGGCAAGATAGAGCGGTTCATCGGGGAACGGATGGGTCTTGCGGGCACCCCATGCCGCGGTTGCGGTACCGAGAACTCCCAGCAGGAGCAAAACAACGAAACGTCTGGCCATGAATGGGTGACCTCCTGACAATGCAGAATCGCGCCCGCATTATCCTTGGCTGATTCATTCAGGTCAAGTATTCATTCCGGGAAGAAGAGTCGTCCAGAGCGACAGGAGCCCATATGAACTTCAAGCAGTTGGAGGTGTTCGTTGCCGTTGCCGAATCCAGGAGCTTCTCCAAAGGGGCCGATGCGGCATGTATCAGCCAGTCGACAGCCAGTCAGCACATAGCTGCCCTGGAGGAGTCCTGCGGCGTCAGACTGCTGGACAGGACCGGCAAGGGGGCTGTCCCCACCGAGGCGGGAAAGCTGCTCCTGCAGCACGGCCGGAAGCTCCTGGCGGTCATGAAAAAGACCGAATCGGCAATGGCCCGGTTCGTGGGCGGCCATGAGGCCGAGCTGGCCGTTGGCGGCAGCACCATACCGTGCACCTACCTCCTGCCCCGGATCATCAGGCAGCTCATGGCCAGTGCGCCTACCCTGGTAGTCAGGACCAGGCAGGGAGACAGCCGTGAGGTCGCGCAACTCCTGGTGAGGGAAGAGGTGGAGGTTGCGGTGGTGGGCAGCCTGATGGACAACGATGCCCTGACCTTCGAACCGCTGACAAAGGATTCGATCCGGCTCGTTGTCGGTCGGCAGCACCCGTGGTACGGCGTTGACTGCCTGACCCTGGACGATCTGCAGAGAGAGCCGCTGGTGCTCAGGGAAGAGGGGTCCGGAACCGGCAAGGCGGTTCAAACGGCACTGCATGAGGTGGGGTTTGATCCCGGCAGGATGCGGGTGCGAGCCTGGATGGGGAGCAGTGAGGCGGTCAAGCAGGCGGTAATGCTCGGCATCGGCGCCTCGTTCCTCTCGGACCTGTCCGTCCTGAGCGAACTGGAACGGGGGGAGCTTTCCGTGGTCGAGATCTCCGGAGTTGCCATCGAGCGGATGCTGTATCTCGCCCACCGCCGGGGGCGTGACCTGTCTCCCGCGGCCAAGGCCTTCTGTGCCGCCGCCAGGGAACTGTTCCCGCCGACCGGCGACGTTACGACGCCGCCTCCGCTGTAGTCCGTCCGCTCATTATCTCTTCGAATCGCTCGAACAGCTCGACGTTGAATGCGCCGGCGGATTCATCCCGCATGACCCTGAAGGCGTCGTCATGGGAGAGCGCCGGGCGGTAGGGGCGCTCGGTCGTCATCGCGCAATAGGTGTTGCACAGGGCAGCCAGCTGGGCGCTTCGGGGGATGTTGTCTCCCTTGAGGCCGGTCGGATAGCCATTGCCGTCGTACCTTTCGTGATGATACCTGACGATGGTCAGGGAGACGTCATTGAAGACGCCGATCCCTTTCAGGAAATCGTATCCCTTCTGAGTATGCTGCTTCACCTTGTGGTATTCGATGTCGGAGAGGGCATCGGGCTTTTCCAGGATATCGCTGGAAATGAAGATCATGCCGAAATCGTGGAGGAGCGCGCCCACACCGACATCTATCATTTCGTCGGTGCTCAGGTCGAACAGCTTGTCGTGGGCCAGCATGGTCAGGGCGGCGACCTGGACGCTATGGACGAAGATGTAGTAGTTGTTGGCAATGATGGCCTGAAAGGCCTTGAGGGTATCCTCCGAGTTGGCGACGTATTTCATCAGGTGACGGATCAGGCTGCGGCAGCGGGCCAGGTTGGCCAGTTTTTCCGGACTGTCCAGCACCTCGGTAACGTAGTTGGCGGCGGTCTGGTACAGGATGATCCCTTTGTTGTTGCTGCTGATATCGTTGCGCGCCAGCAACGAGTGCAGGTTGTCCTCCAGGTACTCGGTGATGAGATCCATGTCGCCGGCCCGAACGTAGAGAAAATCGCTGTTGGTCCTCTGCAGCCGGGCTCGGTCCAGTTCGGTGAATTTGCGGTCATGGTTCTTGTAGAGGATATAGTTGCCGTTGTTCTTGACGTACAGGGCAACTTCGGGGAAGTAGGCGGGGTCGATGGATTCGACGGTAATTGGTCGGAAGTAGCGATCTTTCATGATGCTGGTTTCCCAAAGTCCTGGGCAGACGAGAGCGCTACACTGCCTGTGATGTTGCCGCACTCAAACGGTGCCCTAGAGGTGTGCACAAAACGCACATCTACTACTTTATCGGAGAGCATGTGCAAAAATTTAATGCTAATGGCGTGCGTCAGCGGGAAGGAAAGGCCGACGCATAGGAAACCTCGAAGAGCCTACCCCCCCGAGAGAACCGTACGCTGCGTTCTCTGATCTCGACGATGCGGGCGCCGGCAACCTCAGCCCCTTCGCCTACGAGGGCGCCATTGACCACTGCCCGCCGCAGGCCCCGTTCCTCCTGCCAGGCAATGCCGGAGATGGCAAGTGCTGGGTCGGCCGCTTCGGATGCGGGGGGCGACGGTTCATCAACCACCGGTCTGTGCAGCGGCGGTGTCGGTGGCACGGCCGGCACTGTTGCCGTCGGCAGGATCCGGGCCGGTTCGGCCGGAACCGGTGTCGTTTGGGGGGATGCCGGTGGCAGTGGCGGGGTCGGCCTCTCCCCGGCCCCGGCAGAGGTGTTCTCGACCGGATGCGTAGGTGGCGGCGACGTCCCGGTCCCCTTCAGGAGCACGCCGGTGCCGATACCGGCCAGGAGCAGGATCACCCCTGCCGCAACAAGTGTGATCAGCCTGCCGGTCTTCGGTGGCGCATCGCCCTGCCGGCTCAAGAGTGCGGGGCGGATATCCACCGAGCCGCCACGGCGGGCTGCGCGTTCCTCCTCCATCTTTCTCAAGGCATCGAGTATCAGGCTCATCGGTTCTGCTCCGTCTGCAGGATTTTGGTCGATCCTCCGCTGGGCTCCTTGTTCTGCCCGGTGCGTTGTGAAAGTCCGGGCGGGAAGAAGCCGCCTGCCCGCCGGTAAAGGAGGAGCAGGGTTTGCTCGCCAGGCTTGCCATCGGCTGTGAGCCCCTCTGCCTGCTGGAAGGAACGGATTGCCCTGTCCGTCATCGGATCGAAGATGCCGCCTACCGGGCCATCGTAATACCCGGCCCCTTTCAGCAGCTCCTGCAGGTGCTTGACCCCTTTTGCCCTACTTCCCGTTCTCAGCCGTGGGGAGATGTCATGGAAGTTTTTCCACAGCAGCGTGGCACTGCCGGTCCAGACGGCTGCCAGTTCCGGCCTGGTGAGGGAGGAGCGGCCGTTGACGGCCGGTGCAACGGCGACACCGTTTCGGTCGATACCGACCAGGGCCAGAAAGCGGCTGCCGCCACCGGGAAGCGGTATCCGGAGAAGAGCCGGCGTGTCGAGCCGGGCCAGTGAGTCCAGCGTGCCGGTTACGTCGGTTGCCATGAGGCCCCGTTGCCTGGCCAGGGAGCGGATCTCCATTGCCCCGGTCTCCATTGTCGCTGGCGGCATCTGCCATGCCTTGAGGATGGCGTTTGTTGCTGCCAGGCGGTTCTCCTGCTCAGGGGCGGCGGCAACTCCTGCCAGGGTGCTTTCCCTGGTCATGAGGGCGATGCTCTGCTTCGCGGTCGGACTGGCCGGCGGTTGGTTGTTATGCCGGGAAAAGGCAACAGCTCCGGCGGCCACAACAGCCAGGACGATCAGGGCGGCCCTGACCGTGAAGCGGAGTCCGAACGGCGGTCGGCGGTCCACCCTGCGCATGTCGGCTATGGCCAGGGACGCCATGGCCGGGGTAATCGTGCGGGCCTCCTTCGTGTAGGCCAGGAGCAGCGCCCGGTCGCAGACGCCGTTGATCAGGCGGGGAATGCCACCGGAAAACCGGTAGATCCGCTTGATGGCACGGTTCGAAAAGGTGAGTGGCTCGCGACCGCCGGCGGCCACGGAGATCCGGTGCCGGATGTAGGTGCGGGTATCGGCGAACCCCATCGGCTCCAGGTGATAACGGACGGTGATCCGCTGATCCAGCTGGCGCAGCTCAGTCCTTGCCAGCAGGGTTTTCAGTTCGGGCTGTCCGACCAGGACGATCTGGATCAGCTTGGCCCGTTCTGTTTCCAGGTTGGAGATAAGGCGGATCTGTTCCAGGACCTCGATGGAGAGGTTCTGGGCCTCGTCGATGACGAGCACGACGGCCCGGCCGGCCCGGTTCTCCTCCAGCAGAAAGACGTTCAACGTCTCCAGGAGTTCGCGGGTGTCGGTACCGGCAGAGGGAAGACGGAGTTCTTTGTTGATCGCCTGGAGCAGGCCGATGGGCGAGAGGGTGGGGTTGAAGATGAGGGCCGTGCGGTGCGTTTCCGGATCCAGCTGGTTGAGCAGGGTCCGGATGATGGTCGTCTTGCCGGTGCCGACCTCACCCGAGAGCTCGATGAATCCGGCCCGGGCGTCGATGGCGTAGAGCAGGTGGGCGAACGCCTCCTGGTGCCTGGAGCTGAGGAAGAGAAAGTGCGGATTGGGTGTGAGGGCGAACGGCGGTTCGCTGAAACCGAAATGTTCCCAGTACATGGGTAGCCATTAGGCCCGACAGGGCGTGCTGGTAGAATGCGTGACCATGTCAGCTATAAGTTCTCGTCCCGTGTCTTGTCAAGGGATTAGTCGTCAGTGGTAACCGGGAGGAGCAGTCCCCAAAAAAGGGAGCCCTTTACCGTCAGGTATTCAGCAGCCTTGATTATTTACCTGTCAAACACCATGTTCTCTTTTTTGCTTCATTTGTAGCCGGTTTGAGAACAAAAGCAAGTCGGACAATATGCTCACGGGACTCTTCGATTCGGAATGAACGGCCTGACCTAGGCCGTGATGGTGCCGCCTCACGTGAAGCCGGAGCCGGCGGTGCAGGCATAACAATGGTCTCCCAGCGGGATGGGGGTTCCCGGCGCGGGCAGTTCCACCAGTTGCGAGATGTGCCGCCGCTCTCCGTCGTGGGGGAGCCCGGCGGCCAGGTTGAAGTCGCAATCGTAGACGAAGCCGTCCCGGTCCACCGAGATCAGCGAACGGCACATCAGGCCGGGAACGGTGCAGGGGTTGAAACTGTCGGCCAGCTTTTCCCGGTATCCGGCCAGGTTGCCGGAGCTCTCCAGCCAGGAGAGAAACCGCCCCAGCGGCACATTGGCGAAGGTAAAGAGGTTGTTGAAGGTGATGCCGTGCCTTCGCGCCAGGTCCTGGCGGAATTTGCGCTCTGCCTGGGGCTGTCCGGCCGGCAGGAACGCCCCGGTCGGATTGGCGACCAGGTCCAGCTCCAGCCCGGTTCCTTCCCGGCCGTAGCCGACCGCGTTCAACCGGGTCAGCATTTCGATGCTCTTCTCCCAGACCCCGCGCCCCCGCTGGGCCGCGGTCTGGCCCGCGTTGGTGGCGGGCAGGGAGGCGGCGATGGCTGCCCCCACGGCGCGGTAGAGCTCCAGGAGGCTGTTGTCCGGCCGGTCATGCAGGGCCACCAGGTTCGTGCGGACGATGAACCGGGGGGGGAGGCGCGCCAACTCCCCCACCAGGTACTCGATCCCGGGAACCAGCTCCGGCGCCCCGCCGGTGAGATCGATGGCAGTAAAGCGGAAACGGTGTGCGCAGTCGATGACCGCTGCCATGGTTTCCCGGCCCATCACCTCCCCGCGGGTCGGCCCCGCCTCCAGATGACAGTGGCGGCACGCCAGATCGCAGCGCAGGCCGGTATTCACCTGCAGGGTGGTGGTCTCCCCCTTGGTCAGAACTATTCCGTGTTGTTTCAGAGTCTCTTCGAAGGTCATCGATGACACCAAACGTGAATCCGTGAAGGACGGGAGTCCCGCGGAGCGAATGTGCCCGAGCGCCAGCCGCTGCAGGCGAAATGGAGCAAAGACGGCCCATCGTGTCTGAGCCCGCCAGGGCGAGTTGATGGGCCGTCGCGTAATGAGCCGCACAGCGACGGTGTGAGCGGCACTCTGAGCGGAGTGGGGCGCCCGGCCTTCACGGATTCACCCGTCACAGCGACAGCTTCTCGGCAATCTTGCGCATCTGCACCCCGTGCACCAGCGACGCCCCGCCGCGAATGGCGCTGACCACGTGCAGAGCCTCGGTCATCTCTTCCAGGTTGGACCCCTTTTCCAGGCAGCCCTTGGTATAGGCGTCGATACAGTAGGGGCACTGCACCGCATGGGCCACGGCCAGGGCGATCAGCGCCTTTTCCCGCTCGGTCAGCGCCCCTTCGGCAAAGACCGCACCGTAGTAGTCGAAGAACTTCCCGGCCAGTTCCGGCGCATCCTTGCCGATCTCGCCGAACCTGGCCAGGTCTGCCGGGTCATAGTAGGTTTCCATCGTGCCTCCGATTGTTTCTGATTTTGCCATACAGCGCCGGTAAGAGGGCAAAGAGCCCCAGCAGGGCAAAGGAGCCCAGCACCCGCGGCGAGACGATCCCCCTGAGCGATGTGACGGTGGCCAGGCTGGCGCCGGCGTTGACGTAGACAAAGCCTCCCGGGATGATCCCTACCATGGTGCCGATGACAAAGGTGCGTAGCGGCAACCGGGTCAGCGCCACGGCCAGGTTGATGAGGAAGAACGGGAAGACCGGCACCAGGCGCAGAAAGAGGAGATAGTTCAATCCCCGCTCTTCCAGTTCCCGGTTGATCCCCTCCAGCCGGTGGCCGAATTTCGCTATCACCATGTCGCGCAACAGGTAACGGGTGACCAGAAAAGCCAGTGTCGCCCCGATGGTGGCGGCGATGCTGGCATAGACCGTTCCCATCACGGCGCCGAAGATTGCCCCGGCCGCAATGGACAGGACCGCGGCACCCGGGAGCGACAGGGCGGTCTGGACGATGTAGATCGCCATGAAGCCGAGCACCATGAGCCACCGGTGGCTGGCATGGAAATCGGCGAGCGCCTGGCGGTAGGCAAGGAACGTCTCCAGATTCAGGTAGCGCAGGGAAAAGAGTACGCCTGCTGCAACGGCGCAGAGCAGGATGATGGCGGCAATCTTACGGTTCATGTTCCTCCGCGCTGCCAGGCAAGCCATGCTGCCAGCACTTTTTTGACAAACGTCAGCCGGCTCCGGCTGTAGGCATCGGGGCTTCCCGATCGCTTCCGCCTGGGTCGGATAGGGGTGGATCGTCCGGGCAACACCAGGTTGTAGCGGCCGGACGGTTCAGGGTTGCGCCAATCGGCCGGCCCGCACGTTGGCCTGCAATGTCGGATCGTCGGGGCTTTCAGGCGAATCGAGGTGGATTTCATAGCAGTGTTCTTCCGGAGCGTCCATATCTGTTTTTTATCACAAAAGCGAAAAGGATGACATCGGAGATCTTCACGGAGTTATTGGGTGTCTCCAGCCGGCCCCAGGGTGAAGAAAAACGTTGCCCCTTCCCCCTCCTTACCTTCTGCCCACACCTTGCCATGGTGGCGGTGGATGATGTTCTGGACGATCGCCAGACCGACACCGGTTCCTTCGTACTCACGGTCCGGATGCAACCGCTGAAAAACTTTGAAGAGTTTGTTGGCATACGACATGTCAAAGCCGGCGCCATTGTCCTTTACAAAATATATGGTTGTTCCTTCCGCCGTTTGGCCGCCGAATTCGATCCGGGCACAGGGAGTGTGCCGGGTAAATTTGACTGCATTGGCCAGGAGATTGACGAAAACCTGTCTCAAAAGGATCGGGTCTGCCTGGCAGGGCGGGAGATCCTGGAAAAGGGGCTCAATATCCCGTTGCTCCCTCTCGTGCTGGAGCTCGGCGAACACCTGTCTGGCAAGTTCGGTCAGATTGACCTGCTGCAGGGAAATCGGTTGCCGGTTAAGCCGGGAATAGGTGAGCAGGTCATCAATCAGCTCTCCCATGTGCCTGACATTGCCGGAGATGCGCTGCAGGTACGATTGAGCATCGGCCGTCAGCGAAGGTCCGGACTCCTCCAGGAGGATGCAGGAATAGCCATCCACCGCCCTGAGCGGCGTACGCAGGTCGTGGGAAATAGAGTAGGAAAACGACTCCATGTGGCGCAGTGCCGATTCCAGCTCTGCTGTCCGCTCCACGACCCGTTGTTCCAACTCGTCCCTCGATGATTGCAGTTCGAGATTCTTCTTTTCCAGCTCTGCGGCCAGCTGTCGGCGCACCGAGTTCTCGTGGTCGAGCACCCTGTTTGTTTCTTCAAGCTGCCGTGTCCGCTCATCAACCCGTTGCTCCAATTCGTCGTATGATTGTCGCAGGCGGTGGATCATGGTGTTGAATGATTCGGCAAGTCTGCTGATCTCGTCATGCCCGGTAACGGTGAGCGTTTGATCCGGTATCCCGCTTGCAGAAATCTGGATCGACGCGTCACTCAATGCAACCAGCCGTTTTGTCAGGAAGGTTGAGAGCCGATAGGCAATGCGGACCGAAAACCAGAGGGACAGAATGAACGTGACCAGGAATGTGGCGGTGAACCAGATGATCGCCGAACTGTGTTGCATCGAAACGACCAGTGAGAGGCCAAGAGCCGGCAGGGGAGCCGGGACGTTGAGACGGGTCTCGTGGCTGATTTCGAAGGGGTAGTGAATTGCACTCTGCCAAACATCCCTGCCGTTGGCTACGAGTTGCATCATATGGTCGTGATCTCCGTCGATGGGTTCCAGAGCGGAGAGAATCCTGGCCAGCGATGCTTCAAGCACAAGAAAACCCTCGGCTGTCTCTGTTGCCGGGTAGATGACCGGATAGCAGAGCACAATGTTCATGCCTCCGGATGAAACGGGCACGAGACGGGCGATGGGTTCCCCTTTCCGGATGAGAGAGTTCAGGAGTGCTGCATCGTTATAGCCGGCGGTGCCGTTGTTGGATGCAATGACCTCCCCCCTGAAATCGCACAAACTCAGTCGATACTCCGGAGTATCCAGGAGCCTGCTGCTCTTGAGAAAGGGAATGAGATAGGTGTCCCGGCCGAAGGCATCGACCAGGGCATTGACGACGATCGTGTTGCGGGCGAGATTGGCAACGTTGACACTCAGTGTGCTCAACGCAGTTTCCACCTTCTGTACGTCAAGGTCACTTCTGCTCTTGAGGATTATTGCCTCGTTTTTCCGAATCAGCGAGACGATGGTCGCGTAGGCGCCAATTCCGTACAACAGTGCCAAGAGCAAGGTCATCCCGATGAAGGAAAGTGCGACCCGTGTTGCGAGTCTGTTTTCCCAATCACTGCTGATAAGGGTCAGGTATTTCCGTAGCACATCCACCGTGGTCAACCCTTGCCGCCTCGCTACCTGATCCGGACGATTGTGCCGTCCTTTGCATAGCGTGCCATGAAGACATCATCCTGGCTCAACGCCTCGTGACGGGCCTCCGTGAATGGTTGTCTGTAGAACTTGATGAGGCCGTCATAGTTGGTGACCCTTTCGAGAGCAGTGCGTACGGCTTGTCGGTCCGTTGTTCCCGCCTTTGTAATTGCCAGGGCCAGAATCTGGGTGAGGTCATAGGCATGGGCCAGTCCGACCGGCGACACGATATCTGCCGCTGATTTCTTGCCAAAGAGTTTTCTTGCCTCGGCAAGTACTGTGGTCAGCTTGGTGCCCTTGGCACCGATGAAGCTGTAGGTCTGCACGACCGCCAGGTCAATCGCGTGCAAGGCCGGGCCTGTCAGGGTGGGGAAGTCTGAACCTGTTATGCTCCAGTGACTGATCAGCGGCAGGCGATCCTTTTCCGGCAGGGAGGCAACCTCCTTCACCAGGACAGACCCTTCCGTCTCGCTTGACACGAATATGATGGCGTCAGCGCCGGCTTTTTTCAACGCCAGATACTTGTCCACAAGCGTTCTGTCCCCGTAATTGAACCATTGGGTGCCGGCAATTTTCATCCCTTGGGCCGGGATCATTTTCTTCAGGATCTCGTGATTGCCCCTTCCCCAGGAGATGTTGGGGATAAGCAGGCCGATCTCCTTGAATTCACGTTGCCTTGCATACGCCAGCATGGCAGGAACTGCCCAGCTGTCACGAAGTGAGAGGCGGAACACATAGTTCGGTTTATGTCCATTGTCGACGATCTTGTCACTGGCGGCCCAAGGGTTCAGCAGAGGGATGCCATACCTGTGAATGGTGCCGATGGTTTCACTGACTACCGTGGAGAATCGACCGCAGAACATTGCTACAACCCTGGGGTCTTCTGCCAGCTCCCTGGTGTTCTGTATCCCCCGGGCCGGTACTGAGCGGTTGTCGGTTTCCACCAGGGCCAGTTTTCTTCCCCCCAGCAGTCCCCCTTTTGAGTTGATTTCATCGATGGCGATCAAAATCCCCTGTTTGATTGCATCGTCAGCCGTGCCGGTCTTACGGCCGAACTCCGCATCCAGTCCGATATAGATCTGTTCGGCATCACGGCCCTGGCAGAGAGCCGGCATTGCGATGGTGATGAGAAGCAGCAGTACGCCCATCATGCGACGGTTCATGCAGTACCTCCGTAGAGAGAGATGCAGAAATATTAATTCAAATTGCATTAATTACAACGGCCCGCCTGTCAGGCCGGCGCAACCAAACGTGATTTGCGCTTCAATGTTGATGCGGTACCCTTGGTGATGAATGGATGGGGAAGGAGTCCCGGGTGAACTGACAACGCCCAGGCCGGAGGGAAACGATATGCCGGAAACGATTCACACCATTACCTGTACCTCGTGCGGCACGGCCAACCGGGTGCCTGCCGACAAGGAGGGGAAGAGGGGTCGCTGCGGCAGCTGCCATGCCGTGCTGCCGCCCATGTACTGCCATCCGCAACAGCTGACCGATCGTACCTTCGATGACTTCGTCCGAAACTATCCCGGACCGATCCTGGCCGAGTTCTGGGCCCCCTGGTGACCGCACTGCGTCTCCTTCGCACCGGCGGTGCGAACCGTAGCGGAAAGACTGGCGGGGACGGCGGCGGTCGTCCAGGTCAATACCCAGGATAATCCGGCCCTGGCCAGCCGGTTCGGGGTGCGCGGCATTCCGGTCGTCATGCTGCTGCAAAACGGCAGATCCGTGGCAGAGCTCGCCGGAGCACAGCCGGTCGAGGCCGTGGTGGCCTGGGTGCGTCGGCAGTTGACATCCTGATGCCGGCAGATACAGATGATCGGGAGAGAGCATGAAACGTGCGATTGTTCTCGGGAGTGTCCTGCTCGCCCTCGCTAGCGGCGTTCCCGCCGCCGACCCATTCTTTGCCAGGCGGCAGGCCATGGTGGAGCACGACATCAAGGGGCGGGGGGTGAGCGACCGGCGGGTGCTGGAGGTGATGGGGCGGGTGCCGAGACACCTGTTTGTGGCCGAACGGCAGAGGGCGCAGGCCTACGCCGACCATCCGCTTCCCATCGACGAGGGGCAGACCATCTCCCAGCCTTACGTGGTGGCCCTGATGACCGAGGCCCTCCGGCTGAAGCCCGGCGACCGGGTGCTGGAGATCGGCACCGGCTCCGGCTACCAGGCGGCGGTGCTGGCGGAACTGGTACGGGAGGTGTTTACCATCGAAATCCGCAAGCCCCTGGCCGACCTGGCGAAACAGCGACTGGCCGGGCTCGGCTACCGGAACGTGCAGGTGCGATACGCTGACGGCTATTTCGGGTGGCGAGAGCAGGCGCCGTTCGACGCGATCATCATCACCGCCGCGGCCAACCACATTCCGCCGCCGCTCATCAGGCAGCTGAAGGACGGGGGACGGCTGATTCTCCCCCTCGGCAGCACGGTCTTCAGCCAGACCCTCACCCTGGTGACCAGAAAGGGTGAGCGGCTCAGCGTGGAGCAGCTGGGTGGGGTGGCGTTCGTGCCGATGACCGGCGAGGCGCAGAAGAAGTGATTCTGCTGGGTCCGGTCAGGTCCCGGCACTTCATCAGCGCTCTCCCATCGATTCGGTCAGGGTCTTGCGTAGCGGTTTCAGGAGGTATTCGAGGACGGTCCTGTCGCCGGTACGGATATCGACCTGGGCGGTCATGCCGGGCAAAATGTCCACCGTACGGCCGGTTCTGGTTTTTACCGGATTGGCAGTGGTTACGACATGCACCCGGTAATAGGTCTGCTCGCCACCTTTGGTCTCTTCCCTGAGGGTGTCGGCGCTGATATAGGACACCGTTCCGTCGACGGCGCCGTAGACCGTATAGTCGAAGGCGTCGAAACGGATGGCGGCAGGAAGACCCTGCTTCAGCAAGGCGATATCCGCCGGCCGCATCTTGGTTTCAACGATCAGGGTATCGTCAAGGGGGACGATCTGCAGCAGTTCCTCGCCACCCTTGAGCACGCCCCCCTGGGTGGTGACCCGCACGTTCTTCACGATCCCGGCAACCGGCGCCCTGAGGACACTGTCGTCGAGCTGCTGGGCACGCTGGGTACGCACCTGATCGTTCTGGCCGATGTCATCCTCGGTCTTGGCCAGTTCGACGCGGGCGTCCTGGTAATACTTGTTCCTGCGGTTGATCAGCTGGGCCTCGGCATCGTTCAGCGCCCGTTCTACCCTGATCACTTCGGAGCGGCTCACGTCGCCGGTTTTCGCCAGCTGGTTCACCAGCCGTGCGTCTTCCCGGGCCAGGTTCACCGCCACGGTCAATGTCCGCAGCTCCTCCTCCAGGCTCTGCCGCTTCTGGGTGAACAGCGCCTGCTGCACCCGGACGATCTCGGGAAACCTCGCCACGCCGGGTGGAAATCTGATGTCAGGGGCATTGGTCACTTCCGCCCGGAGGCGGGCGGCCTGGGCCAGCAGCGCGGCCAGGCGGGCGTCAAGCTCCTTCACGGCAGCGGAAAACCTGGTCTGGTCCAGGACCGCAAGTATCTGTCCCGCCCTGACCCGGTCTCCTTCCTTTACCTTCAGGGATTCGAGCACCCCGCCGTCCACCGCCTGGATAACCTGTACCCGACTGCTGGCGATGACCGTGCCAAGACCACGCGCGGTCTGGTCGATGCGATAGCGGGAAGCCCATCCCACTGCCACGACCAGGGCGATGACAAGCACCCACAGCACCAACGAATGCCCCCGCAGATCGGTTCCCGTACCATGGTGTTCGGACATCTGCGGCATATCAGCCCCCCACCTTCTGCGCCAGCCGTTGCCCCCGGCGCTGCTGGTGCTGCAATACGTCGTCGGGTTTGCCGTCCGCCACCACCTGTCCGCGCCGCATGATGATGACCCGGTTGGCAAGCGTCGTCAGCCGGGGCCGGTGGGTTGCGATCAGTACGATATCAGATGGGCGGGCCCACTGCCGGATCGCCTCCAGTATCCTGTTTTCCGACTCCATGTCCAGGGATGCCGATGGCTCGTCCAGCAGCCAGACCCTGGGCCGGGCGAGGAACAGTCGGGCCAGCCCCACCATCTGTCTCTGCCCTCCCGACAGCCCCAGGCCGCCTTCGCTGATCTCCAGCTCCATGCTGCGCGGATTGTCGGCCGCGACCCGGTCAATCCCGAGCAGTTGCGCCACCTCCAGGAGTTTGGCGTCACTCGCTCCTCCCCCCAGCGCCATGTTGCTCCTGAGTGTCCCCTTGAACAGGTGGACGTCCTGGGGGAGATAGCCGACCCGCTCGTTCACAACCTGGGGGTCAAGCTCCCAGATGTCTGCGCCGCCCAGCCGCACCTGCCCCTCGCTCGGCTTGTACAAACCCGCTGCCACCTTGAGCAGGGTCGATTTGCCGCAACCGTTCGGCCCCAGCAGCACTACCCGGTCGCCGGCGGCAAAATGGAGTTCCGGCAGTTGCAGCCGCATGACCGGCGAGTTCGGGTAGGCAAAACGCACCCCCTCGAAATCAAGCTTGTCGGGCAAGGTTTCCGGCATCAGCAGGTCCTGATCGTCCCGGCGGTCGGTTTCCATGCCGAGCAGGCGGCTCACCATGGAGAGCGATTCCCGGACATGCTGCCACTGCACCAGCAGCTGCACACTCTGGGCAATCGGGCTGATCACCCGTCCACCCATGATGGTGCAGGCAATCAAGCCGCCGGTGGTCAGGTCGCCGGCCTCGATCCGTGTCACCCCAACGACAATGGCCGCGATATAGGCGATGGAACTCATGGTTCCGGTCGTTGTTGTCGTGGTGCTGGAGATCAGCTTGCTGTTGAGCGAATACCCGGCCATGGTGGCGGTGATCGCCCGCCACGTATCGGCAAAGCGCCAGCCGCCGCCGGACGCCTGAATCGTTTCCGCCCCCTGGAGCGTATCGACCAGCAGCCCGTGGCGTTCATGCCCCCGCTGGATCTCCTGGCGGGCCAGCTCCCGCAGCCGTTTTTGCGCCAGCCAGCCGGCTGTCAGTGCCACTGGCAGCAGCACCAGGTACACCATGCTTACCCTGCCGCCAATGACGGCAATCACGGCAATGAAGAAGAGGCAGAACGGCAGGTCGGCCACGGCAAAGACAATGGCTGACGAAAAAAATCCCCGCACCAGTTCAAGGCCATTCATCTGCGCCGCCAGCGTCCCCAGAGCGCGGGGCCGCGTATCCAGGCGCAGCCGAAGTACATGCTCGAACAAGCGCTGCGAAATGGCCATGTCCACCTGCTTGGCCTTGCTGTCCAGAATCCTTGCCCGGATAAACTTCAATGCCCAGTCGACCAGAAGGATGATCGCCATACCCGTAACCAGTGCCGTGAGGGTCGTGTAGGCAAGGGTGGGCACAACCCGGTCATACACCTGCATCGAAAAAAGCGAGGTGGCCACGGCCAGCAGGTTCACCACCAGTGTGGCCACCATTACCTCCACGATCCAGCGCCTGTCCTTCAGCACCTCCTGCAGCAGGAGCCGGGAGGCGCTGCTCTTCAGCAGTTCCGCAGCCGCAGCTTCCGGCGGCGGCACCCGCAGCCACAAGACCGGCGCATCTGCCAGCTCTCCGGCAGGCAGCTGCATGCCGCTTTCCCCCCCGCGGGACAGAAGGATATGTGCGTCATCGCCATGATCGGCTAACTGCCATACCCCTTCATGCCAGACCAGCACCGGCAGATGGCGCCGGTCGAGCCTGTCCCAGCGCAACTGGGCTACCTGCACACTCCGTTTCCGTACTGCCGCGAGAATTCTGGAGAGACGGTCCGCGGGCTTGAGCTCGGTCCCCTCGGGTTGTGCAGCCTTGCAGGCATCTGCCAGTGCGCCGCTGGCAACCGGCATCCCGGCCTTCATCAGCAACCTCCCCAGCACAAGGGGGTCGATCGCCGCAGTCAGCAGTGCTGCCGGGGCAGCAGTGGTCCCGGACTGTTCCGTAGCCGTCATGGTTTGATCTCCGCTGTCGAATCGAGCATGCCAAGTTCCACTGCCAGCCTCAGCCTGTTTTCCTGCAGCGAGCTCCTGGTCTGTTCCAGGGACAGGCGGGCATCGGACAATTCCCGCTGGGCATTCAGCACGTCGACCCAGCTCTTTCGGCCGGCATCGTACTGCCGCATGAACGAGGCCAGCGTATCCTCCGTTGCGGAGACCAGCTCTTCGTTGCTGAGCATGACGCTCTGCAGCGACTCCGCTTCCGCCAGCAACGCCTGGGCCCGTCGTCTGGCTTCGTTGCGGGCGGACTCCACGTCCCTGCGGGCGGCATCGACCCGGGCATCGGCCGATTTGATCCTTTTCCATCCCGAAAAGCCGACCCCTTCGATACTCCCTTCCAGGACCACCCCTGCCCGCGTCTCTGCCGGTTGCGATCCATTCATGTTAGCCGAATAAATATCCTGATCAAGCCGGGCATAGAGGCTGGGCATCAGATCGGCCTTGCGCAGTTCAGCTTCGGCCTGCGCCACGGCCACCTCGAACTGCCGTTGCCGCACCGTTGCCGACGCAGCGATGATGTCGGGGACAATGCGACCGCGCTCCGGCAGCAGCGTGAGTGCCTCCGGAACTGGCTCGACCGCTGCGAGAGGTTCCTGGGTCAGGGCCTGCAGGTCGGTTACGGCCCGCGTCAACTCCCCTTTCAGTTGCTCCCGCTGCGACACGGCCAGCGTCAGGCGCGACCTGGCCAGGCGCACATCGGCCTCTGACGCGATACTCCCCACCTGGCGGCGGGAGATCAGGGACAGCAGTTTTTCATGCTCCTGCACGTTCAGCTCCGCCGCTTTCAGGCGCAGCCGTATCCCCTGCAAGGCCGCATAGGTTGCGGCAGTGTCTTCCATCACCTGGCGCTGCAGCGTCAGCAGCGACGCCTTGCCGACCAAGAGCCTTACCCGGGACTGATCGATGGCGCCGTCGATCCTCCCGCCGACCCAGAGCGGCTGCTGCAGGCGGGCAAAGACCTGCGTCTGGTCATCGGTCATGGTCTGGGCCTGGAGCGACAGGGAGGGATAGCGGCGCGCCTCGTCCGACTGGAGATCGAAACCCAGGGCGTTGAGCTCGGCCAGCCTGCTCCTGATCGTCGGGTGCAGCACCACTGCATGGCGCAGCGCAGCAATGACGCCGTCGGGCTTGGGCAATGGCGGGCTTTCGGCATGCAGGGGGAGGGGCAGCAGCAGACCAACGACCGTGCAGAGCAGCCGGGTGCGTACTCCAAAAGTCATCAGGCTGCCCCGGTGGCGACTGGGGCGGCGGGAGCGGTCTCAGCGCCGGCACCGGTCCCCCGTTGCCGGCGGCGCTCGATGAGTCCGGTCAGCTTCGCCACTTCTTCGCCGTTTCCCAGCGCCCGTTCCACGGCCAGCAGGTTTTCGAACCACTGCAGATGGGCGCCGAGCAGTTCCACCGAACGGCGCATCTCTTTTCTCGCCTCTTCGGGCTTTCCCTGTTGATACAGGGCCGCGCCCAGGAACTGGTGGGCCGCCGCATGGGCGGGGCGCGCCAGGAGGATCGTCCTGAAGGCGGTTTCCGCCTCCTTTGGGCGGCCTCCCTGGAGATGGGCCATGCCGTCAAGGAAGAGCCCTGCCGGGATGCGGGGGAGCGGCTGGGGGGTAGGCGTGGGGGGAATCTCGGCCAGGGCCGCCTCCAACGGTTCCAGATGTGCTTCAAACCGTTTCCACTTGGCCTTCGAGGTGGTGTAGACCGGCTGGCGCACCTGCCAGACCGAGGCGGTCTTCACCGCCCGGTCGAGCTCCTGGAAGGAAAGCACCCCCTCCTCCCATGGCAGTTCCAGGTAGTCGATGATCTTGTGTGCCCATCCCGTCACATCCTCAACCAGCAGGTCGTAATCGACTTCGAGGATCTGGCCGGGAAATAGTCGATGCCAGTGGCCCATCAGCCGCTGGTGATCCACCAGCTGCTCGCCGATCCAGGAAAGGTCGTAGGCGAATCCCATGCCACCGAACTTGGCCGCGTAGTCGACGAAATAGTTGGAGATGGCGATGTCACGCGGCTCGCGCTTCAGGTGGAGGATCTTCGCATTGGGGAAGATCAGCTTGATCAGGCCGACATGCTCGAAGTTGTGGGGGAGCTTGTCCACAATCCGCTCGGCATCGGGGGCATAGGTCCGGAGTTCCGCCAGGTGCCTTTCGGCAAAACGGCGCGACTCGTCCCGGCCCAGGTCGTCGATGCACTCGGGATAGCTGCGCCGGGTCCCCAGCTTCATCTCCCAGGCATTGAGCTTCTGGATCAGTTCCGGCACCAGGGACAGTTCGCCGGCGCCGAACACCCGGCTGTGGCTCCCCAGGATCTGCTCAACCAGGGTGGTGCCGGAGCGGGGCATGCCGAGGACAAAGGTCGGAATGCGGCTCTCCAGACCGTACCCGTTGCGGCTCTGCATGAATTCGGCAGAGAACCTCGCCATCTCCCGTTCCACCCTGCTGCGGTGCTGCTCCGGCCGGTACTGGAGGTGCTCCCGTGCCGCCGCATTGGCCTCGGTGGCACACTGCCACGCCTTGTCGTACTCCTTTTTCTTCTCCCAGGCGGAGGCGAGCGTAAAGAGCAGATGGGACTGCACCGGCCCTTCCAGGCTCGGCCGCCGGGCGGCCAGCGCCATCTGTTCCAGCACCCGTGGGTCGTCCGGCAGTTCCCTGGCTTGGATCAGCTGGCTCCACCCCTGGAGCGGGGCGACCTTCTTCATCTCCTCGAACAGCGCGGTTGCCTCGTCAACCCGGCCAAGCTGCATCAGCAGGTGACCGAGGCCACTCAGGGCCGGCACGAACTGCGGTGCCAGTTCCAGTGCCTCGCGGTAGACAGCTTCCGCACCGGCATGATCATTCCCCTCGGTCAGCAGGTGGGCGTGGGCGGTGAGGGCATGGGCCCGCGGAGGGCCTCCCTGTCCGGCAGTCAGCTCCAGCGCCTTGTCCGCCGCCTCGCGGCCGATCCTTTCGCCCAAACGCTTGCTGCTGAGCAGCGCCAGCCTGGCCCAGAGGCCGGAGTTCTCCGGCTGCTTTTCCAGTGCCCGCTTCAGCCAACCGGCGGCCTCGCCGAAGCGGCCGCGCACCTGGGCCAGTTCGGCCGCCAGCTCCATCAGGCCGGTGTCGTCGGGGTTCTTCTCCAACGTCTCTTTCAGCAGGTGCCATGCCTCGTCGTGCCGCCCCCTGGACCCCAGCATCTGCACCAGGGCCGCGGTTGCTCCCTGCTCGCCGCTGTCGGCGGCCTGGCGCATCAACGCTTCCGCTTCGTCGTGCCGCTCCAGACGGGAAAGCGCCTCCACCCGCGACATCCGGTACAGTCCGGGGTCCTTGTCCGGCAGGGGGTCGGCCTTGTCCAGGGCGGCCAGCGCCTGCTCTGCCTCGCCCATGGCCAGATGCGCCCGCGCAAGGTTGAGCCATGCCCCGCCGGAGTTGGGCAGCAGCTCAACCGCCTGCTCAAGCAGGGGGAGCGACTCCGGAATCCGGCCGGCTGCCAGCAGACAGGCCCCCAGTCGGGCCGCGATCAACGGGTGACGCTCGTCGGCCTTGCGGGCGCGGACCAGAAACGGTATTGCCGTACCCAGGCTGCCCAGCCTGAACCAGGCGCTTCCCGCGGCGAGGAGCGCTTCCGCATGGTCGAGGTCGGCAGGTTGCCGAAATTCGGCCAGCGCTGCCAGCGCCTTGTCGCGCTCGTTCTCCATGGCCGCGGCAAGGGCATAGAAGGCGCGGGCTGTGGGCTTCAGTTCGGTGAAGACGGACAGGCTTTCCGCCTGCTCCATCGCCTTCCCGGTCTGTCCTGATTGAAGAAGGTTCAGCAGTTGCGCCAGGCGCGGGTCAAGGGGAGTGGCCGTTGAGTGTTGCACGGCAGGGGGAACTGTCATTGATCTACTCCTGAAACCGGCCTCAAAATCCGCCGATTGCATTAAAAAAACCCGCACCGTGGTGCGATGCGGGTTGGGCACTGTATAACCTTATCTGATACTAAACAATTGACGTCACGAACACAACCTGCTGGAAATGGTTGGCCAGGGCGGTGGCATTGCTGGCAATGGCCCCTTCCTGCGATCCGGTTGCAGTGTAATAGGTCATGAACGCAGGGGACGGTCCGGTGTTGGTTGGGGTAACAGATCGATGCCCGAACTTCAGGTTGCCGCCGGAAAGGTAAACTGCAGTACTCCCGCTACTGACACCCGAGACCCCCGCGTAGAGCTGTGTCTGACCGCTGCTCATGGTTACGGGGGGTTGATTACTCAGAGTGATCGTATCATTATCGAGACGCATTCCCGCAATGTCGATCTCGATCCGGTCATTGCCGTTAAAACCGGTCAGATCAGGCACCCAGGCACCGGTGGGGAGGTCGTTGTAGTGGATGGTCACCTGTTCCGCTGTAAGATCCACCGCCTGTGAACCGTAGTTTGTGAGTGCTGCGGCATTGAAGGCATCGACATCAGCCTGGGCCTGGCCGAGCAGGGCTAGGGTGTCCTCGCCGGCATCCCGTACGCCGTTGGCATTGGCATCGACAAAGGTGGCCACGTTGCCGGCCTGGTCGTCCACCACCAGGTGCACCGGCCAGACGAAATCGACCAGGCCGCTATGGGGGGCATTCGAGTTGAGCGTGGCAAGCACGGCGGACGTATTACCCCCGGTGTATCCCGGCAGGATGTTGGTGGCATTGTTGAGGGCATTGCCGGCATCCGTCCAGTAGGCGAATGCGCCGCTCGATCTGCTGTTTATCGGGGTCCACATGGTGGTGAACTGCAAGGCATAGGCGTTGGCATGGGTGCTTCCATTGAACGTGGTAACCATGCCGGATGATTGCCGTACCGTCAGTACCATGGGAGAGGACGAAAATGAATTGAAGGCATAACGAACAGTGACCGGAGTCCCCGTGGTTGGTACGGCCGAGATGTACGAGAGCTGGGTGGCTGCCGTATCGAGAATGTTGTTTTGTCGCAGTGCCCGAATATCGAACTCGATCTTGTCGTCCGTGCCGAACCCGGTCAGGTCGAGGGCGTTCGACGGAATGTCGTTGAAATGGATGGTCACCGGCGTGGCGCCGGTCAGATCCGCAGTGCCGCCTGCACCGAACTGTGCCAGCCGGTTTTCCCCGTTGTCCCGCACCCCGTCGCCGTCGATGTCGATGACGGCACCATCCCGCTCAACGACGACATGGACGGTGGCAGGGGGCAGGGGGACATTGACGAAGTCCACCACCTCCTGCAGCGGTAAGTCCGCGGGGATACCCGTCAGCTGCATTGCCGTGCTCGTGGAGGTACTCGCAAGTACGAACCGCAGGGTGCGTTGGGTAAAGGTGAAATTGGAGCGGACCTCCAGATTGACCATTGCCGACAGGGTCGTGGTAACTCCGGGATACACGTTGCCGATATGGTATTCGGTGCCGGTCTGCCTCGCTGCCGAAATGGACGGTACGAAGTTGCTTATGGCAGCGAATGTGTTGACCACTGACGAATTGCCGGCGTTGGTGATAGTACCCGTGGCATAGGCGGTAAACTCGTCCAGGGTCATCATGTTGGGCCGGGTAAGGATTTGCAGGGCGTTGTGACCGTTATCGATGAATGCCTGGGCGTCGATCTGGATCAGGTCGTCCGCCCCGAACCCGGCAAGGCTGAGATCGCCGGTCGGCATGTTGTTGAAGTGGATGACCGCCGGCAGGGCCGTGAGATCCACATTCCCCGTGTCCGGCGTAAAGTCTGCGGCCGTCGTATCTTCCCCGTCCCGCACCCCGTTGGCGTTCAGGTCGATCCATACGCCACTCTTCTCGACCACAAAATGCTCGTTGACGTTGGTGACGCTGACGGTGACGGCCTGCTCGCTGCTGTTGGTGCCGTCGCTGGCGATGACGGTGAAGCCGTAGCTGGGTTTGGCCTCGTAATCTGCGGAGGCTTTGAGGGTAACCTCGCCGGTAGCAGCGTTGATATCGAGCATGGCCACGTCGCCGGTGGCGGCCTTGAGACTGTAGGTGATGGTCGAGCCCGCATCGGCATCGGTAGCCGCTGCGTCGTAGATGACCGTGCTGGTGGCGGCATTTTCCACCACACTGCCGGTAGCGCCAGAGGTGATGACCGGGCTGTTGTCGTTCAGGTCGGTGACGCTCACCGTGACGGCCTGCTCGCTGTCGTTGGTGCCGTCACTGGCGATAACGGTGACGCTGTAGCTCGCACGGTTCTCGTAGTTGGCAGATGAGTTAAGTCTCACTTCGCCAGTTGTAGGATCGATGTTAACCAAAGAGAAATCGGGTCCCTGAGGTTTGAGACTGTAGGTGATGGTGGAGCCCGCATCGGCATCGGTGGCCGCTGCGTCGTAGATGACCGCGCTGGTGGCGGCGTTCTCGGCCACGCTGCCGGCCCCGCCGGAGGTGATCACCGGGCTGTTGTCGTTCAGGTCGGTGACGCTCACCGTGACGGCCTGCTCGCTGCTGTAGGTGCCGTCGCTGGCGATGACCGTGAAGCCGTTGCTCGACTTGGTCTCGAAGTCGGCGGAGTTTTTGAGGGTGACTTCGCCGCTGGCCGAGTCGATGTTGAGCAGGGCCGCATCGCCGCCGGCCTTGAGGCTGTAGGTGATGGTG
>CAYSMK010000005.1:0-11820 GCA_964432205.1 uncultured Geobacter sp. | reverse complement strand
CGCCGTCAGCGGCGATGATGGTGAAGCCGTAGCCCGCCTTGGTCTCGAAGTCGGCAGAGTTCTTGAGGGTGACCTGGCCGCTGGCCGGGTCGATGTTCAGGAGTGCCGCATCGCCGCCGGCCTTGAGGCTGTAGGTGATGGTGGAGCCCGCATCGACATCGGTGGCCGCTGCGTCGTAGATGACCGCGCTGGTGGCGGCGTTCTCGGCCACGCTGCCGGTACCGCCGGAGGTGATGACCGGACTGTTGTCGTTCTGGCCGGTCAGATTCACCGTGACCGTGCCGGTGTCGGTGAGGCTGCCGTCGGATGCCTGGACGGTGAGGCTGAAGTCCTGGGTGGTCTCGAAATCGAGCTTGGTGGTGTCGGCAACGGTGATGGCGCCGGTGGCGGCATTGATGGCGAATGCACCACTGGCGTTGCCGGCGGTGATGCTGTAGGTGAGCGTGTCACCATCGGCATCGGTGGCGGCAATGGTCTGCACGGCTGCGCCGTTGGCGCTGTTCTCGGCCAGGCTGACAATGTAGTCGCCCAGCACCGGGGCGACGTTGGCGACCGGCACCACCCCCATGTCGCTGCTGTACACGGTCTGCACCACACCTGCCGTGTCGGTGTAGACGGCTTCAAGGCGGATATGATCGCCGGATTCTCCCTGGGTCAGCTGGTAGGTCTTGCCCGTGGCGCCCGTGATGTCTGTCCAGGTAATGCCGTCTGCGCTGGCCTGCCACTGGTATGCCACATCCAGGCCGGTCGTGCTCCCGAGGCCGAGCTCTCCGCTCAGTGTCTGGCCAACCGCCAGCGTGCCGCTGGCGAGGAGATCGGCAAAAAAGGTGTCGTTAAGGGCGCTGTCGATTGCATCGAGGCTGGCGGCGGCTTCAACTGCCGCGACGGTGTCCGCCAATTGGTCGGCTGCTGCCTGATCCACGCCGGGATCATTCTGTACCGCAGTGACGAGGGCGTCGGTGCTGCCGCCGGAGCCCATGTTGCCGGCAATATACTGAAATGCATCGGCATCTGCGCCGGACTGCCCGATGACGATGGCGGTCGTGGCAAGAATGGCGGCTGCTTGCTGCGCGGCAAGCAGATCCGCAGCTGCCAGGCCCTGCGGCGGGTCTGCCAGGTTGATGGTTGCGTAGTCCAGGTCGGGAAGCCCCAGGGCGGTCTCGACCGCGGCTTCCGCCTGGGTGACACTGGCGCCGGGGTGCGCCTCCATGTAGGCGGCAATGGCGCTGGTGATGGGGTTGATCTGGCCATAACCCGGAGGGGCTGAAAAATCGAGTTTTACGGCTTCGCCGGTTACGGTGTCGATTCCGCCGTGGGTAACCAGCCGCAAGCCTGCCGGATTCTGGGTGGTGGTAAAGGTGAAGTTCCCCAGGGCATCGGTAACGACCTGGTCGCCGTTGGCATCGAGGACAGCGGTGTCAGTACCCGCGTCATAGGTGCCGTTGCCGTTGACATCGACGTACAGCTTAGCCCCCTGGACCGGGCCATCCGTTACGGTGCCGCTGACAACGGTAACGTCTCCCCGGGGTCCGTCATCGCCCGCGACCGCTATCCCGACACCGGCTCCGGCTGCTGCCAGCCCGCCCAGCAGCCACCAGTGGCCACTCCCGCCGGAATTGCCGTCATTCTTCGGCAACTCCTGGCCCTGATCACTCGCCATGCCGTCAGCCTTGGCCAGCATCAGATTCTGCCCCAACTCTCCCATTGAGCCATCGGCGAGTGCCGCTCCGGCGTCGCCGGCGACCCCGGCTTCTGCTGGCGTTGTCCGGGGAGAGGCGGCCAGAGCCATTACCACCGATTGCTCAAGCGCCGGGGTCTCGCCGGTTGTTGGGTTCCGACCGTCATCGGTCACCGGCGATCCAGCGTCAATTGCCTCATCCCGAGGATCTTTCGGCGGGCGGATGCTGGCCGCTGCCCTGGAGCCGAACACGGCAGCTTCTTTGGCAACCACTGCGGAAGCATGTGCCCGCCTGTCAATGCCGATCTCCCGGTTCATGGATTTCTGCGGATTATCAGCATCCCGGTTCTTGGCCATGGCCCCCTCCTCTGGAGTTGAAGGTAATGAAATACAAGCAGAATATATATCGCCTCATTGCACCGTAAAGTCAAGAAGAGAGGCATTTCGTTTTTGTTTGGCGCCTAAGCCTCACTCATCCACGATTAGTCGCTTTTGCCGCAGGAAGAGGCGCAGATTGACGAACGCCAGAAGGTAGGCGACTCCCCCCAGGAGCAGCACCGGCGTAAAGCCGATTGCCGTGGCCACCATGATCGCCACAAGGGGGGAAAACACCGAGAAGCAGCCGTTGATCACCCATGCCCGGGGGATCAGCTGCGGGTCTGTCTCACCGAGCGTGCGCAGACCGGTGGGAAAGGGAATCCCCAGCAGGAGGCCGAGCGGGGATATTGCCAGGAACACCAGGGCGACCTTCACCGGCAGTGCCAGCGGGGTCATGGCCGCGGAGATGCTCGGCAGGAAGCTGCCGTAGATGCCGACGAGCAGGGCGATGATCGCTACGGTCGGCGGGCCCTGCAGCATCGGGAAACGGTGCCCCAGAAGGCTGCCGGCGCCCGAGCTTACCAGGAGCGCGGCAAGAACCGTCGCCACCGCATGGGAGGGAGATTCCAGCGGCAGGATACATTTCTGGATCAGGGCGATTTCAACGAACATGAACCCGCACCCCAGGAAGGCGAAGTACGTGAGGAGCCATCCGCCACTGCTCCCCTGCCGCGGAACGGCTTTCCCGAAAAAGCGGGGGAGGAGCAGGAGCACCATGCTGAGCAGTGTCACCTGGGCAAGGACGGCCGGCACGATATATCCCTCCTCCAGGAAGAATTGCCACTTCTCTCCCATGAACCGGTAAAGGTCGCCGATCCGGTCCAGTTTCAGGAAGTAATGGAAGAACGGCCGGTCGTCCCGTACCGGCGCGATGTCGAAGAGGTAGTCGGCCAGGAACCGCTCGCGCCGCTCCGGTGAAAGGATGTCGGCAACGGCGCGGAAATAGTCGTCGGAGCGCATCTTCACGAAGACGTTCGCCTCTGCAGCGCTGATGCCCGGATAGTAGACAAGGTCGAACCAGCGCTTGCCCGCAAACGACTTGATCGTAACGATATCGGCGGCAGTCAGTGGGGAGTTCTTTGCCAGCAGGCAGAGCGTTCCCCAGCTCCTGACCACGGCCAGGTGCCGTGCCGGTTCCCGTATTCCCTGTTCCTGCATGGCCGCGATCATGGTGGCAAGGATGCGCAGCTCCAGGCGGGGCGGGGGGATGATGTAGAGATTCACCCCCAGCACGCCGTCGGGCCGGAGATGGGCCAGGTATTCCCGAAACGCCTCGACCGTGAAGCGGTAGTCCTCGGCGATCCCGAAGGAGCCATACGCTTCCGTCCCCAGCAGGGAGATGTCGATGACGTCGAACCGCTCCCCTTTCCCCTTGAGCCATGATCTCCCCAGACCGGTGAAGGTCCGGTCGTCATAGATGCCGCCCGCAAGCGCCCGCCAGTCCGTACGGATGACCCGCACCAGCGCCGGATTGCTTTCCACCTTCACGATCTCTCTGGCCCCGGAGCGGCGGGCCACCAGCACCTGTAGCCCCCCTTTGGGGTCAAGGACCAGGGCCCGCCCCCTGTTGCCGACCAGATAGGGAAGGGCCGAAGGGAGATAGTCCAGAAAGTCGAGCGCCTTGCCGGGCTCGGCGGCAGTGATGGCGCTGATGTCGCCGCCATCGACGGCCAGCCCGGTCTGGCGGGGGAGCGGATCGAGGTAGCTTAAGGAGAGTCCCGGCGCGAAACGGACTGCCGGGCTATTGAAGGTGTCCACCCGGGCGGAGGGGCTGAAATAGGTCTTGAGCGGCGTGGCGCCGGGAAAGCGCAGGGCGCTCTGCAGCCCCTTGTAGGGGGAGATCCGTAAGCTGGCGAACTCCGGTTGACGGACAAAGGTGGCCAGGCTCAGTGCGGCGCAGAGAGCGGCCCCGGTGCGAAGCCTTGTGCCGCCTGCAACAAAGCTCGACAGGAGGGGGGCAAGGGCGAGGATGAATACCGCCCGCTCGGGAGCCAGCAGGCTCAGGAGCAGCAGGACCCCCAGGGAGCCGACACCGGCGCCGAGGAGGTCTGCCCCGTAGAGGAGCCCCGAGCGCCGGCTCTGTACCGCAAGGGCCGTGGAGATGACGAGGCCGGTGCAGAAGAACGGGACCGCCAGGATGAGGTAGAGGAGGCCGATGGCGAGGATCTCTGCCCGGTCCCAGGCAAGACGTGCCGGATCGAACGGGACCTGGTTGGCGAGGAGGAAGCTCAGGGGGATGGCGCAGCCGAGGAGCAGGCTGTAGCCGCCGAGCCGTCCGATCTTCTTCAGGGCCGGGTAGAGTGCCAGTGCCGCACCGCTGGCGGCAAAGCCGAGCATGGCGATGCTGATGATCATGAAGGCGAAATGGTACCAGAGGGATATGGTGAAAATCCTGGTGAGGGCCACCTCGTAGGCAAGGGTTGCCGCGGAGCAGAGGAAGATGGTCAGCGATGTTTTTCGGTCACTGGTCATGGGGTGCCCAAATAAGTGGTATAATTCAATCTAGATAAGTTTTTGTTAAGTATACCTGAAACCGACTGCATCACAGGGGATGTCACCAGATATCCGGAGGAGATCATGGAACGGTTGTCCAGAGAACGTCAGGCACGCCTCACCGATCTGCTTCTGGCCGAGAAAAGGCGGCTGTGGAGCGAGGTGCGGCGGGAACTGTTCGACGAGATGGGGGGAGAGCTGCACAGCCAGTATGAACTTTCGCAGGACGTGGGGGAGCAGGGGCTCATCGACCTGCTGGAGGACACCGGCCTGGCCGTAGCGGATATCCGCCGGCAGGAGTTGACCCTGATGGACGAGGCCCTGGGCCGGCTGAAGGACGGGCGCTATGGCCTGTGCGATGAGTGTGGAGCGGAGATCGGCGAGGAGCGGCTCCGGGTGATTCCCTACGCCTCGTGCTGCATCAGTTGCCAGAAACGGCGGGAAGGTCCCGCTCGCGGGCCGGGCGTGACCCTCTGAGGGGGGCGGCAGCGGCGGCACAGGACCGTCAACCGATCTACGGGCGGAAGAGAGATGAGACCTCCCTTTACAAAAGAGCACGCGTCCCGAGGCGTCCATGAAGGGGACGGGCCGCTCGGTTGGGCCGATCACGCCCCCTACGACGCCATTGTCGATAGCCGGCTACACTGCCAGGGGCGCTGTCTGCCGTGGCTCCAGTTGTTCCTCAACCTTGGTCAGTCGGTTGCCTAGTCTGGCAAGCGTTTTGCGCATTTCGGGCAGATGGGGGAAGACGGCAGCTGCCTTGAGTCTCGTCTGGTGAGGAATGGCCGGTGTCCCACTCAGGATCTCATGCGGTGCCACGCTGCCAAACACTCCGGACTGACCGGAAATCATGGCGTTATCACCGATCGTGACGTGGCCGACAATGGCGACCTGTCCACCGAGACTTACATGCTGTCCGAGCCTGGCGCTGCCGGCAATGCCGGCTTGTGCGGCGATGATGCAATCATTGCCGATGATGCAATTGTGAGCCACCTGGACGAGGTTGTCTATTTTCGTGCCGTGCCCGATACGGGTAGTATCGAGGGCTGCCCGGTCAACGGTGGCATTGGCGCCGATTTCCACATCATCTTCTATGATAACGTTGCCGATCTGCGGAATCTTGAACCACGAACTGCCATCCGGTGCGTACCCGAAGCCATCGCTCCCGATGACCGTGCCGTTGTGGATGGTGACTCTGTTGCCGATCCGGCATCCTTCCCGCACAGACACCCCTGCGTGCAGCGTAACGTCATCACCCACAATGACCCCTTCGTACAGAGTGACATTTGGATGAAGCGTCACCCGGTCGCCGATGCGAACCCCTTCGGCAATATAGGTGCCGGGGTAGATGGACGCTTCCTTGCCGATGACAGCGTCTCCGTCGACATGGGCACCAGCCATAACCCCCCTGGGTTTTCTTGGTTTAGCGGAAAATAAGGTGAGCAATTTGGCAAAGGCAAGGTATGGATTGGCCACAATAAGCGCATTGTGGTCAAAGGGGTCCGTGTCAGGTGGTATGATGACGGCTGTTGCACGTGTTGTCTGTACCTTCAGGGCATATTTCCTGTTGGCAAGAAAGGATATCTGCCCTTCGCCGGCGTCATCCAAAGTACCGAGGCCTCTGATGACAACAGTAGGATCTCCTATGATCTGGCCGTTCAGATAATCAGCCAACTCCTGCAATGTTTTATTCACCTGATTTCCTTTTTTATAAACGCTGTTGGGATTTCGGTAGTTTCTGTACGGGGCGTGAATGATTGTCGGTTCGTATTTCTTGTGGTCAGGTCGGATATCAGTGCTGCAGCTTCAGTAGGATGATTAGGAGGTAGTGTTGTCTGATAATAATAAAATACATGCAACAATCTGGTTTCATTCCATGCCAGTAAAAGGAATCTCTGTAATAGAGCTGTTACGTGCAAAAAACATCAGGTTCAGTACTGTTACTGCTGGTGAGGTTTATGGAAATAACAGCTCATTTATTTAAACAAATTTGAATCCAAATCTGCAACTGTCAGGGGCAGTTGTTGGAAATAATTTATTTTAAGGGGTTGCGGATAGCCTCTGAGCATTATTCAAATTGCTCCCATACTATAGATATTGTTTTTAAAAGTATATTAAATTGTCTTCGCTTGTGCTCGTTTTGAACCGTGGTGAGGGGCTGAAAATATGGTCTTGCCAAGAACGTGTTCACTCGTGTCGCAGATTGCCGATCGGCAAACGCCGCTCGACGATATCTCTCTACCCGGCATGCTATTCATGCCCATAACCGGCTGCGGATAGTGGGGGGCTGCCCTTTGCCCGGAGGGCTGCTGTCAACGAGGGGCTAAGGTTTGGATTGGTTATGGCGCAACATTGCGTTTCTCGCCGCTTCTGTTAGTTTTGTGTTACTATGTCGATTCGTTAGAACCATCAAGAGTGATCTTGGATGAGATATTGGTAGTTTCCGCTGGAGACGTTATGTTGGCTGAAATCGGTCGGCAGTATCACGTCATGTTTCAGAATATGGCCCAAGGTGCGTTCTTCCAATTGGCGGATGGTACCCTTGTCGACGTGAACCCCGCCGCACTGGAGATGTTCGGCCTGACCAGCGACCAGTTCCTGGGGCGAACCTCTTACGACCCGTCCTGGCGCGTCATTACGGAAGATGACACTGACCTCCCCCCAGACCGGCATCCGTCAATGGTTGCCCTTCGCACCGGACAGCCGGTGCGTGATGTTATCGCCGGCGTGTATAACCCGGCAAAGAAGTCCTTTGTCTGGATGACCATTAACGCCGTCCCCATGTTCATGGAGGGTGACAGCTCACCGTATCAGGTGCTCGTAACCCTGCATGACATCACTGCCCAAAAGCGCTTGAACGACATTCAACGTTCCAGACTTCACCTGACGCAATTCGCTCAATCCCACACCCTCCAAGAACTCCTCGTGGAAACTCTGGATCAGCTGGAGAGGCTCACCGGCAGCCTCATTGGCTTCTATCACTTCTATGACGCCGAAAGTCGGAGGTTGACCCTCACGGAATGGTCCAGCAGAACAACGCCGCAGTTTTGCTGGGTCGCAGGCACGGGGGTCCACGACAACAGTGACCTGGCAGGGGACTGGTTTGACTGCGTCTGTGCCGGGGAACCAGTCATTCACAACGATTATGCCTCACTGCCGCACCGTCAAGGTCTGCCGGACGGCCGTTCACCTATCGTCAGGGAACTGCTGGTGCCGGTCAAGCGACAGGAGCGGATCGTTGCCATCCTGGGAATCGGGAACAAACCGCACGAGTATACCGAAACCGATGTCAGCACGGTTCTCCTGTTTGGCGACCTGACCTGGGACATCGCCGAACGGAAACGGTTCGAACAGCTGCAACGCCAGGCAACCCGGCAGTATGATGTTCTAACCAATACTTCAATGGACGGCTACTGGGTGGTTGACGGAACCGGTGGGATCGTCGCAGTCAATGACACCATTTGCCACATGTATGGGTACAGCCGCGAAGAACTGCTTACCAGATCATTGCGCGATTTCGATGCGGTTGAGAGTGACGAGCAGATGCGAGGGCACATTGCACAAATCAAGACGGATGGGTACGGCCGCTTCGAGACCCGGCACCTCCGCAAAGATGGCAGCGTGATCGATGTCGAAGTCAGCACGGCATACATCCCGGAGAGCGGGATCTTCATTGCTTTCATCAGAGACATCACTGAACGCAAGCAGAACGAAGAAGCTCTCAGGGAGAGCGAGTTCAAGTTCAGAACCCTCTTCACTACCATTCAAGATGGCATTTTCCTGACTACTACCGACGGAAAGATCGTCGAATGCAACGAACAGTTGTCCGGATACTCAAGGAGTGATTTGCTCGGCAATACAACCGTAGAACTCGGGCTCTGGGCAAACGTGCATGAACGACAGCAGGTCGTGGACGCGGTTACGGGAAAAGGGTACGTGAACGACTTCGAGGCCACCTTCAGAAGAAAGGACGGAACAGTGTTCCCGGGCTCAATTTCCACCAATGCATTCCTTTTGGGGGACAAAACCTATCTGCTTTCCGTGGTGCGTGATATCACCGAGCGCAAGCAGACTGAAGATGAGATCCGTCGCCTCAATGCCGACCTGCACCAACTGATTGAAGAGCGGACCACGGAACTGACTCAGACCAACCGGGATCTGAACAGTTTCTGCTATGCCATCTCCCATGAGCTGCGCGCACCGGTGGCCCGCATAAAAGGCCTGAGTCAGGCACTGCGGGAAGATCTTGCCGAAGATCCTGCAAGCGCAGCGCACTGCGCTGAACGGGTCATTGTGGCAAGCGATCGGTTGCAGCAGGTCATCGATTCGGTATTACAGCTGACCCGTTTATCCCATGTGTCATTCACCCGCCAGCCCATCTGCGTGAGCGGACTTGCCCGGGAGATCGTAAACGAGCTGCTGATCGATGCACCCGAACGACAGGTGGAGGTAGTCGTCGCCGATGGCCTGGCCGCTACTGCCGATTTCCCGCTATTGAGGCTCTGTTTGACAAATCTCATCGGCAATGCCTTGAAGTACTCGACCGGCCAGCCATTGGCCCGAATAGAGATTGGGCGGGACGGCTCCAGCGGGGCACTGTTTGTTCGGGACAATGGTATCGGTTTTGACATGGCATATGCCGACAAGATATTCGAACCATTTGTGCGGTTGCATTCGGAAACTGAATTCGCAGGAACCGGCATCGGCTTGGCCACAGTGCAGCGGATAATTGAACGGCATGGCGGCAGAATCTGGGCCGATGCCACGCCGGGGACAGGAGCGACGTTCTATTTTACGTTGGAACCGGTCGGAGAGAGTCTGACATGATACCAACGTCGATCATGTTGGTGGAAGATAGCGCTGACGATGAATTCATCGCCATGCGCATTCTACGCAAAGCGGGCATTCCAGAGATCAAGGTCGCTCGTGACGGGCAGGAGGCACTGGACATGCTCCTGTCCTCGGGAATGCCCCTGCCGGACCTGCTGCTTCTTGATCTGCGACTGCCCAAAATCGATGGGTTGAAAGTCTTGGAGATCCTGCGGCAACAGAAACGGACTGAGGCTCTGCCGGTCATTATCCTCTCATCGTCCGAAGATCCGCGTGACAGGGACCTCTGTAGTCGATTTGGAACAAACATGTTCCTCGGAAAACCATTGGAGATAAAGTCGTTTCAGCAGGCTCTGGTGAAGATACCGTGCTAATGGCAGCACCACGACAATATGTTTATTGAGCGGTAGACATCTGACGTAGTGTCGTAATGTCTCGCAACGGCTGCAGGCTCATTTTACGTCGGGTTAAATACCGGGCTTACTGAGGCTCAGATGAGGAGCCTGATATCGGTCTCAAGGCCAAGGTCGGCAAAAAAGAAGCCGAAAAATGCCAACGTACTTTTCAAGAAGGTCTTAAGCAGCAGGGCGGAATAAGGCTCTTTGGGGCGGGCACAGCTCGGCGGAATTTACCCCAGCGCGGACTCGAACTCGTAAGCTTAGACAATCATTGATTTTCTGGTGCAGGTGAGACCAACATAGGAGCACAAAAGCAAATGGCCGATATCATTAAGATATCGGCCATAAATTTTATGGCTCCCCTGTAGGGACGCTCAGCAAAACTTTTTTGCTTATCATTTCGGGTTCCGAATGATTCCTCTCAAGAAAAACCATCCGAGAACTGAATACAGGTTTCAGAGAGTTGGTATAGCATCATCCTTGTAGCCCAGTTTTAGCTTTGGTGCTGCATCCACCCTTTGAAAGTGTCCACTGCGCGAGTGTTTGGTTCCTCATCGTGGACAAATTTGGCACTGGGAAGAGAATGCTTCACTATTACGATATGAGGCGCAACGGCACGGGTTTTTGCCCGCGACCGTCTGAAGTGTTGGAAATTTCGTTGTTCAGTTCAATAATTGGGGAGTGGCACTCCCTGGTCTCTTTCATTCCTTCTGAGGGTTAGATGGTATCCCTGGCAACAAAGAAGGCATTTTCATGGCAGGATAAGGGGTAAGCCTCATGGTTGAAGGTGGGGGTGTATCCTGCGTGAGCCCCTGACACGCTTTATTGACTTTTTCTGCCCCGATTGTGCCATAGCTCCATCCGCCTTCAGACTTTAGTATGTGACCGTTGTTTATAATAATAAAGTAAGGTGCTGAACCGGTATATCCACCCATTCTATTTTTAGCATTTACCTCAACACAGACCCTGTAACCAAAATAAACCCCGGACATGTCGTAAACATAACCTTGAGCAGGTCCCCTCCACTCCGAATATACTGCACTATATGGATCGATAAGAACCCGCGCAAAGTAGTTTTGTATGACGTCTTTGTAGTCTGAAGGATATGAGCCATAATTTGCGTTGGCTAGTTGTTCAGGTGTAGGTTTATTCATGGCTGCGCAACCACATAGCAATATCAACAGCACAAGGGAAATTATTTTCATGTGTTCTCCAAATTACAGTATATCGTGTTCATCTTGTTCGCTCTTCTACGAATATTCAGTGTAGCAGCTTGTCGTTGCCGATGATATCGATAAAATTACTTTCTTTCAAAACCATATTGCTGCAACCGTGTGCTAGCAATAGTACGTTCTACAACTGAAAAAAGTTCATCCCATTGTGGTTCTAAAATTAATGCTTCCACAGTGAGGTCGAGACGACCTCTCTCCCAAAGGGCAGTGTATCCTTCTGAGACAGCAGTATTGTGAAGCAAAATCTTTGCGGTTTCAATTCCACGATGATCATGGAGCATTTGAAGATAGCGTGTCGCGTTGTAGTTTGCTTCGGTTCTAGCTCGTTGGTAAATGCTCATCATAGCCAGATCGAATCGATGCTCAAGATCATTGACCATTGTATTTTACCTCCGGTTTGTGGATTTGGAT
Organism: uncultured Geobacter sp.; assembly: GCA_964432205.1. Taxonomy (GTDB): domain Bacteria; phylum Desulfobacterota; class Desulfuromonadia; order Geobacterales; family DSM-12255; genus Geomobilibacter. The sequence continues at coordinate 400 of CAYSMK010000005.1, read as the reverse complement.
CAATCTAACATCCAATATTTCCTTGGTTTATTGAAAGGACCTACTGCATTAGGTTCGAAACCCAAGCTACGACAATGCTGCTGATAAAGCTGTTCAGCACATAAGTTTATGTCTGGCTCTTCTCGCAGGATGGTGGTAATTGCCGGGTTGGTAACTTTACCATCTTTCTCCTCATATGCTATGTGTTTGTTTATATCGTTATTCTTGTACCCAACAAAACGGCTAGGTCCCCATAGGACTGACTCACCTCTTTTGTATATAATGAAGCAAATCCCTTTCTTGATAAGGCTCTTGTAAAAGTCAGAATCACGCGATGATGCAGATCGCTTGTAGCTTTCCAGAATATTGACAGGAGTTTAAGGATAAGCCCCTCAGTCTCGCCAAATAGTCAAGAATATCA
>CAYSMK010000004.1:0-195434 GCA_964432205.1 uncultured Geobacter sp. | reverse complement strand
ACCGTGGCGGCTCTGCCGGCCGGGAGCAGCGCAGAACTGCTGGCGGTCTACGCCATCGTCAATACGGTTGCGGCCAATGTGCCGCAGATAAAGAAGGTCCAACTTCTGGTGGACGGACTGGAGGCGCAGACGCTCAAGGGCCATGTCGACCTGCGTCAACCGCTGGTGCCCGATCCGAAGCTGGAGCATACTCAGTCGGAACAAGGAACGAACAGATGAAACAGCAATTTCTGGAAGCCATCCGCTCGCGGGTTCTGGTCCTGGATGGTGCCATGGGGACCATGCTCCAGGAGCGGGGGCTGAAGCCGGGACAGTCGCCCGAGGAGTTGAACCTGCTCATGCCCGAGGTGGTGGCCGGCGTTCATCGCGCATACGTGCAGGCCGGGGCCGACATCATCGTCACCAATACATTTGGCGGCACCCGGGAGAAGCTGGCCCACTTCGGCCTGGCCGATCGAGTGGCCGAGATCAACAGGGCTGCCGTGGCCATCGCCCGCTCCGCTGCCGGCGACAATGCCTATGTGGCCGCATCCATCGGACCGACGGGTCGTTTCGTCGAGCCGGTGGGGGACCTTCCCTTTACCGCGATGGCAGCCCTGTTCCGGGAGCAGGCTGCGGCCCTTGTTGAGGCCGGCGCCGACCTGATCACCCTGGAGACCTTCCTGGACATCAAGGAGATCCGGGCCGCGGTGATCGCAATCCGGGAGGTGGCGCCCCGCATCCCGGTCATTGCCATGCTCACCTTCGACAACAATGGCAGGTCGGTGCTGGGGACTCCGCCCGAAGCCGCCGCCATCACCCTGGAGGCGGTCGGTGCCGATATTGTCGGCTCCAACTGCGGCCTGGGGATCGACGGCATCTTTGAGATACTCACGGCCATGCGGCGGGTGACGCGTCTGCCGCTCATCGCCCAGGCCAATGCCGGGCTGCCACTCCTGGTGGACGGTAAGACGATCTTTCCGGGTACGCCGGACGAGATGACCGCCTACCACGACCGACTTCTGGAGTTGGGGACCCGGATCGTCGGCGGGTGCTGCGGTACTACGCCGGCGCATATCGCCGCCATCAAGGATGCCCTTGCCGGCCGCGATCAAGCCTGGCGGGACGTCGGTCCGCCGGCCGGAGTCACCTTTCTGTCCAGCCGGGCCGGCCATGTGGCAATTGGCGGCGACCATCCGGTGGCGATCATCGGCGAGCGGATCAACCCCACCGGCAAGAAGGGGTTCGCGGCCGAACTTCGGGAGGGAAAGGTCTCGTACATCCGGCGGGAAGCCATGGAGCAGGTGGCTGCCGGTGCCACCCTGCTGGACGTGAACGTGGGAACGCCGGGGATCGACGAGGCCGCGACCATGGAGCAGGCGGTCTTCTGCGTCACCGGAGCCGTCCAGGTGCCGCTGGTGCTGGACTCGTCCAGCGCCGAAGCCCTGGAGCGGGGGTTGCAGTCCGCTGACGGCAAGGTGCTGGTCAACTCGGTGTCGGGTGAAAAGAAGAGCCTGGAGCGGGTCCTGCCACTGGCGAAAAAGTACGGGGCGGCGGTTATCGGCCTTGCCCTTGATGAGCAGGGTATCCCGGCCACGGCCGAGGGGCGGCTGGCCGTCGCCGGCCGGATCGTGGCCTCGGCCGGTGAGCTGGGCATTCCCGGGTCCGACGTGGTGATCGATGCCCTGACCCTGACCGTGAGCGCCGAGCAGGCCAAGGCAATGGAATCGATCCGGACCATCGACCTGGTCAAGAAGCAGTTGGGGGTGAACACGGTGCTGGGGGTGAGCAATATCTCCTTCGGCCTGCCCGCCCGGCCGCGCATCTCGTCCACCTTTTTTGCCATGGCCATGGCCGCCGGCCTGGACGCGGCGATCGTCAACCCCAAGGAGGAGGCAATGATGGCCGCCTTCAGGTCGGCCATGGTGCTTCTCAACCGCGATGCCAACGCTGCCGGGTACATTGCCGCCTATGCGGGAGCCCTCCCGGACGCACCGGCGGCAGCGGCCCGAGCCGTGCCGCAGGATGTGCGGGGCCGCCTGTCCCTGGCGGTGATCAACGGTGACCGGGAAAACGTGGCAGCCCTTGTGGAAGAGGCCCTGGCCGAGGGACTCTCCCCGATGGCGGTGAGCAACGAAGGGCTCTTGCCCGGTCTGGAAGAGGTGGGGCGCCGGTTCGAGAAGAACCAGGTGTTCCTCCCCCAGGTCATGCAGTCCGCCGAGACCATGCAGGCGGCCTTTGCCCGTTTGAAGCAGGAGCTGCACGGGGCTGACATGGTCAGTGCCGGACGGATACTGATGGCAACCGTGGAGGGGGACATCCACGACATCGGCAAGAATATCGTCTGCACCCTGCTGGAGAACCATGGGTTCGAGGTGATCGATCTGGGGAAGAACGTTGCGGCAGACCGGATCGTGGCCGAGGCCGTGTCACGGCAGGTGGACGCCGTCGGTCTTTCGGCCCTGATGACCACGACCATGGCCGAGATGGAAACCGTGCTGGCCAGGCTGAATGATGCCGGCGTCAAGACCTTCACCATGGTGGGGGGAGCGGTGGTTACCCAGGAGTACGCCGACAGGATCGGTGCCGATCTCTATGCCAAGGATGCCATGGAGGCGGTGGCCCGGATCAAGGCCCTGCTTGCCCGTTGACAGTGTCCGGCGGACAGGATTGTCGCCAGCGGCCGGCGTCTGCTTTGCCCTTGCAACCGTTTGATTCGTGTGCTAATTTGCACCCATTACGTCATTTGGCGGACAGGGACGGACCATGGTCGTAGGCTTCAATCACAATGTCGTGTACAAGGGGGAAGGGTTCCACATCCAGACCGAAGACAGTGGCATCAACAACCCCCATATCATCACGCTCCTCTACAAGGGCGGCAACATCATCTCCTCCAAGAAGACCAGTTATGCCGACATCGTGAAGATGGACAACCTGGAACAGGTGGTGGAGGAGTTGATGAAGGAGCAGCACAAGGATATGCTCCGGCGCCTCAAGGCCGGCGAATTCGACGACCGTCTGGGGCTGACCGGCAAGGTGGAGTCTGCAACGGCGGCGAAAACGCCAGCAACAGCCCCTGTTGCCGAACCTGCTTCCGCCCCTGCTGCCGCGGACCTTCCGCTCCCCATCGCCACGCCTGCATCCACATCTGCGAAACAGACACAGAGCCTCGACGACATCATTTTCGATTTCCTCACCTCGGGTGAGAAGAAGTAACGCACCGCACCGGTGCAGGAAAGGACCCTCTGGTGAACGATACTGTTCAGGCCTTGACCGAAAAGGCCAGAAGACTCCGCGTCGACATCGTGAAGACGCTTCACCGCTCCCGATCGGGACACACTGGTGGCTCGCTGTCGGCCATCGACATGATTACGGCCCTCTATTTCCACAAGATGCGCCACCGGCCGGAGGAGCCCTCCTGGCCTGATCGCGACCGTTTCGTCCTCTGCAAGGGGCACGCGGCACCGGCCCAGTATGTGGCATTGGCCGAGGCGGGTTATTTCCCGAAAGAGGACCTGATGATGCTGCGCCGTCTCGGCAGCCATCTGCAGGGGCATCCTGACAGCAAGGTGACGCCGGGGGTTGAGGTCTGTACCGGATCGCTGGGGCAGGGGCTTTCCATGGCCAATGGCATGGCGTTGGCCATGAAGCTCGATGGCCGGGCCAGCAGGATCTACGCCCTCCTGGGCGATGGCGAACTGCAGGAGGGGCAGGTATGGGAAGCTGCCATGGCGGCACCGCACTACCGGCTCGACAACCTCTGCGCCCTGGTGGATTGCAACGGCCTGCAGATCGACGGCGAGGTGGCCAAGGTGATGAACGTTGCCCCGGTTGCCGACAAGTTCCGGGCCTTTGGCTGGCATGTACTGGAGATCGACGGCCATGACATGGCCGCTGTGCTCCAGGCCCTGGACCAGGCCGAGACCCTTACCGGGGCGCCTACGGTGGTCGTTGCCAGTACCGTCAAGGGGAAAGGGGTTTCGTTCTTCGAGAACAAGGCCTCCTACCACGGTGTTACCCCGTCCGACGAGGAGCTGCCGCGGGCACTGGAATGTCTCGGCTGCTTCGAGGACTGTGAAAAGTTGGTTGATTAGCCAGAAAGGAAACTGACGAGCATGAGTACAATGATTGCGACACGGGACGCCTACGGCGAGGTGCTGGCCGAACTCGGCGCGGAGAATGCGGATGTGGTGGTACTGGACGCCGACCTCTCCGGCTCCACCAAGACGGCGGTCTTTGCCAAGAAGTTCCCGGAGCGCTTCTTCAATATGGGGATCGCCGAGGCCAACATGGTCGGGACTGCCGCCGGCCTGGCCGCTGGCGGCAAGATTCCGTTCGTTTCCACCTTTGCCATCTTTGCGGTCGGACGGGCCTGGGAGCAGATGCGGCAGTCGGTGGCCTATCCCAAGGCCAACGTAAAGATCGTGGCGACCCACAGCGGGGTCACGGTCGGCGAAGACGGCGGTTCCCACCAGTCGATCGAGGATATCGCCATTACCCGCGCGGTGCCGAACATGACGGTGATCGTGCCGGCCGATGGAGAGGAGACCAGGCAGGCCATCCGGGCGGCTGCGGCGTACAAGGGGCCGGTGTACGTTCGTCTGGGACGCAACAAGGTGCCGACCATCTTTGGCGACGACTACCGGTTCGCCATCGGCAAGGGGGTGCAGTTGCGCGAGGGGGCTGACCTCACCTTTGTCGCTACCGGTCTCATGACCGCCCAGGTCCTGCTTGCCGCCGAACAGCTCGCCAAGGTGGGAATCTCGGCCCGGGTGGTTCACCTGGCGACCATCAAGCCGCTCGACGAGGAGATCATAGTGGCCGCTGCCCGGGAAACCGGCGCCATTGTCACTGCCGAGGAGCACTCCATTGTCGGCGGCCTCGGCGGCGCCGTGGCCGAGTGTCTCGCCGAACGGTTCCCGGCACCGCTGGTCCGCGTCGGGATCAAAGACCGCTTCGGCACCTCGGGCAAGGCCGAGGAACTGCTCAAATACTTCGGACTGATGCCCGAAGACCTGGTTGCTGCGGCACGCGAGGTGCTGGCGAGGAAATAAGCGTGAACCGGTCCCGAACAGGTCCAGAAGCTGGGTTTACCTATATCGCGGTCCTGGTCATGATCGTCATCATGGGGATCATGCTGGGAGCCGTGGGGCAGAGCTGGCGGACGGTCACGAAGCGGGAGCGGGAAGAGGAGCTGTTCTTCCGGGCCGGACAGATCCGTGACGCCATTACCCGCTGGAACAAGCCCAGGCCGGGTCAGCATCTTGCTACGCCGCTCCGGGACCTGAAGGACCTCCTGAAGGACCCCCGCTCCATGGCCAAGGTCCGCTACCTCCGGCGCCTCTACACCGACCCGATCACCGGCAAGGAATGGACGGTGATCCAGGACCCGGCAGGTACGCGTGGGATCATCGGGGTGGCCAGCTCCAGTGAGGAGGAGCCGCTGCGCAAGGGTGGGTTTCCGGAGGAGTATGCGGATTTCGAGGGCAAGACCAAGTACAGCGAGTGGCAGTTCGTTTACAAGCCGCTGCTGCCCGGACAGAAGAAACCTGGTACAAAATCCGGGGTTTCGGGCCTGGGGAGCCAGCTCGTAAAGCCTCAACCGGGGAGTCCGGGCGGTTCCAAGAGTTCCGGCAGTTCCGTGGGTCCTTGACCCGCATTTGTTCGAGCCTACAGAGGAGGCCCGTTGTTCTTTAAAAGCCTGACATCCCGGGTGATTCTCATCTGCATGACCCTGCTGGCCTTCGGCATTACCCCCTTCGCGTTCCAGAACTTCAAGCGCGAGCAGGCCCAGTTGATCAATGCGGCCCGGGAGAGCACCGAACTTCTCCTGCAGACCATTGAGCGGAGTATCTACAATGCGATGCGCATCGGCAATACCGAGGACACCAAGATCATCCTGGAGATGGTCGGTCAGAACAAGAAGCTCCTGGGGGTACGGATTTTCCATCCCCATGGCGTAGTGCTGAAGTCGTCCATCGCTGAAGAGGTCGGCAAACCGGTCAGCGCCGAGGATTATCAGCTCTATATCAATAACCGGAAGGAAGGCGTCACCTATTCGGAAGACAAGGGTGAAGTCCTCCGGATGCTGAAACCGATCTACAACGACGAACAGTGCCATGTCTGCCATGGCCACAAGACCAAGGTCATCGGCATCCTCAACATCAACTACTCGCTCCAGGAGACCCGCCAGCGTCAGGTCGAAGTCACCAAACTGTTCATCTTTTCAACAATTGCCACCATCGCCTTTCTTTCCATCACCATCTCCATGGTCATGTTCCGCTTCGTCAGGACCCCCCTTAATCTCCTGGTCGGCAAGATGGCCAAGGTGGAGAAGGGGGACCTTTCGGTCCGGATGGAGCAGATCTCAAACGACGAGATCGGCCGGCTGACCGGCAGCTTCAACTCGATGATCGAACGGTTGGACCTGACCAAGCGAGAACTGGACCAGTTTCACTTCAACCAGATGGAGCGTGCCGACCGTTTGGCGTCGGTCGGGGAGATGGCCGCCGGCATTGCCCATGAGATCAAGAACCCGTTGACCGGCATTGCTTCGGCCATCACCATTATCAGGGAAGATCTGGAGCCGGGCGACTCCCGCACGGAAATTCTCTACGAAGTCTTGGAGCAGATCAAGCGGCTGGACAAAACCGTCAACGATCTGCTCTTCTTCGGCAAACCGACCCCCCCGGAGCCTACCCACGCGGATGTGAACACGGCCATCAGAAAGACACTGCTGTTCGCGGCCCAGCATCGGGGCGGCTCGGGCAAGCACATCGACAAGGTGCTTGATCTTCTTGATGATCTGCCACCGGTATTTGTCGACATCAAACAGATACAACAGGTGTTCCTGAACCTGATTCTCAACGCCATCCAGGCAATGCAGGACGGTGGGATACTGACGATCCGCACCGATCTCGTTGACCATGAGGGGGTGGAATGGGTGCGGATTGCCATTGCAGATACGGGGCCGGGCATCCCGCCGCAGATCCTGGGCAAGATATTCACGCCATTTTTTACGACCAAGGCCCAGGGTACCGGGCTTGGACTGGCCATCTGCCATAAGCTGATCAGCCAGCAGGGCGGGGTCATTTCGGTTTCCAGCGAAGACGGCAAGGGGACGGTTTTTACCATCGAAATTCCCGCTGCCCGGCTGGAGCCCGAACCGGCAGACCCAACTGATTAATCGGATTTTTCTGCAAGCAAGGAGCTTTTATGCGTAGGACAAGGATACTGGTTGTTGACGACGAACATCTCATCCGCTGGTCGCTGGAGCAGAATCTGAAAAAACAGGGGTACGAGGTCGTTACGGCCGGCAATGGCGAAGATGCCCTGCGGATTGTTCGGGAGGATCAGCCGGACCTGATTCTTCTCGATATCCAGCTTCCTGGCATGAGTGGCCTCGAGGTGCTGGAAAAGGTCAAGGAGTTCGATGAAGACATCGTGGTGATCATGGTCACCGCCCACGGCGGCTTGGAAACGGCAGTCAATGCCATGCGCCTTGGCGCCTACGACTATCTGAACAAGCCGTTCAACCTGGATGAGATGGCCATCGTCATCAAGAAGGCCCTGGAGACCTCCGACCTGCGCAAAGAGGTGGCGAGCCTTCGAATCGAGCACAAGAAGGTCGGTCTGCCCAATATCGTCGGTCAGGGCCGTCACATGAGTACCATTCTGGATATGATGGACAAGATTGCGAAGAGTGAGGCCGCGACCGTTCTGGTGCAGGGAGAGTCGGGAACCGGCAAGGAGTTGGTGGCCAAATGGATTCATTACAAGTCGAATCGGGCCGAAAAACCGTTCATTGCCATAAACTGCGCCGCTGTGCCCGCGACGCTGCTGGAGAGCGAGCTCTTCGGCCATGAGAAGGGTGCCTTCACCGACGCCAAGAATACCAAGAAAGGGCTCTTCGAGCTGGCCGATGGCGGGACCGTATTTCTGGACGAAATCGGCGACATGGAAATGGGGATGCAGGCCAAGCTCCTCCGTTTCCTGGAGGACCGGACCTTCCGCCGCATCGGCGGCTCAAAGGTGATTCCCGTCGACGTCCGCATCATATCCGCCACGAACAAGGACCTCCTTAAAGCCATCGAAGCCAAGGAGTTCAGGAATGACCTCTACTACCGTTTACAGGTCATTCCGGTCTATCTGCCGTCACTACGCGAGCGCCGCGAGGACATACCGGTTCTGGCACAGCATTTCATCGATACATACAACCGTGAATTCGGCAAGAGCGTGAAGGGGCTCTCTCCTGCAGCTGAAAAACTCCTTGTAGACTACCCCTGGCCCGGCAATATCCGGGAACTCAAGAACGTTTTGGAGCGAGCAATTATTCTCGGGAACGAAGAGACATTATCGGTGGATCATCTTCCACTCGAAGTCACGGCCCGCTCTGCCGCTGCTACGTCGTCGGTGCCCATGGCCACCTTCCGGCTTCCCCCAGAGGGGGTGGATATCGAAGAGGTGGAAAAAGAGCTGATCCGGCAGGCCTTGGAAAATAACGACTGGAACCAGTCCAAGGCCGCCAAAAAACTTAATCTGGGCGTAGACGCCTTTCGTTATCGGATGAAAAAGTTTGGCTTTCTCAAATGAATGATTTTTAACAGTAGGTGCGGCTGTGTAAACCGTATACAAATGGCCCTTACAGAGAGGACGCCCGGCTGCGTTTACTGGTTTCGTCGTTTCGAAGGGGCATAACGCTGGGTGTGGGCATCGATGTTGCAGTGTAATGGCAAAGTCTAACAGCATTATGTCTACGGTCATCGACCTGTATTCGACTTCTCCACTAAACTCGGAGGCTTTCATATGGTATCCAACATGAGAAGAGACGTATGGACTCTCGCCATCTCGCTGTTGCTTGCGGTCATTTCGCTGGATGGCTCAGCGATGGGCGCAACCGCGCCGGTAGTGAGGTCTTTGGCGCGGATGACGCCTTCGGTTCCATTCAAGGGAGCTCCTGGCAAGATGGCGCAGGATACGGCGGGCAACATTTATGTCGCCGATTTCTGGGCTAAGAGCGTCGTCAAGTTTGACCGGGCAGGAAATCGTCTGTCCAGCATTCCACTGGCCGCACGGCCGGTCGGAATTGCGGTGCAGGGTAACGGGGATCTGGTGGTCTCCTTTCAGGGCCCTCTTTACTACGTAGCCATTCACAGTCAGGCCGGCTCCGAGTTGAAGCGGCTCGGTGCCGGGGTGGGCGAGTTCTACAAGCCTTCCGGAGTGGCCATAGACGCAAGAGGATATATCTATGTTCTTGATACCGGGGATTTCTACGGCTCGGGCAAGACCTGCGTCAAAGTCTATGATGTGGATGGTAACGCCGTGTCTACGGGTGTAAACGTGGCTGGCTACCCCGCAAACAGTTTCGGCTCAGATGGCCCGATCAATGCGCCTTCTACGGGGACGCAGTTTGTTGACCCGGTCGGGATCGCCTATGACAAGGCTGGTAAGCAGATTGTCGTTGTGGATACGTTCAATGGCCGTTTCAAGTTTTTCAATGATCAAAGTAATGCAACCGCACCGTTCGCATTTGTAAGATCGCTTGGGTCGCGTGGCAGTTCTGCCATGGCCTTCTCGTCACCTCAGGACGTAGCATTCGAGTACGTATTGGACGCGAACGGCAATCCTACTGCTATTAATCGCATGTTTGTTCTTGAAAAAGCGAAACAGAAGGTGGTTGTCATTGATCCCGCCGGCACCGGCACGGAACTGGGCACTATAGATGCCACAACGGTCTCCGGTGGCAGCATGCGTACCCCGATGGGTATGGTGTACGACCAGAGCCAGAAGGCGCTGTGGGTCTCCAGCGCTACCGACAAGACCAGTCAGTCTAATCTGGCCGCTTTCGGCATAGACAAGCCGACTACCGAGGCGTGGCCTCCTCCCCCGTTGTTTATTTCTATCAATGAAGACGCGCTGCCTCACAATACGACAGCAACGCCACTCCTTGTTGGCGGTTCTGTCGATGCGGGGGCCACTGTGTCGTGTACCAATACCTGGGCCAATGCGCTTCAGGGGACCTATGTCTGCGGCGTTAACGGCAACAGTTGGAGTTGTTCGATCCCTCTGCTGGACGGCAACGGTGGCAACTATTTACTTTGTACCGCCGCCAAAGCCGGGTTTGCCAACAGTTCCGTTGCACCTGCCCACCCGGTTTACAAATCAGTAACCCCTGGTCCTGTTGTTACGGCGACCATCACTCCTTTCAATCCGAATATCATCAATACGAAAAATGTGCAGGTCTGTGGTACCGCCGAAGCAGGTGCTACAATCGAGCTGAGGAATCAAGCTAATGGCGGGTATTACACTGCTCCTGTCGTAGCCGGCTCCTGGTGTGTCAGTAATGTGCTGTTGGCCGAAAACGACAACACTCTGCAGGCAACCGCCTGGGTCCCGTTCCGCACTGATACGATTGTCAGCACGTTGGTCAAGGCCGATACCACCGTCCCTGATCTGTCGCAGATTGTCTTTGCCCTGAATGGTGGAACGGTCAAGGAGCCTATCCAGAACGTGACCGGCATTGTGGCAGATATCAACCCGGACAAGGTGTTTGTGTCGCTCAACGGTTCAGCAGTGCCAACAGACGGGCTTCAGACGAAGGCGACCCTTGATGCCAGCCACATGATATACAGTGCCCCGGTGTTACTTGCTCACGGTCTGAATACACTGGTTGTCTCTGCGTCCGATAAGGCGGGCAATATCAGTTCCATAACCCGGACACTGAACCTCGACACCGACTTCCCGGTAAGCGCTCTTCTGTCTGCGCCGGCGGATAACAGCTACCAGACTGCCAACGGCACGATCGTGACCGGTTCCGTATCTTCGTTGCCAGCCACAGTCACGGTGTTCGGGACCGAAGCAACAATCAATGCCGACAAGACCTGGTCAGTTGACCTACCGAGCATCCAGTCCGGCCTGCACGACTATCCTGTCGAGATCACCTCGGGCACCCAGACTGCAGTGCAGAAACTTGCCATTCTTAAAAATTCCGACAGCCTGTCCCCCTACGCCGTCGATCTCGCGATCAACGTGCCGCGTGCTGATCAGACGGTCAAGTCGCCAAATGGTCAAGCACCCTTTGGTCAATTCAGTATCCCGGTCAGCGGTAAAGCATCAGCCGGTGCTACCAAACTGGAGGCAGGGATTGACGGTGGCGTCTTTACCGACATCACGGCAACGGGATATAACGCGGTAACCGGTGATTTTACATTCCAGGTAAACGTGAATGACGCCGATAACTCTGAGGTGACCCATGTGGCAGCAGTCAGGGTTACGTTGGCGGACGGCAGGACGGCAACGGCTTTCCGCAGCATCATCGTTGATACAAAGATTCCAAACTTCTCAATAGTTGCCCAGAGTGACCCAGCCCCTCTCGCTCTTTCCGGTAATGTGGATCCGAGTGCTATAATTACAGCTCAGGCTTTCAACGGGGCACAGCCGGTGACTGTTACCATTACGTATGATGACTACGATGCTACTAACGGAACGGTATGGCATGCCTCGCTTCCGTCAACCTACGATTCCCTTGCATTCACCGTTACCGACGCTGCCGGTAACAGTACCCCTGTCAGGCCTTATGTTGCCGGCATACCAAATGGCGATGTTGATGCTGACGGCGTCGTAAGGCTCGCCGATGCGATGCTTGTCCTACGGTTTGTAGCCAATACCCAGACACCAACCCCGGCTGAATTCGCTCGGGCGGATGTTGGCCCAGCCCTGAATGGAAAGGCAGCACCGAACGGTCAGGTCGATATCTTCGACGCCTTGATGATCCTGCGCAAGGCCCTTGGCCTGGAAAACTGGTAAGGGTGTTCAGATGATGACAAATTACAGACTGAAGATATTCGCTTTCATATGCTTTGTTAGGAGCGTACTCATGAACAGGTCAATCATTGCAGCCTTACTATTGGTGACGGTGGTTATCCTATCAGCGTCAGGGGCACAGGCCATTGTGTATCCACACAAGAGCCTGGACGGAAGGGATACATGCGATTACTGTCACTCGATGCAGGGCGACGGTGGCGTGGCGATTCCACTGGACAAACGTTCCAATGCCTGCGTGACCTGTCACAACGTTACCGGCTCTGCGGCCAGGATGCCAATCGAGGTGGCGACCGAGTCCAATCGATTTGGCAACGGGCCCAAAGAGGGTACCCAGAATAGCCATAACTGGACGGCAAAGACCCCCTTTGCTACACCATCGATGGCTACTCCACCAACATCGTCACTGCTCGTCCGTTCAGCCGTGTATCCGGAAATAGCGCTGACCACTCAACTCACGTGCATCGGTTGCCACGATATCAAGTCAGACAACAACTCCGGAACGTATAAGCCACTGCTCAGGCTCAACAATTCGGGAGATCAGCTCTGTCTCGACTGCCACAGGAGTCGCGATACGGCATCGGCCGTGACCGGCAGTCACCCGATCAGCCGCAACTATTCGAGCGTGTACAAGAACAATACGACTGCCTACCGTAAGGCACCTAAGAATGCGAATTCAGCAAACCATACCAGTGATCTCGGCCGGTATCTCAAGAACGGGAATATTGTTTGTACGACCTGCCACGGTGTACACTACTCCGACTCAGACAGCGCCACCTTCGATAACCGGAGCACTGCCGCAGGTCTGAATCCGACCGGGTTCACCGCCTCGGCTGGAAACCTTCTCCGCACCGACCTTCGCGGCGCGACCTCCGACAATCTGAACATCTGCTCGAACTGCCACAAGGAAACGGCGCAGAGGAACCATAACACCCACGCCCAGAACGTTCAGTGCGCCGACTGCCACAGCGCCCACGTCGACTACTACGACGAAGGCGTAGGCCCGAACGCCAAGCTAGTCCGCCGCTACATGAACATCTCCACCCAGTACGGCGCAATCCGCTCACAGAGGGCCGTTTTCAACGGCGCCACTTCCATGTGGTTCAAGAAGGCTGATGGGACCGGCGCCTGCCAGTCCTGCCACAAGGTCATTCCCGGACCTGAAGTTCAGGCGAAATATCCTTCGACCCATAACTTGGAGAATGCGAAGAACGGCGATTGCACCGCCTGTCACGCCCACTCCAGCGGGTTCGCATTCACTGGCGACTGTACCGGCTGTCACGGCCAGCCACCGACAAGTACTGCAAATATGGCCCCCGGTTACACCGGCAATGACAACACCTCGCCACACATCAGCCATGCCGGTAAGGGGAGCTACTACAGCTTTGCCTGCAAGGAATGTCACTATGACGGTGTTAACGGAGCAAATCACAACACGACTCCGAAGAGTTACCAGAGTGTTTTTGTTGAATCGTACGGCACGGTTGGCACGGCTGCCGGTTATCCGAATACCACTGACAACTACAATGCTACCACCAAGACCTGCAGCACCGTCTACTGCCACAGTAACGGCGCGCCGCGAGGTGTGGCCATCGCCTATAAGAGCCCGGCCTGGAACGGCACGAAGGGGAGCATAATCGGCCAGCCGAATGAGTGTATCTCCTGCCATGGGTACGGCAGCACGCTGACCACCAACGCCCACAATCGCCACGTTACTGACGCGGGCAAGAACTGCAACACCTGCCACCAGGCAACGGTGAACACCACGGGTACGATCATCGACCGGAGCAAGCACGCGAACGCTACCAAAGACGTGGCGGTTCTGAGCCCGTCACTTCCTGGTGTTTCAGTAGCCTCGTCATTCAACAGCTCTGATGCAACCTGTACGAACGCCTGTCACCAGAACATCAGCCGCGATGTTAACGGCAACAAGGTCTATGGTGACCCGATCCGTCCGGCCAAATGGGACGATGCCTTGACAGGGGAAGCCTACTGCGGTTCGTGCCACGCCGCGGTGCCGTCGACCCTCGCCCACCCCCTGCACCTGACGGCGGTCAGCGGACCGAAACTCGGTACCACCGGTTGTTCCCAGTGCCACAGCATGGCACCCACCGGCGGCGGCTCGACCCACGTGAACGGCACGATCAGCGTGATCACCCAGACGACTTCCTGCTACCCATGTCACCCGGCGCCTGCCAGTGCAACATGGACCAATGCTGCCTCGGTCACCTGCCAGTCCTGCCACGTCGATGGGCTGTCGGTAGTGCCGAATCCCGGCTTCAAATCATACACGGCACCGGTCAAGGACCAGTTCGCCGTCAGCGGCCACGGCCAGGCCGGCACCAACTACGACCTGAGCCGCCAGTGTACGGCGTGTCACTCGGCCAATGCGGCTGACGGGCATCTTGGCGTAACCAGCAAGCGCCTGACGCTGGCCAATGATAATGGCCTCTGCAACAGCTGTCACAATACCGGCAGCAGCCTCCCGGAAGCGAAAACGGGCCTGCTGTCGCACACCGGTTTCAAGAAATACACAACGGCAGCATCCAATCAGGTAGCCGCAATGTGTACCGCATGCCATGACGTACATGGTACGGCCAACAATTACATGCTGAAGACCGAAATCAACGGCATGTCGGTGTCGCTGAAAAACATCTCTACCGGCTTCATCGCCCTCGAGCCCGGTCCTGACGGCAAGTACCACGGACTCTGCCAGGTCTGTCATACAAGGACCATCGCATATCGCAACAGCCCTGTTAAGTTTGATGGCTACACCGGCCTCGGCACCGGACACGACCGCAAGTGGTGCCTTGACTGCCACAAGCACAAGGATCCCAAAGCGACCTTTGCCTTCGAGCCCGTTGGCGGCTGTAACGTTTGCCACGGCTATCCGCCTGTTGCCAACATGGCTGGTCTTGGTGTCAATGGCAACTACTCAACGGCTAAACTCGAGGATTATGCAGGCGGTGGCGGTGCTCACGCAGTCCAGGGCCACCTGCCCAGCACCCTGACGGTCGCTAACGGGAACAGCTATTCGTCCTGTACTAACTGCCACTTCGAAGTAACCACTGGCAAGCACAACCAGGGTGGAACCACTCCGTTCCAACCTGACAAAGTTGAAGTCGTAGTCGATTCCAAGTTCAAGTTTAATGGCAACGCGTCGATTACCTACGATAAACTGACCGGTACCTGTTCCAACGTCAGCTGCCACTTCCAGGCTACTCCTAAGTGGAGCCCGGTAAAGCAGTAAACACATACTGTGGGGGGGAGCCCAGCTCCCCCTGACGAAAGGGTATCGGTATGAAGAATGTTCTGTTTTCAGTTCTGGATAAGGAGCATACAATGAAAAAGCGTCACGGAGTGGTAATCAGTAAGACCGGACTGATAATCGGGCTCCTTTCACTTTCGCTCGTTGCAATAGCTGGTCAGGCTCATGCCGCGATCCAGTGTTATGATTGTCACGGTGATCGACAGGCTGGCATTCTCAAGCCGAAAGATACCTATCTTGGGGCACCAAAACTTCGCGACGAAGCCACCGGCGCTTTTCTGGGTAACCACCAGACGCACCTCGGTGCCGTGCCTTCTGCTGCTGACTGCGTAAAGTGCCATAACAATCAGAACTATACGAATAGTCATGCAACGGCAGGGAATTTCAAAATACAGATCAATCCCAAGCTTAACAACTTCTCAACGTCGTTAGGCGCGGCTAAGTATGGCAAGCCCACTTCGTTTGATCAGACCAGTGTCCCGGTGACGGCAACCTGTTCAAATGTAAACTGTCACTTCGTCTCCAAGCCGACTGACCAGTGGGGTACAGCTCCTTACGCCACTGCAGATACGACTACCTGCAATAAGTGCCACGATGCGATTCCGAACAGCCATGCGCACACTAAGCATATTTCCCTGTATGGTAATGATCTGACGAGCTGCACAAATTGCCATACCAATCATGCCGCCGAGGCAAAACCATTCCAGCACGCAACCAGCGCCGGTCGCCCGATTACCGTTATTAACGGTTATACCGGGTCGAACAACGCCTATCTCCCCGGCCAGATAAACAGGGTTGTAGGGACCTGTTCCGCCGCTTCCTGCCACGCCAACGTCTACGGCGCCGGCAGTGTGGCGACCCCGGCCTGGAACTCGACCGGCAACGGCTGTTCCGCCTGCCACTCCGTCGCCATCGGCGCCAGCGGCCCTGCCACCGGCAGCCACGCTCTACATAACGTCACTGACTGTACCCAGTGTCACGCCACCGGCACCACGGCAACCACCATGCCTTCCACCGGTCACGCAGACGGGAACATCGACGTCACCGACGGTTACCCTGCCAACGTGACCAAGCATGTCGCCGGGACCTATACCGGTACCTGCTCCACCGCTTCCTGCCACTCCAACGTCTATGGCGCCGGATCTGCAACGACGCCGGTCTGGGGAAGCACTGGCAATGGCTGCGCCGCGTGTCATGCGGTCGCCATCGCCGCCACCGGTCCTGCGACAGGTAGTCACGCCAAGCACAACGTCACCGACTGTACCCAGTGCCACGCCGCCGGAACCACCGCCACCACCGTGCCGTCCACCGGTCATGCCGATGGTAACATCGACATCACCGCCGGCTACCCGGCCAACGTGACCAAGCATACCGCCGGTTCCTATACCGGCACCTGCTCAACAGCCTCCTGCCACGCCAACGTCTATGGCGCCGGCACGGTAACGACTCCGGTCTGGGGCGTCAGCGCCACTGGCTGTACCGCCTGCCACAGCGTGGCGATCGGCGCCAACGGTCCGGCCACCGGCAGCCACGCCCTCACCGGCCACGCCACCGCCTGTACGGCCTGCCACGCTGCCGGTACCAGTGCCACTACCATGCCGTCCTCCGGTCATGCCGACGGCGACATCGACGTTGCCAATGTCGGCTACCCGGCGAACATCGCCAAGCATGCCTCGGGCAGCGGCTACACGACCTGCTCCACCGCCTCCTGCCACGCCAACGTCTACGGCACCGGCAGTGCAACGTCCCCGGCCTGGGGAAGCACTGGCAACGGCTGCACCGCCTGTCACAGCGTCGCCATTGATTCCACCGGTCCTGCGACCGGTAGTCACGCCAAGCACAACGTCACCGACTGTACCCAGTGCCACGCCGCAGGTACCACCGCCACTACCGTGCCGTCTACCGGTCACGGCGATGGGGACATCGACGTCATTGCCGGCTACCCGGCCAACGTGACCAAGCATGCCGCCGGTTCCTTTACCGGGACCTGCTCCACAGCCTCCTGCCACGCCAACGTCTATGGTGCCGGCACGGTAACGACGCCTGTCTGGGGCGTCAGCGCCACCGGCTGTACCGCCTGCCACAGCGTGGCGATCGGTGCCAACGGCCCGACCACCGGCAGCCATACCATCGCCGGTCACGCAGCCGCCTGTACGGCCTGCCACGCTGCCGGTACCAGTGCCACCACCACGCCGTCCACCGGTCATGCCGATGGTGACATCGACGTCGCCAATGTCGGCTACCCCGCGAACGTTACCAAGCATGCCTCGGGCACCGGCTACACGACCTGCTCCACCGCCTCCTGCCACGCCAACGTCTACGGCACCGGCAGTGCAACGTCCCCGGCCTGGGGAAGCACTGGCAACGGCTGCTCCGCCTGTCACAGCGTCGCTATTGCTGCCACCGGTCCTGCGACCGGTAGCCACGCCAAGCACAACGTAACCGATTGTACGCAGTGTCACGCCGCCGGAACTAACGCCACCACCGTGCCGTCCACCGGTCACGCCGATGGGGACATCGACATCACCGCCGGCTACCCGGCCAACGTGACCAAGCATACCGCCGGTTCCTACACCGGGACCTGCTCCACTGCCTCCTGCCATGCCAACGTCTACGGCTCCGGCACGGTAACGACTCCGGCCTGGGGTGTCAGCGCCACCGGTTGTACTGCCTGCCACACGGTGTCTATCGGGGCCAACGGCCCGAACACCGGCAGCCACACCGCCCACGCCGGCAAGGCATGTACCTCATGCCACGCGGCCGGTACCAGCGCCACAACCATGCCTGGCAGCGGCCACAACGACAACAACATCACCGTCACCGTGGGCAGCTACCCGACCACCGTCGCCAAGCATACTGCCGGCTCCGGTTACAGCACCTGCTCCAACATCAGCTGCCACAGTAACGGCTACTTCACCGCGGCTGCCGCGCAGTGGGGCACTACCCTGAACTGCAAGGGGTGTCACGCAACGCTGTCCGCCGGTCACACCATCCACGTCTCCACCTTGCTGGATGACCGGGCATCGACGCTAGTCTACGATCGTTACTCGGCCAACGCATCCAGTGACACCACCTACAAGTTCGGCTGCGCCAACTGTCACCCGGTAACCATCGCAAGCCACATTAACGGCTCAGTGGACGTCGACCTGGCCACCACTGCCGGCAGCGGCAGCCTGAAGGCGAGCAACCCCGGCACAGCCACCTATGACATGGCCGGCACGAAGAAGTGCAGCAATGTGTATTGCCACAGTAACGGCTATGCAGCGACCAAGGTCTACACACAGTCACCGGCCTGGGGAGGCAGCTTCACAGGTGACCGTTGTGCCGGCTGTCACGGCAACTCTCCGAACGCTGCCATCATTGGCTCCCCTGCACATTCATCCCATGCAGTCGGGATACACTACGATGATATCTTTGACGGCATGAGCGGCAAGTACGGTTACTACAGTTCGGCCACCAAGCCTTCGGCACACGGCGATCCGAACCAGGCGACCATTATCAGCTGCGATATCTGCCATACTGACACGGTAGCTACTGCCGCTGCAGGAAAGAACGCCAACGACAAAAACAGCATATGTGTCACATGTCACTCCTCTACCTCACGTACGCCTGCTATCAAGCGGATGGCTCACATCAACGGTACTGTCGATGTGAAGTTCGCCTCTGTCAATGTCAGATCCAAGGCACAGATTCGCGAGACAAGCTTCAGCAGTTACACCTCCGTCTGGTCGCGTACGTCCTATAAAGTTGACAGTGGTTCGTATGACACCGCCAAGAAATCGCTCACTCAGGCAACCTTCACCGCCGCAGGTGTTGCGGGTCAGGGTACTTGTGCTACAGTTTCCTGCCACAACGGCTACACGGTCAAGTGGAACGACAGCTTGACCTGCGAGAGCTGTCACAGCAGATTGTAACGCACTGTGAATAAGCGGCCCCGTAAAGGGGCCGCTTATAGCGGTTTCTTCCTTTTTCAATTTTATTGAGGTGAGGTCACCATGGGAAAGCTTATAACGAAAAAAATTCGTGGTATGAATCTGTGGGCAAAGGTGGCGCTGACAGTGCTGTTCACCTTTGTCCTATCGGTGTTCATGTACGAGGGATGGTACAAGCCACTGCAGGTGCAAGCGGCAACCGTAACCTATCAAGCATCTGTACCTGACACATCAACGAGTTTAGGTGCTGACGGAACGTGTAACACCACATCAGGGGCGCCAAATAGTGTTACTGCAAACCTGAAAGACACAATGTCTACGACGTATACCACCTCTGCATCCAGATATTACCCGACAACCGGACTGGTAAACGGCACGACGACATCGATTGCAAAGTTTTACGGACCTGTGTATGCCTCAAATACGACAATAACTGCTCCATCGGCATCAATAGCAATTCGCGGGTACAATGCTACGGATCAATGGACATTTCACCTGTACGAGTATGATCCCGCCGGTGCTGCCGGCAATAAGAGGCTTCTTGCGACATCGTCAACCATAGTGAGTGGCACCGGCGCGACTGTTGCTGCAGCTCCAACGTATGTTCTGGAGGCTAACAATGTCGTTGCCAGTGGGCACCGGCTGATGATGGAAGTTACGTATAGGCCTGGTGGCACTACTCTTACGCCTCGTCTTTATCTTGATGGGACAGCCAGCACTTCATGGACAAGGCTGACAGTCACTGAAACGGCAGTTACAACCCCCACTGTGCAATGGACTGCCGCATCACAAGGCAGCGCGAACGAATCCGGCACCATGACGGTTACGGCACAGCTGTCGTCAGCTGCCGCATCTGCCGTAACCGTTCCATTTACGGTCACCGGTACGGCCACCAGCGGCACCGACTACACCATCACCGCCAGCCCGATCACCATCGCCGCCGGCAACACAACCGGGACCGCTACAGTTACCATCACCAGTGACACGACCGTTGAGCCCAACGAAACCGTGATCCTGACCATGGGCACGCCGACCAACGCGACCCTCGGTACAACCACGGTACATACGGCTACCATCACGAACGATGATGTCGCCATCCCGACTGTCAATTGGACTGCGGCGTCGCAAGCCAGCGCCGCCGAGTCCGGCACCATGACGGTAACGGCGCAGTTGTCTGGTACCTATACTTCGGCGGTCACGGTGCCCTTCACGGTAACCGGCACCGCCACCAACGGCACCGACTATACTGTGACCGCCAGCCCGATCACCATCGCTGCCGGGAATACGACCGGCTCTGCGACGATTACCATCACCGGTGACACGACCATCGAACCCAACGAGACCGTGATCCTGACCATCGGCACGCCGACCAACGCGACTCTCGGCGCAACCACGGTACATACGGCTACCATAACCAATGATGATCTGCCGACGGTGCAGTGGACTGCGGCGTCGCAGGCCAGCGCCGCCGAGTCCGGCACCATGACGGTGACGGCGCAGCTGTCGGCTACCTACACCTCGGCGGTTACGGTACCCTACACGGTGACCGGCACCGCCACCAACGGCACCGACTACACCATCACCGCCAGCCCGATCACCATTGCAGCCGGCAACACGACCGGTTCGGCGACGATCACCATCACCGGTGACACGACCGTCGAGCCGAACGAAACCGTGATCGTGACCATGGGCACACCGACCAATGCGACCCTGGGTGCCACGACGGTTCACACTGCGACCATTACTAACGATGACTCAGCGGCAGTGAACAGCACAGCTGCAGGAACGGCCACGGCCGTTGCCGTCAGCTCGACGTCGATCACCGTGACCGCACCGTACACCAATGACAGCAACGGCAACAACACGCTGAAGGTGGAGTGGGGGACCGGTGGAACTTATGCCCTCGGGAATCAGACTGCTCCCCACGCTGTAAGTCCTTATGTCTTTAATATTTCAGGCCTTACGGCCAGCACCGCTTATAATGTGCGCGTCACCTACCAGGACGCCGACACGGTGACCGGTACGGCAGTGCAGACGTTTACCCCGTCGACACCGGCCTACTCGTCTCCTTTGATGCACACTGCCGCAAACGTAAACCCGGGTAACACGAAGGGATACGGCGCAACCTGGGGTTCTACCTTTACCTGTGAAACCTGTCATGCTCAGGGAACCACCAACGTTAAACTCATTGCCACCAGTGTTGATACGCCGAATGGTCTGCGTAACGTTATCTTTACGCGGATGACCTCAACTTCCAACTCTCAGAACGGCGTCTTCGGTAACGATCAGCGCACCTATGCCGGTAACGGCACCGGCGGCTCCTCCAACATCTGCGAGGTCTGCCACCGTCAGACCGCTTTCCATCGCTACAGTACCAACGCACCAACACTGACTCACTATAACAATCAGCTTTGTATTACCTGCCATACACATGCGTTTGGCTTCAAAGCGACCGGCGGCCATGTTGTGCCGATGTTCGCAACAACCGATGGCCACACTGGTTGTGCCTCGGGTATCGGCTGCCACACCAACAGTGATCCCGGTGCATCTTACCCGACCGCGGGCACGGCGCCTGATTGCCGTTCCTGTCATGCGAAGGCTGATCCGACGGTTGCAACCAATGGCTGCGGCAGCTGTCACGGTGCTGCCAACGGCAACGGCGAGCCGGTCGGCACCGTCCACCCTGATAATGCCGGAAGCCATGCCGTGCACACTGGTATTCCCACTGCCTGTACGGTCTGTCACGACACCGGCGGCACAGGCGGCAATGCCGATCACGGCAAAGGAAACCGCGGCGCTAACCCGGCGGTCGTGAATCTTGCTGCGTCCTTTACGTGGAATGGTACTACCTGTTCAACTACTACCTGCCACGCCAACGTCTACGGCACCGGCAGCGTCACCACTCCGGTTTGGGGTTCGACCGGCAACGGCTGTTCCGCCTGCCACTCCGTCGCCATCGGCGCTAACGGCCCGGCCACTGGCAGCCACACTCTCCACGCAGGCACGGCCTGTACAGCCTGCCACGCAGCCGGCACAAGCCAGACGACCACACCGAGCACCGGCCACACAGATGGCGACATTGACGTCATCAACGGTTATCCGGCAAACGTCACCAAGCATGCTGCCGGCACCTACACCGGCAGTTGCTCGACCTCAACCTGCCATGGTGCCACATCGCCGACCTGGGGAGCGAACACGGCCAACGCTACCTGTACAAAGTGCCACGGTACACCGTCCCCGGTTGCATCTAACGCCAACATGGCTCCGAGTGTCGGCGCACACCAGGTCCATGTCCGCGGAACCGGTACAAACAGCTATTCACGCGAACTCACCTGTTACGAGTGCCACAACTCGGGCAGTACTATAAGCTTCACCAACCACATGAACGGCAACACGCAGAATGTTGTCTTTACCAACGCCTCAACAGCAAGAGATAACGGCGCCACTGTTTCATGGACGGCGGGTACCTATCCTAACGGCACCTGTTCAGTGTACTGTCACGGTGTTGCTATGCCAAAGGGTGATACCAGCGGTACCGCTAAAACACCGTCGTGGACAGCAAACCTGATGACCGGAGTTGCAGCCAACGACTGCAACCTGTGTCATGGCAACCCACCGACAACCGGGTCTACTGTCGGGATTCATACCTCAGACGTGAGTCAGCCGACTAGTTCATGTACCACCTGTCACATACACTTCAACGGCTCCGCAGGGTTCGATTCGGAAGCTAACCGCCGTCTTCACATCGACGGTCTCCTCCAGGCGAAGAATGATTGCGACACCTGCCATGCCTATGATACCGTTGGCGCCACGAAGGACGTCAGCAACGTCTGGAGTGGCGGTTACTGGGGCAAGTCACCGAAGTCCGCACCAAATGCCTATGGCGAGCATGCCAAGCATATTAACTACATCAAGACCCGTCTTGGCTATACAGGCGCATTGAACGCCGTAGCGCAGACGTACGGTGCTGCAGGCTCCGATGGTGTCAAGGTCTGCGGTACCTGCCACTCTGTCGATCCTGCTGCGCATACTACCGACAATAGCAGCGCCCGCAGCATCTTCCCGAGCGGCCATCCCTATCTGATGGGCGGCACAGGCGGCACCAGCCTGCTGTTCGGCACGAGCAATCCGGCCTACTCAGTGGCCGGCAAGACCTGCTCCAATATCAGCTGCCACTATTTTACGACGCCAACTTGGTAATCGCATCAAGCGGAGGAAATATTCAATGGGAAAACTCATGAAGGAAAATCGTCAAAGTATGAGTTTGAGGATGAAATCAGGTATTATTCATCTCCTCACGCTAGCGACGCTGTTGGTCATGGGAGGCGGACTTCTCAGCCCGCATCTGTCCGAGGCTGCGGTTGTCAAGGTCCAAACGGTATCCGGTGGCAACAACAACACCACTTCGGTGGCTTTACCGGCCCTGTCGGCGGCACCTGCCAACGGCAATACCATGATCGCGGTCATTGCTACCCGCGGCACAACGGCCAACAGGGTATTATCCATTACCCAGACCGGTGCCACCTGGTCCCGAGTGACTCAGGCAACCAACGCAGGTGGTACAACCACTGAAATCTGGTATGCGCCTAACGTGGCCGGCGCCGGTACGGGGATTACCATCAACCTGGCGGCGGCAACCTATGCGGCGGCCGTGGTATCCGAGTATAACGGGCTGCTGGCTGCCAGCGCAGATGTCTCTGCCAACACCACCGGCAGCAGTGCTGCGGCATCGACCGGCACGACGACAGCAACTACCGCTGTCGATGAGCTCTGGATCGGTGGCATCGGCCTCGTGAACAGCGGCTATACTTTGTCGTCGATTACCAACACCTTCACTGAAGTTGCCAATGCAGTATCAACCGGTGCTTCCGCCACAAACAACGCACGCGTCTATGCCCTGCAGCGGGTGGTAAACACTACCGGCGCCGCCACGACCGGCGGTACGGTCAGCACCTCATCCCAATGGTCCGGCGCCATCGCAACCTTCAAGATGACCGTTGTTCTGACCTGCACCGCCTGTCATGGCGGTACCGGTTCCTTCACCGATGGTACGGCACGTAACAACCCGGCCGGGACCTTTCCGGGAACCCATAACGGCCATGTTGTAGGCAGCTCCGTAGCATGTTCCTCCTGTCACGTCGCACCGGGCGCCTCCGAGTTTAACCATGCAAACGGCAAGATTACCATGGCTGCCGGTCTGACTTACGGGACAAAGGGCACCGAATGGAATGTGACGAACTCGCCTAGTGCTTTTCAATCCTGCTCTGGCACAACCTGTCATGGTACCTCCAGTCCTGCATGGGGGAACAACACAGCTGATGCTTCATGTGTCAAGTGCCACGGTGTGAGCGGTACCACGCCGGCACAGTATACGGCCGATACCAAGACTGCTGCCCCCGGCTACAATGGCGGTCGTGATACCGGTGGGGCAACAGTTGCCACCGACGCTCAGGTCGGCGCGCATGCTGCACACTTGACCGGTTCCAGCAACTATTCTAATCCGATTGCGTGTACGGAATGTCATGCTAACGTCAATCCTTCCAATTCATCCTTCCCCGGCCATATGAACGGTGCTCCTTCTGTTGATTTCGGTCCGGTGGCCTCCACGACTCCGGCGAGCTACACTGCACCTAACTGTACCACCTACTGTCATAGCGGAGCTGTCGCTTGGAACAATACCGCTCTGTTAGACGGAACTATCGCCAACGACTGCAGCAAGTGCCATGGTTTTCCTCCCGCTACCAACCATGATGGCATTACAACCATTGACCAGTGCAACGGCTGCCATGATCATGTCAATACCTCAGGGGTATTCACCGATAAGACCAAACACGTAAACGGAATTAAGGACGGTGGTTGCAGTGGTTGCCATGGCTGGCCGCCGGCTACTAATGCCCACACTGTTCACATCGATACAATAAAAGCCGAGAAGAGCCTTAGCAGTCTGCCAGCTGGATTTGTTGACAACGTGGTCTGCGGAACCTGCCACAACGTAAGCGCGGCGAACAAGCATGCCGGCACTGTCGGCAACGACGGTAGCTCCAGAAACATCTATCTGCCGAGCCCCTCAGCGCTTCAGGCATCGTACCAGTTCGGCGCGAGCCCGGTGAGCTACGATAAGGGTGCTACCGAGACATGCTCGAACATAAGCTGTCACCTCGGCTCCTCGCCTGCCTGGGGCACGCCCCCTACCTCAACGTGTCAGGCCTGCCACGGTTATCCGCCTGTCACTGCCGTGGGTGATCCGGACAACAAGCATATGTCCGGGGCAACGCCGGTTAACCACGTCGGTACCGGCGGATCCGTGAATACCAAGACCACCTTTGTGTCGGCCCATGGCGGTTGCCAGATCTGTCACGGTACGCAGGACAGCGGGTCAGGAACACACTCTCCGGCGGCCAATTACAACGTTGCGACTCAGCATTTTACCGGCAGTATCAACATGAACGGGCCTACCGGTACCGGTACAGGGTATGATGCGGCCACTGGCGGCTGCAACGCCGCCTGCCATGCCAACGACGCCACTCACAGGATGACTACGACTGGCAAGACTCCTGTTTACGGCAACTACGGTACCGGCGGCGACTGCGTCAGCTGCCACACGATCGCTCAGCCTTCGCCGATAGCCCAGGGGCTCAACGCTGCGGTTACCCAGCGTGCAGCCGTTGTGGGCGAATTCGGCCTTGCCTGGGGCCATAAGAAGTCCGGCCGAGGTGCGGTGACGGTTGCCGACTGTATTGTCTGCCACCTGGAAGGGGAGTATGCAACCCAAGCGGCATCGGCCACCAAGCATAAGAACGGTTATGTCGACCTGCGTGACCCTGATGGAACAGGTGAAGCTGCCATTACGAATAACAGCGGCGGCGCCTTTTCCTTCGTCAAATACGCAATATCGTATGCCGCCGGCTCCCGCACCACGACCCTGGGGAACACCATTCCGGAAGTCGTCACCGTCAAGTTCTGTCTGAAGTGCCATGACAGCAACGGTGCTACCAACACATCTGCCCGGACGCCTGGCGGCACCGCTGCAATGCCCTTCGGCGGCATAGCACTTGGTGCAAACTATATAGCAAACAACAATGCCATCGGCACACAGGGTCTGATCGACGTTGCAACCCAGGTTGCCTCAACCAACTCTTCGCGTCACCCGATCGGGGCACCGAGCTTACGTGCTTATCCGTATTCGAACCGACTGCTGGCGCCGTATAACAACATCGGCACCACCAGGAACAGCAATACCCAGACCATCAACACCGCATCTCCTCGGGTTAAGGCAAACAGCGTCATCCTGGTCTGCGATGATTGCCATACCACCGGTACGAGTCTGCTGGATCGTACGATTACCGCGCACGGTGCTGCAACGAGTCTTCGTGGCACGTTCTTCGTGTCGGCTCCGACCTTGTGTCTGACCTGCCATATCGCCGGCAGCAACGGCGCCTACAACAACACAGCCACCACGTCGCCAGGCGGTTCGCACGGCGCCGGATCGGCCTTCGGTCCTGGCACGACCCGTCCGGCGGGTGCCCTGAACTACTGCAACTACTGTCACTTCAGCAATCCGAACACGTACGCTGCGGCAAGTCGGCCTAGATTCGCGCAGGATATCCACGGATTCAACACGATGTACGGCACGTCAGCCGGTTGGACCACGGGTTCTGCAAACGGCATGCGCCCAATAGCGTTCATGCGTAACTCATCATGGCCATCAGGCTTCTCGCCGCGTCCCTATACGGCAACAACCGGCGGACCTGGCCAGTTCAACCTCGCAGCCGGCAACTCACAGTGCGGCGGATCGTTCGCCTTCGCCGGCGGCAACTCCGGTATCAGCTGCTCTTCCAACGGTCATACTACCTACACCCCGGGTGGTTCGTACTAGATGTTGACCTACTACGCCTGTCGGCAAGCCGGCAGGCGTAGCAAAAATATTCGTTTACAACTGAGCGTCAAGTTTTATACAACCAAGAGGTGATGACTGATATGAACAGATTCGAAAAACATCATTCACTGTTTGGTCAAGGAGGAACAATGAAAAGGTCATGGTTATCGCATCTGTTCATCTCCTTGTCCATCGGCTTGCTTCCCTTTGGCGTGGCAGACGCTGCTACTATGGTACCGATTACGGCCTGCACGGATTGCCACGGGACGAATCCGCAGACAAATGCTGTCCCGGTTGAGGGAAGCGCGCGGAACAATCCCGCTCGGTCGATAATCGGGTCGCACACGTACCATATCAATACACAGTCATTGACCTGTGCAGGCTGTCACGTCGTACCGGCGGCACTGAATCACCGGGACGGCAAAATAAACATGGCTTCCCCCATGGCCGGTGGTGTCACGTACAGTGCCGCCACAGCCGGTGTCGTTACCCAGGACAACCAGTTAAGCACGACCGGCATGGGGACCTGCTCGGGTACCAGTTGTCACAGTTCCGGCGCCAGCCCCGTCTGGGGTACGGTTGCGACCTGCCAGACCTGCCATGGCTACCCGCCGGTCACTACGGTGGGCGATCCGGACAACAAGCATCAGGCACCGACACCGGTGAACCACATCGGTACCGGCGGGTCAGTGAATACCAAGACCACATTTGTGTCGGCGCATGGCGGCTGCCAGATTTGCCACGGAACCCAGAGCACGACCGACGGGACCGGCAACACCCATGACCCGCACGCCAACTACACCGTGTCCACCCAGCACGCCACCGGCAACATCAATATGAACGGCCCCACCGGGACCGGTACGGGGTATGATTCAGCGACCCGCGGCTGCAACGCCGCCTGCCATGCCAACGACACGGCTCACCGGATGACGGCCTCCGGCAAGACAATCACCTACGGCAACTATGGTACCGGTGGCAACTGCGTCAGCTGCCACACGATCGCCCAGCCTTCGCCGGTAGCCCAGGGGCTCAACGCTGCGGTTACCCAGCGTGCAGCCGTTGTGGGCGAATTCGGCCTTGCCTGGGGCCATAAGAAGTCCGGCCGAGGTGCGGTGACGGTTGCCGACTGTATTGTCTGCCACCTGGAAGGGGAGTATGCAACCCAAGCGGCATCGGCCACCAAGCATAAGAACGGTTATGTCGACCTGCGTGACCCTGATGGAACAGGTGAAGCTGCCATTACGAATAACAGCGGCGGCGCCTTTTCCTTCGTCAAATACGCAATATCGTATGCCGCCGGCTCCCGCACCACGACCCTGGGGAACACCATTCCGGAAGTCGTCACCGTCAAGTTCTGTCTGAAGTGCCATGACAGCAACGGTGCTACCAACACATCTGCCCGGACGCCTGGCGGCACCGCTGCAATGCCCTTCGGCGGCATAGCACTTGGTGCAAACTATATAGCAAACAACAATGCCATCGGCACACAGGGTCTGATCGACGTTGCAACCCAGGTTGCCTCAACCAACTCTTCGCGTCACCCGATCGGGGCACCGAGCTTACGTGCTTATCCGTATTCGAACCGACTGCTGGCGCCGTATAACAACATCGGCACCACCAGGAACAGCAATACCCAGACCATCAACACCGCATCTCCTCGGGTTAAGGCAAACAGCGTCATCCTGGTCTGCGATGATTGCCATACCACCGGTACGAGTCTGCTGGATCGTACGATTACCGCGCACGGTGCTGCAACGAGTCTTCGTGGCACGTTCTTCGTGTCGGCTCCGACCTTGTGTCTGACCTGCCATATCGCCGGCAGCAACGGCGCCTACAACAACACAGCCACCACGTCGCCAGGCGGTTCGCACGGCGCCGGATCGGCCTTCGGTCCTGGCACGACCCGTCCGGCGGGTGCCCTGAACTACTGCAACTACTGTCACTTCAGCAATCCGAACACGTACGCTGCGGCAAGTCGGCCTAGATTCGCGCAGGATATCCACGGATTCAACACGATGTACGGCACGTCAGCCGGTTGGACCACGGGTTCTGCAAACGGCATGCGCCCAATAGCGTTCATGCGTAACTCATCATGGCCATCAGGCTTCTCGCCGCGTCCCTATACGGCAACAACCGGCGGACCTGGCCAGTTCAACCTCGCAGCCGGCAACTCACAGTGCGGCGGATCGTTCGCCTTCGCCGGCGGCAACTCCGGTATCAGCTGCTCTTCCAACGGTCATACTACCTACACCCCGGGTGGTTCGTACTGATCGTACCGTCGCTGTATTGATGAACTACAAGCCCCACCTGTACACGGTGGGGCTTTTCTTTGAGGTGCAACAATGATTTCTATTGAACGAAACTTCTTTAATCCGTGGATAGGGAATATGACGCGAAAAACCTTGCTGTTTTCGATTTGTTTCCAGACAGTACTTATGTTCGCTTCCGGATGCACGCCGGCTTCTCAGCCGGATCAAAAGAGTGCTGGTCATGAGCCCGGGGCGGTAACCGAGACGCGCAAATTGGGGGTTGTTTCATCATCTTTCATTAAGATGATGCAGGACACGTCGAAGCAGGCCAGTCACGATACAACGATCGAGATTGTTAAAGACGGCAATGGTTTTGCTTATGTCGAGCCAGTGGGCGGTCGGTTCCGTGTCATTCATAATGGCAGGCCAGGGAACCCTTTTTACGTTATCGGTGATCTTGCTGTCAGCAACGACGGCAAGCGGGTTGCCTACGTAGCGCACGTATCCGACAATCTCAGACGGGTAGTAGATGGCGGTAAAGAGGGTCCGATATACAATGAGATCGGTACACCTCTGTTCACCCCCGACGGTAAGCATCTTGTGTACACGATCACGCAAGACAAGAAAGACTACCTTGTCATCGACCACAAAGTTCATTACGAGTATCAGATTGCTCAGGATCTTTTGGTGAGCCCGGATTCGCGCTATCTCGCCTTTATCGCGATCGGGAAAGAGAATGGCCGGAAGCAGTTCATTATCAGCGATATCGCTCTACAGGATAAGAAGATCTTTGACTGCGCTGAATCTTTCATTGCCAGCGAGGATCGTTCGCGCATTGCCATTACTTGTTCTGAAGGGGGCGATCGCAGCATCAAGATAGTTGATTTTCAGGCACGATCCATTATTTCAACACTCCGGGTCCCGGCAACAGGCAACCTCTATCACCTGCGCTTTGGCCCAGATAACAGATCGTTCGCGGGCGGCATTATCACAGACGATCCGCGACGGTTTATTTTCTACAATGGGCGAGTCGTGCGCACGCCAGCAGGTGACGAACTGTTGTCAGATCCACTGGTGTTCACCGAGCCTGAAAGGGTCGGGGCCATAATCGGTACGGCTACCAAGGCGCGTTTTTATACGGACAATACTGGCCACACAGAAGAGCAAGCCTACGGTTATATTTCGGAGTTTACTGCAAGCAAGGACGGGCGTCATCATGCGTATGTCGCCATAAAGGCCGGCGGTGAAGAGCGGATGCGTGTAGTTGTTGACGGCAATGAAGGTCCGCTGTTCGACAAGGTCGTTTCACCGGTCTTTTCCCCTGACGGTCGTTACTTGGTCTATCGCGCCAAGCAGGCAGGAAAGCGGTTTCTTGTTGTCTCAGACCTGAAGGGCTCTGTTGTCCGCCAGCACAAGGATTATGATATGGTTTTTCAACCTGCTTTCACTGGAGAAGGCGGGTCTGTAGCCTATTGTGTCCTGGATGGCAACGAGTTGTGGATGAAGGTGGAGAAGTTGTAGGAAGGGTATTGATGGTAGAAGTGATTACTGAAATCCACTATGTGTACGGACTGGAGTTATGAAAGATAGACGCACGCCTTCTGACGTTGAAGACGAAAACGAAATATATCCCGTAGAACCCAGATATCACCCGATCCATAAGGTTCCCCGAAAAATTTACGATTTTCTGGCATCAGCCAGATTGGCCATGGCGCTGCTGATTGCCATCCTCGCCTGCTGTCTGGCAGGGGTAACCGTTTGGAGAGGCTCGCAAGCCTGGCAGCTCATATTCAATTCGCTCTGGTTCAATGGCATCCTGGTCCTGATGGTGATCAACGTTGCGTGTTGTTTTTTTGGTCGGATCTGGGGCCGGCGAGTGACAATCGTGTCCTTCGGGATGATTCTCTTTCACCTCAGTTTTGTCGTGATCCTGCTGGCTATCGTCTATAACAGTCTCTTCTATTTCCGGGCGATCGTCAGGATTACAGAAGGCGAAACACTCTCGAACAGCGACCCTCTCAGTTACGATGTGATCAACAAGGGGCGTTTTTTCAGCTTTTCACGGCTGAAGGGCAGCACCACGCTGATCAAGATGCACACCGGCTACAAGGTTGGGGGAGAGGACAAGCGGGCTGCCTACGAAATTGCTGTCGGCGAAGAAGGGAAAAAACAGCAGGGTGTCATCTACATTACCCACAAGCTGACGTACCAAGGGGTTGATTACTTTAACGACAAGGAAGGGTATTCCCTGCTGCTGATGCTTTCCGACAGGCAGGGTAAAGAGTTGTATGGCGTGCATGTCCCGCTGCAGAGCATCCGGCTCAGCAAGGAAAGTACTCAATACTCGACCGGACGTATGACGGATAAGGGTGAGGTCAAGAAGGACGTTATAGCCTTTCCTGCCCCCCCGGAACGTCCTCTTCTGGCGGTGAAAGCGGAATATCAGCCGGCGAAAGAGAAAGAGCGTGCCGGCGATGTGCAGTATGTGGTCTATCCGCTCAATGATAAGGGGTCACCCGATTACACCAAGAAGCTTGTTGCAGGTAAAGCCGCCGTCGGCGAATCGATCGCTGCAGGGGAGTATCTGCTGTCGGCTCGGGAGGTGCGCTACTGGGTCGGGATGCTGGTGAGGTACGAACCGGGCAAGCCGTTTGTGCTGGCAAGCCTCTGGGTGGGGCTGGCCGGTATGTTGCTGACAACTGTCGGGCGTATGCTGCGAGTGAAGGGGGCGGGGCGGCCCGGCTGACCGGCCTATTTCCCGGGTACGATGGTTACCTGCAGGTCTGCCGTCATCAAGCCTGAACTGAACAGGGTATCGATGCGGAACTGCTCCTGTGGTGACCATGCTTCCGGTTCAAGCACGGTCAAAACCGTCTCGATCCCTTCGGGGATATATTTCGAGAGCGGCATGACGTTGATGCGGCCGCCGATATGGAGCAGGGTAAAACCGGCATCCGTCGTTTTGAGCGGTACGATCAACTCCCGCCTTGCGATGTTTTCCGTCACGACCTGCGGCCAGGCCCGGTCCGGCACGATATAATACGCCTTTCTCACGAGGCCCCGGCGCATGGCCTTGTCAAGGTAATCCATTTCCGGAAATGAGCCGCCTGAAAACTCCTGATTGAGGTGACGGGCAAAGATCACCACGATCCTGCCATGGACGCCGGTTGACTCCCAGAGCTGTGTAAGGGCCTGAGCAGATGGCACGGTTACGCTCTGGCGTGGCTCGACAAATTTTCGTTTTGACGGGCCGTAGCTGAAGGTGCCGGCAATCACGGCGACCAGAAAAAGAATGACCAGTGCAGTCACGACGGTTCGATACGGCATCAGAAATTCCACAGGCATCTGACCATTGACAGTATCGGCCGGAATGGTGTCAGGGGCACAAGGCGGGCTGCAACAAGCGGAAACATATACGCTCCCCAGGCCATGATGGCAGACAGGAAACAGGTGTAGATCAGGGTCTCCCGCGCATGTTTTTCGGCGAAGAGAGTTATTGCCCGGGTGAGCGCGAGGTAGGCAAAGGGGAGCAGGACAGTTGACGAGTAGCTGAACATTGGTCGGTGCGCCAGAAGGATCAGCAGGTAGCAGCTGACGAACAGCAGCGGCGCGAGCAGTTCCTGCGGAAGCTTTCGTTTCCATGCATACAAGGATGCAGCGCAGAGTGCGGGCAAGACCATCAGGCGGAAGGGGGGGTTGTTGGTCTGCATCAAAAATCGCCCCTCTTCGCTCGTGAGGAGTCGCTGATGACCCCAGAACAGCGGCTTAACGAACCATTCCCATGGTTTGCCCCCCGCCTCGAGAAACTCTTTGTTGACAAAACCGCTGAGCTGCTGCAGCGCCCAGACCGCATCCATTTTCATTTGAAAAAATTCGAACAGGGTGTGGCCGCGGGCAAACCATTTGCCGTATGACAGGAGATAGACGGCCATTGGCAGCAGGACGAGCGTAGCGGCAAAATCGGAGATAACGTTACGGTTCAGTTCCCCCCGTTGCCGGATGCGGTAAGCTGCGTAGCCAGCAGCCAGCGGGATGGCAAAGACGAAGTAAGCCTTGACCGCGATGGTGAGGCCCAAGGCGAGGCCGGCAAGCGGTAAGGTTGGCCTTTTGTTTTCGGCATATTCGAGCAGCAGGTAGAGATAGAGCAGAAAGAAAAACGTCACCGGAATTTCGATGAAGGTGGTGCGGGAGAGATAGATATTGTGCGGGTCGAGTGCCAACAGGGCGGCGGCAAGAAGCGGGACTGCACTGCCGGGGTAGAGCAGACGGCCAATCAGCATCAGCAGGGCTACGGAGGCGGTGCCGAAGAAGACGTTGCCGCTGCGCCAGCCAACTGGATTGTCGCCAAAGAGCTGCATCGTCCCATACATGATCAGGCCGCTCAACTGCGGGTGGTGCCAGCCCCAATTGGCGGTCGTACCGTAGGTGCTGATACTCACGGCATCCGATACGTGCAGCGTTTCATCCTCAATGTATTCATGCAGGTCGAAGGTTCCCCACAGCCTGGTAACAGCTGCCAGCAGCAGGATCAGCAGGGCAAGCTTCCAATTGTGGCGGAACAGAGAACCGCTTGGGGGGGGCTCAGACATATGGCACGTTCTTCCATCGGGATGATTGCGAGCGGTCAAATCAGAACTCATACTCGCATCAAACAATCTTCAGGTCAAACGTTAAGTAACGTTACTCTCTGAATGCCAGCGGTAATGATTTGCCTTTGCTTTGCCGCAACGTTATCGTTCAGCTGCTTCGGTTACACGTTTCGCGTATTCCCGCCGCAATTGCTTGTCCCCACGTTATTTGACAGTCGTTTGTTCAGGATGATACAGTGCTTCTCAGCATAGCTGTAGCTGTGTGACCTCCGCAATGTCTATTCCCCAAGGGGCATCCATGCCATCTTCTTCACGTACTTTCCGGACCATCCTCAATAAGCAGCATATTGTTTTTTCTGTTCTACTTTGTGTTCTTACACTGGCAGCATTCGTGCGAGTATTCTCCAGCGGCTTCATTGACAGCTACGATGACGAACTGTATGTGACCCTCAATCCCTTCGTAACCCAAGGATTGACCTGGCAGGGGTTTCGCTGGTCATTGACCAGTTTTGAATCCGGCAATTGGCATCCGCTAACCTGGTGGTCGCATATGCTTGATGTGGCCATGTTTGTCGGCAATCCCGCCGGGCACCACGCTGTCAGCCTTGTCATGCATGCCGCGAATACCCTGTTGCTCTACGCATTCATGTGCCGGGCCACTGGGTTGCCCGCTCGGAGTTTTCTCGTCGCGGCAATTTTCTCTCTGCATCCGCTCCATGTGGAATCTGTAGCCTGGGTGGCGGAACGAAAAGATGTCCTCAGCACTCTATTCGGATTTGCCGCACTTCACGCCTACCTGTCGTATGTACGCTCAGAGCGGAAAATATACTATCTGGCCGTGCTGGTGCTGTTATGTCTGGGTCTGATGGCCAAGCCCATGCTGGTCACGTTTCCCTTTTTGCTTCTTGTCCTCGATTATTGGCCCCTTGCACGAGCCCGTAATCAGTCGCTGACTCGCCTTTTTTTGGAGAAGATCCCGCTGCTGGTGCCGGTGGTGGTTATTTCCGTTGTTACCATCATCGCCCAGAGGTCGGCCGGGGCGCTTGTCCCGTTGGCCGGCGATGCCGTCATCATGCGGTTCTTCAACGCGGTGCACGCCTATACCGTATACCTGAGAAAATTTTTCGCTCCGTATGACCTGGCATCCTTTTATCCCTATGCCCCTGTATCTGCCAGCAGTGCAGTCCTGGCAGTGATGATCCTGGGCGCGATCTCTCTCGTTGGGTGGCGGTTCCGAATGCGCTTCCCCTGGCTTATGGCCGGATGGCTATGGTATCTGGGGATGCTGGTGCCGATGATCGGTATTGTCAGGGTTGGCGATCAGGCATATGCGGATCGCTATACCTATATGCCGCTTATCGGGGTGATTGTCATGGTGGTTTGGGGGGGGGCAGAGCTGCTCGCACGGGCTGAACCGCAGGGGTACGGCGCAAAATTGATCTCGGCGACCGTAATCGCCATGTGTGCCGCGAGTACCTGGATACAGACCGGTTACTGGCAAGACAGCTATTCTCTGTATTCACGGGATCTCGCCGTTACCAAGGGGAATTGGCACGCACACTTTGGCATGGGGAATCTGCTTGCCAATCGGCAGAATTTTGCTGAGGCAATAGGCCATTATTATGCCGTGTTGGAAACCAAGCCTCTTTCCGTTGACACGCATAATAATTTGGGCTCAAGTTTACGAAGTCTGGGCCGGACGCCGGAAGCGGTCAAGCATTTTCAGCGGGCCATTGAAATCAATCCGAACTATCTTAATGCATACTTTAACCTTGCTCTTGCCATGGCCGATCGTGGTGACTATAAAGCGGCGGTAGACTATTTACAAACAGCACTCCGCATAGAACCAATGTTCCAAGAAGCCCGCAGGTATCTGGAAAATATACAACCCCTTGTCGGCGCAGAAGAGTAGCGCGTAATCCTGCCAGATCGTAGTAACCCTGGCATTGGCGATTTATACATGATTTTTCCTTTGTCTGCACCCGATGACAGATACCCCGTTTCGAAGGGAATCTGTCGGCAATCGGGTCATGGCCCTGACCTTCATCACGAATCGGGAGAGTAACAATTTTAAGGAGTACGGAATGCCTGGCATGAAAAACACTATTTCCCCGATGCGCATCTTCTGGTCGTTTGTGCTCATAATTACGGTTACCCTCATCTGCTTTTACCCAACCCTGCAGAACGGGCTGCTTCAGTGGGACGACAGCGGTTATATCCTGGATAATAACAAGATCAGAAGACTTGGTTTCGAAACTATATCCTGGGCTTTCACCACCTTCTATGTAAACTACTGGGCGCCACTCACGTGGATTTCTCTGGCAATTGATTATGCCTTCTGGGGGTTGAACCCCGTGGGGTACCACTTGACCAATAATGTCATTCATGCCCTGAATGCCGGGCTCTACTTCCTGCTGATACTGAGCCTGCTTTCCTGCTACGACGAAGTAAAAAGAAAGCATTCCGCTCCGTCGGATTTCTTGACGGGCGACCGGGGGGGCTATTGTGCCCTGTTGGCCGCGTTCCTGTTTGCCGTACACCCGCTGCGAGTGCAATCAGTGGCGTGGGCAACTGAACGCAAAGACGTGCTGTGTGTCTTTTTCGGCATCCTGACCGTGCTTTTTTATGCCCGCTACGCACTCAACTTGCTGAGAAAAGAAGTTGAGGCCGGCCGTGCGCACCAATTTCTTAGTTCCAAGTTCTACTGGCTGACGCTGGTCTGCTACTGCCTGTCGCTGCTGAGCAAATCGATGCTGGTGATCATGCCGGCAGTGTTGCTGGTGCTTGATTGGTTCCCGCTGCGCAGATATTCCCGGCAGGCATTTGCAGGGATCATGCTGGAAAAGATCCCGTTCGTGCTGTTGGCGGGGCTGGCCTCGGTGCTTACGGTATTGTCACAGGGCGAATCGGTGATGTCATTTGCGCAGACAAACCTTGTGTCACGTGTTTTTATCGCGGCCAAATCGATCATGCTGTACCTCTGGATGACAATCTGGCCGCTCGAGATCAGCCCATTCTATGTCCATCCCGGGAGAAGCTTTGCTGCCATCGGGATCGAACACATCCTCCCGGTAGTTTTTTGCCTGATCATTACCCTTCTGTGTCTGGCTGCAATGCGTAAGCTTCCGGTTATTATAACCGTCTGGTTTCTTTTCCTGATCACGCTCTTTCCGGTGCTTGGCTTTTCGCAAAGCGGGCCTGAAGGGATGGCCGCCAGGTTTACCTATGTTCCCGGGATGGCGCTTGCCTTTCTCCTGAGCCTCGGCATTTCGTTTCTCATTGCCAAGTATCGAGCCGCGCAAAAGCTCACGGCCATAACAGTCTTTGCCGTTGTCTGTGTGCTGCTGGTGTACTGCACGATTACCCGGAGGGACATTACTTACTGGAAAGACGACATTGCGCTCTGGACGCGAGTGATCGACCTGAAACCGCACTCTACGGGCCGGGCATATTTTCAGCGAGCGTACGCTTACGCAACGGACGGTCAGCACCAGAAGGCGTTAGCCGACGTGGATGAGGCGTTGCGTATCGCGATGAGCAAGAACTATAACCGATTGTATGACATTCACTTGCTGCGGGCACGAATACTGCGACAGTTTGGGGATTTCGAGGGGGCGATTGCCGCCTACACACAAGCAATAAACCTTGATGCGTCGCCGAGTCGGTACATGTACCTTGCCGAGCGGGGGGATACCTATAGCAAGATGGGCAGGTCGGACCTTGCTGACGAGGATTTCAGGCAGGCTGGCATGAGGTAGTGAGGTAAGACCCAGTTTGGTCAGCAGCTCAATTGGTGAACGCAATAGTACACGGTGCGTTGCAACTCATGCTGTGGGTGATAAGATTACGACGAGGGCTGAAGTTGGCTGCTACAATCCATCGGCGTCACAATCCGCACAATTCATGCTGTGAGTTGTTTGAGGGGTGAAACGACTCGGAGCTTCACGGAGGGAGAACCAATGAGAAAAATATTGGCAGGTATCGTTGCAATCATGATCGGTGCCACGTCGGCTTTGGCTGCGCCAGCAACACCGGTCTTCAACAAACCGGTCAAGCTTGGTGAAGGATATATCAGCACCATGCCGAATAAGCGGATGTTGTTCAGCGGCACAACGGTATATGCCGGTTTTGCCGGTGCCGACGGGGCCGTGCGGATAGCAAAGAGTGATAATAATGGAACCACCTGGGGGAGTGTCCAGGTGCTGCAGTCACCCGGCGAGGGGGTTACTCCCGATGCTGCCAGCATGCGACTGGCGATCAGCAATGATCCTCTCCAAAAGGGAAAGAAGATTGTTCACGCTGCCTGGCAGGCCACTGATTCCAACCGCATCATCGTCTATTATGCCTATCTGACAAGCCGACCGAAACAGTCCGGCTGGAGCAAACCGGCCAAGCTCGATCTCGGCCCTCTCAGTGACATCAACTACGGATCGGGAACCAGTCTGGCTGTGTCGAGCAGTGGAGCCGTTCATATCCTGCATAATACGAGATACGTTTCTACGGCATCATTTGACGTGCCATTCGGGTCTCCGGGTTCTCTTCCGGAACAAGCGGAGGGTGCGACCTACATGGTGATGGATGCTGACAATAATCTCTATGCAACCTATGTCAATGGAAGCCGACAACTCAGGATGACCAAAAAGGCAGCATCCTCCGCTGAATGGTCCCCGCCGGTCACCGTGCATGAAACGGGCACCGAAGGGCTGAGCAGCAACCATGACCTGATTGTTCTCAATCCGACCACCTATTGCATCGGCATCTATGAGGGGATTGCTGGAAAGGGCGAAGCTGCCCTGCTTGTGACAACCGATGGCGGTACCACCTGGACCAAGCGCAGCGTCTATGCAAACGAGGTTGACGGCGACAATCATTTCAGTGTCGCCGTCTCTCCCGGCAAGGTCATCACCTTCGCCTCTGAAATCTATGACGCTCAGGGCAAATCGGTGATCAAGGTGTGGCGTTCAAATGACAACGGCGTGACCTGGTCGAAGCCTGCGACCGTCAAAGGGGAAAAACTGCCGAATATCGCCCTCGACAGCGCCGGAAAGGCGCACATGCTGGTCATGGACGAGACCGGCAGCGCACAAAGCGCCAAGCTGCTGTGGATCAAGGAAAAGTGACCTTCGCCTGAACGCCGTCCTGCGGTGAGTACCCCGCCTCCGCAGGACGGTTCTCCATGCGGCGCTGCGTGAGCACGCGCCCTGCCTCCCTGTCAACCCGCTCGCAATCTTAGCCCGGTAACCTTCAGCGGTGACCTCGCAGGTCAAACAGCAGATTCAGCTCCGTCTGGCAGTTGAGGTAGCAGTCACGGCAGGCGGTAACCTTATTCCGTTCATGCTGGTATGCCGCTGAATGCCAGAGTTCACTCAGTCCTGCAGCGGAAACCGTGCCGGTTGTCTTACCCCAGTTGATCCAGGGGACGCACGGGAAGACGTTGCCGTAGCAGTCGACCGCCAGGGAGGTGTAGCCGGCACTGCAGCGGAGCGGTGATGGCTCTCCTGCGAAGGAGTTGCGGAACAGGCGCAGGTGGCGGGGCGAGTTTTCGATCGGTACCGGGTGCCGCTCCGTCGTGAGCCACTGCACAAGACGGTCTACTCGTGCCAGCAGTTCAGTATCTGCTGCTCTTCCTGTCGCCGCTCCGGCGAATGGCTGCCGAGGAATGAGTTCGATGCAGTCGGTGCCGAGGTCCGCTGCCAAGGAGAACATCTGCGGTACTTCATCGAGGTTGGTTTCATCGATGACCGCTACAGTCTTGATCCGGACGTGGCCGCCACCGGTTTTCTTGCGGGTGACAAGCCGCTCGACTGCCTGCACCGCCCGGTCAAATGACCCGACGGCGCGGCGGATTCGGTCGTGGGTGGTGGCAATCGCACCATCCAGCGAGACATTGACCGAGTCGACACCTGTTTCGATTATCCTGTCTGCAGCGGCGTCGTCGAGAAGCCAGCCGTTGGTGTTCAGGTGGGTGATCATGCCGAGCCGCTTGGTTTCGGCCAGAAGGTCGAAGATGTCCTCCCGCAGCAGCGGTTCCCCGCCCGTAAAGCCGATCCCCGGTATCCCTAGTGTGGCGAACTCCCGAATGATCTCCTTGAAGCGTTCGGTGGAGAATTCCGTTTCTCCCGAGCGTGTCTTGGTGGCAGCCTTGAGTGGCATGTCACACATGGCGCAATGGAAATTGCAGCGATAGGTGACCATGAGGGTGCCGAGGGCCGGCCCGCAGAGGGGGCGATGCAGTAAGCCGGAGAGCTGCAGCAGGAGGTACTGGCTGCTGCGCTTCAGGAGCCAGGCGGGGCCGTCCTGACGCAGTTTACGGAGGATGAGGTCGGTGTAGACTTTGCGGATCATGGTCGTTTTTTGTCGGGGAGGTCATGCGTCATAAGCAACTCCACAGTTGATCGTCATGTATCTTCTCAAGGGTATGTCATTTCCAAGATAAATCTGCTGCGAATTCATCGGAGTGAGGCACTCCGTCTCTATTCCTGGTTACTCTAGCAAGTATTACCCGTATAAGTCGACAAAACTACATTCGATCTGCCGATATTTGCTTTGATTTAGGAACAGGAGTGGATGTTAACGTAATCATTTCAGCTTCTACCCGTCAGATACCACTTAAGGTACGAAACTCCAGCTGTAACCCAGTAGTGCAGTTCTTCACGGGAGCGGATCGAGGCAAGGCGCGAGAGTATATAGGTCGGCTTCAGGTAGAATGATCGGGTGAGGGAGCGCTGTGCCTGCAACAGCTGGTCGGCGCTGAAATAGTCGGTTCTCCAGCCGGGACGTTTGCCAAAGATGACGTAGTCTTCCCATCCCGCGTTGTCATCGATGAGTCCCGTAGACAACATCTTGTCTCGCACCGGGGTTCCAGGATAAGGGACAATGACCGCTATCGAGACAAACGTCCACGGCAGGGTCGTAATCAGTTTTCGCGTTTCTTCCAGGTCTTCAGCTGTTTCAGAAGGATCACACCCGATAATGAAGTTCCCTTCGATATGTTTTATTCCTGCCTGCTTTGCCC
Organism: uncultured Geobacter sp.; assembly: GCA_964432205.1. Lineage (GTDB taxonomy): Bacteria > Desulfobacterota > Desulfuromonadia > Geobacterales > DSM-12255 > Geomobilibacter. The sequence goes on along the minus strand of CAYSMK010000004.1, from coordinate 154,706 downwards.
AGATAACCGCATTTCGGACCTGCTCAACCGTGATTCCCTTTCCAATCAGGTTGAGCATCCTTTGGCTGCCTGATTCAACGCCGAAGGCTACTTTTTCGCAGCCGCAACGCTTCATGATTTGCAGTAATTCCCGCGAGACCGAATTTACACGGGTGTCGCAATTCCACGAATTAATGGTGCTCCGTTCGAGAATTTCGCAGATGGCGGCGGCACGATCAGGAATCAGGGTAAAGGTGTCATCAGCAATAACCAGATGGTTAAAGTGTTGTTCCCGAACGATCTGATTTACTTCATCCTCGATGGAGGGCGGTTCACGAAAACGAACGCTTCTGCCGAACGTTGACTGAATAGCGCAGAAGGAGCACCCTACCGGACACCCACGGGAGGTGAACAGTTCTGTTGAAAGCAGTCTGTTGGAAAATCCCCGACTGGAATGACCGGCCTGAGTAGTGTAGTCGATCAGGTCGCGTGCCGGAAAAGGGATGGAGTCCAGATCTGCTATAAGCTGACGTTTGGGGTTTGCCACAACCGTGCCGTTTTCACGAAAGGCAAGGCCGTTGATTGAGCTGTCGTGTCCGCCATCGCGCAGTCGGATGCAAAGATCCCGAAGGGTTATCTCTCCCTCACCAAAAATCAGGTAGTCGAATGCGGGGAATTCGCGAAGAGTCTGTTCTGGCAGAGCGCTGGCATGGGAACCGCCGATTACGGTTGCGGTATCAGGAGAATGCTTCTTGATGATTGTGGCAAGACCTGCGGCCGAATGTATGGTCGGCGTCGTGCTGGAAATGCCGGTTACTAGGGGGCGCTTTGCCACAAGCTCAGATTGAAGGTGCTGTTCGCTGAACGGAGTTGTTTCATAGTCGAGTATCACCGGCGCAAACCCTGCCGTGCGGAGCTCCGCAGCCAGGTAGGCGAGATTCATGGGACGGGTATGCGAGAGCAGCGCCGAGTCCTGCAGCGGGTCTGGCGGGCGGATGAGAAGGATGCTCAAAGAACTACTTGCCATGGCGAACTGCTTCTAATTTATTGATCATTTCAGATGCGAGTTCATGCTGCCCAAGGTGTGAATACGCCTGAGCCAAGTATTCATAGGCCTTTTGCATGTCCGGATTTATCATCACCGCCCGCACTAGCGCCTGTACTGCGGCTTCATAATTATTCGACAGAATATGGACGACGCCGAGCTCACAATAAAAAACCGCTTCATTCGGCATCTGCTGTATGGCAGAGGAATACACCTGTCCGGCTCTTGCCAGTTGGCCGCGACTGATATAATAATCCGCCAGGATAGTATAAGCCCTTCCCCGCTTTGGGTACAGGTTCACGGTCTGTGTCCAGAACAGTTCCGGTTTTCGCCAAACCTCATTTCTCGCCATGGTCAGATAGAGCAGCATGCAGAGAACAGGTACCCACAGAACGTGCGCTCGCTTCCATCCCGTTTCGCTGTTCATCCCACCAAAAAGCTGCACGCGACATACCATGAACAGGAAAATACCAAGCGAAGGCAGATAGGTCCGATATTCAACCGCCATCTCATTCATGGGGATTACCGATGATTCGACAACCTGGGTAACATAGAACCAGACAATCCCGCATCCGGATAGTTTGTCAAGTATGGCAGCCTGCGTCGACTGCTGCGAGCGTAATATGAGGACTCCAGCATACCCGATAAGCAGCAGATGGAGACTGAATGAAGCAATGACCCAGATATCAGCAGTAGTGTGAGAAACGGGAAAGTCGTGTTCGAGACTCAACCCAACGGGAAGCAGCAGCAATCTCAGATAGAATGCGACAGCTCGGGATTGCGTCAGCAGATATTCCCACGATGAAACATGATTGAAGTTGATGACATTGAGGGAGTTTGACACTATGCCCTCTGTTGCTGCAGCTGAGTTCTGCAGGCCGATCACGTTATACGGGATGACTGCCATGGTCAGCAGAAACGGGATGAGTCTGGTCATCCGCTTTCGAATCTCTCCGCTGCAAAATAACAGTTCATAGAGCAGCAGCGTCACTGGGAGACTGAAAGCGCTTTCCTTTGTCAGCATTGCCGCAATGCAAATAACAAGCGACAGCGCATACCAGGCATATTTCTTGGCCTTGATCTGAGCAGAGGCATGGTGCGCATACAGGAGAATGCTCGCCAGGTAGAAAAGCGCCACCAGCGAGGTCATCCTTTGGACAATATAGGTCACTGCGCTGGTCATGAGGGGATGCACGGCAAAGAGCGCTGCTGTCAGAAATGAGACGTGAGAGATCCATTGAGATGATCTCTGCTCCGGATCCAGTTCTTTTTTTCTGATTAATAAATGCATACTGGCCTGTACCAGCAGGAACACAAGGATGGCATTTACCGTGTGGATGACCGTATTGACCAGGTGATAACCGGCAAGACTGTAGCCGTGGAAATAGTAATTAAGGGAGAAGGTCAGATAGGATAGTGGGCGCGTGATGAAACTGTTTCTGGTGTCTTCAAACACTCCTGGCGACGCCGCAAAAGTTTTTTCGAGTGCCAGCCTGTCAAAATAGTTGCTGAAATCGCGAATAAAGGGATTGGTTGCTACACAGCTTACATCATCAAGGGTAAATGGCACGTCCAATGTCCTGCTGTATGAGATCAGGCAGAGCCCGATAAGAAGCAAGATTAAGCGGTAGTTTGATCCGGATTTCATCACGTCCTCGTAGCGCCGTGTGCGGGCAAGCAGAAACAGGGCATGGCAGTAAATTGGAAAGCTGCAGCAGAAGATATTGGCTGCAGCGCTTCAGCAACCAGGAGGTGCCGTCCTTGTGCAGTTTGCAGGATACGGTCGGTGTTGATGTTGCGGATCATGGTCGATTTCCTGATGTATGACCTGCCGGTTGTTGGGCCGTGATCTCCTGCAAGAGTGTGGCGGCAAGCTCTGACTGTAATTCCAGCAGCTGCCGGTACTGGGCGTGAGCCTCACTAATCTTTCCGGTCTGCAGATAGAGATATCCTAAATTGTAGCGAGCTTCGGCGTAATCAGGTTCGTATCTGAGAACGGTGAGATAGGCGTCAATAGCTGGTTGCACGTTGCCCCGTTTTGCATAGAGGTAGCCAAGATGCAGGTACGCGTTGACATATGAGGGTTTGGCCTTTATCGCGGTCAGCAAATGTTGCACGGCCTCATCCTCTTGCCCCGCTGCCTTCAACGCAATGCCGAGGCCTGTGTGGGCAACCCAGTTGTTTTCAGTGACGGCCACGGTATGGCGAAAGAGGGTGATGCTGTCCTGCCAGTGGCGCACTTGACGTACTGTCACGACGGTCATTGCCGTGAACGTGAGTACTGCGATAATCGGTATCGTTAACGGCGGCAGGTGCAGTCGCCGGGCAATGTCCGGCACGCCCCAGGCAACGATGCAGAAGATACCGATTAGCGGGATGTAGGTGTAACGGTCAGCGATGGAATGCATGCCGATCTGCAACAGGCCGCAGACCGGAAAAAGACTGATTGCATACCAGAGCCAGCCGGTGGCAAGGTACGGGTATGTTCCGCGAAGATGGAGCACCGTCATGGTAATGATCAGCAGGATGATCACAGAGGCCAGGACAATTTCAGTTCTCGGCGGGTAGAGGGAAAAGGTGTAAATCACGGCCAGCTTGGTCGGCCAGACCATCTTGCCGATATAGGTGAGGTATGCCAGGGCGGCTTTGCCTGCACGAGCGGTGAGGGTAAAGCTGTCGGCAATGGCCCCGTGATCACGGTGGGCAGTGTAGGTTGCCAACCCTGCTCCGATGGCAATGATGGCAAACGGTATCTTTTCGCAGAGCAGTTGCCTGACCGCGACGCGGTTCAGTCGCCCCAGCGGCCAGTAGTCGATTAGTAATAGCAGGAGCGGCATGCTGACCAGCATGGACTTTGCCAGTACGCCGGATGCGAACGTCAGCACTGTTACCAGATAGCGATTCCTTGAAGGTGCTTGCGTGTAGTTGGCGTAGGCATTCAGGGTTAGCATGCAGAAAAAGGCACTGAGCACATCTTTACGTTCGGCAACCCAGGCCACTGATTCGACGTGCAGGGGGTGCAGGGCAAACAGCACGGCCACGACGGCGCTCTTCCAGGGGGCAGCGGTCACCCGTTGGAGAAAGTGATAAAGGAGGACGGAACTGGCGGTATGGAGCAGCAAGTTGACGGCGTGGTGGCCAGTGGCGGCCTCGATGCCGAAGAGTTGAACATCAAGCATGTGGGAGAGCCAGGTCAGGGGTATCCAGTTCCCCTGGTGCCCGGTAGTAAAGGCCCAGACAAAGCCGTCCCAGGTCAGACCTGTCTTGACGGCCGGGTTGTTAATGACGAATAACGGATCGTCGTAATTGATGAAGTCGTGCCAGAGGGTCGGGCTGAACACGATGACGGTAACCAGGGCGATGGCGCAGGGTATGATGAGGGTCCCTTTGTCCGTGAATCTATAGTGGCCGGTCATTTCAGCCAACTCCTCAAATTAGTTCAAGAATCGTCTTGATATAGCTGATTTGGTTGTATACCGGCATTAATACAGAAAGCATCACATCGGTACTCCGCTAAAGGATTGACATGGGGACTTGTCGAATTGCTGATCGAAATCTGAGAGATATTTTCTTCGCAAGTCTGCTGTTCCCCGGAGTTGGAATGATGAAAAGGAAGCCGGCATAGACAAGAAATTCAACGGTTGCTTTTCTCTGCCAATTCTGCAAGTAACCATACAGTAATTGTGCTGTTCAGTAAACCACCGGCTTTACCGGTCATAAGTGACCATGCATGACCCTCCCGTGAATTGGTCAGCCAAGCCAGCCATAAAGGAACTTGAAAAGGGCTAAGATTTTATTGAAATTACCTGTCCGGATTGATAATGTTTTTCAAATGTTGATGCGCCGGCCCGTATCCATAGCTGTCACGATATGTATCGCGTTCTTCCTGACCTTTCTCGGGATGAGGATTTATCTCCCCGATCCCACTGTCAAGCCCAAACCACGCCCTCGCGCTGTTCTCAAGATCTTCCCCAAGTCGCCCGCTTCTGAAGCCAAGATCGAAAAGCAGAAGCACTGTGAGTCATGCACTGTTACCGCTCCCGGTATGGTCGCACCGGTCATTGTCGCGGGAGAGCTTCTGCCTCTGCCCCCGCGGAGCGCATGTACACCCGCTGTCGCCTCCCCCCCAGCCGCTCGCTCCCCACCCCGCTGCTGAACCTTCCCATACTATCAGAATGTTCCGACATCGCAGTTTGAGCCGGGCGGACAGGTCGATCCGTGCGTGAGTGCCCTTTATCGCGTCCGCTCCAGAAAGGTTTTCATATGGGAAGACTCAGTTTCTCCGCCGTGAAGCGACTCCTTGCCCGTCGCTGCTCTGAGCGGATGCAGTACGGAGACCCGGACACGCTTGTCTGCCCCCGGGGAACGAAAACCGATATGCTGGTCCGTTACGGAAGTTTTGCCTTTGCGTTATTGCTGATAGCGGTGGCGTTCTACTGTCGCGCCAGGCTCCTGGCCGTGCCGCTTGAGCGGGATGAGGGAGGTTTCGCATATATCGGCCAGCAACTGCTGAACGGCACCCCCCCCTATGCCAGCGGTAACATGAAGGCCCTTGCCGGAATACATTTCGCATACGCGCTGATAATGGCGTTTTTCGGAGAAACTGCAAAAGGGATCCATACCGGCCTCATGTTGGTCAATGCGACGAACATCGTGCTCCTGTTCATACTGGCGCGTCGTCTCCTGTCTGTGGAAGGGGCGGCCGTGACGATGGGAACCTATGCCCTCCTATCGGTGGACCAGTCGGTCTCTGGGGTCTTTGCCCATGCAACCCATTTCGTGGTGCTGTTTGTCCTTGCAGGGTTGCTACTCCTCATGTCCGCACTTGAAAAGGAGCGTCGGTCTCTGCTCTTTGCGGGCGGCGCCTGCTTCGGCCTTGCTGTGCTCATGAAACAGCACGGGATTTTTTTCTGCATATTCGCCGCCGGCTATCTCGTCGTGGCGCTTCATCGTCAAAACGCCCAGGCGACACGTATCCTCAGTCTCCTTTCCGTCCTGGTCGTGGGAATACTCCTCCCGTATCTGACAGTGTGTCTTTACATGTTCGTCAGCGGCGTCTTTACGGAGTTCTGGTTCTGGACCTTTCGGTACTCCGTGGAGTATGCCAGCGAGATCGGCCTCACCCAAGGACTGCGGAACCTGGCCTTAATGATGACCGAGGTTGCCCGGAATGTCCTCTTCTTGTGGGTCATGGCCGGGATAGGTCTGATCGCCTCGATCTACCCCGGCCCGGTTGTCGGACAGCGGTGGTTCGTCCCCTCCTTTTTTCTGTTTTCTTCCCTGGCGGTCACCCCCGGGCTCATCTTCTACCCCCACTATTTCGTCATGGTATTCCCGGCGCTGTCGCTCCTTGCCGGCTCTTTGTTCTCGTCCCTGCCGCAGCTGACTCCCGGCGGCTCAGCCAATGCGCGGGTGGCGCTCCTTGCCGGTCTTTTCATGATCGCCATATCCTTCGTATACCAGCAGCGCGAATACTTGTTTTCCTCCACCCCGTATGCCGTAAGCAGGATGACCTATGGGGCCAATCCATTTCCGGAATCAGTCGAAATCGCCAGGTACATACGGAGGAACAGCTCCAGTGACGCGCGCATTGCCGTCCTGGGTTCCGAACCGCAGATATATTTCTATGCGGACAGGACTTCCGCCACCGATTATCTCTACATGTACAGCCTGGTCAGCCCGCATCCGTTTGTAGAACGGATGCAGCGCGAGATGATCGGAGAGATTGAAGCTGCGCGTCCCGAGTACGTGGTGTTCGTATGCGTTCCGACTTCCTGGCTCTTGCGCGATACCGTCGGCGAGGAAATATTTAATTGGGCCGCCGCCTATCTGGAGAGAAATTATGTCCAGGTCGGGCTGGCGGAGCAGAAGAACCTCTGGGAATGGGGGTACTTCTGGGGGAAAGATGCCGAAGGGCGTTCGCCCGCTTCAGAGCAGTTCATACAGGTATTCAGGAGAAACAATTGAGGCGTGGAACCCGTTCCCATCCGGCTGCTGCCCATTTTAGGGAGTGGGGAAGGATAGATGACTCATCAGCCGGGAACTGGAAGCCTAAAATGCTGGGTCGCAAGGGCGCCCGCCGATGCATAGAGCGTGACATCGGATAGCGGCAGTGTGACGCAACAACGGCCATTTCATGGTGATCGATCCGACCGTCTGTCGCTTGTCGTTGGGGTTCGTTTCAGCAGATTCGCCAGAATCGTCTGATACGCCTCGCAGGGAGTCCAGCAACCGGGACAGTTGCCACGCCGCACCGCTTGCCGGATCGCAGAACGTGGTGCGGTGCGCCAGAGTCGATAGAGATCCATATCATGTTCACGAAGGGAACCGATGGGGGCATCGTATACCGAGCAGGGGTAAACAATGCCGGCCGGGTCGATGAAGCAGGAGGCTGCGGCGGCCTGGCAGATCAGCGGTACCCGCCCTTCCTCGAGGTAGCGGCGGACATGACGGTGGTAGCGCCGTTCGATGAAGGAAATCGGATCGAAGTGCCTGCGACTGCGCCGGCTGGCAATTTCGTCCAGTTGGGCCGCAGTGTGTACGAGGTCCGGCAACGCATCCCGATCGGCATTGTCATAATAATGGCCGGAGGAGTGGGCGAGATTCAGGTGAAAGTCGTCGCGGGTGAGGCCTGGCAGCAGTGCGGCGCATGCCGCATAGGTCGCTTCGAACTGGCCGAGGTTTGCCGCTTGGAGCGTGTGGCCTAGAAAGACAGAAAAACGGGGTGATCGCCGCTCGCGGAGCAGGCGAAACGTTGCGACAGCCTGCTCCCAGCAGCCGGATACGCCGCGAATGGCGTCATGCAGGGGCCGGGAGCCGTCGATGCTGACCGAGACGATCAGGCGGGGGAGAGCGGTCCCCTGTAGTACCCTGTCGACGGCAGCGACGATAGTGTCTGTCTGGATGCCGTTGGTGGGAAAGTTGAGTAGGTAGAGGTCTCGGCTCCTGCTGATGACAGTCTGAAGGATGTCGATCATATCGGGACGCTGAAACAGTTCCCCACCGGTCAGGTTGATCCAGGAGAATCGATTGGCTTTGGTGAAAAGAAGATCAATTTCCGCGAGGGAGAGTTCGTCATGTAACGGTTTCTGCCAGATGTTGCACATGGCGCAGCGCGCCTGGCAACGGTTGGTGACGGAAAAGGTCAGTCGATAGGGATGGGTGAGCTCTCCCAGGTTGCTGGCGGCAATTCGGCCGGCAAGTCTGGCAAGGGGGATGAACCTCATACGGTTTGTACCGGACGCCTTCCCAACCGGTGCGGCGCATCTGGGGACAGATACGTCTTTTCGATGGCGGCATAGACCATGTCCACGGAAAGGGCGGCCATGCAGGCCCCACGGCCGTCAGGGTGGCGGCAGGTGTTGATCTTGCCGTTGAAGTTGGTGATGCAGGGGCTGCACGAAAACGCCGCATAAAGGGCCGTGCCGTTTTCACCCCAAGGGCCGTACAGGTCCGGGGTGTTGGGGCCATAGAGGCCGACAACGGGAATTCTCGCAGCGGAAGCCAGATGGACGGCCGCGGTATCGGCGGAAATGACGAGGTCTGCGACGGTGATCATGGCGAAATAGTCGGCAAATTTCAGCTGGCCACCAAGATCGTGTATCCGTTCGACAGACTTCAGGTGCTGCCAGGTCGCACGGATCAGGTGTAATTCGTCCGGCAGGCCGGTCAGGAGGATCTGAAAGCCGTGCCGATCTCGCAGCAGCTCAGCGAGTTCGGCGTAGCGTTGCGGCGCCCAGCGACGCTCGTGGAAGTTCTCACTGGTCCCGATATGCATGACTGCGACCGGCAGATCCCTTGGAATGCCGAGATTTTTCAGCACATTGTCGCCCGTTTCCCTCATGGGGGCAATGGTGGGCAGCACGATGCTGGAAGAAAAAGGGACGGTTACGCCCGATCTGGCGACGAGTGCGTAAAACGAACGGGTAATGTGCACATGGTTGTCGTATTCGACTGCGCTGGAATAGAGGTGATGGCGGTGCTGTCCCCGGGTGTCAAAGCCGATGGTGCTGGCCGCCCCGGTTTGCCTGGTTATCAGGGCCGAGAAACGGGCAAACTGCTCGAAATCGATGGCCAGATCATAGCCGATAGCGGCCAGTTGCGTCACCGCAGCCTGCCAGGAGCGAAGAAACGCGTAAAGACTGCTGGTGTCTATGGTTGTAATGCGCTTGACCACCCCGAGCGAGTGCAAGGCGTCACGGTTGCTTTCAAGGGTGAGAAAGTCGATTTCTGCTTCGGGAAAGGTGGCATGCAGTGCCTGAATTGAGGGGAGCAACATGAAGATGTTGCCAATGCCCCAGAATTTGACGAGGAGTATTTTTTTAGGGGGGCGCTTGATGTCGTTTCGGGATGGCAGCAATAGCGCCAGCAAGCGGATGAGAGGTATCCCAAGAAAAGAATCTATGATGCGGATCAATTTCCAGTTCATGCCGGTCCTACCTGTTGGCCTTGTTGATCAGCGCAATCATTGTCTCGATAAAGCTGTCAAGCCGGCCGTGCCGCACGAATGAACGAAAGGATTGCGTCAGGATTGCCGGCGACCGTAGCAGTTTGCCAAGAATATACAGTCCATAGCGGACATTCCTCCACTTGAGATAGTTCCGTACGAAAAAATAGTTCTGAAATCGTGCCCGGATTTTCATGAGCCTTTCCGGAGGAATTCCCGTGGTCAAGAGCGGCCCTTTAGAGGCCCTGTGCATCCAGGCGTCATCGAATTCATGCTGCCTCTGCAGAAGGCCCGTTGCCACGGCCTGATCATACAGCTCGGTTCCCGGAAGCGGCGTGGTGATATGGAATATGGTATACGAGGCGCGCAATTGCTTTGCGAACGCGAATGTTTCGTTGATATCCACCTCGGTTTCCGTTGGTGATCCAATCATGAAGTTGGCAGTGGTTCTTACCCCGGCATCCCGGCACCAGGAAAAAGCCAAAGCAGCAGCCTGCCGGGTTGTTCCTTTCTTAAGGAGCCCCAGTATCCTGTCTACCCCGCTTTCGACTCCAAAGTTTATCTCCATGCAACCGCGCTTTTTGAAGTGTCTGACCATCGATTCATCAAGCAGGTCCACGCGCGTCTGCATCCCCCACACAAGACCGTGCTCCGCTATAAGGTCGGCAATCGCAAGCGCACGTTCCCGGTCGAGGGTAAAACACTCATCAATAATCCAGATGCCTCGAATGCGATGGGTGGCAACGAGGTAATCCAATTCATCCCGCAGCGCCGAGACGGAACGGAAACGGACGCGTCCTTGGAACAGTTTTCTGCCACCGCAGTAGGAGCAGGGGAATGGGCAGCCTCGTGAGGTAGCAATGGTGACAATGCGATCCATTGCCATGCCTCTGAAGAGCCCCGGAGGACGCAGGTAGGTTTCGTAATCGAGGAGATGGGTTGCCGGCAACGGGAGCGTATCAAGATCTTCCAGCAGATCCCGGGGTAGTGCAACAACTGGTATCCCATCACGTCCCACGAAGCATATGCCGGGAACTCCGGAAATATCCTCCTTGTTCACGAGCCGTTGACATATCTCAAGCATGGTGGCTTCGCCTTCGCCGATCACGCAGAAATCAAGCGATAATTCTTTCACCGATTGTTCGGGGAGTATGGATGGGTGGAATCCGCCGGCGCAGAATAAGGCATTGGGAAGCTTGGGGCGCAAGGCGGCGACAATCTTCTTGGCCCGGGTATAGGCCGGGGTAAGAAAGCTGATACCGACTACGTCAGGATTGAATGCGAGGATTCGAGGCGTGAAATCGGCAAGAAAAATATCGTCGTCAACCAGTTGCACCTCAAAGCCGGCTTTTTCGAGGACAGAGCCGACTGCCAGGATCCCAAGTGGTGGAACCAGGTTGTTTGCCTCGCAAATTTGGACGTTGATGAGTGAAATTTTCAAATGATGCGATCTGATATATCTTGGGAAGTGCTTTCTGCGTTATGGCAACTCATGTTGCTACCCTATCACATAATACGGTTCTTCTGTCAATCTCCAACCTCTCCCCTCGCCAAAGGAGATTGGGCGGTTTGGCAACCAGCGGAAAACATTGCTTATAGCTTACCGTGTGGAGCAAGCTCAGACGTGCTTGGCATGCTGAGGAGCAAGAATAGGTTCTTGATTCCGCGGCATTCCTGAGGTACTCTATAACGATTTGTAAGGTTGCTGATGGGATAACCTGTGGCATCCGGAAATTCGTTGACGATTGGTTTTACTGACGTGTGGACCTTCTGTTGAACCGATGTGATAGCGACAAAGTCTGAATATTTTCCGAAAGCAAGGAGTAAGTATGAAACCTGAGTTGATGTTGTTCTGGATCGCTGTCGGACTGTATGGCGTCAGTACGTTCAGTTACATTTTCGGTTTGATCGCCCGACAGGACAAGCTGTTTACGGTCGGCTTCTTCAGTGCGCTGGCAGGGTTTATTCCGCATGTTGCCGTCATCGCCATGCGCTGGGCGGCCACCGGCATAACGCCGTTCATCGACATCTCGGAGTCTTTGACTCTCGGGACATTCATGACCGTCCTTTTGTTCCTGATCGTGCAGATGTCGACGAAGAAGTTCCGCCCTCTCGGAGTGCTGGTGATGCCGGTTGCCTTCGTGTTGCTCGGTTGGGCAGGGACTCTGCTGAAAGAGGTTGCTGCTACTCTCGCGCCAGCCTTGCAGAGCGGCTGGATCTGGGTGCACATTGTCGGCGCTTCGGCCGGGTTTGCCTCAGTACTGATCGCTGCGGGTCTCGGCCTGCTGTATCTTTTGAAGGAGAAAAACTCCGGTGGGGTCTATGACAAGATTCCTGCTCTGGAGGTAGTCGATCTCTACTCATATCGGTTTGTTGCCGGCGGTTTTATCCTGTATGGGCTGATGATGGTTTCAGGCTGCTTCTGGTCGAATCAGGTCAAGGGTAGCTACTGGGGGTGGGACCCGGTTGAGGTCTGGTCGTTGGTTTCGTGGTTGACCTATGGCATTTACCTGCATCTGCGGATCACGTTCGGTTGGAGAGGGCGGAAGCTTGCCTGGTACGCCCTCCTGGCCATGATTGCAATGATCGTCAGTTATTGGGGTATCCCATTCACAATGGAGACATTCCATAGTGGATTCAGAATAGAGCATGATTAGCAGCAACTATTTTTTGAAGGGGTAGTTATGCGAAAATCGATTACAGTTTTGCTGGGACTCTTGGTGTTGGCCCTTGTTGCGGCTTGTACTGAAAAATCTGTTGATATGCCGAACACCACCAGCGTGTCGAAAAAGGTAAAGTTTCATGGGGACTCAATGCAGACGAAAAACGCCCCGCATAAAGATTCGGTGGTGGAGGCCCTGAAGAAAAACTCCCTCAGCGGGTATCCGCAGAAGACGATTGGTGAAGCCTTTGATGCGTACAGCAAGTTTGCGACAAAGGAGTGGCGCGAGGCGTTGGGGAAGGATGGCAAGTACTATGTGGACTATTTCGGCTGGTTGCCGGAACAATCGCTAGCTCCGACGGCTAAGGCTGCCGGGGTGGTCAAACAAGGCCTGAATATCAAGTTTGCCATTCAGGAAGATGGGACAACCTACGTAACGCTCGGCTTAAAATTGTCACAGCTGACCGGAGGCAAGATACAATCAGACGTTGTGCCGCTGCCTGATGTCGCCAAAATTCTCGACATGATTTACGCTAACCGCGACTTGGCTTTTTGAAAGGCATATTCGTAGCCGGGGATTGTGGTGCGGTAACGGAAATGTTACTTGAGGCACGGCATCAGCGTATCACCTCTGAATGACATTCTTTTTGTGTGGAGTTTTGCTGTGGCTGTCCGATTCTAAGAAGATGAACGTCATATGTTGTATTTGTCCCATCATGCACTGTGGAAGCTATCGTGAACTACAAAAAAAGTCTTATTATAACCAACGGATTCATTCATGATTTTGCCGCCGGCATCTGGCTGGCCGAAATTGTCATGATCGGCTGGCTGCATGCGGCACATCTGCAGCACTCAATTGCTGCGGGGATTCTCAACCGGATGGAAAGGCAGTTGTTCTGGGGGAGTGTGGCTGCGGCGGTCGTTATCATGGCTACCGGCGCAGGCCGCACCTTTACCTATGTGGACAATTGGTATGGCGAGGATGCGGAACAAAAGCGTCGCCGTGCCTTGGTAATCAAGCATGTGATCCTCTTTTCAGCCTATGGGCTTGGATATTATTGGGTCTGGGACAAGGTGTTTCATGTATGACGGTATATTCGGTAAGGAATTTGCAAAGAAAGCTGTCTCAGTCGTATAATCATTAGCAGATTACATGGATTTAGCACAATTTTTCCTTGCATGAGGATTCTGTATGGCCATTAAACGTGTTGCTCTTATCACCCCGCCGTATCATTCTGGCGTCGTCGAGTCTGCCGGCACCTGGCTGAACGTCGGTTTTGTCTACGTTGCCGGTTCCCTGAGGGCTGCGGGATATGAAGTTGACTACTATGATGCCATGTCGTTATGGCACAAGTGGCCGGATATCCAGAAGCGGATAGAGGACTTCCGCCCCGATGTCATTGCCACTACCGCCTATACCGCCTCTATCGTACATGCAGTACAGCTGTGCGCCCTTGCCAAGAAGATCAACCCCCGGATAATCACGGTGGTTGGCAACGTGCATGCGACCTTCTGTTATGACGAATTGCTGCAGGGCGATCACTCCGTGTTGGATTATGTGGTGAGGGGGGAGGGGGAGGAAACTCTGCCGATGCTGCTGCACTGTCTCAATGCCGGAGACGACCCCCAAAAAGTGCCGGGGGTTGCTTTTTGGCGGGATGGTGGCACGGTTGTTACGCCAAAAGCCCCTTATGTGCAGAGCCTTGATGCCCTGCCGACTGCCTGGGATCTGGTCGAGTGGCCGATTTATACCTACCGCGCCAAGAATAATGCCCGGTTGGCTATTGTTTCCTCTTCCCGCGGGTGCCAGCAGAAATGTTCCTTCTGTTCCCAGCAGCTTTTCTGGGCACAGACCTGGCGGGCCCGCAGTCCGGAAAATTTCATTGCGGAGCTTGAACTGCTCCATGGCACATATGGCGTGCAGGTGGCGATGCTGTCCGATGAAATTCCGACCTTTGACCGCGAGCGCTGGGTCAGAATACTCGATCTGATGCTTGAGCGGAAGGTGCCGGTAAAGCTGCTGCTGGAAACGCGGGTGGACGATATTCTGCGGGACGCGGACATCATGGACAGATATCGCGAGGCGGGTGTCGAGCATATTTATGTCGGTGTTGAGGCGGGGAGTCAGGCAACGCTGGACCTCTTCAAGAAGGACACGGAAGTCGCCCAGTCCAAGCAGGCGATCGACCTGATAAACAATGCGGATATCGTATCCGAAACCTCTTTCGTACTCGGCATGCCGGATGACACTCCTGAATCCATTGCCGAAACCGTTGAGCTGGCCAAACATTACAATCCCGACATGGGGTTTTTCCTGGCGATAGCCCCATGGCCGTACGCCGAGTTGTATCCTGAGCTGGAGCAGTATGTGGCAACCAAGGATTACCGTAAGTACAATCTCGTCGAGCCGGTGCTCAAGCCGAAAAACATGACCATGGAACAGCTTGAGCATGAATTGGGCAAGGCTTCACAGAAGTTCTATATGCACAAGTTTCAGAATCTGCATCAGTTGTCGCCATGGAAGCAGGAGTTCATGCTGTCGGTGCTGGACATATTCATCAACCATTCCTATCTTGCCGGTCAGATGAAGGCTGCCATGAAAGAAGGTAAGGAGATGCCGGAAGAGGTCAAGCAGTTGCTGAAGTCAGTCAAGTCGGCCGGAAAAGGGCGCATGGATCACCATCCGGCGGTGGCTCCGATTCCCTGAGCATTACCCTGAAAGAGCAGGTTACGGTCTCGATTGCTTAGGTGGTCCGGGCCGTTTTTTTGTGGCGAACATATAGCGCAAATTGCGCTTGATAGCACTAACTGTTTCGCATAAGATGCACCCGAAAGGTTTTCGAAACCCATGAAACTTGCGATCATTTTCCCGCCCCTTCCCTTCGGCTGGACCCCTGTTGCCCCTCCCATCCTGGAATACCTGGCGGCACTGACCAAGCGGTTCGATCCGACGATCGAGATCGAGCTGATCAGCGCCAGTGCTACGCCCGAGAAGATCGATCTCCTGCAGTGTGACTTGGCGAGCATCAGCATCCTCACCCCAACCTCAGTTCCCGGGTACCGTATAGCCGAAAAACTCCGCGCCAGAGGAATCAAGGTGGTGTTCGGCGGTATGCACGCCTCTGCCATGCCGGAAGAGGCCAAGCAGTACGGTGACGCGGTTGTCATTGGCGAAGCGGAAACCGCATGGCCGGAGGTGCTGCGGGATTTCCGCGCCGGGGCGCTGAAGTCGTTTTACCGAGGCGAGCAGATACCTCTGGATGACCTGCCCACGCCACTTTATGGGATGCTCAAAGACAAACATCAGTTCCGGATCGTCAATACCTCCCGCGGTTGTCCCTACAATTGTACGTTTTGTTCGGTAAAGCCGTTTTATGGCGGCGATATCCGGTTCCGCCCCATTGACCATGTGGTAAGGGATGTGGCTGCCATCCCGGAAAAGATGTACATCAATGGAGACGAGAACATCTGGTGGCAGGGGTTCGAGCAGCGCGCCATCGACATGTTTACCGCTCTCAAGGGGAGTGGCAAGAAATGGATGGGGTTCGGGAGCCTGCGGCCGGTGCTGACCCCTGCCGGGTCGCGGATGTTGAATGCTGCTCGCGAAAGCGGCATGCTGACGGTCTGGGTCGGTTGGGATGCTATTTCGGATGAATCTCTGACAGCGTACAAGGCTGACGGCAAAGTAGGGGTAGATCGTGAACGGGCAGTGAAAACCCTGCGCGACCATGGGATAGACGTGTCACTCTTTTACATGCTTGGCAGCAGGGAGGATTCCGTTGAGGATTTCAAACGTTCCGTAGAGCTTGCCGATCGGCTCGGGGTCAGCATGCATCCTTCATTGGTTGTCCCCTATCCGGGGACGGAGCTTCGCCGGCAGTATGAGCCATATCTGTACAAGGATCTAGGCTGGGAGTATTATTCCGGAGCCTATGCACTTTTTGAACATCCGGATCCGGCCATGACGCCGGAAGCCCGGGAAGAGGCTTTTTACGAGAGTTCCCTGGAGTTGCTCAGCTTTTGGCGTGTTCTGTGGCATATGAAGAACGTACCGCTTTCCGGTTTCCCCTATGCCCACATCCTGTCGTTGATGAACCAACTGCCGGTCCGCAAGGGGATGAAGATCGCGTACGAAAAATGGAAGGCAGAAAAGAAGGCCGTGCGCGCAAAGCAGCTCATTGATTAGTGAGGTCCGATATAGGTACGATTGCGACAAGGAAGCATCCGATCATGCAGCCAGATTCAACGGCGTAATATGCAGCTCGGTACTCCTTCGGGCAATCCGCAGGTCATAATCAACTTGAAGCCCCAGCCACAATTCAGGCGATACGCCGAAGTAGATTCCCAGGCGCAAGGCGGTATCCGCTGAAATGGACCGCTTGCCGTTAACGATGGTGCTTATCCTCCCCGGGGGGACACCAATCTCTCTTGCCAGTTTGTTGATGCTGATACCCATCGGCTTGAGGAAATCTTCCATGAGGATTTCACCCGGGTGTATTGGGTCAAGAATGTTGCTCATAGCTCGTTCCTTTCAATGGTAGTCCACGATCTCTACATCGTACGCATCGCCGTCAAGCCACTTGAAACAGATACGCCACTGCTCGTTGATCCGGATACTGTGCTGGCCGTCACGGTTTCCGCTCAGACCCTCCAGTCTGTTGCCAGGGGGCACAAGCAAGTCCTGTAATGTCCTTGCCCTGTGCAGGTAGTACAGCTTTCGCCGCGCCTGTCGCTCAAAGGTCTTGAAGCGCTTGACAAGCCGATCATTAAAGAGCGTTTCGGTGTCTTTGTCTTGGAAGCTCTTTATCATCTGGAAAATATCCTAGCTGAAGCATGGTGTTACGTCAAGCGTAATAGGTTGTGTGTCGCTCTCGGTCGCCATGCTGAAAAGGATGAGCTGATGCGAATAATGCGGTTGTACATCATAAGCCCAAAGGAGGAAGGCAAGGACCAGTGGGAGTTAGCCCATCTTAACCGTCTTGTACAAGAAATTCTTGAACTTGAAAAAGCGTCGCCGCTCCTCCGGGTCGTCAGTGATGTCACCGGTCACTGCCTTGAGAAAACGTGCCACCTGTGGCATGCCGCGACCGGCAGTCTCACGGGCGGCCTCAACCACCAGCCTCACTACGTCCCGGGAAATCCTGCTGGCGGAGTACGGCTCGTAAACGGCTGACCAGAAATCGGCGCCGCCGGCGATCGAAGCCAGGATTTCGGTTGCCAACTGGCCGGCAAGGGCCGCCGCCGGCTTGCTCTCATGGTTTGCCAACCCACCCAGCATGGCCCGCCGGATGTTGTCGCCGGTAATGACGTTGCCGGTCCGGAAGAACAGGGCGCGCAGGAGGATACTCCGCAGTTCCCGGATGTTTCCCTGGTAGGTGTGGGTCACCAGCACCTGCTTCGCCTCCTGGGAGAGGCCGGGTGGCTGATCGGCCGGGTCGTCCTTGCCCCGGTAGGTCCGGTACAGCTTCCCCAGGAAGTGGGTTGCCAGATCGGGGATATCCTCCCGCCGTTCGTTGAGCGAGGGGACCGTGACCGAAAGTTCGGCCAGCCGGTGGTAGAGGTCTTCCCGGAAGGTTCCTTTCCTGATCTCCGCCTGCAGGTCCTTGTTGGTAGCGGCAACCAGGAGTACCCGGCTGAAACGCTGCTGGTTGTCCCCCAGGCGGATGAAGCCGCCATTGTCCAGGAACCGGAGTAACTGCACCTGGGTCTTGGGGTCGGCATCGCCAATCTCGTCCAGAAAGACAATCCCCCCACCCGCTTCTTCCAGAATTCCTTTGCGGTCGCTGTAGGCACCGGTGAAGGCCCCCTTCTTGTGGCCGAAGAGCTCCGAATAGGTCAACTCTCCGCTGTAGGCGGCAATGTTGGTCTTTTTTACCGGCAGTTCGCCGTTCGGGTTGATCCGCTCCCGGTACAGTTCATTCAGCTTGTTGTAAAGGTTGTTGAAGAAAAATTCCTTGCCCGACCCGGTCTGGCCGAGCACCAGGATCGACGGGAGGCCGATGGTCGCCTCCTGGAGCACGTTTTTGCTCCAGAGGGCGATCCGGTTATGGATGGGGACGGAGACGGTGTTGATGAATTCCACGATCTCCTGGGCCTTGCGGCTGTTGCCGATGATGTTTCCCAGCCGGTAGGAGGAAACCAGCGGGTCCTTGTAGGCCACGTCCCGCTGCAGCTTGGTTACCTCTCCCTGCAAGGCCTCGATCCGCTTGATATCGGAGATGTGACGGGCGGTCAGACGATCGATGATCTGCAGGATCCGCTTGTGCTCTTCCGTGAAGTAGGACGGCTGCAGAGAGTTGAGGCAGATGACCGCGATCACCTCGTCGTCGCAGATCACCGGTACGGCGATTTCGCTCTTGATCTCCTCGTGCATGGAGCGATGGAAACCGCCGGCCTGCTGCTCTTCCTCAATGCTCCGGATGATCTTCGTTTCCTTGGTCCAGGCCACGTAGCCGGTCAGGCTCCGCTCCTCGGGGGGGAGGTCGGGGCCGCCGACCGGGAACGGGGGGATGTGTTTCTTCAGCCAGGCCTTGTTCTTGGCGCCGACAATGGTTCCCTGATCATCCTCCACCACCAGCCATTTCCCGTCTTCCCGTTCCTCTACGATGGCGATGCTGCCGGTGTCGGCGCCAATCAGCTCGGTTGCCTTGGATAGGACCTTGGTGAGAAAGGGATGGACCCGTTCGTTCCGTTCCCGGAGCAGGTCGGAGATTTCCGCCAGGACCCGCACCTCCAGGTGCTCGCCGCCGATCTCCTCGATGACCCGCTCCACCATCTCGGCGTGGGTCTGGAGCAGCCCCATCTCGAAGTCCGAGAACCGGTAGACCTCCCGGGTGAAGTAGTTGACCAGGCAGATCACCTTGCGGGTGACCGGGTCGAAGCGTGGGACCACGTACAGGGAGCGGAGCGCCAGTTGCTCGGTCAAGGCCTGCTTCTGCAGGGTCTGCTGGGCCAGGTTGAGGAGCGACAGGGGGCGCAGCAGCCGGTCGTCGGTGATGATCGCATCGTTGTCCACATACCGGGAGATGAGCGATTGCCCCTTGGCCAGGCCGATGGCGCCAAGGGCTTCGTACTGGGCCTTCAGCTCCGGGTTTTCGGCATGGCTGGCCAGGATTTCCAGCTTGCCGGTCCCGGAAGGGACAAGTACGGACGCCAGGGATACCTTGTCGATGAGGCGGACGGCCGATCTGACCATGAAGCCGGCGGCCTCCCGCTTTTTGTATTCGTCGACCCGGCGCGAGAGGAGGAGCTGCTGGTGGTATTTGCGCGCCAAGTCGAGCCGGTCGGCGATGTCCACCAGGAACTGGCCGATGAGCCCTTTTTTCCGGCCGTCGAAGCTCTCCCCTTCGGTCAGTCGGTCGCAGCAGAGGACGCCGATGGATTTCCCGAAGCTGGTGATGGGAAAGAGGGACGAAGAGGCGATGCCGAAGCGGGCCACGAATTCCCGGTCCGTATCGCAAAGCTGTTTCTGGGTGGCCCTGAGCTCTGTCGGCTGCTGGGAAACGAAGACGGTGGAAACCAGGATGTCGCCGGCATTGATCGGGAAGGTAATCTCCCTGACGGCTGTCTGATCCGGACCGGTGGCGTAGTTGCAGGATAGTGCGCCCCTCGTGAGATCCTCCAGGTAGATCCTGACACTGCAGGACGGGGCCAGTACGGTGATTCCGCCAGCCAGGGCGTGCAGCATCTCTTCAAGGTTTTCCTTGCCGAAGGCCGCGATCTTCTCCCGCAGCTCGACAAGGGCCGGTATTGTGCGCTCCATTGCGCCTCCTGAGTAGGTTTGTTACTCAAGTGTGCAGTGTATGGTGGGATGGTGGGGAAGTCAAGGGGGAAGGCGGGCTCGGGGCTCAGGGCTCAGGGCTAAAGGCGAAACGGCCGCCATGCTGGTTGCAGCAGGCGGCCGTTTGTGTTCTGCTTTTCCCGAGCCCCGAGCCCCGAGCCCCGAGCTAATTGAGTCCCTGCCGTATCTGGTAGAGGACGTCGCGGGGGATGTTGTTCAGCTCCACGTACTCCCTTTCCAGCTCTTCCACGTAGAAACGGTCGAGGCCGGAGTTTTCCAGGAAATCCTCCCGCAGGGTAGTTGCCTTTTCCGCAATGATCTGTGGCAGGAGGTTGTGAAGGTAGATGGCCTCTTTCTTGATGGTGAGGACGGTTTCCTGGAACAGGTCGGCAGGGATATCCCGCTTGAGCAGCTTCTTCGCCCTGAGTTCGTCGGCTACCTCTTGTTTGAGGAGTTCCTGATCCGCCTTGGTGGCATACTTGGAGTAAAAATTCTTGATCCGGTCCCGGACATGTTTGAGCAGCAGCAGGAAGAGCCGTTCCTCGCCGTCGATTGCCAGCAGTTGCGCCAGCAGGTCGGCAATGGTCAGTTGCTCCTGTCCGACCTGCTGCACTCCCAGAAGGAGGGTCGTGATCTTTTTCCTGCCATAGTTTCCCAGGTACTTGTTTTCCAGGATGCCATCAATGAAGAGTTCCCGGAAGAGGCCTGGTTTCAGACCTTCAAATTCGGTTTGATTGCCCACAATACTCCGGAGTATCTCCTCCGTGACCCGGACGTTTTCCATGAAGGCCAGCTGGTTAAGCGTCTGGGAGGTGGCGTCGTAGCGGTCCAGGTACGTGATGACGCCGGAAAATTCCTCCAGAAGCGAGATGTCGGCGCCGTCCCTGATGTTTTCGTCGCACGATTTGCTCACCTCCAGCAGAATCTCCTCGAAACCGTGATTCCGGTGCTCGGTGGCCCTTTTCTTGGCATTCAGGAGCTTCAGGATATCATTCCGGTCGATACGGTTTTCGATCACCTGCTGGCCGAGGAAGAGCCCTTCCAGGATCTGGCGCGTCTCGGCGATATAGTCGGCTTCGTCGATCTCCACCTGATGCCGTTCCTTGCGCAGCAGTTCGTCAAGGGTAAAGAACAGGGCGCCGGGGATCTTGTTGCGCACCGACAGGGTTTTGAGGCGGGTCAGACGGGCATTGTCCAGCTTGCTGATCTCCCCCTTCCGGTTGCCGGAGAGCAGGATGTTCCGGTACTCGTCCACTATCCGCCGGTTGTCCGGGTGCTTGTACATGACGTCGATCCTGATCCGTTCCTGCTGGTAGCGGTCGATGTCATGGCGGGCAGCCAGGGCCGTGAGCGTGGCGAAGTCCTCGTCGGCGATCCGTTTGTTCCGCAGGTAAAAGGAACGGAACAGATCGCTGTACTCCTGGTGGGGCATGTGGATCAGCTTGAAAAGGAAGAGCTGGGCGTGGGGCCCCCTTAACAGGCTCAGCAGGCCGGCAATGATTTGGTTGTCATCGGCATCGGCAATTGCGGAGGAACGTTTGAGCAGTTTGCCGAAGCGGCGCAGCAGCTCTTCCTGCTGGGCTCTGAGTGTAATCCCCAGTGTTTCGTCGTGGACGAAAAAGAAGTAATTGGAGACCGCATTGCCATCGAAGAAGATCTTCTCAAAGGTAATGGAACCATCGGTCCGCTCACCGATCCTGAGACTGCCGGTCCGGCTGTCGGCATGTGTGCCGTACATCACCAGCCGGTTGGCCACGTCCCCTTTGGCCAGGTCGGATACCGGCTGGTCCACGCCGAACATGTACTCGCAGAAGGAACCGCCGTTGCCCCGGTGCTCGATGCCGTTTGTGCCGATGATGAACTCGTTGCCCGGAGAGAAGAAACGCAGGGCGCCCTCGTCTCCCTGGTCGGATGAGAAGAAGTAGCGCTGATGCGGATCACTGCCGGCCGCAATGGCATAGTATTCGATCAGTCTGTCCACGAAGCCGTGCAGCCGAATGTCGCGGTACATGGGTCGTCCCGTTGGAGAAGATGGCACTGTCTGGTGCGTGCCCACAAGGCTACACGAGAATCGGGAGCCCGGCAACTGCTTAGGGTCATGTTGATGAAGAAATCTTCAGTCCGTCATAGGCGAACCGGACTCCGGGTGGGAGTTTGCTCTCGTCGGCGTGGAGCACCTCGTGGGTCAGGTGGGTGAGGATGGTGCTGCCGGGGCTCAGGATGCCGGCGACTTCCAGGGCAGCCGGGATGTTGAAGTGGTGCGGGTGAGGGGTGTAGCGCAGGGCATCGATGATCAGAACCTCCAGCCCCGCCAGGAGCCCCATGGAACTTTCCGGGATCTGGCTGCAGTCGGTCAGGTAGGCGATGTTGCCGAACCGGTAGCCGGTGGCGCGCATCCTCCCGTGGCGAAGCGGGATCGGGACGATCTCCAGGCCGAAGAGGCAAAACGGTCCGTTAACGGCCTGAGGTGTCAGGAGCGGGGCATAGCCGGCGCCGCTGTGTCCCTCGAAGATATAGGCGAACTTGCGGGTAATGGCGGTCATGGTCTCCGGATCGCCGAAGCAGGGGACAACCTCCTGGTGCAGGAAGTGAAAGCCGCGCAGATCGTCGATGCCGTGGATATGATCCGCATGGGGATGGGTGAACAGGACTGCGTCGACCCGGGGGATTCCCGCGCGGATCGCCTGCTTTCTCAGGTCCGTGGAGGTGTCCACCAGGATGTGGCGACCGGCGTGTTCCACGAGGAGCGAGGCGCGGGTCCGCTTGTCGAGAGGATCGCTGGAGGTGCAGACCCGGCAGTAGCAACCGACCATCGGTACACCGGTGGAGGTGCCGCTGCCGAGGATGATGACGTTCATGATGGTGTCCCTGCTGATGATGGTCTCACCATAGCACGAGCATCGAAGGTGGGCAAGGGCTCAGGGGCAGGAGGTAACCCGTTCCAGGAAGGAGTTGACCAGGGGCGCAAAGGTTTCATGTTCCAGGAGAAAGGCGTCGTGGCCGTAGCCGGACCTGATCAGGTGGTACTCCACGTCCTTGCCCAGTTCCCGGAAGGTTTCAGCCATCTCCTCGGTCTGGTACGGGGGGTAGAGCCAGTCCGAGGTGAAAGCGAGGAGCTGGACCTTGGCCGTTACCCGGCTGAAGGCATCATGCAGTGATTCGTACCCCAGGGCCGCGTCGTACAGATCCAGGGCCTTGGCCAGGTAGAGAAAGGCGTTGGCGTCGAAGCGATCGACGAAGTTGTAGCCGTTGTAGGAGAGATAGCGCTCCACCTCGAACTGGCCGAAGAAGTCGAACAGACCGTCCCTGGCGGAAAAGCGGCGACCGAACTTGGACTGCATCGATTCGTCCGAGAGGAAGGTGATGTGGCCGATGCCGCGGGCCAGCGCCAGCCCGTCCTTGGGGTTTTTGCGGTACTCTCCCTTTTTCCAGTTCGGGTCGTTGAAGATGGCCCAGCGGGCCACGGCATTCAGGCTGATCGCCTGCGGGGAGGTGGCGGGTGTGGTGGCCAGGGCGACGATGGACGCCACCCGCTCGGGGAACTGGGTTGCCCACTCCAGGGCTTGCATACCGCCCATGCTGCCGCCCAGCACGGTGACCAGCCGGTCGATCTCCAAATGGTCGATGAGCAGTTTCTGGGCGCGGACCATGTCGCGCACGGTGATGACCGGAAAGGTGAGGTTATAGCGTTTGCCGGTCTTGGGGTTGATGCTGGTGGGGCCGGTGGAGCCGTAACAGGAACCGATGACGTTGGAGCAGATGACGCAGTACCGGTCGGTGTCCAGGAGTCGGCCGGGGCCGACGATCACGTCCCACCAGCCGGGCTTGGGATCGTTTTCGTGGCGTTTCCCGGCCAGGTGGGCATCACCTGTCCAGGCGTGGGTCACCAGGATGGCGTTCGACCTGTCGGCGTTCAGTGCGCCATAGGTCTCGTACACCAGGGTGATGGGCCCCAGTATACGGCCGCTCTCCAGCCTGAGATCCAGATCGAACGTGACCGATTTTTCTTCAACGATGCCGACGGACATGAAACAAAAAACGCCCCTTCTCGTTCGATGATGAGAAGGGGCGTTCATGACGTTGGCGGTCTCGTGCTCCCATCTCATCTGTGCCCGTACCGGGCAGGATTTAGCACCTGGCGTTTCCATAAGGAAACCGGTTGCTGTGGCTTCGCAGGGCCTTTCCCTCCACCACTCTCGATAAGACGTGCTGCTATTCGATTGTAGAACGCAGAATACGGAAGGGGGGGCTGTTTGTCAACGGCAAATCCTCAAACGAATGGCTGCCCTGGATGCCTGCTCCGGCCGTGGCCCACGGTTTGACTTTGCTCCTCCCCGCTGGTAAGCTTGCCGACAGGCTCGGCGCCTTGCAAGCCGTATCGACTTCGACGGTTCCGGTCCTGATTCTATTGAACGAAGGAGGATCTTATGGGGAAATTCATGCTCCGGCTGGCCATGCTGGCCATCTGCGCCGCAACCCTTTCCGGCTGCCTGGTCGGCGAGGGAAAGTATCTGAAGAAGGTGGAGGAGGCCGATGATCTGGCCAGGAATCTGGCTGGTCTCCAGAAGCGATACGACGACCTGGCGAGTGACAACCGTAATCTGAAGGCAGAGGTGGAAAAGCTGACCGGGCAGGTGGCCGGGTTGACCAGCGACAAGAACAAGCTGCTGGCGGATAAAAAGTCGCTGGACAGCGACCTCAAGTCGTCCAAGAACGAATCCCTCCAGCGGATCGGCGAACTCCGCCAGAAGATCGGCGACCTGGAAACGGAAAACGACAAGCTGAAGCAGGATGTTGCCACGCTGCAGAAGGCCAAGGAGGAAAAGGTCCAGGAGGTCAGCAAGACCTATGAACAGCTCCTGGACAAGATGAAGAGCGAGATATCCCAGGGGCAGGTAACCATATCCGAGTTGAAGGGGAAACTGACCGTCAATATGGTGGATGCCGTCCTGTTCGACTCGGGCCGGGCGGAAGTCAAAAAGGAGGGGCTGGAGGTGCTGCAGAAGGTGATCGATATCCTGAAGGGGGTGCAGGATAAGGCGATCAGGATCGAAGGGCACACGGACAATGTCCAGATCGTCGGCAACCTGACGAAGCGGTTTCCAACCAACTGGGAGCTGTCGGCGGCCCGGGCCATCAATGTCGCCCGTTACCTCCAGCAACAGGGGATCGATCCGGCACTCCTCGCTGCCGTTGCCTATGGCGAGTACAAACCGGTGGCGGCGAACGACACGGACGAGGGCAAGGCGAAGAACCGGCGGATCGAGATCATCCTGGTACCCAAAGAATGATCGTGCGATGAAAAAAGCGAAACATAATGAGCCAAAGCCCAAGGAGTTTGCCGCCAAACCTTTCGCTGCGCTGAAGGGGGTGCAGCCCGTAGCGGCGGCTCCGGCCGTCACCAAAATCGCACCGCCGGCAAGACCGCCGGCTGTAACAGCGGACGACAGCGACCTCTTCCTCAGGGCCATGTCCGATGTCCGGCGATTCGACCGCCCGGCACCAGCAACGGAGCAGAGGGCTCCCTCCCAGTCGGCGAGCCGGCCGGCAGTACGCAGGATCGACGAGGAGGAACGGCAGCTCTTCCTGGATACCCTGCAACGGCTGAAACTGGACGTTACCTTCCAGGACGGGGCGGTTGACGAGGACGAGAGCGTCCCCGCTCCCCTGGCCGTCAACCGGATGCGCCAGCTGCGGCGCGGAACGATCAGGATCGACTACGAACTGGATCTCCACGGCCTTACCCGTGACGAGGCCCTGGATGCCCTGGCCCGCTTCATTGGCGGAGCCTTCAACCGGGGGCAGCAGGCGGTGCTGATCATCACCGGCCGGGGGAACAACTCCCCAGGCGAGCCGGTTCTGCAGCGGGCCGTCACCGGCTGGTTACGGGGGGATGGCCGGCAGTTCGTGGCCGAGTTCGCCCTGGCCCCCGGGAACCTGGGAGGGGCTGGCGCGGTGGTGGTCTTTCTGAAGGGGAAGTGAACTGCAGGATGGCAGGCGTTGTGAACAGGGGCGGCCGTTTGGTCGCCCTTGCTTTTCTATGCGGGAAGGGTGGCGAGGAACTCCAGCAGGGCATGGTTGAAGAGCTCCGGCTCTTCCAGGTTGACCAGGTGCCCGCCACGTGGGATGAGGCGGGCGGTGCAGTTCGGGAGCCCCTGTGTGAAGGTTTCGGCGGTCGCCGGCGGAGCGGCCTGATCCTGGGCTGCGCTGATGATCAGAGACGGCTGCCGGATGGTGGGGAGGAGCGGGGTGAAGTCCGGTCGCTCACGCATGGCCAGCAGCCCTCCGGCCAGACCGCGGGAGCTGGTTGCCACCATCCAGGAGTAGGCTTCCCTGGCCAGGTCAGGCTTCTCTTCCGGGGTGCCCGGGGCAAAGAGTACCTGAGTGAAGGCATCGGTGATGACCTGTGGCCCGTACCGCATCACATCCTTGGCCAGGGCCAGTCGCCGGGCTTTTCCCGTCTCGTCGTCGGCCGTACTGCGGGTGGTGATGAACAGTGCTGCACTGACGCGCTCGGGAGCCTGCAGTAGCAGCCTCAGAAGAATGTATCCCCCCATGGACATGCCGCCAATCACGGCGCGCTCGATTCCCAGGTGATCCAGCAATTCCAGGATGTCATCCGCGAACAGTTCGATGCTGTACGGACCATCCGGTGCGTCGCTTTCGCCGAAACCGCGAAGATCCGGGGTGATCACCCGGTAGCCGGCAGCTGTAAGGGCGTCTATCTGGAGCCGCCACATCCTGCGACTGAGGGGGAAGCCGTGGATCAGAAGGACAGGTGGCCCGCTCCCCACGTCATCATAGGCCATGCTGATGCCGTTGATCATGGCCTGCATGATCTGCTTCCTTGCTGCGCAGCGTTATTCATTGCCTCATATCCGTTGATCACGATCTCCAGATGACCGTCATTGGGACAGAAGATCAGGCCGTGAATCGGTACATCTCTAGGGATGAGCGGGTTTGAGCGGATCTTTTGCACTACGTCGGCAACGTTTTCTTCCGGGCAGCCGAACGCCCCGATCCACTGGGCCAGGTCCGGGACATGGGTTTCTATTGCCTGGGCGTCGATGCCGCGGGCGATCATGTCTTCCTTGAGCCGCTCCGGATCGACGCTTGCCATCCCGCAGTCCTCATGGCCGATGATGAATACCTCTTCCACCCCCAGCATGAAGATGGCCGCCACCAGGCTTCTGATTACTCCCCCGTGGAGGGGATCTACCAGGGTGTTGCCGGCGTTCTTGATGACCTTTGCATCGCCGCGCCGGATTCCCATGGCCGGTTCCAGAAACTCGACGAGGCGGGTGTCCATGCAGGTAAATATGGCAAATTGTTTTTTCGGGTTTTTGGGAAGCGGTGGAAAGGCCCCGGGATGGACGAACTTGCGGTTTGCCTCCAGAACGCTGTCGAGCAGGGTCATGGTCTGTTCCTCCTGGCGATGACTGTTGCTCTTCTTGTAACGTGAAGCGGCTTTCGTGTCAATCGTCGCTGAGCGGGGTGAGAAGGACCGCCCGGGCAATGGTGAGTCGATCACCATTGCCTGCCTGCCGGGCTGAGATGCTCTGCAGGAATAGGGCATTGATGGTGGCAAGGGTTTCGTTGAGACGTTCGAGCTGAATGACGGCGTTGCCGGGAAGCGAAGACAGACCCTGGAAGTTGCGGGGACAGTGGTCCACGCGGATGCCGTCAGGGGTTTCCAGCAGGATCGGAAAGCCATGGGTGCGGCAGATAAGAGGCCTGGCATTATAGAGGAGGCAGGTACTCTCCCGCAGGAGTGGGCAGGAAGCCTCGGGTGCGATGCTGGCGGCCTTTGCCCGCAGTTCGGCCTGCAGCGGCTCGGCAAGCCCGTTGACCGCTACGGCCAGGGCATACGCCTCCACCGGAAAGAGAGTAAGGTGGCGACAGCAGGCGTCGCAGCCGGGAGCGCATTCGATATGGCTGCCGTAAGCGGCGGCTATCCGCTCGCAGAGGGCATCCACGTTGGTGACCAGGGTCCGATAGTTGGCAAGAGCGTCCATGATGATAGTCCGTTTCATCCTCAGGAATCGCAGCTTACCTTGTCTTGCGCGTTAGTGCAAGCGCTCCTCCGGCCGAGAAATGCTTTGACAAAGGCCGGAACATTCTTTTAGTATGGCCCAAAATTAAGCGAGGTTACGGAATGGAAGCGGCTCTTGCCCTGATCGGGGAAGACCTGAAGAATGTGGAGCAGCAGTTCAAGAAGGATCTGGAATCCAACGTTCCCCTCATCCGCAAGGTCGGGGAGTACGTGCTCTCCAGTGGCGGCAAGCGTATCCGGCCTGCCCTCCTCCTCCTTGCCGCGCGCCTCTGCGACTACCGAGGCGGGCGCTCCGTTCCCCTTGCCAGTGTCATCGAGTTTATCCACACAGCCACCCTTCTTCATGACGACGTCGTGGACAGCGCCAACCTGCGGCGCGGTATCGCTTCGGCCAACAGCCTCTGGGGTAACGAGGCGTCGGTGCTGGTCGGCGACTTCCTCTTTTCCAAATCCTTTTCGCTCATGGTTGCCGACGGCGACCTGAACATTCTGCGGGTCCTTTCGGCCGCCACTACCCGCATTGCCGAGGGCGAGGTGCTGCAGTTGGTCTGTACCAGCGATCTGGAGATGACCGAAGAGCGTTATATCGAGGTGGTGGAGTGCAAGACCGCGATCCTCCTTGCCGCTGCCTGTCAGTCCGGTGCCATACTGGGCAAGGTTTCCCCCGAGCAGGAGGCGGCCCTGGCCGATTTCGGCATGAAGTTGGGGGTCGCTTTTCAACTCATGGACGATACCCTCGATTACGTCGCCAAAGAGGAGGCGTTCGGCAAGAGCATCGGCCACGATCTCGAGGAAGGCAAGCTGACCCTTCCCCTGATCCACGCCCTGCGTCACTGTGCGCCTGACGAGCGTGACCGCATCGGCGAGGTAATCGTCAAGGACTCCCTGGAAGACGAAGATTTCGATGATGTCTTTGCCCTTGTCCACACCTATGGAGGGATCGACTACACCGTGCGCCGGGCCGCTGACTATGTGGCCGCAGCAAAGGAGTGTCTGGCAGAGTTTCCTTCCTCTCCGGCCAAGGGAGCCCTTTTCAGCCTTGCCGACTACGTGGTCAATCGGGAGCGTTAAATCGCCGTTCCCTCCCCGTCAAATAGCTTCTCTCTCCCCCCGCTCATGCCCCGCCTGCACGGATTATATACTGTTTTATGCCGGTATAGAATTTGCTTGTTATTTTGTCCAGCTAGGCAATAGCAGCTAATTTTGCCGGAGAAAATGCACATGGAAGAACACCGACTCGTTCATCAAACCGAAATCGAGATGAATGGGGACCGTTACACGGTCAAAGTTTTCTGCCGGGCTGATGGTCGACACGTTGCAACAACCCGTTTTGAGGACGACGACATCATCAACGACGGAGATTCGCTGGAAGAGGCTCTTGCCAAGCACGAGAGCCTGCTGCCACTGGCAATCAGTTCCCGCCGGATGATGAAAGAGTTCAAAGGGATTGCCAACCATCAGGAAGGAAACTCCTGACCGCGGGAAGATCCTCTTTCCGCAGGAAAAGGTCCTTGCATTCATTGGGGAATTGGCATAATAGTGTCCCATGACACCGGGGCCGTTTGTGCGAATTGCTTTACTTGTCTTTGCCATCGAAGGGCATTGGTCTGTTTCGCTCCTGCTTTCTCCCCATTCCACACATTCATGATATCCTTCGGCGTTGTTTCCCCCTTTCAATTGTTGCTGCGTTGTTTCAGCGGGCTTGCCGCCTTCACGTGGTAGCCGTCTATGCTTCCCACGTGCTGTTTTGATTGCTGGCTTGACCATGACGAACCCTATCAGATACCAGGAGGAATGTTACGATGAAGCGACTGATTGCACTTTTGCTGGTAATGCTGGCTGTTGCCTTTGCCGGCTGCAGCAAGGGTGATGATAGAGGCAAGGCGAAGGTGCCGACGACGAAGGCCATCGAGGGAGCCGTAGCTCCTGACTTCACCGTCAGGGACCTGACCGGCAAGGAGGTAACGCTCTCCGATTTGCGAGGCAAGGTGGTGCTCGTCAATTTCTGGGCCACCTGGTGCCCTCCCTGTCGGGAGGAGATTCCTTCCATGATGAAGTTGAATCAGGCCATGGCCGGCAAACCGTTTCAGATGCTGGCCATCTCCATCGACGAAGGGGGGAAGGGGGCGATTGAGCAGTTTTTTGCCAATAGTGGCCAGACCCTGCCGGCATACCTGGACGGTGAGCAGAAGGTGGCCGGCCTCTATGGCACCACCGGTGTGCCTGAAACTTTTGTTGTGGACAAGAAGGGTGTTATACTGAAAAAAGTGATCGGCGGAATGGACTGGAGTGCCCCTGAAGTGATAGGTTACCTGAACGGCTTACTGGGGCAGTAGTCCCGGTGTGCCCGTTCCATTTGAACCCGACGGGGTGCAGGCCCCGGAAGCTTTATGTATGGCATCAGGCGGGAGGCGACGTGGAAGATAACATCAGCTATTTCGGGGCGTTCATCGCCGGCCTTCTGTCGTTCCTTTCCCCCTGCGTTCTCCCGCTTATCCCCTCCTTTATCACCTACATCACCGGGCTTTCCTTTGCCGACCTGCAGGCCGAGCACCCAACCCATAAGGTGCGGGAACAGACCATTATCCATACCCTGCTGTTCATCGCCGGCTTCACGGTGGTCTTCGTCCTGTTGGGGGCATCGGCGACCTTTGTCGGCGGTTTTTTGCAGGAGCATATGAACATGATCCGCCGGGTTGGTGGCATCCTGATCGTTGTCTTCGGCATTCATGTGAGTGGTTTGGTGCCGATCCACCTGCTCCTGGGGGAAAAACGGGTCACCCTCCATCGGAAACCGGCCGGTTTTCTGGGGAGTTTCCTGGTAGGACTTGCCTTTGCTGCCGGCTGGACCCCCTGCATCGGGCCGATCCTCGCCTCCATTCTCATGGTTGCCGCCACCGAGGAGACCGTCTACAAGGGGATCGCTCTACTCCTTGTGTACTCGCTGGGGCTCGCTATTCCCTTTTTTCTCGCCAGTCTGGCCATGCACCAGTTCATGGTCTTTTTCAACCGCTTCAAGAAGCATATCCGGATCATGGAGGTGATTACCGGTGTTTTCCTGGTGGTGGTCGGCATCATGATCTTCTCCAATTCCCTGTCGGTGGTGCAGCGCTATTTCATGCGCTTTACCGAATGAGAGAGGCTCTACCATGGGGATTCACGGCGGAATGCAGCTGACGGTTGTCGATTTGGATACGACCGAAGCCTTTTATGGCGGCATCCTGGAACTACCAGTCCAGCGGGCCTTGACTGCCCCCGGTGCGCCGGAGCATCTGGTCCTTGCTGCGGGTGGCTTCGAACTGATCTTCGTCCAGGAGGCAGCCGTTCTTCAGAACCATCCGATTCTTGCCGAACGTTTCGAGTCGTGCCCTCGTGGTATCGGCATGACTCTCCATTTTCGGGTGAAGGATCTGGACGGCATTTACGAGGCGATTCTGGAAGAGGAGATGGAGCTGCTCTATCCCCTGGAGCTCAAGCCCTATGGTGTCAAGGAACTCTGGTGTTTCGATCCGGACGGCTACTTGATAGTGCTGGAAGAACCGCTTCGTTGACAATAGATCGGTTGCGGAGGAAGATGTTGGCTTCTCGCTGCATGAAGACGATACGGTACCTGGGCGTTGCGGCGTTGCTGGTTCATCTGCTGGGCGCAGACTCCTCGGCGTTTTGCTTTGAAGAGGCCGGTGCCCTGTATGGCATCAATCCGTTGATCCTGCGCGCCATAGCAAAGGTTGAATCCAACTTCAACCCCGGTGCGATTCATCGGAATACGAACGGTACCTACGATTTCGGCCTCATGCAGATCAATTCGAGCTGGGCGCCGGTCCTGGGGCGGGATCGGTGGAACCTGCTCGGTGATGCCTGTTACAACACGATGACCGGGAGTTGGATACTGGCCACCTGCATGAGCAAGTACGGCTACAGTTGGAAGGCGATCGGCTGTTACAACAGCCAGACTCCTGACAAGCGGGACCGGTATGCACAGATGGTCTTCAGGCAATTGCAGGGGATCGAGGCCAGCGACCGACGGAACGAAAAGGCTGGACACCGGCATGAGATGCCACCAGACTATCGGCAGGGTCAAACTGCCCCGGTATTTCAGGCCGTGCCGCCGGAGCCGCAGCTCGAACCGTCCGCGGTGGCTCCGACAGCGGAACAGTCGACCCTTCAGGATGTCTCGGTCACGCAGGCGGCCGCACTACCGGTTCCCGGAGACGGCTCGTAAGGAAATCCCCTTGACATTCGAACCGCAAATTACTATCTTTTGATCAAACGTAAAGGGGAGTAGTTATCGGCCACCGAAAAGGCCGACCCGGATTCCGTCAATACGGCCTAAAAGGCCCGGGACCGGGGCAGATATCTGCCAACAAGACCTTTATCCAGGCAACCATGCCGGGGGTAAAGGTCTTTTTTATGGGCCCCCGGCGATAACCAACGTCGTCGGAGGCACTAGCAATGAATCAACTCAAGACCACCCTTCTCCTCTCCCTTCTCACCGTGCTGATGGTTCTCATGGGGAGTGCCATCGGCGGCAAGACCGGCATGGTCTTCGCCTTCTTCATGGCCTTGGCCATGAACTTCTTTTCCTACTGGTTTTCCGACAAGATCGTCCTGAAAATGTATGGCGCCCAGGAGATCGGCGAGCATGACCATCCCGCCTTCTACGGCATGGTACGGCGACTGGCGCTTCAAGCCGGTCTTCCGATGCCGCGGGTCTACATCATTCCGTCCGAAAGTCCCAATGCCTTTGCCACCGGTCGCAATCCGAATCATGCCGCGGTGGCCGCCACCGAGGGGATTTTGCGCATCCTCTCGCCCGAAGAGCTGGAAGGGGTCATGGCCCACGAACTGGCCCACGTCCAGAACCGGGACATCCTGGTGGGGACCATTGCCGCTACCTTTGCCGGCGCCATCTCCATGCTCGGCAACATGCTTCAGTGGGGGGCGATGTTCGGAGCAGGGCGGAGTGATGACGAAGAAGGGGGGGGAAGTCTGGTCGGCTCGCTGGCCATGGCCATAATCGCCCCGATTGCAGCCATGCTGATCCAGATGGCGGTTTCCCGCTCCCGGGAATACCTGGCCGACGAGAGCGGCGCCAGGATCTGCGGCCGGCCGCTGGCCCTGGCAAGTGCACTGCACAAGCTCCACACGGCATCGCAGATGATCCCGATGCAGGAGGCGCGACCGGCGTCGGCACACATGTTCATTGTCAACCCGCTTACCGGCGGGGCTCTCCTGAACCTGTTCTCCACCCATCCGCCGATGGAGGAGCGGATCGCCCGGCTGGAAGGGCTGGCGAGAGCCGGAAGGTAAACTGACCTTTCAGAAAGGACCGTGATGTCTGAAACTACGCTCATGTGGCTCGTCTTCAGTCTGCTCTTCGGAGCCATGCTTGCGGTTGACCTCGGTCTCAACCGCAAGAGCCATGAGGTCTCGTTCCGCGAGGCGCTGATCTGGAGCATCGTCTGGATCTCACTGGCCTTGGCCTTCAATGCCGGCATATATCTGACCATGGGGAGTGGGAAGGCACTCGAATTTTTCACCGGCTATGTGATCGAAAAATCGCTTTCCGTCGACAACCTCTTTGTCTTTGTCATGATCTTTTCCTATTTTGGCGTGCGCGGACACCATCAGGCCCGCATTCTCAAGTGGGGGATCATTGGTGCCCTGGTGATGCGGGCCATTTTCATCTTTGCCGGCATAGAACTGCTGGAACGCTTTCACTGGCTTTTTTACGTGTTCGGTGGCCTGTTGGTGGTTACCGCCGTCAAGATGGCCTTCGGCAGTGAGGGGGATATTGATCCGGAACGGAATCTGGTAGTACGGCTGGTCCGGAAGCTGTTGCCGGTCACCCGGCGCATCAGGAGCGACTGGTTCGTCACCCGCCGGTGTGGAATGCTGGTGGCCAGCCCCCTGCTGGTTGCCCTGATCATGGTGGAGTGGAGCGATCTGATCTTTGCTCTCGATTCCATACCGGCGATCTTTGCCGTCACCCTTGACCCGTTCATTGTCTTTACCTCCAACATCTTTGCCATCATGGGGCTGCGGGCGCTCTACTTCCTGCTGGCGAATGTCATAGGCATGTTCGTGTATCTCAAATTCGGCATCTCGTTCATCCTGGCCTTTGTCGGCGTGAAGATGCTGGCAGGGGTGAGCGGCTTTCACATCCCTGTTGCCGTTTCATTGACGGTTATCTTCCTGTCGCTGGCCATCGCCGTTGTTGCATCGGTAGTATTCGGCAAGCGTCACCAGAAGCCAGTGCCGGAAAAACCTGTTGACAGGACGGGGTCGTCTCTGTACAGTGAAAATCACTTTCAATAGAGGGGCGTTTCGTGAAGCGGGCCAAGAAGCAGGTCTTCAGAGAATTCATCACTGCCAAGGGGCTCCGCTCCACCAGGCAGCGGGACATCATCCTGGATGCGTTCCTCTCCGCAGATCGCCATATCAGCATCGAAGAGCTCTACCGAAAACTCCGGGCCAAGAATCCCGGGATCGGCTATGCCACGGTCTATCGGACCCTGAAGCTGTTTGCCGAATCCGGGATAGCCCGGGAGACACAGTTCGGGGACGGCCAGACCCGCTACGAGCACGTGACGGCCGGTGAGCATCATGATCACCTGGTCTGTACGCGCTGCGGGACGATCGTCGAGTTCGAGAACGAGACGATCGAGCAGTTGCAGGCTGATGTGGCCCGCCAGCACGGCTTCAGGATCGAAACCCACAAGCTGGAGCTCTACGGCATGTGCGCCAAGTGCCAGCGGTAAAATTTTTTGTCGATAAATTGAAAATGATTATCAAAAGCATCGAGCGGAAAGAAAGGTAGCAACCTCATGACCCAGAAAGAAGCAGAGCACGTGGCGCCGACCACCCGGAAGGTCGCGCTGGTCGGCAATCCGAACGTGGGCAAGAGTGTACTGTTCAATGCCCTGACCGGCGCCTATGTGACCGTTTCCAACTACCCGGGTACCTCGGTGGAGGTCTCCCGGGGGAATACCGTCATCGACGGGATTCAGTGCGAGATCATCGATACCCCCGGGATGTACTCCATCCTGCCCATTACCGAGGAAGAGCGGGTCGCCCGGGAGATCCTCCTGAACGAACGGCCCGACCTTGTTCTCCATGTCCTGGATGCCCGTAACCTGGAGCGGATGCTGACCATGACCCTCCAGCTTATCGAGGCGGGGCTGCCCCTGGTGCTGGTCGTGAACATCATGGACGAGGCCGAACGGATCGGACTTTCCATCGATCTCAAGATCCTTTCAGATCGGCTGGGGATTCCGGTTATCGGTGCAGCGACGGCCAAGAAGCGGGGGCTTACCGAAATCCGGCAGGCAATTACCGGACACGCCCCGCGCTGTCAGCTGGCCTTTCCGTATTCCCGTCGATTGGAGGGAGACATCGCCGCCGTGGCCGGGCAACTGAAGGGCGACTATTGTCTCTCGCGCACCGCAGTTGCACTGCTGCTTCTGCAGCGGGACGAAGAGGTTGCCGCCCTGGTCCGGGAAGCGGAAGGGGACAATCACCTGGCGGTCGAAGCGGTCGTCAAGGAGCGGATCTTCGAGCGCCGCGAATCGTTTCACCTAGACCTCTCCCTGGAGCGGAAGGGGATCGTCAAGGGACTGCTGGACGGTGTGCTCCGGTTGCCGGATCGTCGCCGCGTGACCACCGGCGAGCGCTTGTCGCAACTGGCCGTTCGTCCCCAGACCGGCATCCCCCTGCTCCTGGTGGTGCTCTATTTCGGTCTCTACAAGTTCGTCGGCGATTTCGGCGCCGGCACCCTTGTGGATTTTCTGGAGGGAACGCTCTTCGAGGAACTGTTCAGTCCCTGGGTCAGCGGTCTGGTGAAGGCGTATGTGCCATGGGTGGCGATTCAGGAGCTGCTGGTGGGGGAATACGGGGTGATTACCCTGGGGCTTCGCTATGCGGTAGGGATCATCCTGCCCATCGTGGCCACCTTCTTCCTCTTCTTCTCCCTGCTCGAGGACAGCGGTTACTTTCCCCGCCTGGCGCTCCTGGTGGACCGGATCTTCAAATGCATCGGCCTGAACGGCCGGGCCGTGATCCCCATGGTCCTCGGTTTCGGTTGCAGCACCATGGCCACCATGGTCACCCGCACCCTGGAGACGGTCAGGGAACGGGTTCTTGCCACCATGCTCCTGGCCCTTGCCATTCCCTGTTCGGCCCAGTTGGGGGTGATTCTCTCCCTGCTGGCAAAATTTCCCATGGCACTGCTGGTCTGGGGTGGCTGCATGGCAATCATCTTCCTGATCATCGGGTTCCTGGCGGCACGACTCATGCCCGGCGAGGCTCCCATGTTCTACATGGAGCTCCCTCCCATGCGCCTTCCCCAGCTCTCCAACATCCTGACCAAGACCTACACCCGGATGCAGTGGTACTTCCTGGAGATCCTCCCCCTGTTCATTCTCGCCTCGATCATCCTCTGGCTTGGCAAGATGTTCCAGGTCTTCGAAAAACTGGTGGCCTGGATGGCGCCGGCCATGCATGCGCTCGGCCTGCCGAAAGAGGTGGCGGTCGCCTTCATCTTCGGGTTCTTCCGGAGGGACTACGGGGCTGCCGGACTTTACGACCTGCAGACCAAGGGTATACTTGACGCCAGGCAACTGGCAGTGGCAGCGGTCACACTTACCCTGTTCGTTCCGTGCGTGGCCCAGTTCCTGATGATGAAGAAGGAGCGGGGTTGGCTGGTTGCCCTCGGCATCGGTGTTTTCGTCAGCCTGGTGGCCTTCGGGAGCGGCTTCGGGCTGAACCGGCTGCTGCTGGCGACGGGGATCGTATGATCCGCTGCGGGTTCTGTGGCCACGAGTTTCGC
Organism: uncultured Geobacter sp.; assembly: GCA_964432205.1. GTDB lineage: Bacteria > Desulfobacterota > Desulfuromonadia > Geobacterales > DSM-12255 > Geomobilibacter. The sequence goes on along the minus strand of CAYSMK010000004.1, from coordinate 117,914 downwards.
GAGGAAGAAGGGATACGGGGGTGCGGCCAGTGCGGCATGCCGGGTGGCTGTAAAATGGTCCGGTGCCCCCGCTGCAACTACGAGAATCCGCCCGAAACGGCGATAGTGAAGAAGATCAGGAAGGTCTTCGGCAAAAGGAGTGATCAATGAAACTGTCGGATAAGGCTGAAGAAATCCTGGAGACGATGTGGAGCGCCATTGAGGAAGAGGGCCAGGGATTTATCGATGTCGAGAAGCTTTTGCTCGCCGTCGATGGCGATGCACTGAAGGAGCTGACCGCCTTGGCCTTGGTCGAGGTGAAAGAGGGGCGGGTCTATTTCCGGCCCGAAGGGCGGGACGAGGGGCGCAAGACCATTCGCCGCCATCGCCTGGCAGAGCGGTTAATGATGGATGTCCTCAATATCCGTGGGGATGGTGCAGAGGACAAGGCATGCCAGTTCGAGCACCTCCTGAACGAAGGGGTGGATGCGAAGGTCTGCACCATGCTCAACCATCCCACCACCTGCCCCCACGGCAAGCCGATTCCGTCAGGGGAGTGCTGCGATGAGGCAAAGCGCGCCGGAGATCTGGGGGTGGTCCCGCTGACCGAGCTGAAGTCCGGCGAAGAGGGGGAGATCGCCTACATCCAGACCGAGGACAACCGGAAGATGCAGAAGCTGATGGCCATGGGGGTCCTGCCGGGGAACCGGGTTGTCCTGATGCAGAGCTTTCCCTCGTACATCTTCCGGGTCGGCTTTTCCGAGTTCGCCATAGATACGGCCCTGGCCCGGGAGATATTTATCCGGAGGTAAGGCTTCTCGGGGTGTCGGAAACATGCTACATCCCCCCTCAATCGGCAGAGCAGGTTGGATTAGTGTTTCTGTTTGCTGAAAGTGAAAGTCAATTGCGAGTGTGAACGGCGAAGCAAAAGGAGGATAAGCGAATGCGTAACATGATCATGGGGTTGGTGGCACTGTTTGTTGTTGTTTCGGCGGCGAATTCCCGGGCTGGTGACGTAACATGGTCCGGAGCGATCAAGGGGCTGGTCGAGGCCCGCTGCGCCGGGTGTCATGGTGCTGAGGCCGCGCCGGAGTATCAGGCGTTCAAGAAAGACAAGGAGACGTGGCTGGCAAAAGGACAGGGGATGCGGATGGATACTTACAGCCACCTGATCTTTTATACCGCCTGGCCCGACACCGGGGCACTCATGCGGCGCCTCGACGACGGCAGGAACAGCAAGGACGGCAAGCCGGGTAACATGTACCGGCACCTGGGTGCCACCGAAGAGGAACGCCAGAAAAACCTTGCCCTGTTCAAGGGGTGGGTGGGGAACTGGGTGTTGAAGAAGTGGCCGGAGATCACCAAGGATGAGTTGAATGGCATACGTGTTTCGTATTGAATGGGTGTCCGGAGAAGGTCGCCCTGGCTATCGGGGCGGCCTTTCTCCTTACCGCAACGAAAAGGGGAGGTCCGTTGATGGTGCCGGCAATTTTTCATGATTCTTCAAAAGTGCGGCGACCCGTGTGGCACGAGATCTCGGCCAGGTTCAGCAATCCGTCCGAATGCCTGGCATCCTTTCTTGCCTTGGAGGCGGCGGAGGTGCTTGAGGGGGCCAAGCCGGCAAACCTGATATCTGTTGGCAACCGAAAGCGTCCCTGTGGGCGGAATCTGTACGATCTCTGGCGCAGCCTGGGAGGAACCGTTCTGGCTGGCAGTGGACTCGTGGCCAAGGAACTGTCTGACCGGGGGGATTCCGTTATGCTCCTTCTCTACTCGCCTTCGTCAATGCAGACGCTCCTTGAACGGCCGAACGTCTCTGCGGTGCTGAAACGGGCGGGATATACCAATCACGGCTCCATGGACAAAGTACTTGACGAGCTTGCCTCGCGAGCGGCAGGGGGCGGCTTCCCCCATGAGATTGGGGTGTTCCTCGGGTACCCGCTCAAAGACGTGGCAGCCTTCATGGGGTGGGTCCGTATTCCGTTTGTCAGCCAGGGGCCGTGGAAGATCTATGGAGACCCCGGTGAGAGTCTCCGCCTTGCAGAGACCTTCCGCTGTTGCCGTAAAAGGATGGCTGAGCGACTGGCATGTTGTGCCTCTCCTTTTGAGTGCCTTGGCCGGGGTGCCGGAAACGCGAGGATGTTTTGCTGACCAGTTGTTGAAAATGAATATCAAAATCCGGAGTGATTGCCATGTGTATTGCGCTGGTCGGTGGTATGTGCTGCGGGCTGGTTTGAGCAGATGCCGGGCTCCCATGGATGGCCAGCGAATAAAACGGAGGGATGAAAATGCGTAAACCGGTTGTCTGGATGTTTCTTGTCACGTTAATGGCCGCAGGAACTGCGGTCGCCTCACCTGAAAGCCCGGAGCCCGAAAAGGGTGTTACCCACGCTGTCCACCACCATGAAGCACACTCGGAAGGGAAGAAGGATGAGGCAATAGACCCCCTGCAGTTCGGCCCGCTCAAGGTGGGGCTGGATGCCATGATCAGGGGGGAGTCGACCAACAACTTCAACTTTACCGACTTCACCTTCACGCTGGAAAACAGCGACAACCGGCTCCTCATCCGGGTTCGCCCGTCGCTGACCCTGACCCCTACCGAATACCTCACCGCCAAGGTCGAGGGGCAGTGGTACGCCGCATACAACGACGAGGACTTCGACAAGGTGCGTCTCTATCAGGGTTATGTGGAAGGAGGCCTTCCCAACAAGAAGGTCACCCTCAAGGCGGGACGCCAGGAACTCGTCTACGGCAGCACCTTCATGCTCGGCGTCGATACTTTCTTTGACGGCCTCTCATTCGACGCGGTGAAACTCGGCCTGAAGCCTATTGAGCCACTCGCGGTCGATCTCTTTGCCGGTAAATACACGGAGGACAACTCAGGCGGCATTACTGGAGAGCTCTACGGGGTTTATGGCACTTACAGCGTGAGCGACGACTTGGCCATCGACCTCTACGGCCTTCTCGATACCGGCGGGGAAGGGCTCACCCACGAGGGGAAGGATGAGAGAACCTATTCCGTCGGGGCACGGCTCACTGCCAATCACGGTAAGCTGCTCGCCTTGGAGGTGGAGCCGATCTTCCAGTTCGGCAACCATGTCGAAGATTCCTCTCATCACGATATCAGCGCCTTCGGCGGCCATATCGACCTCACCATCGACCCGGCCCTCGGACGCTATCCAAGCAAGGGGTTCATCAGCTACGCCTTCGGTTCCGGCGATTCGGACTCGGCTGAAGGGAAGTTCAGCGAGTTCCACAACCCGAACAACGACACCCCGCTGATTGGCGACACGAGCGTGGTCGGTGATCTCTCCGGCGTGACCGCCATCGACGCGGGTGGGAACGAGGTGCATGCCAGCGGTCTCCATGTCGTCACCGTCGGCGGCGGGATAGATGTCACCGACAAGTTCAATGTCTCCCTCGACGGCCACTACTTCCGGGCGGTCGAGACGCCGACCGGGATCAGCAAGGATGTCGGCTTCGAGACCAACCTGATCCTCACCTACAAGCTCACCGATCAGGTAAGCCTCTTTGCCAGCGCCAACCGCTTCTTTACCGGCAGCTTCTTCAGGGATGCCACGGGGAGCGGCAAGGATATCAATTACGGGTACCTGCAGCTGCAGGCGACCTTCTGACAGTGACAACCCTATCTTCGGCAGTTGCGGGAGTCCACCGCCCGGCGTCTCCGGACTCCTTGCGACTGCCTTTCGATGACCGTCTCCAGCCAATAAGCAGTTCTATCGGGTGATATCGTTTGACAGGTGGGCAGTGATGAGTTACTAGTGTTACGAAACATAAAAAAGTAACACGCTCATCCCCGCTCGCCTCCTGGCCGGCGGAAGGACGGAGGAGCGCCATGCACATGGCGGATGCGCTCGTCTCACCCGTTGTCGGCGGCACCTTGTGGGGTGCCACGGCTGGCACCATCGCTTACTGTTCCGCAAAGGTGCGCGCAGAGCTGGACGACCGCAAGGTCCCGCTCATGGGGGTCCTTGGCGCGTTCCTCTTTGCGGCCCAGATGATCAACTTCACCATTCCGGGCACCGGTTCCAGCGGCCATCTGGGAGGCGGGCTCCTGCTGGCGATCCTGCTCGGCCCACATGCCGCCTTCCTGACCATTGCCTCGGTTCTGGTGGTCCAGGCACTCTTCTTTGCCGACGGCGGTCTGTTGGCCCTCGGCTGCAACATCTTCAACCTCGGCGCCTTTCCGGCGTTTGTCGCCTATCCCCTGGTGTTCCGTAAGCTCGCCACCACTGGTCAGCCTAGTCGCTGGCGGCTGAACGTGGCCGCTATCCTTGCCGCTATTGCCGGCTTGCAGTTGGGGGCATTCGGTGTGGTGCTGGAAACCGTCTTGTCCGGGATTTCCTCGCTCCCCTTTTCCACGTTCGTTGCCCTCATGCAGCCGATTCACCTGGCGATCGGCATCGTAGAGGGGATTGTGACGGTCGCTGTCGTCTCGTTCGTGTACCGGGCGAGGCCGGAAATCGTCCGGGGAGCCATGGAAGCCTGTCCCATCGGCACGCATTCGCTTCGCACCGTCGTCCTGGGCTTTCTGGCAGCTGCGGTGCTGACCGGGGGTATACTGTCCCGGTTCGCCTCAACAAACCCTGACGGGCTGGACTGGACCATTGCCAGGGTGACGGGGAAGGGAAGACAGACGGGGCCGAAACATGGCGTCCATGGTCTGCTGGCAACGGTACAGCAACAAATTGCCTTCCTGCCCGATTATTCCTTCGGAAATGCGAACCGAGCCGAAGGGGGAGCCACCGGTGCAAAGCCTGCGGGCACGGAGAGCGCGGACGAAGGGCGCCTGCTTGACACCAGCGTTTCCGGGATCGTTGGGGGCTTCATGACCCTGGGGGTGGCGTTGATTGTCGGTCTTGTACTGAGGAGGTCCCGCACCGCCTGACAGGAGGCGGCGTCACTGGCATACGAAACTCGGGGAGGGGCATGTCTCTTCCTCCATTGTTGAGGATAGGCATGGTTGCTTCCATCGATGGTGCAGTGCTGGACCTGAAGCGTCTGGACCGGCTGGCTGCCGGAGATACTGCGCTCCACCGTCTCGATCCGCGGGCAAAGGTGCTGGTGACGGTCGCCTTCATCATTGCGGTCGTCTCGTACGGCAGGTACGAACTGGCAGCCCTGTTCCCATTCTTCATCTTTCCGGCGGTCATGGTTGCCCTCGGCAATCTCCCGGTCGGCTATATCGTCAGGAAGATCGCCATCGTCATCCCGGTGGCCCTGGTGGTGGGGATGTTCAATCCTCTGTTCGACCGGGAGGTCCTTGTTCACCTCGGCCCGCTTGGTATCAGCGGCGGCTGGATCTCCTTTGCCTCTCTCATCGTCCGGGCCATGCTCACTGGCGGCGGTGCGCTGATCCTGGTCGGGCTGACCGGTTTCAGCGCCATCTGCCAAGCCCTGGAGCGTCTGGGGATGCCGCAGGTGTTCGCAGTACAGCTGATGTTCCTCTATCGCTATATCTTTGTGCTCACCGAGGAGGGGGCGAGGGTCTCCCGGGCGCGCGAGCTCCGCTCGTTGGGGCAGCGAGGTCAGGGGATCGGCTCCTACGGCTCGCTGGTCGGATACCTGCTGCTCAGGACCTGGCAACGGGCCGAGCGGGTTCATATGGCCATGCTGGCACGGGGGTTCACCGGCGAGTTCCGCACACAGCAACCGTCCAGGTTCGGCCGGGTGGAACTTTTCTTTCTTGTCGGCTGGCTCGCACTGTTTATCATCCTGCGACTGCTGAACGTCTCCCTATTGCTCGGAGAGTTCATTACGGGAATGCTGCCATGAGCCATCATATCGTTGAGGTGAAGCAGTTGCGCCACATCTACTCCGACGGCACCGTGGCCCTGCGGGACGTTTCGTTCCGCATCCATCACGGCGAGTCGGTGGCTATCATCGGCGCCAATGGGGCTGGCAAGTCGACCCTCCTCATGCACCTGAACGGCTATCTCTGTGCGACGGCCGGCGAGGTCCGGATCGGCGATTTTCCGCTGACCAGGACAACCCTGCCGGAGATCAGGCGGGCGGTCGGCATGGTTTTTCAGGATCCTGACGACCAGCTCTTTATGCCGACGGTTCATGACGACGTGGCCTTTGGCCCGCTCAACCTGGGATTCCCGCCCGCCGAGGTCGACCAGCGGGTCAGGGATGCCCTGGAACGGGTCGGGGCCGGGCATCTGCAGCACAAGGCCCCCTACCATCTTTCCGGCGGGGAAAAGAAGCGGGTGGCCATTGCCACGGTCCTTTCCATGGCGCCGGACATCCTCGTCCTGGATGAGCCTACCAGCGGTCTCGATCCCTGTGCCCGGCGGCAGCTCATGGGGCTCCTCGGGGCCTTCCAGCACACCAGGATCATCACCAGCCACGATCTTGACATGGTGCTTGAACTGTGCGAGCGGACCATCGTGCTGCACGAGGGGGAGGTCAGGGCCGATGGCCCAACCCGGGAGATTTTCAGGGACGATGTGCTGCTCGCCGCCTGCCGGCTGGAAAAGCCGCTCGCCATGCAGGGGTGTCCGGTTTGTGGCCGGCGCGGTTGATTTTTTTGCTGACAACTCGGTTGCTCTTGGTTAACCTCTGCCCAGACGCCCAAGGAGGAACCATCAGATGAAAAAAACAGCCATTGCCATGACCCTTTTCTGCACCTTTGTCCTGTCTGCCGCTGCAACCGCGTCGGCGGCGGAAAAGGCTGCGCTTCCCAAAGGGTACCAGAAGTGGGCGAAGAGCAGCGAAAAGGTCGTGACCGACAAGAACTCCCTTTTTTACGGCATCCACTACATCTACGTGGATGCCAAGACCATGAAGGCTTACCAGGCAGGCGGCCCCTACCCGGAGGGGAGCCGGTTCGTGGTCGAATATTTCAATATCAGGGATGAGGGTGGTAAGCCGGTCAAGGGGAAGAAGAACATGATCGTCCTGATGAAAAAGGACAAGAAGCGGCAGGAGACCGGCGGGTGGCTCTATGCGGGGTTTAACGGGGACGGGACCCCGAGCAGGGTGGATCCGGTGAAAAACTGCTACGAATGTCACCTGAAGGAAGCCAAGGAGAGAGACTTCGTCATCTCGCGCCACGCCCAGTTCCGATAGGGTTGTACAGCCTTATGTGTGGGCCGGAATCGGGAACATTTTTCCTGGTGCCAATTTTTTAAAGTATGTTAGTCTGTTAATGCCGGTCGGCCTTTCCGGGCCGACCGGTCTCCGTCTTTGCCAACGGCGACGGAAGCCTGTCTCCGCGAGGCTGCCAGCATGGCCGAATCACCCGCCGATACCAAGCTTTTCATGGGACGTCAGCCGATCCTGGACAGGGACCAGTCGCTGGTCGCCTACGAGCTTCTGTTTCGCTCCGCCAGGAGCCTGCTCCAGGCCAACGTGACCGATTATGCCCATGCCAGCGCCAGTGTCATTCACAGCGCTGTGGCCAACTTCGGCCTGCATGAACTGTTGGGGCGCCACAAGGGGTTCTTCAACGTCAGCCTTGAACTGCTGATGGACGATGCCCTGGAGCTCCTTCCCCGCAACCAGGTGGTCATCGAACTCCTGGAGTCCATCCAGCCTAACGATATTGTCATTGAGCGCTGCAAGGAGTTGAAGAAAAAGGGTTTCTCCCTTGCCCTTGACGACAATCTCTTCGACCCCTCATTTGCCCCGCTCTACGAGGTGGCAGACATCGTCAAGGTCGACCTCCTGATGACGACTCCGGATGCCCTTTCGCCAATGGTGCAGCAATTCCGTAACTGGCCCCTCACGCTCCTGGCGGAAAAGGTGGAGAGCATGGAGATGTTCCAGCTCTGCCACGGTCTGGGGTTTCACCTGTTCCAGGGGTACTACTTTGCCCGCCCGGTGGTTCTCAACAAGCGCCGGGTGGATGTTTCCGGTATTTCCCTCATGAAGCTGATCAACCTGGTGATCAGTGATGCCGAGATTCAGGAGATCGAAGAGGCCTTCCGGAGAAACCCGAGTCTGGCCTACAACCTGCTTCGCCTGGTAAACTCGGTCGCCATGGGACTTCGGGAGCGGATCAAGACCCTGCGCCATGCCATCGTTGTCCTGGGACGACAGCAGTTGATGCGCTGGGCACAACTGGCGCTCTATGCCAGCAAGGGGGGGGATACCATCATGAGCCCGCTCCTCGAAGTGGCGGCCATGCGCGGACGATTGATGGAGCTGATGGTCATCAAGAATGCTCAGCTCAGTATGGACCGGGAGATGGCCGAGCGGGCCTTCATGACCGGGGTCCTTTCCCTCATCGACGTCCTCTTCGAGACCTCCATGGATGACGTGGTGCGGCAGCTTAACCTGGCGGACGACATCCGGCAGGCCCTTCAGGGACGTAACGGTTATCTGGGGCTCCTGCTCATGCTGGCTGAACGGCTTGAAGCGAGCGACTTTGCCGGCGTGCTGCCGCTTCTGGAGCAGCTGAAGGTCAAAGAGGACGTGCTCATGGCCGCACAGCGAGAGGCGATCCAGTGGACCAACAACCTGGCCGAGATCGCCTGAAATCCCATCTTGACACCGGCTCCCCTTTTGGGGTACCTTTCTACGTCCCACCACCTGCCGGGACTGGTGCGAAGCCGAGTTAAAGCGCCGGCCTGATTGAGGCCGTAGCCGGAATCCCGAAACTTCTGCGCGCGTCGTACTTCGCTCCACCATGCCACCCGCTGTTCATCTTGAGCGCACTTCGAATGAAGGAATTCCGGACGGTCCCCGAGCAATGAAGATCACAGCGATCATTCCTGCCCGCTTTGCCTCAACCCGCTTCGAGGGGAAGGCCCTTGCCGATATCGTGGGCAAGCCGATGGTGCAGCATGTCTACGAGCGTGCTTCCCGGGCATCCCTGGTGTCCGAGGTCATCGTGGCCACGGACGATGAGCGGATCCTCGCCGCGGTCAACGGGTTCGGCGGCCGGGTGGTCATGACCGGACAACGGCACGAGACCGGGACCGATCGCCTGGCAGAGGTTGCGGAAAACCTGGACAGCGACCTGATCGTCAACGTCCAGGGCGACGAGCCGCTCATCGAGCCGGCAATGATCGACGAGGCGATCCGGCCTTTACTGGACCAGCCGTCGATCCCCATGGGGACCCTCAAATCCCGCATCAGCACCCTGCACGACTTCCTCAGCCCCAATGTGGTCAAGGTGGTTACGGACCGGGACGGGTTTGCCCTCTATTTTTCCCGCTCTCCGCTCCCCAACTTCCGGGATAAGTGGCACGACCTGAAGGACGAGGCGTTCGTTTGCGGCAAGCTCCTCTGTTACAAGCATGTGGGTCTCTATGTCTACCGCCGGGATTTCCTCCTCCGGTTCGCCCAGATGCCCCCGACCTGCCTGGAGCAGGCGGAGAAGCTGGAGCAGTTGCGGGTACTGGAGAACGGTTACCGGATCAGGGTGGTGGAGACGGAGCATTCCTCCATTGGGGTGGATACTCCGGGTGACCTGGAAAAGGTGTTGGAAAAAATCAGAAATCAGTGAGGAGTGAGGAGTGAGGGGTAAGGTGCGGAGGGACAGCCATGTTCTCTCTCTCCTCACCCTTTACTCCTCACTTATTTGGGAGTGATGTGATGAAAACCAAATTTATATTCGTGACCGGCGGCGTGGTCTCCTCGATCGGCAAGGGGCTGGCAGCAGCCTCCCTTGGTGCCCTCCTGGAGGCCAGGGGGCTCAGGGTGACCCTGCAGAAACTCGATCCGTACATCAACGTCGACCCCGGCACCATGTCCCCGTTTCAGCACGGCGAGGTCTTCGTTACCGACGACGGTGCCGAGACCGACCTGGACCTGGGACACTACGAGCGTTACACGTCGGCCAAGCTCTCGAAGAAGAGCAACTTCACCACCGGCCAGGTCTATTACTCCGTAATTGAGAAAGAGCGCCGCGGCGACTACCTGGGGGGAACCGTCCAGGTAATTCCGCACATCACCGACGAGATAAAGCACAAGATACTGGAGAATGCCAAGGGTGCCGATGTGGCCATCGTCGAGGTGGGCGGCACCGTTGGGGATATCGAGTCGCTGCCGTTCCTGGAGGCGATCCGGCAGTTCAAGGCCGACCGCGGTCCGGGAAATGTCCTCTACCTCCATGTCACCCTTGTCCCCTATATCCGGACCGCCGGCGAACTGAAATCCAAGCCGACCCAGCACTCGGTCAAGGAGTTGCGGGAGATCGGCATCCAGCCGGACATACTGATCTGCCGCTGCGAACAGGACCTCCCCAAGGAAGTGAAGTCCAAGATCGCCCTGTTCTGCAACGTCGAAGACAAAACGGTCATTACCTCGGCCGATGCCGACCATATCTATGCCGTTCCCCTGGCCCTCAACCTGGAGGGGCTGGACGAGCAGGTGGTGGACAAGCTGAATATCTGGACCAAGTCCCCCGATCTGACCCCCTGGCAGGAAGTGGTGGCAACGCTCCGCAACCCGCCCAACGGTGAGGTGCGGATCGCCGTGGTCGGCAAGTACGTCAACCTGGCCGACTCCTACAAGTCTCTCAATGAGGCCCTGACCCATGGCGGTCTCGCCAATGACTGCCGGGTCCGCCTCGACTTCGTGGATGCCGAGTTGATCGAGCAGGACGGTGTCGACGGCGTGCTCGATGCCGCAGACGGGATTCTCGTGCCGGGCGGTTTCGGCGAGCGGGGTACCGAGGGAAAGATCAAGGCGATCGAGTTTGCCCGGACCCGCAAGGTCCCGTTCTTCGGGATCTGCCTCGGCATGCAGATGGCCGTGGTGGAGTTCGGCCGCAACGTCTGCGGCCTGCCGGACGCCTGGTCGAGCGAGTTCAAGGCCGATTGCGCCAATCCCCTCATCCACCTGATGCAGGAGCAGAAAGGGGTTGTCCGCAAGGGGGGGACCATGCGGCTCGGCGCCTATCCCTGCACCCTGGCCAAGGGGACCGTTGCCCTGAAGGCCTACGGCTCCACCGACATCTTTGAGCGTCATCGCCATCGCTACGAATTCAACAACGCCTACCGCGAGGTGCTGACAGCCAACGGGCTGGTCCTCTCCGGGATTTTCAAGGAGGGTGACCTGGTGGAGGTGGTGGAGATTGCCGACCATCCCTGGTTCCTGGGGTGTCAGTTCCATCCGGAATTCAAGTCCAAGCCGCTCAACCCCCATCCGCTCTTCCGGGCGTTCATCGCGGCAGCGCTGCAGAATCGCAAGTGAGGAGTTACCGTGGTTAACGAAATAGCAATCGGCAATGTCACCATCGGCGGCAACCGGCCTCTGGTCCTTATCGCCGGGCCATGCGTGATCGAGGACGAGACGGCGACCCTGCAGACTGCCGAACGGCTCAAGGCCATTGCCGGCCAGCTCGGAATGCAGCTCGTCTTCAAGGCCTCCTACGACAAGGCGAACCGGACCTCGGTCAGTGCCTTTCGCGGCCCGGGCATGGCCGAAGGGCTCAGGATCCTGGCCAAGGTGCAGTCGGAGTACGACCTGCCGGTCCTCTCCGATATCCATGGCCTGGAGCAGGTTGCGCCGGCGGCGGAGGTACTGGACGTGCTCCAGATCCCGGCATTTCTCTGCCGTCAGACCGACCTGGTGGTCGCTGCCGGCCGGACCGGCAGGGTGGTCAATGTCAAGAAGGGTCAGTTCCTTGCGCCGTGGGACATGGAAAACGTAGTCGGTAAACTGCGCGCCACCGGCAACGACCGGATCGTCCTGACCGAGCGTGGCGCCTCCTTTGGCTACAACAACCTGGTGGTGGATATGCGGAGCCTGCCGATCATGCGCCGGACCGGCTGTCCGGTGGTCTTCGATGCTACCCACAGTGTCCAGCTTCCCGGCGGGCAGGGGGGCTCGTCCGGCGGCCAGCGGGAGTTCGTCGAGTTTCTTGGCCGGGCTGCCGTTGCCACCGGTATCGACGGTATTTTCATGGAAGTGCACGAAGAGCCGGAGAAGGCGTTGTGCGACGGCCCGAACTCGGTCCGCCTGGCCGACCTCCCCGACCTGCTCGGTCAGCTCTTGGCCATCGATGCCATCGTGAAGGGACGCAAGGGGTAGCCGCCGTGCGAAGCGGACAGGAACAGCATGGTGTGGATGTAGTTGCCGAGGCCAAGCGGGTCATTCGCATGGAAGCGGAGGCGTTGCAGTCCCTCAGCGAGGCCATTGACGGCGAGTTCGTGCGGGCGGTGGAACTGATCCTCGCCAGCAGCGGGCGGGTGGTAGTCACCGGCATGGGGAAGTCGGGCCTGATCGGCCAGAAAATCGCCTCCACCATGGCATCGACCGGCACCCCGGCCTTTTTCCTCCATCCGGCCGAGGGGGTGCATGGCGATCTGGGGATGATCATGAAGGGAGACGTGGTCATTGCCGTCTCCAACAGTGGCGAAACTGAAGAGGTGTTGCGTATCCTGCCGGTCATCAAGCGCCTTGGCAACAAGCTGATAGCCATGGCCGGGAACCCCGATTCCACCCTGGCCAGGGCCGGGGACGTCTTTCTGACTGTTGCCGTCAAAGAAGAGGCGTGCCCCCTCGGGCTGGCACCGACCTCCTCCACCACCGCTACCCTGGCCATGGGCGATGCCCTGGCCGTTTCTCTGCTGCTCAAGCGTGGTTTCCGGGCCGAGGACTTTGCCCTTTTTCACCCCGGCGGTTCCCTCGGCAAGCGCCTGATCCTGACCGTGGAAGACCTGATGCATTCCGGCAGCGACCTGCCGCTCGTTCTCGAAGAGACCCCCATGCGCGAGGCTCTGTTCGTGATCACCGCCAAGGGGCTGGGGATCACCGGTGTTACCGATGCCAGTGGCGCCCTGGTGGGGGTCATTACGGACGGGGATCTGCGGCGGGCGCTGGAGCGGGGCGGGGACCTGCTCAACAGCGCCGCAGCCGACCTGATGAGCCGCCGGCCCAAACGGATCGGGCGGTTCGAGCTGGCGGCCAGCGCCCTCCAGCGTATGGAGGAATTTTCCATAACGTCACTCTTCGTCTTTGACGATGAGCAGACGCAGCAGCCGGTGGGGATCGTACATCTCCACGATCTGCTCAAAGCGGGGATTGCCTAGTGGACGAACAACGCCTCAAACCGATCAAACTCCTCATTCTCGATGTGGATGGCGTGATGACCGATGGCCGGATTATCTACGACGCCAACGGGGTCGAGTCGAAGTTTTTCAACGTCAAGGACGGACACGGCATCAAGATGCTCCAGCGGAGCGGCGTGCAGGTCGGCATCATCTCCGGCCGCGAATCCATGGTGGTTACCAACCGGGCAGCAGAACTGGGGATCACCCTGGTGTATCAGAAGGCGTTGAACAAGATCGGGCCGTACGAAGAGATACTCAAGGCCACGGGGCTCCGGGACCACGAGGTCGCCTACATGGGAGACGACATCCTGGATGTGCCGGTCATGCGGCGGGTTGGCTTTGCCGCTGCTCCTGCCGATGCCGTGGTGGACGTGCTTCCCCATGTCCATTTCGTTACCCGGAATCGCGGCGGGTGGGGGGCGGTGCGGGAGGTCTGTGACTTTCTCCTCAAGGTCCAGGGGGCCTGGAACGAGGTGACGGCGCGTTATAATCTTCACTGAGCAGCATAGGTTGAATCAATTCCGGAATAAGGCCGGAACGCCCGCTTTCACCGATGTGGAAGCGGGCGTTTTTTTCTCGGAACAGTTGAATAGTCGTTGTTTTTCGGAATAGATTTTATTAATTCAATCTTTGTGCCAACTTTGTCGTTTGTTGCCATAAAACCCTTTACAGGTCACGGGGTTGATGGTATACTCCGCCGCTGAAATATGCCAAAAAACAATAAAATCAGGCACCTCCTCGGGTGGGGACTGCTGCTTGCCGTTCTTTCCCTGAGTGTATACATCATAATAAAGCAGAGGCAGTCCGGGCCGGGAAAAGATCTGCCCCAGCAGGTGCCCCACGCCGAAGTGACCGTCAAGGGTATCCGTTTTACGGAGGAGAAGGGGGGCAGGAACGTGGTCGAGCTGGTGGCCGCCACCGGGGACTTCGACCGGACCCGCAACGTGACCCGGCTCACCAAGGTGAGGCTCGTCTTTAGCGGCGAGAGGCCGAAAGACGCCATGACCGTGACAGCCAATGATGCCGAATACGATAACGCTACCCGTGACGTGCGCCTGAGAGGAGCCGTGCTGGCAAAGGGGGCGAGCGGTGCCGAATTCAGGACCGAGCAGTTGGAATATCTTGCGGGCCAGAGGGTTATAAGGTCAGCCGGCCGGGTCAGCTTGACCGACGGCAACCTCAGCGTGGAAGGGGTCGGTCTGGAGGGTACGGTGCCGGGGAGGAGTGTCAGGATCATGCGGGACGTGACGGCCCGGATCGGCGTGGAGGGGGAACGATGATGGTACCCTGCAGGCGGCTGCTGTGCGCCGCGGCCCTGGTGACCGGCCTGCTGGCCACTGCTCATGGCACGGAAACCCGTTCAGCCCTGCCGATACAGATCAAGTCCAATGAGCTCCTGGCCGATAGTACCAGGAAGACGGCAACGTTCACCGGCAATGTGGTGGCCCGGCAGGGCGACCTGACGATCTATGCCGACAAGCTGGTGATCGTCTACGCGGAGTCGGCGCAGGAGGTCAAGCAGGCCGAACTGTTCGGCAAGGTCCGGATCGTACAGGGAGACCGCATCGGCCAGGCCGGTCATGCCATCTACGATGCGCAGAAGGGTACGATCGTTCTGGACCAAACACCCACGGTCTCCCAAGGGGAGAACGTCATCACCGGGGAAACGATCACCTACTTCGTGGACGAAGGCCGCAGCATAGTGACCGGTGGCAGTGGCGGCGGACGCGTCGATGCCATAATCCATCCCCGGGGCAAAAAGGCGGGGAGCGGTGCACGACCATAGATCCTTGCGGGCGGAAGGCCTGCGCAAGCTCTACAGCAAGCGGCCGGTGGTGAATGGTGTCGACCTGGAGGTCCGCTCCGGAGAGGTGATCGGCCTGCTCGGGCCGAATGGGGCGGGAAAGACCACCACCTTTTACATGGTCGTCGGTCTTTGTCGGCCCGACGGCGGTGCGGTGTACTTGGATGACCGCGCGATCACCGACCTCCCCATGTACCAGCGGGCCAGGCTCGGTATCAGTTATCTTCCCCAGGAACCGTCGGTGTTTCGTCGGCTGACGGTGGAGGAAAACCTGCTGGCGGTTTTGGAAGTGCTCGGGCTGGATCGGCTGGAATGCCTGCATCGGACCGAGGAGCTCTTGACCGATTTTCGTATTACCCACATCGCCCGGAGCAAGGGCTATGCGCTTTCCGGTGGAGAGCGCCGGCGGGTGGAGATAGCCCGGGCGCTGGCGAGCTCGCCTGCATTTATCCTGCTGGATGAGCCGTTTGCCGGGATCGACCCTATTGCCGTCATGGATATCCAGGGGCTCATTGCCGAATTGAGGGAGCGGGGGATCGGTGTTCTGATCTCCGACCACAACGTACGTGAGACGTTGGGTGTGTGCGATAAGGCCTATATTCTCAATGCCGGTGAAGTGCTGGAGTTCGGTGACCCCCAGGTCATCGCCGGAAGTCGAAAGGCACGGGAAATATATCTTGGAGAAAAATTTCGCCTTTGACCGGTGCAACAGCAGGCATTAACCGATCTACCTGATAAAATTGTGATAAAAGGGATACTCAACTATGGCCATTGAGATGCGCCAACAGATGAAGCTGACGCAGCAGTTGGTGATGACTCCCCAACTGCAGCAGGCAATCAAGCTGCTCCAGCTTTCCCGCTTAGAACTGCAGGATGTGGTCCGCCAGGAGTTGGAAGAAAACCCGGTGCTGGAGGAGACTCTCGAACAGGATGAGGCAAAGGACGGGACACAGCTGGAACTGCAGGAACAGGAGGCCCCGCTCCAGGAAGAAAAGGATACATTCGTCGAGGTGGCTGCCGGCGAGGAAACCCTCAAGCAGATGGACTGGGATACCTACCTGGAGGGATATAACTACAGTGCCGGCGAGCAGTACAACGATGATGAGGATCGCCCGTCATTTGAAAATCTCCTGAGCAAAAAAGGGTCGCTGTTCGACCATCTCATCTGGCAACTCAGCCTTTCCCGGCTCGATGAGCAGGAGATGAGGGTCGGTGCGGAGATCGTCGGCAATATTGACGAGGACGGCTACTTCCGGGCTACGCTCGAAGAGGTTGCCCTCGCGTGTCAAACATCGGAAGATGTGGTGGCGTCGGTATTGAAGCGGGTGCAGGAGCTTGACCCCCCCGGTGTCGGTGCCAGGGATCTCAGGGAATGCCTGCTGCTTCAGGTAGCCCAGCTGGGAATGGGCGGCAGCCTGGTCGATGCCATTCTCAGGGACCACCTCAAAGACCTGGAGACCCGCAAGTACAAACAGATTGCCAAGGTGCTGGGGGTCGAGATCCAGGACATCCTCCTGGCGGCCAAGGTCATTTCCGGTATGGACCCGCGTCCCGGCAGGCTCTTCGGTTCGGAGGAGACCCAGTATATTTCTCCGGATATCTTCGTCTACAAGATCGCCGACGATTACGTGGTGGTTCTGAACGACGAAGGGCTGCCAAACCTGCGGATCAGCCCGTTCTACCTGGAGTCGAAAGGTAAGGGTGGCTCGGGGACCGAGGAGTACGTGGCGGACAAGATGCGCTCGGCCATGTGGCTCATCAAGAGCATCCATCAGCGGCAGCGGACCATTTACAAGACTGCCAAGAGCATCGTCAAGTTCCAGCGCGAATTCCTGGACAAGGGGATCGAGTACCTGAAACCGCTGGTCCTGCGCGATGTGGCCGAAGACATCGGCATGCACGAATCGACCATCAGCCGGGTGACCACGAACAAGTACATCCACACCCCCCAGGGACTGTTCGAGCTGAAGTACTTCTTCAACAGTGGCATTTCCACCGGCGACGGCGATTTCGTTGCTTCCGAGAGTGTCAAGAACAAGATCAAGGAGCTGGTGGAAGCGGAAGATCCGCGCAAACCTTACAGCGATCAGGCATTGGCCGAGCTTCTGTCTGCCAACAACATCAATATTGCCCGGCGCACGGTGACCAAATACCGGGAGATGCTTCGCATCGGTTCGTCATCGGAGCGCAAGAGGCTTTTCTGAGCCTGTCCCGTCAGGGACAGAAGAAACATCCACAAACCGCCACACGAAGGAGGAGATTATGCAGATTGCCACCACATTCAGGCACATGGAGCCCAGTGAAGCCCTGAAGAGCTACGCTGAGGAAAAGCTGGAGAGGGTTAAAAAATATATCGACGAACCGGTTGTAGCCCAGGTATACCTGACCGTGGAGAAGATCCGCCATATCGTCGAGATTACGCTCAATGCCAAGGGGATCACCATCAAGGCCTCCGAGGCGACCAACGACATGTATGCTGCCATCGATGCGGTCGTGGACAAGATGGAGCGTCAGCTGCGGCGTTACAAGGAGCGGCTGAAGGATCACAAACCGGCTGCCGACAATAATCGCGGCCGCCAGGCCCAGAAAACCATCGTTACGGCCGAGAGTATCGATCAGCAGCAGGAGCCTGTCATTATCCGGAGCGAGCCGATCTCCATCAAGCCGATGTCCGTGGATGAAGCGGTCATGCAGATGGACCTGATGCACAAGGATTTTCTGGTGTTCACCGATGCCGCGACAGAAGGGATCAATGTCATCTACCGTCGCAAAGATGGCAACTACGGCCTCATCGAGCCGGCCAGGGGTTAGTGGGAAGGAGCGTGGGATGGCGGCTGATCCGATTCTGGTACGTAGTATGGTGACATGCTGACTGGCGATCTACAGCCAGCGGCAATCATTCCGGTACTCTCTGCCAGGAGCAAGGGAGAGGTACTGGCGGAACTTGCCCAGAATGTGATTGACCGCCATCCGGCGCTTGACCGCCAGGATCTTCTCAGGATTCTAAACGAGCGCGAAAAGCTGGGAAGCACCGGTATTGGCGACGGGATCGCGATCCCCCACGGGAAGCTGCGGCAGGTGAACGAGTTGATCTGTGCTTTCGGCAGAAGCCGGGAGGGGGTGGACTTCAGCTCGTTGGACGGAAGGCCGGTTCATCTGTTCTTTCTCCTCATTGCCCCGGAAAATGCCGCCGCCGTGCATCTGAAGGCCCTGGCGCGGATCTCGCGCATCCTGCGGGACCCGGCAGTGCGCAACGCCCTGATGGCTGCCGAAGATGTCCGGGAGCTATTCCGGATTTTCCAGGAACAGGATAACCGGTTTTGAATACTATCAGCCTTGCCATCCAGGATCTCATCGAGGATGCCGAATACGGGCTCGACCTCAGGCTGATAGCAGGCCAGGCAGGGCTTTCGCACCGTCTTTACAGTTCTCGTATCCAGAAACCGGGCCTTGCCCTGACCGGCTATACGGAGCACCTGCATCCCGACCGGGTTCAGGTGCTCGGGAACACGGAGATTTCCTACCTCAGTCAGATCCCGAAGGACCAGGCGGTCGGTTACGTACAGAAACTCTGTTCCTTCCCCATCTCCTGCTTTATCATTACCAAAGGACTCGATCCTCCCGATTTCCTCAAGCACGAGGCCGAAAAGGCTGGGATTCCCTTGCTGGGAACCGCCATCCAGTCGTCAACCTTCATCTCCCTCATCACCAAGTTTCTGGAGGAGCGCCTGCTCCCCACTACCCACATTCATGGTGTGCTGGTCGATGTCCTGGGGGTCGGGGTGCTGCTGCTCGGCAAGAGCGGCATCGGCAAGAGCGAGTGCGCCCTTGACCTGGTGATCAGGGGCCACCGCCTGGTTGCCGACGACATAATCCACGTGAAAAAGAAGATGCCGGCCTCGCTGGTGGGACAGGCCGCCGAGATGATCCAGTACCACATGGAGATTCGCGGACTCGGGATCATCAACATCAAGGATCTCTTCGGGGTTTCCTCCATCCGGGAGAAAAAGATCATTCACATGGTGCTGGAGCTGGTGGAATGGGACCCTGAGCAGGAGTACGAGCGGCTCGGCATAGATGACCGGGTTTACTCCATCCTCGGGATCGATCTGCCGCACCTGAAGATCCCGGTCCGTCCCGGCCGCAACCTGACCTCCATCATCGAAGTGGCTGCCCGCAACTACCTGCTCAAGGGGATGGGCTACCACTCGGCCCGCGATTTCCACGAGCGGTTGATGGCACGGCTGGAAGTACGGCCGCTGGGGGATGAGGTTGAGTAAACTCAGGATCGTCATCATCACCGGCCTCTCCGGTTCCGGCAAGTCAACGGCGGTCAAGGCCCTGGAGGACGACGGATTCTTCTGTCTGGACAACCTGCCGGTTGCCCTCTTTGCCACCTTTGTGGAACTGGTCGACAAGTCCACGGAGCGGATTCGGGATGTGGCCCTGGTCAGTGATATCCGCGGTCGGGACTTCCTGAAGGGTCCGGAGAACATGGTGCAGGAACTCCGCACCCAGGGGCACACGGTTGAAGTCCTGTTCTTCGACGCCACCGATGAGGTGCTGATCAGGCGCTTTTCCGAGACACGGCGCCGGCATCCGGCCCTGGAAGGGGGATCGGTCCCCGATGGCATTCGTTTCGAGCGGGAACAGCTGATGCCGTTGCGCCGGATCGCCACGGCCATTATCGATACCTCGGAACTCAATGTCCATCAGCTGAAAGAGCAGGTGGTAGCCTGGTCACGCGGGGAGGGGGCTCCGCGCGGGTTGACCATCCAGATATTTTCGTTCGGTTACCGCTTTGGCATCCCCCTGGAGTCGGATCTGGTGCTGGATGTACGTTTTCTGACAAACCCGCATTTTGTGCCGGAACTGAAGCCTTTGACCGGTTTGGATCCAAAAGTGCGCAGCTATGTCGTGGAGCATCCGCTCACCGCAACCTTCATGGCAAAACTGCAAGACATGATCGATTTCCTGCTCCCCGCCTATGAGCGGGAGGGAAAGACCTACCTGACGATCTCTATCGGCTGCACCGGAGGACGGCACCGTTCGGTCTCCATTGCCGAAGAACTGGCAGCCTACCTCCGCGGACGGAGGGGAGCCCTGACGGTGGTCCATCGTGACATTGAAAAAGGATGAACAATGATAGGTCTGGTTGTGGTAGCCCATGCGGGCCTTGCCCGCGAACTGCTCAATGCAGCGCAAATGATTGTCGGCCCCATCCCTTTGGCCGAGGCGGTCGGGATTGAAACCGGCGCCGCGGTGGAGGCCATCCGTGAAGAGATTGCCGGGGCAATCGAAAAAGTCGGCGCAGAAGGGGTTGTTATCATGACCGATATGTTCGGCGGGACCCCTTCCAACATGAGCCTTTCGTTTCTTGAAGATGGCCGGGTGGAGGTGCTTACCGGCGTCAATCTTCCGATGCTGATCAAGTTTGCCGGAGATCGGGGCCGCTATGGTGTGGCAGAACTGGCTGCCCAGTTGAAGGGGTGCGGCCGGGACAGCGTGGCAGTGGCCGGCGATTATCTGAAATAGTGTCGGCCGTTGCCGGCGACGCCCATGGTGTAGATCCGCTAGTGCTCCGGAGTGCGAATAGATGCAGACAGAAGAGTTTACCATCATCAACAAACTGGGGCTCCATGCGCGGGCCTCGGCGCTCTTTGTCAAGACGGCGAGCCAGTTCTCTTCGGAAGTGAAGGTGCGCCGTGACGAGATTGAGGTGAACGGCAAAAGCATCATGGGGATCATGATGCTGGCTGCGGCAAAAGGTACGATCATTCAGGTAACGGTCGATGGTGAGGACGAGGAACGTGCTATGGCTGTCCTCGGGGAGCTGATCCGCGATGGGTTTGGCGAAGACTGAAAATCGGCATCTGCAGGGGCTGGCCGCCTCTCCGGGGATCGCCATCGGGCTGGCCCGGGTGACCGACCGGAGCCGGGTAGCCGTAGCAGAGACCAGTATCGAGCCCGATGAGGTAGCGGATGAAGTCCGCCGTTACCGGGAGGCTCTGGCCAGGACCCGCCGCGATCTTGTGCAGCTGAAGAATCAGCTTGCCGCCGAGCGCGGCCCTGAGCATCTCTACGTAATCGATACCCATCTGATGATGCTGGATGATCCGATGCTGGTGGACGAAACGGAGCGGATCATCGCCACCGCGCTCATCAATGCCGAAGCAGCCCTCAAGAAGACCCTCCAGACCTTTAACGCCTTTTTCATCACCATCGAAGACGAGTACCTGCGGGAACGCAGCAGTGACGTGGAGATCGTCGTCGAACGGATCCTTCGCCATATGGTCGGCAAGGAGCAGGAGTCGTTGAACGAGATCGACGGCAAGGTCGTGATCGTTGCCCACGACCTTTCCCCTGCCGACATCCTGCAGATTGACAAGAGCAAGGTGATGGGCTTTGTCACCGATCTCGGGGGGAAGACGTCCCATTCGGCCATTCTGGCACGAGCTCTGGAAATTCCGGCGGTTATCGGCCTGGAGAATGTGACGGCTTCTGTGGCGACCGGCGACCACCTGATCGTCGATGGCAGTACCGGGACGGTTGTCATCAATCCCGACGAGGACACCTTTCGCGAATATCTCCGCCGCAAGCAGTACTTCGAGTATGTCGAGCACGAATTGGCCAAGATTCGTGACCTGCCGGCCGAGACCCTTGATGGCCACCCTGTCAGCCTGATGGGTAATGTGGAGTTTGCGGAAGAGATTGCCGCGCTCAAGGGGCATGGTGGGGAAGGGATCGGCCTCTACCGGACCGAGATGCTCTTCATGAACCGCAACGATCTGCCAACGGAAGAGGAGCAGTACCGGGCTTACTCGGCGGTGGTCAGTGCCATGTCGCCGGCTGTGGTGACCATCAGAACCCTGGATGTTGGTGGGGATAAGTTCGTCCCCGGCCTGAACCTTGCCGATGAATTGAACCCGGCCCTGGGCTTAAGGGCAGTGAGGCTTTCCCTGCGTCACCCCGAGACGCTTCGACCACAGCTGCGGGCGATCCTGCGGGCCAGCGCCCACGGCAGGGTGCGCATTTTCTTTCCCATGATATCCGGCATCGACGAGGTGCGGGCCGTGAAGCGTCTCCTGACAGAGGTGGCGGTGGAGTTGGGGCGGGAAGGGATACCATTTGACGGTCAGGTTCCGGTCGGCATCATGATCGAGGTGCCATCGGCAGTCATCATAGCCGACCTGTTGGCCCGGGAAGTGGATTTTTTCAGCGTCGGTACCAACGATCTGATCCAGTACTCACTGGCCATCGACCGTACCAACGAGCACCTTTCCCACCTGTACGAGCCGCTCCATCCGGCAGTGCTCCGCTCCCTGAAGATGGTGACCGATGCCGCGCATGCCGCGGGCATCAGAATCTGCATGTGCGGGGAGATGGCGGGTGATCCGACCTATTTGCCGATCCTCCTGGGGCTCGGATTTGACGAACTGTCCATGAACGCCCCATCCATCCCGCGCGTTAAACGTATCCTGCGGCGTTGCACCAAGGCCGACGCCGACCGCCTGACCGCTACCGCCCTCACATTTGCTACTGCCGCAGAGGTGGAAGCGTTTCTCAATGTCGAAATTGCCGCTCATTTTTCTGACAGCTTCGACTGATCCTTTCGGCACAGAGGAGAGGACAATAAAGAAGGCGTTCCCCCGAGGAGGAACGCCTTCTTTAATTGGGGCAGCGGTTTATTCTACTTGGTGACGGTTACGACGCAGTCGATTGTGGCATCGATGCGGCGGTTCTTGGCCCGCCCTTCTGCTGTGGCGTTGTCGGCAACCGGCTTGGTCAGGCCGTACCCCTTGGCCGTGAGCCGGTCTCCGGCAATGCCGAACTTGTCGATGATGTATGCTCGTACGGCATCGGCCCGCTTCTGGGAGAGTTTCAGGTTATATTCGGCGCCGCCCTGGTTGTCAGTGTGTCCTTCGATGACGCCGGTGGCGTTCGGATACTTGTTGAGGAAATCGCCCACCTGCTTGATATCGTTGTGGTACCTGGGCTTGATCACGGCCTTGTCGGTATCGAACTGGACTTTCAGGGTGATGCAGAGCTTCTCGGACAGTGCCACATTGGCCGTACTGCTGGCCTTGCCGCCAGCGCCGGTGCAGTTAAGCGTGTAGGTGGTGGGGGCTGCAGGGGTTACGCTGGCGGATCCCTGCGGCTGAACCGCACCTACGCCGGGCTGGATATCGCAGTTCGTCGCATTCTGCGAGGTCCAGCTAAGCTTGGCCGATTCGCCTTTCGTCACCGTGGCCGGTGCGATTGACAGGGTGGCGGTTGGTGCAGCCGGCTGGTTTACCGCGACGTTTGCGGCGCTGGTGGCCGTGCCGCCGTCGCCGGTGCAGGTCAGGGTGTAGGAGGTGGCCGCAGCCGGGGTGGCGGTCTTGGAGCCCTGCGGTGCCACCGTTTCTCCATCCGGCTGAATCGTGCAGCTCTTGGCATGTTGCGAACTCCAGCTCAGCGTGACGGCTTGGCCCGGAGTGATCGTGCCCGGAGCGGCCGACAGGGTTGCGGTCGGGGCTGCCGGTGCGGCCGGTGGGGGCTGTACGACCGGTTTCGGTGCCGGCGGCGGTTCCGGTGCAACCGCTTTGGGTGCCGGTTGGGCACCACCGAAATAAAGGGCAGCGCCTACCGTATACTCGAGGTTGTGCAGCGTCCGTTCCTTGTTCATGACCAGATGGCGGACGTCGCCGCGGAGCGCCAGGGTATCGGTCAGAAAATACTTGAGGCCGGCCCCGTAGTTGAAGGCACCGCGCGTCGTCTTTTTCTGGTCCTGATCGACGGTGATGGCGCCGTAGCCTGCTGCCAGGTACGGGACGAGGCGCGCCTCGGGGAAAAAGTGGTAGAGTGCTTCCAACCGGTAGTTATAGACATCCGCATCGCCGGCAGCGCGGGTCGATTCGGTGGAAACATAATCGAACACCGCTTCGGCGCCGACGTGGTCGGTGAAGTTGTAGCCGCCCCGGATACCGTAGACCGGCCAGGTCTCCAGGTGCTGTTTGCCGTCGAAGGTATACCCGCCTACGAAAGGCGAGATCACGAATGTTTCTGCTTTGTTGGCGGCATGGGCCATGGTCCCCACGAGAGCTGCCGAAAGGCAGGCTGCCACCACAATGTTTTTCTTCATACGTCCCTCCTTGTTGTTTGCCAGTTTTTATGAAGATGCATTTACATCTGAGGAGAAGTATACAGGCGGGAGGCCGTCCTGCAACTCTTTATCGCTCTTCATAGTCGACAAAGTGTATTGGCAGATCCGGACGCTCGCTGACTATCCACTCCTCAAGCTGCTCCAGGAGCCGGCGGGCGTAGCCACGGTCGCCGCTCACCGACACGAAGGCCAGCTGCGCCGTGCCCCAATCGTCCTGATTCGCCACCTCGGCCCCGGCCACATTGAACCGGTTGCGTGCCCGGGCTATGATGCTCTTGATTATGGCCCGTTTGCCTTTCAGTGAGTTGCAGGGGAGTTCCAGCTCGATCAGGAGCGAAAAGACGTGCATGGTGTCACCTCGTGTTGTCGGCATTGCCGGGCCATAAAGATCATTGTTGCCGGCGGGTTGCCGACTGTCAAGGACGGCGGGTTGATGGTTTTCATGCTTGACAATAAGGTCGGTCCAACGATATATAGGACAGTCTTTTTGTAACGATACGAACATTCCGACAGCGGAGTGAACAGAGGAGGAAGTGCAGATGATGGAGATGGACGACTACATTTTTACGTCCGAGTCGGTGTCGGAGGGGCACCCCGACAAGGTGGCCGACCAGGTTTCGGATGCCATTCTCGACGCCATCCTGGAGCAGGATCCCAAGGCCCGCGTCGCCTGCGAGACCCTGGTGACGACCGGCATGGCAGTGATAGCCGGTGAAATCACCACTTCTGCAATCGTCGACTACCCCAAGGTGGTCCGTGAGACCATCAAGGAGATCGGCTACAACGACTCGGCCATGGGGTTCGACTGGGAAACCTGTGCCGTCCTCGTCTCCATCGACAAGCAGTCTCCCGATATCGCCCAGGGGGTGAACGAGGGGGACGGGCTCTACAAGGAGCAGGGGGCCGGCGACCAGGGGCTGATGTTCGGCTACGCCTGCGATGAAACCAAAGAGCTGATGCCGATGACGATCCTTCTTTCCCACCAGTTGGTAAAGAAGCTGGCTGACGTGCGCAAGTCCGGCGTCCTCGACTTCCTCCGTCCCGATTCCAAGTCCCAGGTTTCCATCCAATACCTGAACGGCAAGCCTGCCTTTGTGGACACGGTGGTCATCTCCTCCCAGCATACCCCTGAGGTCACCTACGAGACCATCAAGGAGGGGATCATCGAGGAGGTTGTCAAGAAGGTCATTCCGGCCAACCTGCTGACCGACAAGACCCGTTACCTGATCAACCCCACCGGCCGCTTCGTCATCGGCGGTCCCATGGGTGACTGCGGCCTGACCGGCCGGAAGATCATCGTCGACAGCTACGGCGGCCACGGTGCCCACGGCGGCGGTGCCTTCTCCGGCAAGGATCCCAGCAAGGTGGACCGTTCCGCCGCCTACATGGGACGCTACGTGGCCAAGAACCTGGTGGCTGCCGGCCTGTGCGAGAAGTGCGAGGTCCAGGTCGCTTACGCCATTGGCGTGGCCGAACCGGTATCGGTGCTCGTGGATACTGCCGGCACCGGTAAGATCCCGTCCAAGCGGATCGCGGAGATCGTCCGCGAGGTGTTCGACCTCCGGCCCCGCGCCATCATCGAGCAGTTGAACCTGCTCCGCCCGATCTACAAAAAGACCGCCGCCTATGGCCACTTCGGCCGCGAGCTGCCGGAATTCACCTGGGAGCGGACCGACAAGGCCGCCATCATCAGGGAGAAGGCGGGCATTTAAAGGCAGGAGCGAGGACCAAGGTCCGAGGATCGAGGTTAAAAGAAAAAGGCCGGTGGCGTTGCCATCCGGCCTTTACTTTTTGGACTGGGGAGGTTACGGTTCCTCGTTCCTCACTCGCCTCGCGAGAACCGGTACCCCACCCCCCGGACGGTCTGGAAAAAGACCGGATCGGCCGGATCGGGTTCGAAGTATTTGCGCAGCCGCACGATGAAGTTGTCCAGGGTCCGGGTTTCGGCGTTGGCGGCGTACCCCCAGACCTTTTCCAGGAGCTCGGCCCTGGAGAGGGTTGCCCCCTCGTTCTGGAAGAAGAGGGTGAGAACCCGCACCTCCAGGTCGGTCAGGTCGATTTCCCCCTGGGCAGTGCGTGCCCGGTAGGAGAGGAGAAATACCTCGTTGTCGCCGAACCGGTACCCTTCCTCCACCGGCTCCGGCCGATACCAGGCCGAGCGCCGTAGCATCCCCCGCACCCGCAGCAGGAACTCGTCCAGGCTGAATGGTTTG
This sequence comes from uncultured Geobacter sp., assembly GCA_964432205.1. Lineage (GTDB taxonomy): Bacteria > Desulfobacterota > Desulfuromonadia > Geobacterales > DSM-12255 > Geomobilibacter. The sequence continues at coordinate 91,742 of CAYSMK010000004.1, read as the reverse complement.
GTCAGATAATCATCGGCGCCGCTGGTCAGCCCGGTAATGCGGTCCCCCTCGTTGACCCGTGCAGTGAGAATCAGGATCGGCACCCGGCTGTCCATCTCCCGGATCTTGCGGCAGACCCCGAAGCCGTCCATGCCGGGCAGCATCACGTCCAGGATGACCAGGGAAAAGCGCTCGAAGGAGAGGAGCTCCAACGCCTCCTCGCCGCTCTCCACATGGCTTACCCGGTACTCTTCCAGTTCCAGGTTGTAGCAGATCCCCCGGGCCAGGTGGATCTCATCCTCCACGAGCAGTATGTGCGGTTTTTCACTCCCCATGCTCCATCCTCTCGATCAATCGCTGCACGGCAGGGTGACAATGAAAGAGGTGCCCCTGCCAGGACCTGCGCTTTCCGCGCGGACGTTCCCACCGTGCTCCTGGGCTACCGACCTGACGATGTACAGGCCAAGCCCTGAGCCGCGGATGTTTTCGCCATGCTCCCGTACCCGGTAGAACATGTTGAAGACCTTGCGCAGTTCGGCAGCGGTGAGTCCCTTTCCCCGGTCGCTGACGATCAGCTGACAGGTGCGGCCGGTCTTTTTCAGGGTAACCGTGATCTCCGGAGCGGCAGGGCTGTAGAGTATGGCGTTTTCCAGCAGGTTGCGCAGGGCGGTTTCCACCCCCTCGCTGTCGATGGGGGCCTTTATTCCCGGCTCGATATGCAGGGTCAGGCAGCCCCCTTCCGGGAGGAGCTTGCGTTTCTGTTCCAGGGAGTGGGTGACGAATTCGCTTATGTCCTGTACCGGGAAGCTCTGCTTGCCGCGACGCTGTTCGAGCTTGGCAGCTATCAGTATGTTGTTGATCAGGTTGTTGAGGCGTTCCGTGTCGGAGAGCATGGTCTCCAGGAACCGTTCGAGCTTGTCGGGCGATGGCTTCCTGAGGCGAATGGTTTCCAGATGAAGCTGGATGGAGGCGAGGGGGGATTTGAGTTCATGGGTCACCTGGGTGATGAAGGCCCGTTGTCGCTGATAGAGACTTGACTGGCGCTTCCAGAAGAGGAAGATGGCGTAGAAGCCTGCCAGGACCACCAGGAGCAGGACCAGCCCCTCCACCAGCGACACCCAGTCGAAGCCGGGCGGCACCATCTCCGGACGATAGCGTTCCAACAGCCTGCGCAGTTCCCGGTGGCGCCCGACCATCCAGGATATCCAGAGGATGACCAGCAGGACCCAGACCAACTGCATCGCCACCATGGTGACGACCGGTGTGAAGTATCGTTTGAGCCTCGTCATGCCGAAGATGTACCATGGGCTCAGGCTCTTGGCAAGGTGTGATATGGGGAGGTTCTCATCATAACCCCTCCCGCCCTCCCCTTATCTTAAGGGGAGGAGAAATCCGTTCCCCCTCTTAAGTTAAGAGGACCCAAAGGGCCTGAAGGGGGCAGGGGGAGTTATGTTGTGGTCACCGTCCTGTTTTACAATTCTATTACATCAGCTTCCCGCGGTTTTTTGGTACTGTTCCTAAAACAACATCAGGAGGGAGTCTGTGCTCAAACCATTACGGATCGGCAAGCATATCGCGAAGTACCCACTTATCCAGGGTGGGATGGGGGTTCGGATTTCGGGTGGTTCGCTCGCCGGTCATGTGGCCCGCTGTGGCGGCGTCGGCCTGGTGGCAGCTGCCGGCATCGCCCTCAACAGCCCTTACTTTCGTGGTAGCAACTACCTGCAGGCCGAGCCAGAGGCGTTCAAGGCCGAACTGCGCAAGGCCTACGAGATTGCCCCTGACGGTGTGATCGGGGTCAACGTAATGGTTGCCCTGGCCGATTTCGAGACCCTGGTGAAGGCTGCCATTGACGGCGGCGCCAAGGTCATTGTCTGTGGCGCCGGCCTCCCCCTGACCCTTCCCGGCCTGACGTCCCACGCGCCGGACGTGGCCCTGGTCCCCATCGTTTCCTCTCTGCGGGCTGCCCAGTTGATCATCAAGAAATGGGAAAAAGGATATAACCGCCTCCCGGATGCCATTGTGGTGGAAGACCCGGATACGGCGGGCGGCCATCTGGGAGAGAAGATCGAGCAGATCGGCACCGGCGACTATGACCAGTACGGTACGATCCGTGCCATCAAGGCGTTCATTGCCGCCGAGTTCGGCCGGGAGATTCCGGTGATCGCCGCCGGCGGCATCTGGGACCGGGCAGATGTCATGCATGCCCTGGCAGAAGGGGCCGACGGGGTGCAGATGGCGAGCCGCTTCGTGCCGACCGTTGAGTGCGATGCCGACGATGCCTTCAAACAGGCTTATCTGGAGTGCCGGCAGGAGGATATCGGCCTGATCATGAGTCCTGCAGGGCTTCCGGGGCGGGCGATCATCGGCAACCAGGAGGCGATTGTCGGCTATGACCAGGACAATGCCACCCTGTGCGCCAATGCCTGCCTGAAGAAATGTTCCTACAAGGAGAGCGGCGAGCGGTTCTGCATCGTCACCGCACTGGACCGTGCCCAGCGCGGCGACGTGGAGACCGGCCTCGTTTTCTGCGGCACCAACGCCTGGAAGGCGGAGCGGATCACCACGGTCCAGCACGTCTTCGACGAGCTGTTCGGCGAAATGGCCGCGGAAGAGGCCGCCTGAGCGGTTGCTGCTGCAAGCGTCGGCCCAGGCCGGTTCGTATAGAGCAAAGCCGTCCACCTCACAGGTGGGCGGCTTTTTTTGTTGTGGCCAAGTCGTAGTTATGATAAATCAAGAAAAGTTGATATATTCTAGTCGGTAAAATTGATATCCATGCTCGAACTGTTCAAGGCCCTGGCCGATCCCTGCCGTCTGCGTCTCGTAGCGGTGCTGTTGCGTGGTGAATTTACGGTGCAGGAGCTGACCCGTATCATGGAAATGGGGCAGTCGCGCATTTCGCGCCACCTCAAGATCCTGACCGAGGCCGGTGTGCTGACCGTCAAGCGTCAGGGGACCTGGAGCTACTATCGGGCAGGTGAGGGAAACTCCTTTTTCGGCGCTATTCGCCCTGCCTTCGAGCGTGAAGTCGAGTCGCTGCCCGAGCGGTCCGCTGACCTGGCTGCCGTGGCCCAGATTCTTGAAACGCGTCGCCGACGCAGCCAGGAGTTTTTTGATCGGCATGCCCGCCAGTGGGACGACCTGGCCAGGGTGCTCCTGCCGGTGCCGGACTATCAGGGGCGACTCATGGAGCTGATCCCCGCCGGGGAGACCGTTCTGGAGATCGGTGTCGGCACCGGCGGACTGCTGGCGGCATTGGCCGTGCGGGCGAGGCGTGTGATCGGGGTGGACCACTCTCCGGCCATGCTGGAGGAGGCCCGCGGCCGACTGGCTGCCGATGGCATTGGCGGTGTCGAACTACGCCTGGGGGAGATGACCCATCTGCCGCTGCCCGATGCCTCCGTGGCGTGCGTGGTGGCGAACATGGTGCTGCACCACGCGGCAGATCCTGCCGCGGTCCTGACCGAGATACGGCGGGTGCTGGCATCCGGCGGTACGCTGGTTGTGGCCGACCTGGCCCGGCACGAGCGGGAGGCGGCACGGGAGCAGTTGGCCGACCAGTGGCTGGGGTTCGAGGAACAGGAATTGACGGCGTGGCTGTCGGAGGCCGGTTTCGTCGATGTCCGCTGCAAGCGGATCGAAGGGGCGGTCGGACAAGAGGCGGTGCTGGTGGTTAACGCATCGTAGGGGCGGGTCTCGTGCCCGCTCGAGGCTTAATGCCGTAGAAATCAGGGCACCCGCAAGGGGTGCCCCTACAAATCATCACCAACACAAAAGGAGCGTAACCATGTCACAAGATTACATCATCGCAGACCTCAAACTGGCCGATTGGGGCCGCAAGGAGATCCGGATCGCCGAGACCGAGATGCCGGGGCTGATGGCCATCCGCGAGGAGTTTGCCGCGTCGCAGCCGCTCAAGGGGGCGCGCATCACCGGCTCGCTGCACATGACCATCCAGACCGCCGTGCTGATCGAGACCCTCACCGCCCTGGGCGCGGAAGTACGCTGGGCCTCGTGCAACATCTTTTCCACCCAGGACCATGCCGCCGCGGCCATTGCCGCTTCCGGGGTGCCGGTCTTTGCCGTCAAGGGGGAGAGCCTGGAGGATTACTGGGACTACACCCACCGGATCTTCGAGTGGACCGACGGCGGTTTCTCCAACATGATCCTGGACGACGGCGGCGACGCCACCCTGCTGCTCCACCTCGGCACCAGGGCGGAAAAGGACCGGTCGGTGCTGAACAACCCCGGCTCCGAGGAGGAGACCATCCTCTTTGCCGCCATCAAGGCCAAGCTGGAGAAGGACCCCACCTGGTACTCCACCCGTATCGCCCAGATCAAAGGGGTGACCGAGGAGACCACCACCGGCGTCCACCGCCTCTACCAGATGCACGAGCGGGGCGAACTCCGTTTCCCGGCCATCAACGTCAACGACTCGGTGACCAAGTCCAAGTTCGACAACCTGTACGGCTGCCGCGAGTCGCTGGTGGACGGGATAAAGCGGGCCACCGACGTGATGGTGGCCGGCAAGGTTGCCCTGGTCTGCGGTTACGGCGACGTGGGCAAGGGGTCGGCCCAGGCGCTGCGGGCACTTTCCGCCCAGGTCTGGGTGACTGAGGTCGACCCGATCTGCGCCCTGCAGGCCGCCATGGAAGGGTACCGCGTGGTGACCATGGAGTATGCCGCCGACAAGGCCGACATCTTCGTAACCTGCACCGGCAACTACCACGTCATCACCAACGAGCATATGCTGCGGATGAAGGACCAGGCGATCGTCTGCAACATCGGCCACTTCGACAACGAGATCGAGGTTGCCGCCCTGGAAAAGTACCAGTGGGAGGAGATCAAGCCCCAGGTGGACCACGTGATCATGCCGAGCGGCAACCGGATCATCCTCCTGGCCAAGGGGCGGCTGGTGAACCTGGGGTGCGCCACCGGCCACCCGAGCTATGTCATGTCGTCCTCCTTCGCCAACCAGACCATTGCCCAGATCGAAATCTTCACCAACCCCGGCAAATACCCGGTCGGTGTCTACACCCTGCCCAAGCATCTGGACGAGAAGGTGGCGCGGCTGCAGCTGAAGAAGCTCAATGCCCAGTTGACCGTGTTGACCAAGGAGCAGGCGGACTACATCGGCGTGCCGGTGGAGGGGCCGTACAAGGCGGAGCACTACCGGTACTGAGGGCTGTTCCACACCTCTGCTGCCAAGGGACGGGATTTCGATCCTGTCCCTTTTTTTGCTGCCGCAATGGATGCCGGTCGGGTTCGTAATCGTGGACGTTTGCCGTAGAGATGCTGATTGTGCTATAGCTGGAGACGATGTTCAGACAGGGGAGGTGAGGGGATGCATACGATATTCTGGGGCGCGCTGATCACCCTGCTGGTCCTTGCCGGTGGCAATGCCCATGCCATGGCCAAGGAGGGGTGCGGTGGTGACTGTTCCTCGTGTCACACCCTGACCCAGAAGGAGGCGGGTAAACTTCTGGAGGGGCTCGGCACGGTGATTCAGGTAAGAGTTCCGACTGTGCGCGGGCTGTGGGAGGTTGAGCTGCGAAAGGATGGCAAAAAGGCCGTGGCCTACGTGGATTACGGCAAGAAGCACCTGGTTACCGGCCCGATCTACAGCCTGGAGACCAAACAGCCGATAACCGGTGCCCAGTCAGAGTCTGCGCCAAAGGCGGGGCGCATTGCCATTGCAAGGATTCCCCTGGATGATGCCCTGGTCATGGGGAACCCGGCCGGCAAAAAGAAGCTGATCGTTTTCACCGATCCTGAGTGTCCGTATTGCGGCAAGCTCCATGGCGAGCTGAAAAAGCTGGTTGCCGCCGACCGGGACGTGGCGGTCCAGATCAAGCTGCTGCCCCTGAAGATCCATCCGAACGCCTATGCCAAGGCTCAGGTGATCCTGGAGAACGGGTCCCTGACCATGCTGGAGGAGTCGTTCGCCGGCAAGAAACTGCCAGCGCCCGGTCCACGAAATACCGCTGCGATTGTGGACGAGACCATCAAGCTGGCTGCGTCGCTCGGGATCAACGCAACGCCGACGCTGATCTTTCCCGACGGTTCATTGGTGGAGGGGTACCTGGATGCGGCCCGGATCAAAAAGGGTCTGGCAGGGAAGAAAAAGAAATAGGAAAGACCCGCAAGTCTCCCCTATCATGTTTCCTGAGCCCTGAGCCCTGAGCCCTGAGCCCTGAGCCCCGAGCCCCGAGCCCCGAGCCCCGAGCCCCGAGCCCGCTTACGGCGCGCTGACCGACACGGTGGCGCTCTCCTCCCCGCCGGGGTTGATCACCTGGACCTGAAAGCTCTTGTTGACCGGGCTGTAGGGATAGCGCTGGTAGATGATCCGGTTGCAGTTGACATAGGTGATCCGGTCCCGTTCGGCCCCACCGCCCGAACCGCTGGAAAGGCGCCGGACGTCCACTATGGGGGACTGTCCGGTCAGTTCGAAGGTCCTCTCTTCCATGACCACCACGGTCGAGTTCTGCAGGAAATTCCGTCCCTCTATGATCAGGTTGTAGTAGTTCACATAGTCCTCGCCCCGGTTGACATTGCTGATTTCCGGTTTGGTGTCGATGACCAGCCCGGCCGCTCCGGAGGCGGTTTCATCCGAGTTCTTCACCTGAACCTGGTGGAGGCCGCCCTTGATCTGGGGGACGGTGAAGGAGATGGACTCGCTGGAGAGGTAGCGGCTTCTGACTGCCACTCCGTCGAACAGGACCATTGCCCCTTTTCGGAAATTGCTGCCGATGACCGTTACGTCCCGCTCCGTACCGGAGGCGCAGAACGGGATGGCATCGGGCGAGATGTCGCTCACCGTAGGTTTGAGCGGTTGGACGGTAAACGAGTAGGTCCGGCTGGCGATGCCGTCTTCGCGGAGCAGGTACAGGGCATAGATTCCCGGTTCAAGGGCCGGGAGCGTGAAGGAGAGATGCCCGGCATCGACAACCTCGGGCACGATTTTCATGCTGCCGAGGAAGACGGTGGTCTTTGCCGTGAAGCCGGAACCGGAGAGGGTGACGGTGGCTGCCGGCTCGGCCTGGGCGGGAATGATGCTGAGAATCGCCGGACCTGGCTGCGCCGGCGCCTGTTTCGTCTGTTTGGCCGCAGGCGCCTTGACGCCGGTCTGGGCCATGACCGGCTGGGTCAGCGACAGGAGCAGCAGGATCAGCGGAAGTCGTAAGGGCATGGCGGATTCTCCTCTTGGAGCCTTTCACGTCAAGTAAACCACCGCCGGCTTCCTTGTCAACGCTCGACGGTCATGGCCAGCCAGATGCCGGCGCCGGCACAGAGCACGTTGGCGGCCCACGCCGCCAGCAGTGGCGGCAGGGTGCCGGCCTGGCCGAAGGAGATCAGGATTGCGCTCAGGATGTAGTAACTGAAGCCGATGCCGAGGCTTACGCCCACGCCGACGGCGATGCCGCTTGAGCGGTTGCTCTTCAGTGCGAACGGAATGCCGAGAAAGACCATGACCAGGGAGGTGCAGGGGAGTGCCAGCTTGGACTGGAGGATTGCCCGATAGGCGGTGGACTCGTATCCCCCCTGCTCCAGCTTTGCGCAGTAGCGGCGCAGCGCGAAATACCCCATGTTTTCGGCATGCTTGCCCACGACCTTCAGGTCGTCCATCTTCAGGGAGAGCGGCACGACCATGGTGTCGAGATGCCGAGGTGCTACGGCCGCACCGCCGGCCACCTGCCGTTCGCTCACCATCCGAAACTCCCATCCCCGGTCCGTGAAGAAGGCGCGGTCGGCATCCAGGCGGGTCTGCGGCTGGAGATCATCGCCCAGACGCCAGAGGGTGACTCCGCGCAGGGAACGGGTGGCCGGCTCGAAGAGGCGTGCCTGGAGAATGGCCTGCCGGTCCCGGTACCAGATGTTGTCCTGCCTGAAAAAGGTGTTCGGGTTCTTTTTGCCGATCACCACCTCCTCCAGGTAGCGGGCCTTGCCGCTGGCCGGCGGGACAAGGAACTCCTCCATGGCGAAGGTGCCGATGCTGATGGCCGCACCGACCATGAGCAGCGGCCGCCCGATCCTGAGCAGGCTCATCCCCCCACTCCGCATGGCCGTGATTTCGCTCTGGCGGGAGAGGGCGCCGATGCTGAGGATGGTTCCCATCAGGACCGCCAGGGGGATCACCTGGACCAGCACCTCGGGCAGGCGGCAGGCGAAGAAGGTTCCCATCTGCGTCACGGTGGCTCCACCGCGGCTGAATTTACCGATCTTTTCCAGAAAGTCGATGACCAGGAAGATGGCGACGAACGCCCCGAGGCTGAGGCTGACGAGCCGCAGGTGGCAGGAACGGAGATAGCGGTCGACGATCTTCATGCCTTACCCCCCCGTCGCGGCAGAAACCGTGTCAGCCGCAGTCTGGAGGGGAGGATGCGCTGCTCTTCGCTCGCCTGCCGGAAGAAAAGCAGACCGATGGTCAGGAACAGGGCGTTGGGCAACCACATGGCCAGGGCCGGGTGCAGGATCTCCTTTTCCCCCAGGGTCCGGGCCGCGGAAAAGGCAATGTAGTAGGCCAGCAGCACGCCGATGCTGACGGCAAAGCCGGCACCCTTGCCGGAGCGCTGGTTCTGGATGCCGAGGGGGAGGCCGATGACGGCGAAGACGAAGCAGGCAAAGGGGAGGGCGAAGCGGCGGTGTACCTCCAGTTCCATGTCCTTCGTCAGCTTGGCCGAGAAGCCGCCAATGCGCAGATTCTTCCGGATCTCGTTCAGGTCCATGTCCAGTTCGTTGCGGGCGATCTCCTTGTCGGCCCGGGTCAGGTTGACGGCCAGTTGATAGGAGTCGAAGGCGAGCTGGCGAAACGTCTTGCCCGGGATCAGTTGCTGGATGTTTCCCTGTTCCAGGGTGAGAATGACCATCGAGCGTCCCTGGTCATGGCGCAGGGTGCCGGTTCTGGCAAAGATGGTGGTGGGGGCCTTGCGATCCCGGTCGTCCTGGACCAGGATGCCGTGCATGGTGCCGGTATGTTCGTCGAACCGGTCCGTGAAGAGGACCAGGCCGGGGAGGTCGTCGTTGAAGACCTGGGGTTTGATGGTCAGGTTCATCCTGCTTTCCACCACCTGCTGCAGGAGTTCCTTGAAGGCGGTGTTGCTGCGGGGCAGGGCGTAGAGGGCCATGAAGGTCGTTGCCAGGTAGGCGACGAGAGCCGCCAGAAGGACCGGCGGCAGCATGGCGGAGAGGCCCATGCCGCAGGCCTTCATGGCGGTTACCTCGCTGTCGGCGGAGAGGCGGCCGAAGCCGAGCAGGACCGCCAGGAGAAAGGCCATGGGGATGGTGAAGATGGCGAAGTAGGGGAGGAGGTACATGACCAGCAGCAGGACGTCCCGGAGCGGCACCCCCTTGGCTATGACCATGTCGGCCAGTTTGAGCATCCGCCCCATCAGGAGAACGGCGGTGAAGGTCGCCAGCCCCAGCAGGAGGGGGGTGGCGATCTCCCGCAGAATGTAGAGGTGCAGGCGCTTCATCGGCCGGCATCATACCCCATGTGGCAGGGGAAGTAAATACGGGGGGGAGTTAGCCCACCTTTCTGGATAAAAGGATAGGCGAGGCGGGTGGTCGATGATACCGAAGTTATTCCTGACGTAACCTGTCTATGGAAACCGAATCGGTAAGGCGACGATGGCCTGCATGTCGGGCGCATCACGGGTGAGGCCGATAGCGACCGATACATCCAGGGATGTGGCGGATGAAAAGATATAGGTGGCTCCCACCCGCAGGTTCCCCACGGTCAGGGACGATCCGGTGAGCTTGACGCCGTCCAGTTTTGTCCTGTCGGCAAACCTCTGCTCCCAGACGAAATTGATCGATGTGTCGAGGTTGAGTGCCAGGGCCATGCCGAGATTGAGCCCCCAGGTATCTCCCGGACTGACGCGCCCCTCTGTCTTGGATACGGGGAAGTTGGTCGTGTAGAGGAGCGAGCCGAAGAAGGCGGCCGGCTCCTTGACCTTCAACGCCGTCAGCATCCACTGCAGGGCGTGAAAACCGGTGCCGAAGGCCAGTTCATCGGTCTCGATCCTGGATGGGCTCTTTCCGGTATCCGTCTTCCAGCGCAGACTGCCGAGGATGTCGGGGACCCATCCCTTCTCCCTCATGATCTGGTGGCTCAGGGCCAGTTCCACGTCCCCCAGACCGGAGCCCTCCTTGGTATCCTCTGTGGTATCCCCCCGCACCGTCCGGTCCGACTCATAACGATAGGGGATCTTGGTCTCCACCTGAAGGTCCAGGGGGAGGCCAAGACGAAAGGTGACGGCCGGGATGAGGATGTTGCGGCGGACCCTGTCCGAGACGATCTCGCCGATTACCAGCGTCGATTCGATGGAGACCCCGTCGATGCTGATGTTGTCGGAGGAGGCGTGGGCGTAGGTGAGAGATGGTTCGATCTCGAGGGTCCAGGGTGGCAGGAGGAGCCCGCTCCGTTCAATCAAGGTCCGTTCCAGGGCGGCCTGGGCGATCCGCTCTTCCACTTCAACCTCGGCCGGGGGAACTGGCAGGGGGGTGGGCGGCAGGGATATCTTTCCCGATTCCCCCCCCAGTGCGCGCAGCTTCCTTTCCAGCATCTCCACGCGCCGCAGGAGATCATCGATCACCTCGTTACGCTTCTTCATGCCCGGTCCGGAGTTGGGGGGAGTCTCCTGCCGTTCCCGGAGTCGGGGGGAGTCCGGCTCGGCGCCCCTGGCCACACTCACTTGCGTTACCGGGAACGCGGCGAGAAGGGGGATGAACAGGAGGCAGATACGGGGGAACTGTCCGAATGTCACTGTCTGTCTGAATGTCCTCACGGTCCGTTCCTTGTCAGCGCGGTTGTGCCGGTCCGCAGGAGAGAGCGGGTGATGGCGGTGCTGTCGGGTATGAAGAAATCTTCCCTTACCGGTGCCATGTTCTCAGGAGGGGTGGCGTCGTGCCGGATCACAACGAAACCGATGCCGTTTCTCCACATCCCCAGAAACTGATCCGTCTTCATCGTCGTCGTCCCCACCGAAGGATCTGCCAGGACTACCCGGTTTCCCCGTACGCCGCGAAATATGACGAAGTGATCGTAACGCCTGATCCGCACCGGAACGATGGCCGGGGTCCGAAGCGCCACCAGCTCTTCCAGGGTGAGGCCGGCGTACCCCTTTCCTTCATACCCTCTGGATTCCACGAAGCGTTTCAGGTCAAGGAGTGAAAATCCTCCGCGTGCCCGCACTTTCTGGGGATTGGCGCGGCGCAGGATGGACGTGATGATGACGGCCTCGGACACCTTGTCGCCGTAATAGTGGGTGAGGAGCGTGCTCAGGGCGGCCGAGCCGCAACTGAAATCCCACCGCTGTTGGGTTACTCTCGCCTGGCGGATCTCCTGAAAAGATCGCACCGGCTTTTGTATCCGCCCGCCCGTGGAGAGGGAGATCGCCCCTGCCGCGGCCGGTAATGGCGCGGCAAGGGCGAATGCGATGGCCAGTGCGATATGGAAAGCGGACCTGTCGTTCATTGCCGTGCTAAAGAGCCGGGACGGTATTGGTCTGATGCAGGATGCCGACCGTCGAATTAATGTTCACCGTCAGATTGATGAGCACCTGCACGTTGGAATGAACCGCATTCACGTTCACAAGGGCGTGCAGGTTGCTCTGTGCATTGTCGCGCATGATTATGTACCCAGCCGGGCCGGCCGGGGCGGCGGTGGTGCCGACAGCCACTGTTCCGCTCCCCGCTACCGACAGTCTGTCTCCCGGATCGCCGCCCAGTTGGAAGCTGAGCTTTCCGTCGAACATGCCAACGGAGAGCGTGCCGGCCGTAACCTGATCCAGCTCCTCATCGCTGAGGGCGTATGCACTCCACGCCGTGTCCGTTATTCCTGTCAGCAGCCCGCAAAGACAGCCGATAAGCATGATTGATTTCATCGTCTTCCTCCCCTGGTGGGGATCGCGGCCAGGCCGAAAATCAATTGGTGTTCGTGATGATGTTGGTCTGGGAAAGGCTGCTGATCGAGCCGCCCGAGGTGTAGTGCGCGTTCACCCCGATGCCCACCTTGCCCTCCATGGAATTAATGACGTTCACCGCCCGTGTATGCTGCTGAGCGTAGTCCTTCAACAACAGCTTCCGGTTCTTGGAATCGACGTTCTGTGAGGCGTCAACCGAGTTGTCCACGACCAGACTGGGGGTGTTGACCACGTTCTCGGCATGGTTGTCGCCAAAGTCAAGTCCGTTCTGAGCAGACGCACCGTCGACATGGTTACTTACGGTCGCATCGCTGATGGCCTGGTACACTCCATCCTCGCTCGTCCCGGCCGTGATCGAGTCCATTTGGTCGTCTGTCAGAAGTTTTTCTCCGGCCAGGGCCGGGGTTACCCACATCAAGGTGAAACTGCCGATCAGAATGATTAGTTTTTTCATGACGATTACCTCCGCTTTTGCTCGGGAACGATACAACAGAAACAGCACAACTTATGCCATCTCCCTGTCCGGTCTGGCACCGAGAGGGTTGGAGTAATGAGATTTAATGGGCTCTTTTCCGTGGGACTGGTATGGCGAAGGTGGCTGGAGATAATTGTAGATAAAATTGCTACTTAGGTGGATTGGCCGGGGCAGCGGGAATGGCTCTGGCTGAATCGGCAAGAGGTCGTGTGTGTGATGATGATTAACGCAATGCAATATTGGCCAGCCAGGGGGCGTCGGAACTGTGTCAATGCTTTATCGTTGGCAGGAAGCTGCATCGGGCAACGACGCTGCTGTGCAAGCGAATTCACAACGACGCGAAGAATCTCATGGGCAAAAATTTTGGCACCCCCTTTGGCTCCTTCTCCCGCAGAAAAAATCTTGCCTTCAATCGGCCGTCATGCTATACAAGCTCGCTATTTCATTTCACACGTCCCCTTTGTTGCGCGGGGGTGCCCGGATTGTCGGGTTCCGCGGCTGGAGCGGGGGGCGGAGGAAAAACCAAAGGAGAAAAGCAATGTCCTCGATTACCATGAAGGAACTTCTGGAGGCCGGTGTACACTTCGGCCACCAGACCAAGCGCTGGAACCCCAAGATGAAGCCGTACATCTTCGGGGCACGCAACGGCATCTACATCATCGACCTGCAGAAGACCGTACGCATGTTCAAGAATGCGTACAACTACGTGGTGGAGGCCGCTCGGAGTGGCGAGACCTTCCTCTTCGTGGGCACCAAGAAGCAGGGGCAGGACGCCGTGGCCGAAGAGGCGAGCCGCTGTGGCATGTATTACGTCAATCAGCGCTGGCTGGGCGGCATGCTGACCAACTTCGCCACCGTCAAGCAGAGCATCGACCGTCTGAAGAAGCTCGACGCCATGTTTACCGACGGCACCATCGAAGCCTATCCGAAGAAGGAGCGGCTCCAGCTCGAGAAGGACCGGATCAAGCTGGAGAAGACCCTGGGCGGCATCAAGGGGATGGGCAAGCTCCCCGGCGTCCTGTTCGTGGTCGACCCGAACAACGAGGAGATCGCCGTCAGCGAGGCCAAGAAGCTCGGTATCCCGGTGGTTGCCATCGTCGACACCAACTGTAACCCCGACGACATCGATTACGTCATCCCGGGTAACGACGACGCTATTCGTGCCATTCGCCTGCTCTCCAGCAAGATGGCCGACGCGATCCTCGAGGGGCGTGAGGCCCGCGATCAGTACCTGCAGACCGGCGACGAGGCCGTGGTGGAAGAGGGCGCCGATGCCGGTGAACTGGCCGGGGCTGCCGAGTAATCGATATTCGACACACGCACAGCGCACAGTGGCGCTGTCCTGAGATAGGGAGGATGCCGTGAGTATCACAGCTGCACAGGTAAATGAACTGAGAAAAGCAACGGGCGCCGGACTGATGGATTGCAAGAAGGCCCTGACCGAGACCGATGGCGACCACGAAAAGGCAATCGACTACCTGCGCAAGAAGGGGCTGGCTGCCGCTTCCAAGAAGGCCGGGCGGGTTGCCAGCGAAGGAATCGTCGGTTCCTACATCCATGCCGGTGGCAAAATCGGCGTGCTGGTGGAGGTCAACTGCGAGACCGATTTCGTGGCCAAGAACGAGAACTTCCAGGCATTCGTCAAGGACGTTGCCATGCACATAGCCGCCGCTGGTCCCCAGTTCGTGCGGCGCGAGGAGGTGCCGGCCGACGTGGTGGAGCGCGAGAAGGATATCTACCGCGCCAAGGCCCGTGAAACCGGCAAGCCCGAGAACATCATCGAAAAGATCATCGAGGGGCAGGTCAACAAGTTCTACGCCGACATCTGTCTGCTGGAGCAGCCCTATGTGAAGGACCCGGACAAGACGGTCCAGACCTACCTGAACGAAACCATCTCCGGCATCGGCGAGAACATCACCATCCGGCGCTTTACCAAGTATGTCCTGGGTGAAGGGCTGGCCAAGAAGGAATCGGACTTCGCCGCGGAAGTCGCGGCAGCAGCAGGCCTTTAACGAAACAAAGAGCCGGCCTGATGAGGGTCGGCTTTTTTGTGTCCGTGCTTACGGTCATGGGCAGCGCGGCACACCAACAAAAAAACGGGGGATTGGATGGCTGCACCGGTATATAAGCGGGTCCTGTTGAAGCTCTCCGGGGAGATGCTCGGTGGTGAGCAGGGGTATGGCATCGATCCCGTGACCATCACCTCCATCGCCAACGAGATCAAGGAAGTTGTCCAGTGCGGCGTTGAACTGGCACTGGTGATCGGTGGCGGCAATATCTTCCGCGGGCTGGCTGCGTCGTCCAAGGGGATGGATCGTGCCAGCGCCGACTACATGGGGATGCTCGCCACCATGATCAATGCCCTGGCCATGCAGGATGCCCTGGAGCACCTGGAAGTGGATACCCGGGTCCAGTCGGCCATTGCCATGCAGGAAGTGGCCGAGCCGTATATCCGGCGCCGGGCCGTACGGCATCTGGAAAAGGGGCGGGTGGTCATCTTCGGTGCCGGCACCGGCAATCCGTATTTTACCACCGACACGGCCGCCAGCCTGCGGGCCATGGAGATCGGGGCCGACGTCATCATGAAGGGGACCAAGGTGGATGGGGTCTATTCCGCCGACCCCAAAAAGGACAGCCAGGCGGTCAAGTACCGCTCCCTCACCTATATCGACGTTCTGAGCAAGGGGTTGCAGGTCATGGACGCCACGGCCGTTTCCCTCTGCATGGACAATAACCTGCCGATCATTGTGTTTGACGTGACGACAGGCGGCAACGTCAAGCGGGTGGTCTTCGGCGACGAGATTGGCACCATCGTGAAAGGAGAGTGACGTGAGCAAGGCAGTCATCGCGGACATGTCCGCCCATATGGACAAGACGATCGAATCCCTCCGGCGCGAGTATCAGAAGGTGAGGACCGGGCGGGCCAGTACCGGTATCCTGGAGGAGATCAGGATCGATTACTACGGGACGCCGTCGCCGCTGAGCGCAGTGGCAACCCTGGCGGTTCCCGAACCACGGACCATCACCCTGCAGCCGTGGGAAACCAAGATGATCCCGGTCATCGAGAAGGCGATCATGAACGCCAACCTCGGCATGACCCCGGCCAACGACGGCAAGCTGATCCGCCTCAACCTCCCGCCGCTGACCGAAGAGCGCCGCAAGGAGACCGTGAAGCAGCTGAAGAAGTTTGCCGAAGATGCCAAGGTGGCCCTTCGGAATATCCGGCGGGATGCCATCGATCAGCTGAAAAAACTGGAAAAGGACAAGAAGATCTCCGAAGACGAGCTCAAGCGGTCCGAGAAAGAGGTTCAGGACGTAACCGACAAGCATGTCCACCGGGTTGAAGAGGTCTTTCTGCACAAGGAAAAAGAGGTGCTGGAAGTCTAAGCCGTCTCATGGCGGCTCGGACTCCCCAGGTTTTTCCTTGCGCCAGGAACCTGGTTGTGATTATATGAGCCATTCCCCCGATATGGGGGTTTTTTGTTTGTGCGTATCCTCTGATGGGCACGAGAGATGGCGGTGGTAATGTTAAAGGCTGACAAGCTTCCCAGGCATGTGGCAGTGATCATGGACGGCAACGGCCGCTGGGCCAAAGCCCGGATGCTGCGCCGGATCGTCGGTCACCGCAAGGGGGTGGAGACGGTTCGCGTGATCGTGGAGGAGTGCTCCCGGCTCGGTATCGGCTATCTCACGCTCTATGCCTTTTCCGCGGAAAACTGGTCCCGGCCCAAAACCGAGGTCCATGCCCTGATGGCACTTCTCAAGAAGTACATCAGGATGGAAGTGCCGCGGATGCAGCAGAACAACATCCGCTTCAACGTCATTGGTGCCCGTGAGGAGTTGCCACCCGATGTGCGCCAGGTCGTCAGCGATGCCATTGCCGTAACGAGCGGCAATACCGGCATGACCCTTACCCTGGCCCTTTCCTATGGCGCCCGTCAGGAGATCGTCCGGGCGTGCCGTAGTGTCGCGGCGGATATCGCAGCCGGCAGGATCGCTGCGGATGCGGTGACGGAAAAGGATCTGGCCAGACATCTTTATACGGCGGACATGCCTGATCCGGACCTGCTTGTCAGGACCAGCGGCGAAACCAGGGTCAGCAACTTCCTGCTGTGGCAGATGGCCTACACCGAACTGTACTTCACTGAGGTCAACTGGCCCGACTTTACCGTCCAGGAACTGCACAAGGCGTTTAACGACTTCCGGCAGAGGGAGCGGCGTTTCGGCCTGACCAGCGACCAACTCCGAGAGGGCTGAGGGCTCGGGGCTCGGGGTTCAGGGCAAAAGCAAAGGCCGAAGACAAAGGCTGAGGGTATGAGTGTAGGGGGGGAAGGTTTTGCCCCGAGCCCCGAGCCCTGAGCGTTTCTCATACAGGAGACAACCATTAAGCGTCTGTTGACGGCGGCCGTTGCCCTGCCGCTTCTCATATTCTTCATTCTGAAGGCGGATCAACGTCTGTTCGCGGCGTTTATCGGTCTCCTATCGCTATTGGGGCTCCAGGAATTCTTCCGGATGTCCCTGCCAAACCGCGGCGCAGAAAACCTGCCGGCAGCCCTGGTGGGCGGACTGTTCACCATCTGCTTCCTTCCCGCTTTCCAGCCGCTCGTCCTCCCAGTCGGTGTGGGGCTGGTCATCTTTTCCTGTCTCGTTGCCCTGTTCAGGATCGGCGAAATCCGCGCTGCGGTCGGCGAGGTGTCGCTTCGCCTGTTCGGCTTCCTCTATGTCCCGCTCCTGCTGGGGCAGATGATCCTGCTGCGTAACGAGCCCCACGGTGTCGCCTGGATCTTTCTGCTCCTGGTCATTGTCATGTGCGGCGATACCGGGGCGTACTACGTGGGGAGCACGCTCGGACGCCGCAAGCTCTACCCGGTGGTCAGCCCTAACAAGAGTGTCGAGGGTTCCATCGGCGGCTTGGCCGGCAGTCTGGTCGGAGCCCTGATCGCCAGCCGGACCTTTTTCCCGGAGCTGACCATTGTCGACTGCTGCGGCACGGCGCTGCTCCTCGGCCCGCTGGGGCAGCTGGGGGACCTGTTCGAATCGCTGCTCAAGCGGAGCTGTGGCGTGAAAGACTCCGGCACCATCATTCCGGGCCACGGCGGCATCCTGGATCGGCTGGACAGCATCCTCTTTGCCGCGCCGGCTGCCTGGTGGTATGCCCATTATCTGTTTTGAGAGATCGTAGACAAACAAGGACACAGCTATGAAGCGACTATCCATACTCGGCTCGACCGGTTCCATCGGTGTCAGCACCCTGGAGCTGGTTGCCGCCCATCGGGACAAATTTTCCGTCGAGGCCCTTACCGCCGGCTCCAATCTCGATCTCCTGAAGCGTCAGATCGAGGCGTTCTCTCCGCGTCTGGTGGCGGTGCTGAACGACCGTTTGGCCGACGAACTGAAGGGGCTGCTGCCGGCAACGAACCGGCCCGAGATCATGGCCGGCGTCGAGGGGATGATCGCCGCGGCCACGGTAGCCGAAGCCGACATGGTGGTGGCTGCCATTGTGGGTGCTGCCGGCCTGGTGCCGACCGCTGCCGCCATCAAGGCCGGCAAGGATATCGCCCTGGCCAATAAGGAAACCCTGGTGACTGCCGGCCACCTGATCATGCAGGCGGTCGAGGATGCCGGCGTCAAGCTCTATCCGGTGGACAGCGAGCACAGCGCGGTATTCCAGTCCATCGAAGGGCACCGGAGCGAGGATATCGAGAAGATCATCCTGACCGCGTCAGGGGGGCCGTTCCTGAACAGTCCTCTGGCCAAACTGTCCGAGGTTACGGTCAGCGACGCCCTCAATCACCCCAACTGGAGCATGGGGAAGAAGATCACCATCGATTCGGCCACCATGATGAACAAGGGGCTGGAGGTGATCGAGGCCCGCTGGCTGTTCGATGTGCTGCCCGGCAAGATCGACGTGAACATTCACCCGCAAAGTATCATCCACTCCATGGTCGAGTACATTGACGGCTGTGTCATCGCCCAGTTGGGAACGCCGGACATGAAGGGGCCCATCGCCTATGCCCTCTCCTATCCGGAGCGGGTCGCCACCGGGGTCAAACCCCTCGACCTGACGGCGTTCTCCGGGCTCACCTTTTTCAAGCCGGATCTGGAGAAGTTCCGTTGCCTGCAGCTTGCCTATGACGCCATGGCGGCGGGGGAAAGCATGCCGGCGGTCATGAACGCTGCCAATGAGATCGCCGTTGAGGCGTTCCTCGGGGGAAGGATTCCCTTCCTGGCCATTGCCGACGTGATCGAGCGGACGATGAATGCCCACCAGTCCCACCGTGTCGGCTCCTTTGACGAGGTGCTGGCCGTTGACCGGTGGAGCAGGGAAAAGACCAGGGAGTTTTTGGGGACCGGGGAGTAGGCAGTCGGGAGTCGGGAGTCGGGAGTCGGGAGTAGAGGGGCGGTAGTGGTGCCTTTTCGATTGGAACTTCCCAGTCCCCATTCCCCATTTTACAGGGGTTTTGAATGATCAGTGTTCTTTCGGCAATCGTCGTTCTCGGTGTACTCATCTTCGTGCACGAACTGGGGCACTTTATCTTTGCCAAGCTGTTCGGCGTGGGGGTCGAGAAGTTTTCCCTCGGTTTCGGCCCCAAGCTGGTCGGTTTCCGCCGCGGCGAGACCGAATATCTCGTTTCCGCCTTTCCGTTGGGGGGGTATGTAAAGATGGTGGGCGAGGCGCCCGATGCGGAACTCTCCCCGGAGGAACTGAGCCGTTCTTTCCAGGCCAAGCCCCCTCTGCAACGGATCGTCATCGTTGCGGCCGGGCCGGTCTTCAACCTCCTCTTTGCCTGGCTTGCCTTCGTCGTCGTCTATATGGTCGGCGTACCGGCAGTGACGGCCCGTGTCGGCGAGGTGCTCAAGGACAAGCCGGCGGCTAGGGCCGGCATGATGGCCAGCGACCTGATTACCGCCATCAATGGCACGACGGTCACCAGGTGGGAGGATGTGGCCAAGGAGATCTCCGCGGGCAAGGGGCAGGCCGTTGAGGTACGGGTGCGGCGCGGAGCCCGGGAGCTCTCGTTCCTGATTACGCCGGAGACCAGGAGCGGCAAGAACCTCTTCGGCGAGTCCGTTACGACGCCGGTCATCGGCGTGGTGTCTGCCGGCGAGACCGTGGTCGACCGGTTCGGCCCCGGCGAGGCCCTGGTCAAGGGAACGGTCCAGACCGGGAGCGTCATCAAGCTCACCGTTCTCTCCATTGTCAAACTGGTGGAACGGGCCATCCCCCTCGACACGGTGGGGGGGCCGATCATGATCGCCAAGATGGCCGGCCAGCAGGCCACGGCCGGAGCGGTCAGTTTCATCGCCTTCATGGCCCTGCTCTCGGTCAACCTGGGGATTCTCAACCTCTTGCCGGTGCCGATCCTTGACGGCGGCCACCTCTTTTTCTACGTCGTCGAGCTGATCCTGCGCAAGCCGGTCAGCATGAAGACGCGGGAGATAGCCCAGCAGATCGGCCTTGCGCTCCTCCTCGGTCTGATGGCCCTCGCTTTCTACAACGATATCGTCCGTTACTTCGTCAATCAGGGATGAAGAGCAGGCACGAGGCACGAGGAACGGGGAGCGAGGTCAACCCCGAACCCCGAACCCCGAGCCCCGAGCCCGTTATGAAACTTCTCACCGTTGACACCTCCACCAATGTCTGCAGCATCGCCCTGAGCGACGGTCCCCGGCTCGTTGCCGAGTACCTGTTTTCACCCGGCAAGAAGGCGGCGGCACGGCTCGTGCCGGCCATTCGGGAGCTCCTGGCCGACGCAGGGGTGGCAATTGCCGGACTGGACGGGTTCGGCGTGGCGCTTGGCCCCGGTTCGTTCACCGGTATCCGGGTCGGACTGGCAACGGTCAAGGGGCTGGCGCTTGCGGCCGGCAAGCCGGCGGTCGGCTTTTCTTCCCTGGCCATGCTCGCCCAGAATCTGCCGTGGGCGGCCCATCCGGTCTGTGCACTGTTTGACGCCCGCAAGGGTGAGGTGTACGCCGGTATCTACCGCTGCCGCGAGCTGCCGGAACCGCTGGTGGCTGTCCGGGCAGTACCGCCCGCCGAGTTGGTAGACGGGATCTGCGAGCCGACCATCTTTGTGGGCGACGGGGCCGTGCGTTACCGGGAGCTCATCGCGGAGCGACTGGGCGATCTCGCGATATTCGCGCCGGAGTCGGCGAACGTCCCCCGTGCTGCTGCCGGGGCCCAACTCGCCCTTGCTGCCTTTGCCCATGGCGACATTCCGCCGCTCCCCCTCCTCAATCCCGTCTACCACCGTCTTTCCGAGGCCGAAGTGTCCCGATTGGCCGCCTCCTGATTCCTTCGGTTGTGCCGCCGGACACCGTCGCGAAACTGAATTTTGACCCCCCGAAACATGGTTATAAGGCCATTTTCATTGCGGTTGACACCGATTCTATCCTGTAGTATTTTCAACAATCTTATTTGCGCATCGGGCGTTTTTCCGGTGCCGATGGTCAAAGTGGAGCGTGCATATGCGCAGTGATACCATAAAGCAGGGACTGGAGCGGACCCCCCACCGGGCGCTCCTCAAGGGGACCGGCGTCCCCCAGAGCGCCTTTGACAAGCCGTTCATCGGTGTGGCCACCAGTTTTACCGACCTGATTCCCGGCCATGTGGGTATGCGGGATCTGGAGCGGTTCATCGAGAAAGGGGTCCATTCCGGCGGCGGCTATGCCTTTTTCTTCGGGATCCCCGGCGTTTGTGACGGCATCGCCATGGGGCACAGGGGGATGCACTACTCCCTCCCCACCCGGGAACTGATCGCCGACATGGTGGAGTCGGTGGCCGAGGCCCACCGGCTGGACGGCCTGGTGCTTTTGACCAACTGCGACAAGATCACCCCGGGCATGCTGATGGCTGCCGCCCGGCTCGACATCCCCTGCATCGTGGTGACTGCCGGGCCGATGATGAGCGGCCGGGGAGAGGGGGACCGCAAGTACTCCTTCGTGACCGACACCTTCGAGGCCATGGCCCGTTACAAGGCGGGGGTGATCGACGCCAAGGAGCTACAGGTCTGCGAGGACAACGCCTGTCCCGGGATGGGTTCCTGCCAGGGGCTGTTCACCGCCAATACCATGGCGATTCTGACTGAGACCCTGGGGATGAGCCTGCCCCGCTGCGGCACGGCCCTGGCGGTTTCGGCGCTGAAGCGGCGGATCGCCTTCGCCTCCGGTGAGCGGATCGTCGAGCTGGTGCAGAACAATGTGACCCCGCGGAGCATCCTGACCCGCGCGGCCTTCGATAACGCCATCCGGGTCGACCTGGCCCTGGGCGGCTCGTCCAATACGGTCCTCCACCTGCTGGCCATTGCCCGCGAGGCCGGAGTCGATCTGCCGCTGGAGACCTTCGACCAGTTGGCCAAGGAGACCCCGCAGCTCGCGTCCATGAACCCGGCCGGCGAGCACTTCATGGAGGACCTGGACGCTGCCGGCGGCGTGGCCGGCGTGCTGAAGCAGCTGGGCGACAAAATCAAAGACAATCCTACGGTACTGGGTATCTCGACCCTGCAGCTGGCTGCCAGCGTCGAAAATGTCGACGAAACGGTCATTCGGCCGCTCGACAACCCGGTCAAGCAGGAAGGAGGGATAGCTGTCCTCTTCGGCAACATTGCGCCGAAGGGGGCGGTCGTCAAGCAGTCCGGCGTGTCGGCGCCCATGATGCAGTTCGAGGGGACCGCCCGCTGCTTCGATTCCGAGGAGGCAGCCATGGCGGCCATCATGGAAGGCCGGATCACGTCCGGCGATGTGGTGGTGATCCGGTACGAAGGGCCGAAAGGTGGTCCGGGGATGCGGGAGATGCTGGCCCCGACGGCCGCCATCATGGGGATGGGGCTCGGCGATTCGGTGGCACTGATCACCGACGGCCGGTTTTCCGGCGGCACCCGCGGGCCGTGCATCGGCCACATCTCTCCCGAAGCAGCAGAGGGGGGACCCATCGCCCTGATCGAGGAGGGGGACCGGATACGTCTCGATATCCCCAACCGCCAGTTGCAGCTCCTGGTGGACGACGAACTGCTGGCTAGCCGGCGGGCGGGCTGGACAGCCCCGGAGCCGAAGATCAGGACCGGCTGGCTGGCCAGGTACGCCAAGGTGGTGACCTCGGCCCATACCGGTGCGGTAACCACGGCGGAATAACCAACCATGAACCTGTAGGGGCGAACGGCGTTCGCCCATCAGGGCGCATGCCATGCGCCCCTACGGTATTTTCCCTCTACGGGGAGGAAGATTATATGAAAATGAACGGAGCACGAATACTCCTGGAGTGCCTGAAGCGGGAAGGGGTCGATACGGTTTTCGGCTATCCCGGCGGCACGGTCATCAATATCTACGACGAAATTTTCAGCTTCAAGGGTATCCGTCATATCCTGCCGCGCCACGAGCAGGCCGGCGTGCATGCGGCCGACGGCTACGCCCGCGCCACCGGCAAGGTCGGTGTCGCCATCGCCACCTCCGGGCCCGGCGCGACCAACACCGTGACCGGCATTGCCACGGCGTACATGGACTCCATTCCGCTGGTCATCATCACCGGTCAGGTCCCCACGGCGCTGATCGGCAACGACGCCTTCCAGGAAGTGGACATCATCGGCATCACCCGTCCCTGCACCAAGCACAACTTCCTGGTCAGGGACGTCAAGGAACTGCCGACCATCATGAAGAAGGCCTTCTATATCGCCCGTACCGGCCGACCCGGCCCGGTGCTGGTAGATATCCCCAAGGACGTGCAGATCGCCCTGGCCGAGTTCAAGTACCCGGAGACCATCGAGATCCGCAGCTACAAGCCGACCGTGGAGGGGCACCCGAAGCAGATCGAGCGGGCCGTGGCCATGCTCATGACTGCCAGGAAGCCGGTAATTTACGTAGGGGGGGGCGTCATCCTGGGCAATGCGGCCGAGGAGTTGACCCGGCTCTGCACGATGCTGAACGTGCCGGTGACCACCACCCTCATGGGGCTCGGCGCCTATCCGGAGAATGCGCCCAACGCCCTGCGGATGCTCGGCATGCACGGCACGTACTACGCCAACATGGCCGTGACCCATACCGACGTGCTGGTGGCGGTCGGCGCCCGCTTCGACGACCGGGTGACCGGCAAGCTCTCCACCTTTGCGCCCCACGCCAAGATCATCCACATCGACGTCGACCCGACCTCCATCAAGAAGAACGTCCGGGTCGACCTCCCCATCGTGGGCGACGTGAAGGATGTCCTCGCCAAGATGATCAGGGAGGTCGAGGCGCATCCCGGCAAGCTGGCGGAGTTCCTGGAAGGGATCAAACCCTGGCAGGCCGAGATCGAGGGGTGGAAGGTCAAGCATCCGCTGACCTACAAGCATGCCGCCGCGGTCATCAAGCCCCAGTACGTCATCGAGAAGCTGCGCGAACTCTCGGAACCGGACGCCATTGTTGCCACCGACGTGGGACAGCACCAGATGTGGACCGCCCAGTTCTTCACCTTTACCAGACCCCGCACCCTGCTCTCTTCCGGCGGGCTCGGCACCATGGGGTACGGTCTGCCGGCGGCCATGGGCGCCCAGGCGGCCTTCCCGGACCGGCAGGTGATCGCGGTCTGCGGCGATGGCGGCTTTCAGATGAACCTGCAGGAGATCGCCACCCTGGTCCAGAATCGTCTGCCGGTGAAGATCGTCATCCTGAACAACAACTTCCTGGGGATGGTCCGGCAATGGCAGGAGCTCTTCTTTGACAAGCGCTACTCGCAGACCTGCATGGAGCATCCGATCGACTTCATAAAGCTGGCCGAGGCCTTTGGCGCCACCGGTTTCCAGGCCACCAGGCATGACGAGGTGGCGGAGACCATTCAAAAGGGGTTCGCCACACCCGGACCGGTCATCATGGAGTTCAAGATCGCCCGGGAGGAAAAGGTGCTCCCCATGGTACCGGCCGGGGCGTCCCTGAACGAGATGGTGCTGAATGCATAAATTTCAGGCGCAAGGTGCAAGGCGCTGGGCGCAAGAATTATCTTGAGCCTTGTGCCTTGCGCCCTGTGCCCGCTTTCACAGGAGATTCATCCATGACACATACAATTTCGGTTCTCGTCGAGAACGAATTCGGAGTACTATCGCGGGTTGCGGCGCTCTTTTCCGGCAGGGGGTTCAATATCGACTCCCTGGCGGTTGCGCCGACCAACGACGAAGCCATTTCCCGGATCACGCTGGTTACCCGCGGTGACGAGCAGATCCTGGAGCAGATCACCAAGCAGCTGAACAAGCTGATCGACGTGATCAAGGTGATCGATTTCACGGACGGCAGCGCCATCGAACGGGAAATGGCGCTGGTAAAGGTGACTGCCGAGGACGAAAGCCGGACCGAGGTGTTGCGGATCGTGGACATTTTCCGGGCCAAGATCATCGATGTCACCCCCAAGTCCTACACCATCGAGGCAACCGGAGCGCCGTCCAAGATCGATGCCATCCTGGAGCTGCTTCGGCCGCTGGGGCTGAAGGAGGTCGTCAGGACCGGGGCGGTGGCCATAGGCCGCGGCGCCAAAGGCTGGAAAGGGTGAGAAGGGAGCGCGGCTTTTGCGCCGGCTCGGCGTTGCCCTGCTGAATCCCTTGGGCGCCTTGATCCGACACAAAATCCACACCCCTGCAACAGGGCAACGTTTAGTTTCAAGTGCCAGAATTCATCTGAGCAGAAAATACATGGAGGACGTACATGAACGTTTATTACGACAAGGATTGTGATCTTGCGATCATCAAGGGTAAGAAAGTGGCGGTGGTTGGCTACGGTTCCCAGGGACATGCCCATGCCTGCAACCTCAAGGATTCCGGGGTTGACGTGACCGTGGCCCTGCGCGCCGGCTCGGCGTCGGCGGTCAAGGCACAGAATGCCGGTCTGAAGGTGGCGACCGTCGCTGACGCCGTGGCCGCGGCAGACTTGGTGATGATTCTTACCCCCGACGAGTTCCAGTCCCGTCTCTACCGCGACGAGATCGAGCCGCAGCTGAAGCAGGGTGCCACCCTGGCCTTTGCCCACGGCTTTGCCATCCACTACAACCAGGTCGTGCCCCGCGCCGATCTCGACGTGATCATGATTGCCCCCAAGGCACCGGGGCACACGGTCCGCTCCGAGTTCGTCAGAGGCGGGGGGATTCCCGATCTGATCGCAATATTCCAGGACGCTTCGGGCAAGGCCCGCGAGGTGGCGCTTTCGTATGCCAGCGCCATCGGCGGCGGCCGGACCGGCATCATCGAAACCACCTTCAAGGACGAGACCGAGACCGACCTGTTCGGCGAGCAGGCCGTGCTGTGCGGCGGTGCCGTGGAACTGGTCAAGGCCGGCTTCGAGACGCTGGTGGAGGCGGGGTATGCCCCGGAGATGGCCTACTTCGAGTGTCTGCACGAGCTCAAGCTGATCGTTGACCTGATGTACGAAGGCGGCATCGCCAACATGAACTACTCCATCTCCAACAACGCCGAATACGGCGAATACGTCACCGGTCCGCAGGTGATCAACGAGCAGAGCCGCAAGGCGATGAAGGAGTGTCTGGCCAACATCCAGAACGGCGAGTACGCCAAGCGTTTCATCCTCGAAGGGGCTGCCAACTATCCGGAGATGACGGCGCGCCGCCGGCTCAACGCTGCCCATCCGATCGAGCAGGTTGGCGAACGGCTGCGCAGCATGATGCCCTGGATCAAGAAGATCGTCGACAAGACCAAGAACTAGGAGAACAGCGGCACTTTTCGTAGGGGCCGGGCGGGGTTGGTGATTTCCAGTGCCCTTGCCCGGCCTTTCTGCTGACGGTGCCATCCGTATTATGCGCAATACACATACCCCCATAGCTGCCGAAGGCTTTCCGTTCATCGCCGGCGCTGCAGCGCTCACGGCCGTTGCCGCCTTTCTGTACTGGCGCACCTGCTCTGCCTGGCTGCTTGCGTTAGTTTGCTTCCTGCTGCTTCTGACCGGCTTCATCGTCTTCTTTTTCCGCAATCCCCAGCGGACCGGCTCGACCGACGAGCGGGCCGTGCTGGCCCCGGCCGACGGGGTCGTCGTCTATCTGGGCGATGCCTTTGAAGAACATTTGGGGCAGGAGATGAGCAAGGTGAGCATCTTCATGTCCGTTTTCAATGTGCACGTGAACCGGGCGCCGCTTACCGGTCGCGTGGTCGACACCTTCTACGTGTCCGGCAGGTTTCTGGACGTGCGGGACGAGCGCGCCACCTTCGAGAACGAGCGGCTCGGCATCATCCTGGAGACGGCGAGGGGAGTGAAGATTGTCGTGGTGCAGGTGGCCGGGCTTATCGCCAGGCGGATAGTCTGCTATGCCCAGAAAGGTGATACACTGAACCGGGGAAGACGGTACGGGCTGATCCGTTTCGGCTCCAGGCTCGACGTATATCTTCCCAAGGGGACCGACATCAGGGTGGCCATGGGTGAGAAGACCCGTTGTGGCGAAACCGTGCTGGGGATACTGCCGTGAGCGAGGAAAAGAACCACCGAATCGAGAGCATGCGCAAGGGGATCTACATCCTTCCCAACCTCTTCACCACCGGTAGCCTCTTTGCCGGTTTTTACAGCATGGTGGCCACCATGGGGGGTGATTACCGGACCGCGGCCATCTGGATACTGGTGTCGTCGGTGTTTGACGGCCTGGACGGCAAGGTGGCGAGGGCAACCGGCACCACCAGCAAATTCGGTGTGGAGTACGACTCCCTGGCCGATCTGGTGGCGTTCGGCGTGGCCCCTGGCCTGTTGATGTTCTCCTGGGCGCTGAAGCCGTTCGGCCGCCTGGGGTGGCTTGCCGCCTTCCTGTTCGTCGTTTGCGGGGCACTGCGACTGGCCCGCTTCAACGTGCAGGTGGATACCGTCGAGAGCAAGCGGTTCATCGGGCTCCCCATTCCGGCCGCCGCGAGCATGGTGTCCTCAACGGTGATCTTTTTCTACCACTTCGGCTGGCCCAGTTCGTACAAGAAGCTGGCCATCCTGGTTCTCATCTATTTCCTGGCGTTCCTGATGGTCTCCAGCGTCAAGTACTATTCCTTCAAGGACCCGGAGCTGATCAAGCGCCAGCCGTTCGGTTTCCTGGTCCTGGCGGTCCTCTTGATCATCATCATTGCCGCGGAGCCGGCAATCATGATGTTCGTGTTCTTCCTCTGCTACATCCTGTCCGGGCCGATCACCTATCTGATCACCTGGCCACGGCGCCGGCGTCTGGAGAAGGCGGTGCACAAGGGGCATGAAGCCGTTTCCTCCGGCGGCAAGAAACCCTGAAAATTGCGGCTGTTGTGCATCATTTCATTCATTGAGTTTCAAATCCCCCTGTTGCACGAGTGTGGCAGGGGGATTTTTGCAAAAAGGGAGGGTTGATGTGAGGGCTCGGGCCTTTTACCTTAACACCGATGCAAGCAGATTGCGGGAAGGCTCTGTGCGCTTGACAATCGTCGAAGACGATCCGGATCTGTTGCACAGTTTGTCGCTCATACTGAGCTGCGAGCAGGGGATAACGGTGGCGGGTACCTATTCGACCGCCGAGGAGGCGCTCACCGCTCTCGATACGCACGATACCGACATCATGCTGGTGGACCTGGCCCTTCCCGGGATGAGCGGGATTGAACTGATTTCACGGGTAAAGAGTAGCAAGCCCGGCATCGAGATAATGGTCTATTCCGCCTATGCCGACCGTGGCAACCTCTTTCCTGCCCTCAGGGCCGGGGCAAGCGGTTATATGGTGAAGGGGTGCACGCCGCGGGAGTTGGTGGAGGCAATTTACGAGCTCCGTGCGGGCGGGGCTCCCATGAGTCCCCATATAGCGCGGAAGGTGATCGGTGAATTTCATGACGTCTCCCATGACGACCAATCTGTTCTTAGCCGCAGGGAGCGGGAGATACTGGAGCGTATCGGGCAGGGGCTGAGTTACAAGGAGATCGCTGGGACCCTTCACCTGAGCGTTCACACGGTCCATACCCACGTAACGAACATCTATGAAAAGCTGCAGTCGAAGAACAGGCGCGATGCCCTCATGAAGGCACGCAAAATGGGCATTATATAAATCTAACAGGCCGTCAAACTTCGTTCAGATGCCCCGCTGCGTGCGGCGGGGTGATTCATCATCCCCGCTCCTCACCCTCCATATACTCCAAAAATACTCCTTCCGGCTGATTTACTTGTCTAATCGTTCTCATGTATAAATCCGCTCACCAAAGCTTTTTCACTATTTCCCAACAGCCTATTTCGCCTTCATTTCGCCTTCATTGAAGGCGCCATCACACCAACATAGGAGGAAGAAGATCATGCAGAAGAGGTTCGTAGTAGTTCTGGCCGCTGCCATTACCATGGCGATGTCGGCAACCTCATTCGCCTCAGTGGCAAACGACGAGGTTACATCGGTAAAGCTGAAAGAGGCAGACGGGACCAGTGGTCAAAACACCAACTCAGGGAGTGGTGTAAAGACGGGGCACATTCAGGATGGGGCGGTTACCGCAGCTAAGATCGCGGACGGCGCAGTGACCGACGCAAAGATTACTGGGCCGATTTCGGCGGCTAAGATATCCACCTCAGGATTAAATGCGGATTTTCTCGACGGAATGCATGCTATTGATTTTTCGCCAGCCGTTCATTCCCACGATCAGTCGCAGGTAACCGGGCTTAATGCCGCTCTCGCCGGTAAGGCAGACGTAGGTCACAACCATGACACGCTGTATCAAAGGAAGATCAGCAAGGTGGCAATCGTTGCGCCTGCCGATGGTGATTATACAAGCCCCGTCGCGGCCATGAACGCACTTTCAACCTGGTGCGGCACACCTTCGGCATCAAATAGATGTCTTGTCAGGATACAGCCCGGCATTTATGACCTTGCCGGAGGGGCGTTGTTAACACAGCCTTATGTAGACGTGGAAGGTTCAGGAGAAAATGCGACCGTGATTAAAAGCGGAACTGCAGTTGTTCAAAGTGCGGATAATGTAGAAATCCGCTTTTTAACAGTAGAAAGCACCGGCGGGGCATCGAGCTCAAGCGCCATATATGTTGCAGGCTCGTCTAAATTGACTCATGTAACCGCGCGGGCTGCCGGCGGGCAATCCAGTAACATAGGTATCGATATTCGGTACGGATCACCTGTGCTGACAGATATAACCGTTGATCTCCAAGGGGAATTTGCAACGAACTGGGGGATCATTTCAGGCACAAACAACGGCAATACGGTCACGATGAAAAATGTTTTGATCTCGGTAGGAAATGGCAATTTCAATTACGGCATCGGCGGTTACAGCGGAAAGACAATACTGAACAATGTATCTACCACTGTTTATCCGGGACCCAATACACCTTCTATGCCAGGCAACAGCTACGGCATTTGGAGCTCAGGAGGGACTATCTCAATCGCGAACAGTTATATCACAGCCGTATCGTTCGGTATGTCCACCTCCGTGCCGACATCTATCCAAAACTCTACCATCAAGGGTAACGACTACAGTTTTTGGGCCACGAGCGGCGTAGACGCCAAGTTGGCTGCCACCCAACTTGACGGAACCATCTATCCGCAAACGGCAGGCCTAAAATGTATTAGCGTTTATGACGCGAACTATTCACCAGTAACGTGTCCCTAAGGTTTTTTTGACTGAGAGCCTCTCGCGCCTGTAGACGCGAGAGGCCTCTTTCTGCCCCACGTCAGCGAGATTTCGTTTCTATTCTAATGTCCATTCTGAAAATATGACTGGATGATTCAGGACCTGGTGGGCTGCTGTGCCCGTCAACCACCGGCCGGGAAGTGCCTCCCTCCGAAATTCCGCTGAACAGAGCTCCAATGACAACGGTCACAGATAATCACCTTGTGTAGCGGACTCGCACTTACAATTCTCTTGACTCTTACCGATAGTGCCAATGATAATATACCCGATCTGGAACGAATGTCGCGCCAACAAAGCGACTGTGCCAGAGCGCCAGCCGCTGCAGGCGAAATAGAGCGCGCAGCGCGTTGTCAGGGTGGGACAGAGCGGTAGCGTAAAGAGCCGAGTGGCACACGTTGAGCGCAGTGGGCTGGCAGTCGTCACGAATCCACGAATACCGTCAGGCAGTACACCGAACCTTATGAACAGTAACAGAAGAGTATTCATAGTCTATCCACCACTCTCGAAGATGGAGAGATACTCTTCAAAGCTGGGGAGTGTCGGAGGAGAGCAGTTACCGCTCGGGATATTTTATCTTGCGTCGTATATACGAAATCAAGGTTATACTGTACGTGTTTGCGATGCGGAGGCGGAAAAACTCACACTGAACGACATCATGGAACAACTGCGTGAATTCAGCCCGGCGGTTATCGGAATAAGCTCCACCACCGTGGCGTTTCATCGGGCGCTCGAATTGGCGGAAGCTGTTAAGGGCACCTTTGAAGGCATAACCATTGTGCTTGGCGGCCCGCATGTAACCTCAAACAGCGACCATGCCATGTCGTTTTCCTCTTTTGACTATGGGGTCATCGGTGAAGGCGAGGTTACCTTTTTGGAGCTACTGGGTTCCCTTTCCGACAACCGTTCTGTCGCACAGATGCCGGGCATTGCCTACAGGGACGGCTCAGGTCAGGTCGTTCGGACGCCGAGACGCGAATATGTCAAAAACCTCGACGAGCTTCCATTTCCTGCCTATGACCTAGTGAAAGATTTCGGCCTTTACGCCCCGCCCCCCTCCAATTACAAGACCCTTCCAGTCATGAATATCATTACGTCCCGCGGGTGCCCGAATGAATGTACCTTCTGTGACCGGAACATCTTCGGCAAGGTTTACCGGGAACGCACGGCACGCAATGTCTTCGAGGAGATCCGTCATCTGCATGAGGTTTACGGTGTCAAGGAGCTGGCTTTTGTCGACGATACCTTTCTGATCAATAAACAGCGCGTGCGTGAGCTGTTTGATCTGATCCGGGACAACGGCATGTTCTTCCCATGGACCTGCATGGCTCGAATCAACAACGTCACGTACGATTTTCTCAAGTATCTCAAGGAAAACGGTTGCTGGAGCATCGCCTTCGGTATCGAGTCCGCTGACGAGGGGATTCTGAAGGTGATCAAAAAGAACATCACCCCTGAAAGAGTCAGGACGGTTGTTGACTGGTGTTATGAGCTGGGCATTGAAACAAAAGGGTTCTTCATTGTCGGCCATCCGACCGAAACCATCGAAACGATAGACAAGACGATCGACTTTGCAACCAGCCTCAAGTTGAGCGCGGTTGTCGTTACCATAAACACCCCTATTCCAGGGTCCCCGCAATATGCCGAGGCTGAGCAGTACGGCACTCTCGATACCACCGACTGGGCCCGATTCAATTACTGGCGACCGGTCTTTGTGCCGTTCGGACTGACACAGGAAATTTTGCTCAAAAAGCAGGAGGAGTTCTATCTCCGCTTCTACATGCGCCCGCGTATCGTAGGGAAGTACCTCCTCAGTTTTTTCGGCCGCGGCGGTTGGCGCAGACTCACGTCGATTCTCCGCATATTTTTCAGCCGTGACTCCATGGCCAAGGTTGCAAAATTCTTGGTGGGACAGAGTTGAACGGGCAGTACCATCCCTGAGTGTGTTGCCGATGGAGTTCCCTATCAGACAGATTGCGATCCTGATCCCCGCCTATAAGCCCGACAACCGCCTGTTGCATTTAATCGACGATCTTATCGCCTCCGGATTCACTTCGATAATTGTCATAGATGACGGTAGTCCGGTAACCTGCGGGCCGATTTTCTCGGAAATAGAAAGGCTGACTCCCTGCCGACTGGTGCGGCACGCCGTAAACCTCGGCAAAGGGAGGGCGATAAAGACCGGGCTCAATCACCTGCTCACACATCAACCGGAAACATGCGGCGTAGTGACCTGCGATGCCGACGGTCAACATCTCGTCGCCGATGTCATGCGGGTCGCACGGATGCTGCTCGACAACCCGGAAAGCCTGATTCTCGGAGTCAGGGAATTCGATAGCCAGGTGCCTTTGCGCAGCAGACTGGGAAATGTAATAACCAGGGGCATCTTCTTCCTACTTATCGGCAAGTATCTGGCCGATACCCAGACGGGGCTGCGAGGAATTCCAACGAGTCTCATTCCCGCACTGCTCCGATTGGGAGGTGAAGGGTACGAGTTTGAAACGAACATGCTGATCGCCGCCAAGTCGCATGGATTGCCGATTCTGCAAGAGTCGATTACTACCGTGTACATTGAAAACAACAGATCTTCCCACTTCAACCCATTGCTGGATTCGATGAAAATATATTTCCTGTTGTTGCGTTTTGTCGCTTCGTCCCTCTCTGCAAGCGTACTGGATTTCATCTTGTTCACGATCTGTTACAAGCTTACGTCCAGTATTCTTCTAAGCCTCTTTGTGGGGCGTTACATCGTCGGCCCCTTCGTCAACTTTGTCCTCAATCGGAACTACGTCTTCCACCATACCGAACGGTTGCGAGCCACGTTCATCAAATATTATCTTTTTGCAACGGTCATGGGGCTCGTTACCTATAAACTCATACTGGTTGTCACTGAGCAGTTGTCTGTTGGTGTGATCACGGCCAAAATTGCGGTGGAAACGCTCTTGTTCGTCATAAGCTTCACCATGCAGAGAGATTATATCTTTTCACCTAAACTCGCGACCGTTGGCGTTGAAGGCCGCGAGTAGCCGCGCACGTAATCTTAACACCTGAATTGTAACACCATGCGTTTTTTCAATCGACCCGCCGTTCACTTTCTGGCGATCACTCATGCGCCTTAACCTAGGAGATCAGTCAGCATGCATTTCTTGAACAGATCTTTTGTTCATATCGCACTACTAGCTTTTGTCATCGTTCTGATTTATTCCAACACCCTTACTGCACCCTTTGAGTTTGATGATACCGGAAACATTGTAGATAATCCTGCCATCAGAAATATTCACTACTTCTTTGATACCGCTCAATTCGAAAAGCTGGAGATTTTAGACTCGGTACGCTCTATCTTGAACACCAGGTACGTCGGATACCTGAGCTTTGCCGCCAATTATGCGGTCCATGGACTCGACGTAACAGGGTACCATCTTGTAAATATCCTTATTCATATACTTAATTCAGTACTTTTGTATTTGATACTGCAATCCACATTTCGAACCCCCTGCTTCCAAAACAGGAATACAGCCGCCTTCTCTGCCGACTCACGTAACTTTGTTGCTCTGTTCACCTCTCTCCTGTTTGCTGTTCACCCGATACAGACTCAGGCTGTCACCTTTATTGTTCAGAGATTCGCCTCTCTCGCCGCCCTGTTCTATCTGTTGTCACTGCTTGCCTACATACGTTTTAGGCTTGATGACAGTGCCTCCATCAGGAGATATCTCTTCTATGCGGTTTCGTTGATATCTACAATTCTTGCAATGAAAACAAAGGAGTTTTCGCTTCTTCTGCCGTTAATGATCGGGTTATACGAATTCACTTTTTTCGAAGGAACCACCATAAGACGGTTACTTCATCTGATTCCATATGCTCTTACTATCTGCATCATTCCTTTAAGCATGAGCGTAGCCGCTTCGAATATGTCCGGGGCTAACATCAATATTATGACCTGGGACAATTATCTTTACACCCAGTTCAGGGTAATTGTAACCTACTTGAGATTGTTGGTATTCCCAGTTAACCAGAATGTTGATTATGACTACCCCATATATCGTTCTTTCCTTGTTCCAGAGGTAGTATTATCATTTCTGTTCCTGCTCTCAATTTTATCGATAGGAATATGGCTATTCCGAATTTCGCGTGATCAGAATCTGGAAAGCAGTCCCTGGTATCGACTTTCTTCATGCGGAATATTCTGGTTTTTCATAACCGCTGCTCCTGAATCCAGTGTCATACCGATAAAGGACGTAATATTTGAACACCGGATGTATCTGCCTTCTATAGGTTTCTTCCTGGCAATGACAATATGCATCATGCTTATGTTTTTGCGTTTGGGTAAGCGGTTTCTGCAAACCAGAAAGATAATGACATTATTCATGTTTCTTTTGGTTGTAATTTTTTCAGTCACAGCTTATGCACGAAATTATGTTTGGAAAGACAGCGTGAAACTATGGGAAGATATTGTAAGGAAGAGCCCTAACAAACCACTTCCCAGATACAACCTCGGCATTGCCTATGCCGACTGCGGGCGTCTTCATGATGCTATCAATTCATACAATGAAGTGATAAGGATCAATTATGCCTATTCCACGGACGTTTACAACAACCTTGGGCTTGCTTATCTGACGGTGGGAGAAGTTGATCAAGCTATTCGTGTGTTGGAATATATATCCAGGACCTCAATAGATAGCGATATTCACTTCAACCTTGCCAATGCTTACATGGCCAAGGGGCAAGCAGATAAGGCGGTCGTCGCATACAAGACGGCATTGCAGCGCAGGCCGAACGACGCCAACTTCCATTTCTATCTTGGGGTTGCTTACGCCAAACTGGGCCTCAACAATGAGGCCATCAACGAATATGCGACGGTGGTTAGGCTTCGCCCTGACGACGTAGCCGTACGGAACAATCTTGGTAATATGTATAAGCGAGTAGGACGTGTAGAAGAAGCGATGAGCGAGTATCTGAATGCGATCAGGCGAAAACCTGATTTTGCCGAGGCGCATTTTAATCTCGGCAATACATATGCCGGTCTTGGGCGTATGCAAGAAGCACGAAACGAATACCGCATTACCCTATCACTCAAGCCGGATTTTATTCAAGCGCGGCAGCAGCTAGAAAAAATCACCATGAAATGACAACGACCAGTTGAGCCGCTCACTCGACCTGCTGTTGGCGATCACGGGAATCAAGAGGGACGCAGTTATCTATTTTTCTATTGACTCTTTATTTGCTGTCGAGAACCATGGCAATTGAGCCCTGACAACGTAGCTGCACGGTTTTCCTGTCAATCCGAAATCCTTTCAAGACAAGTACCGTGTATCCATTCAGATTCAGTGATAACTCATCGGGGCAACCTATGGGGTCAAAGGCAACCTATGGGGTCAAAGGCAACCTATGGGGTCAAAGGCAACCTATGGGGTCAAGCTTGACATTCGGACATTCTCTGCTATTTCCTTCCCATGGCCCGTAAGCAACGCATCCATTTTCCCGGTGCATTTTATCATGTCATTCTTCGCGGCAATGCCGGCGAACCAATCTTCTTCGCCGACCGCGACAGTTGTCGCCTCTACCTGATCATCCAGTACGCTGTCGAGAAGTTCCGTTGCCGGATTCATGCCTTCTGTCTGATGCGTAACCACCTGCATCTTGTGGTGCAGGTGGACGATGTTCCGCTCTCCCGGATCATGCAGAACATATCGCAACGCTACACGAAATGGATCAACTACACACGGAACCGCACCGGCCACCTGTTCCAGGGGCGCTACAAAGCCATCCTCGTTGACGCCGACACCTACCTGCTGGAACTTGTGCGGTATGTCCACCTTAACCCGGTGCGGGCCAACGCGTCGGCAGCTCCGGAGGATTACCCGTGGAGCGGGCACCGTGGTTATCTCGGCACCGAACTGATACCCTGGCTCACCACTGAAACCGTGCTGGCGATGCTTTCGCCAAGGACCGGGCAGGCTCGAAAGGCATATGCATCGTTCGTGCTTGCCGGATCGGGAGAAGGCAGACGCGGGGAGTTCCACAGCGGAACCTGTGAAGGGCGATTACTCGGGGACAATCGTTTCACCGAGGAGATTCTGGTCAAGGTGAATCAAAAGGGAAAGCGGGAATACTCACTGGACGAGGTCATCGGCGCGGTCTGCGCCCGCTTTAGAATTACTCCGGAAAAGCTTCGGGCCGCGGGGAAGGTTCGACCGATGACCGAAGCAAGGGCAATTGCAGCGGCCATAGTGCAGGTGTCCCCGCACCTGCGGTTAACCGACTTGGCGAAACTGCTGGAACGTGATCTGTCTGCGCTCGTGAAGTCCGCCCAGCGAGTGACAACGGATGAAAAAGGCAGCGAAATCGTTAATGACTTGGCAGCCCAATTGGGAGAGAGCGGTCTGCAAATATCCGAATGTCAGGCTTGACCCCGAATGCTCCCTCTCGCTTCTCACCCTCCATATACTCCGAAAATACTCCTTCCGGCTGATTTACTTGTCTAATCGTTCTCATGTATAAAATGCTCTCCTTAGTTTTCACTTGAGAACTTATGTGACCGCTGAATCTCTCCCTGTGATGAAGCCGCAACTGGGGCACTCCGTCGAAAGAGATTGTGCTGCTGGTGGATGCCGCCGGCAGGCAGCAGTACGCATCATAACCAATTTTCATGCGATCTCACGCATGACATTTATCATTGAGGAGGAAGTTTATGAAGAAGTCAGTAGTGCTCGCAACAGCCGTGATGCTTGCCGTTCCGGTATGCTCGTTTGCCGCCGCCTGGAACGTGCCGACCAACGTCAGGATCGTACAGAAGAGCAACACAGATACCACTGGACGGATATATGGCAACATCCAGTCCGCGATTAATTCCATTACTAATGCCTCTGCAACCAATCCCTATGTAGTGAAAGTCATGCCCGGCGTTTATGACCTAGGCACCGCATCGCTGCAGATGAAACAATATGTGACTCTGGAGGGAAGCGGCGCTGAAGACACGATCATCACCTCGTCAATAGATGATCCTACCGATAGCTGCTCGGCAGCAACGGTAACAATGGCTGATAACTCCGTGTTGAAGAATGTCACCGTAAACAATGTCATCACGGACTCCGGTGTACTGGTATATGCTGTCGGTCTCAATAACGCCAAAGCGACTGCCGAGGGGATCAAAACGAATGTGGCCGGCTCCAACCATCATAACATCGGCGCTTGTGTCTTCGGTCCATCGGGCCAGCTTACCATCGAGCGCTCCAACATCGAGGCAAGCAACAACGGACATCAGTCTTCACCCGTACGAGCCGTTCAAGGCGCAGTCGTGACCGTGAATAACTCCAAGCTGTTGGGTATTGAGCTTGCGGGCGCCGTTGACGTCATCAACTGTTCGTTTGGACTTGAGGGCACACCTGGAACGGCGATAGTTTCCAACAGTCACGTTGAGGGACGGGCGCCTTACGTGTACGGCGTGAACGGCGAAGCATGCAACTTGACGATAACGAATTCGACGATTGTAGGGACAGTTGGTGGTTTGAGTAACATTAGCATCAACGTTGGCCAAGATGGAAATGGAACACCATATAGCGTAAAAGTAGCAAACACTCTGATACAGGGTGGCTCTGCCGCCATCGGCGGCAACGCTTCCGCGGCTAAGCTGATCAACAACTACGACGAAAACTTCAGCCCGATTGCCAATCAGTGATTTATTTCTTAAGGCCCGCTTCGGCGGGCCTTTTCTTGTTTGCCCAGGGCTTCTTTCAGTATCAACTTTGACATTTGGGAGAATCAAGAGGGACGCAGTTAGGGAGAATCAAGAGGGGCAGTTATCTATTTTTCTATTGACTCTTTATTTGCTGTCGAGAACCATGGTAATTGAGCCCTGACAACGTAGCTGCACGGAATAATCTTGGTAATCTGTATAAGCGAACAGGACGTGCAGAAGAAGCGATGAGCGAGTATCTGAACGCGGTCAGGCGAAAACCGGATTTTGTCGAGGCGCATTTCAATCTCGGCAAGACATATGCTGAGCTTGGGCGGATGGATGAAGCACGAAACGAATACCGCGCTACCCTATCGCTCAAGCGCGCCTGTTTCGGCTAACAACGGCCAGTTGATGACACGACATAGTAAAAAGGCCCGCCGGCATTGCCTGCGGGCCTTTTTATATCCGCGATGATGGTCTTGCCTACCGTCTGCCCGCGGCCGGAGACCAGGAGGCAGGGTCGGGTCGGGCTTGACTTGGCATGTTAGAAAACGGGCCTTTTCGTCATACGGAGAGATCGGGGGGAGGGGGCGGGGCCTCCTTGTCGAAGATCTCCCACAGGTTGAACGAGAGACCGGGGAATGTGGCCACGGGAAGGGTCTCCGCCCACCCGAAGACCTCCTCGCGATCATAACGGCCGTCGACGAGGACGAAACGTTCCACCATTTCATACTCCGGATCGACGACCAGATATTCGCGCACGCCGAAGCGCTCGTAAAGGGCCTTTTTCTCCCGCTTATCCTTCAGCCCCGTCGAAGGGGAAAGGATCTCCACCACCAGGTCGGGCGCCCCCCTGACGTTTGCCTCGGTCATCTTCTCTTTGTCACAGACAACAAGGATGTCCGGCTGGACTACGTTGCTGTCATCCAGGATAACGTCGGTAGGGGCGTAGAAGGGGATACATGATTTCCCTTTCAGAAAGGCGGCAAACCCCGAGAAAAGATTCCCGGCAATCTTCTGATGCCGCAGGGTCGGGGCCGGGGTCATGGCATATGTCTCGCCGTTGATGATTTCCCACTGTTCATCGTCGGGCCAGGCCAGGTAATCCGCATAGGTAAAACCGTTGCCCATTCTCCTTGCCGTCGAACCCATAGCTCCTCCCTTGTTCGCCGAGTACCGCAACGCTCTTCCTTGCTTATACCATGACGTATACCCCGTGTAAATCGAGCACAGCCAGCGTTTACCCAAATTGACTTGTAACAAATTCTGCTTTGGCGGTTTGTATGGCGCCTCCTATTCTAATGTGTCCAAGCGTAGCAGCGATTGCATTGATGCGCTAACCGCAGGGAGGTGCCATGAAGTGAGGTGGGGTCTGAAGATTCTACCGCCTCCCGGCTGCCGGAGACCAGGGAAAGTCCCGGAGATGGGTGGCGAGCTCATCCTTCGTGTAGCGGTTGACCCGTCGCAGCGCCAGGGTGACGACCAGCGCCAGCGGGAGGATGACGATGAACAGGCCGGTGACCGCAATGGTCATCTCGCCGATGACCATCGCCATGGTCAGGTTGAAGCCGAGCACCGAGAGGTACAGGATCGGCCCCAGGAGGGTACTGAACGGGAAGTACCCCACCCCGGCCGGCGGCTTGTCGGTGGTCTTGCCGGAGGCTGCCAGCCGCTGCAGGGCAAAGATCATGAGAGCGCTCACCAGCCACCATCCCAGGTAGTTGGAAAGGGGAACGCCGAAATGGTATCCCTGTTCCCGATAGCCGTAGATCTGTCCCAGGAACCAGCGATTTCCCTGGAGCGAGACCGGGTCGATGATGATATCCAGGTAGGCCTGGAGCAGGGAGCCGAGGAAGAGCGCGGCAAACGATCTCCGGATGGCGCGGGTCTCCAGCGGGACCAGCTGCCAGCGCCAGGCCTTGAGCGGCGAAAGGATGAACAGGGCCGTGGCATAGCTGCAGTAGCAGAGAAAGACGTAGGACAGTGAGTCGAAGAACGGCACTCCGGCGATCCAGAGCTCTTTCGTGCTGGTTCTGTCGATGTAGTAGTACCAGCCGTAGGGGAAGCCGGTGTTGATGGAGGAGACCTCGGAGGCAAAGGAGATCAGGTACCCGCAGCCGGTGAAGACCAGGGTCCGGCGCCAGCCGATATGGGGGACCGCTGCCAGGAGAAAGGCGGCAAAGAAGGCAAAGACGTACGGCCGCATGGTGAACGTACCAACGGCGATCTGCAGGATGTCAGACACGTCAAAACTCCAATACGTTCAGCGTTCAGCGTGCTGCGTTCAAGGAGAGCTGAGCAGCACGTAGCACGCTGAACGTAGCACGGTATTAGAACAACGTGCCGATGATGCTGCCGAGGACGGAGATCGGACCGCTGTCCCCAAGCCCTTCGGCCGCCTTCTCCACCTTTTTCATGGCGGCCGTGGTATCCCGGTAGAGTTTGTCCTCGTTCACCAGCTTGCCCAGGGTCCCTTCGCCGGAATTGATCTTCTGGGTGATTTCCTTGATATTCTTGGAGGCGTCCTTCAGTTCGACATAGAGAGCGTCGTCATTGACCAGCTTGCCGACCGTCCCCTCTCCGCGATTGATCTTACCCGCGATCTCCTTGAACTCCCTCATGCTGGCATTCATGTCGGCGACGCCCAACTTGAGAGTTGCCAGAGTAGTCTGAGCATCGTTGTACAGAGTCGGATCGTTGATCAGCTTGCCGACCGTCCCCTCACCCTTGTCGATCTTGGCCGAGATGTTTTTCAGGTTCTGCGCGGCATCGTTGGCATTGGCATACAGCGCCTTGTCGTTCAGCAGCAGGGCCAAGGAGCCCTCGCCCCGGTCGAACTTTTCGGTGATGCTCCGGAAATTGGCCACGCTCTGCTGCAGGTTGGCCCGATTGTCGTCCAAGATGGCGGAGACCTTTTTCAGGACCTCGTCCTGGTTCCGGTTCAGGTTGTTGATCAGGGTCTTGGCATCCTTGGTCAGCTCGCCCATGTTTTCGACGATGACGTCGATGTTGGCCGAGTCCTTGCCGTATACGGTGCCCCCCGGCTCCAGGAGGGGTGATTTCGGGCTTCCAAGGGAGATGCTCAGGAACTGCCCCCCCAGGAGGTTGGTGAGGCGGAGGCTGGCCACGCTGTCGGTCTTGATCTGGGTGCCCGGTTTGACCTCGAAAACGAGTTCGACGTTTTCGGTCTTGACGTTGATCTCCTTGATCCGTCCCACGTCCACCCCGACCAGTCGGACCGGGTCACCGAGCTTCAGACCGATGACGTTGGAGAGATAGGTCCTGTAACGGAGCTGTTTTTCGAAGGGGTTCCATTTTTCGCCCACTTCCAGAAGTCCGCCGAGGATGATCATGCTGACGATAAAGAAAAAGCCTACTTTCTTTTCAGTGGAGAATGCCATGGGTGCTCCTATCGTTTCGAACCTCACATCAGGATGCGGGTGAGGAAGTAGTCGGCTACGAGAATCAGCATGAAGGACAGGACCACGGAGCGGGTGGTGGATACGCCGATCCCGCGGGCGCCGCCACTGGTTTTGAAACCGACGTAGCATGAGACCAGGGCGATGATCCCGCCGAAGGCGACCGCCTTGATCAGTCCGTTGCCCACTTCCTTGATCTTTAGTGCGTTGGTCAGGCTGTCATAGTAGGTGTAGTATGACACAAAAATCTGCGGATGCAGGTTGCTGATGATCGCCCCGCCGGTGATGCCGATCAGGTCCGAGTATACCACCAGGGCCGGCACGCAGATCAGGCACGCAAGGAGCCTCGGCATGGCCAGGTAGCGGACCGGGTTGATGTCCAGGGTTTTCAGGGCGTCGATTTCCTCATAGACCTTCATGACGCCGATTTCGGCCGCCATGGCCGAGCCGGCCCGGCCGGCCACCAGGAAGCTGGTCATGACCGGCCCCAGTTCCCGCACCATGGAGTGGCCGACAATGGCGCCGATGATGTCCTGACTGCCGTATTTGTTGAGTTCCACGCCGGTCTGGAGCGCCAGGACCATGCCGACGAAAAAGGCCATGACCGAGGCAACCGGCAGTGTTTCATAGCCGATGATCATCATCTGGGTGGCGATGCTCGGCAGGTTGCGGGGGATCTCCTTGAAAAAGTAGAAGGTCTGGCCGAGGAGGATGATCATCTCCCCGACAACCTCGGCGGAACGGATCAGGTGTCTGCCGACAAATTCGAACGGTTTCATGGGTGAATGCTCCCGTTGACGTGCGTCACGCTATTGTGTTCGGGTGATCCGTTTCCCCAGGCGATGTCGAAGGGGAGCCAGAAGAGTCGGACCGATTTTCGTTCCCGGTCGGTCGTGTAGCGGAACAGCCCCTTGAGAAGCTGAAGGTCGGACGTCTCCGTGGTGGAACGGTAGCGCAGCAAAGGGAACAGCTCGTATGCCAGCGCGTCTTTACGCGCCTCGTGCCAGTACAGGTTCCAGGCGAAGGAGGCCGTCGAGTCGCCGCCATCGTTCCAGCGCTGCTGGTAGATCCGCCACAGGGGGGCCCAACTCCGCTCGATCCCTTCCCTGTCCAGGATCGGTTCGAGCAGGGCGGGGAAACCGAACGACTTCACGCCGTCAGTGGTGCGATTGTAGACAAAGAGGGGCCAGAAGGCGACCCGCTGCCTGCTGGCGCCGTCGGCTGGCCAGCTTTCCCGGTTGTTGCTGTACAGGAAGTAGAGCAGCCGCTCCTTTTCCTGACGAAAGGAGGGGGCGACCGACGTTTCTTCCTTGTAGAGCGGCCACAGGTACCAGCGTTTTTCGTCGTCGCCGTTACGCTCCCGGTCGAAGAGCGGCAGGAAGCGGGTGACGTTCCGCTTTTCGCCCCGCACAACCTGCCAGAATGGCCAGAGGAGATTCCACCCCTCCTCTTTCGGGTCCCGGTTTTCGTAGTGGCCGAAAAATGGCCAGAGGTAGTCCCGTGACGTCAGCTTCGGCGAATCAACGGCCGCGTAGAGGGGGAGGATCTGGAACCTGCTGGTGGGGTTGTCCGTATCGAGTCCCTTCTCTTCCTGGTGGAAGAATGGCCAGAGGGCAAAGCGCTTCCGGTAGACCCCTTCCTTGGCCGACTGTCCGTACACGGGCCAGAATGCATAGCCGGATTCCCGCTCGCCGCGGGTGACCGAGAAGAAGGGGTAGAGCACGTTGTAGTTGGTGGTTCCCTTCTTGACGGTCCGGCCGTAGAGCGGGAAGAGGACATAGTGGTACTCGTCCCGCCAGAACCGCTCGTAGATATCACCATAGATGGGCAGGACCGAGGTGTACGGTCCGTATTTCTTCGATGTCCCGCTGATGTAGAACGGGAAGATCATGAAGTCCCGCTCCCGCTCTTCTTCCCGGTCTTTCCGGAACAGGTTCTTCTGGTAGAGCTTCAGGACCTGGAAACGGGTGACATCCGGAGTGGTCTCGCTGGAGGCGAGCGGGTACAGGTACTCGGTGCTGGCGGTTTCGTTCTTTTCGTTGCCGGAGCGGAAAAAGAGGGGACGGACGGCAACGGTCGACTGCTCTTTCTGGCGCTGGAATTTGAAGAGCGGGCCGAGGATGCTCAGGTTGCTGAACCCTTCGGCCGGGCTTTCCCGGTAGTCGATCAGGGGCCAGAGGGTAAAGATGGTCCCTTCGGCCGGGGCTGTTTCGTCAGCCAGGGCTGGCCTGGCCGGCATGAGCACCGCAAGGAGGGCGACCAGAAGACAGATCTGCGATAAGGGAAACAGGTGCATGTTCACGGATACCTTGTCCGGTGTGTTACCGGGATGTACGAATCTGGTTCCCGGCACAACGCGAAGCAGTGCATATTATCCCCGCCCGAGGCGCAGAGTCAACCCGAAAGCGGTATAAATACGGGCTGACAGTTGCTGCAAACGAAAAAACCCGCTTCGGCGGCGGGTTTCTCGTTTACAGGGGAAAGAGGTGGTTAATTAATACTTCCGGTCGGCAAAGTCGACCCAGCCGCCGGCCATCACCAGCGCCTTGTCGAAGGGGGAGATGGCGAAGCTGAAGGTTTTCTGCTTCCCGCCTCCGCTCATGGTAAGGGTCTGGGCTTCAATGTCGATGCTGATCGTGGCATCGGCATCGTTTGCATGGGAAAAAATCAGGTCGAGCTCTTCCTTGGGGAGCTCGATGGCCGCCATGCCGCAGTTGAACATGTTCTGCCGGAAAATGCGGGCAAACGATTCGGCGATTACCGCCGTGATGTCGTTTACCTCGAAGACCCAGGGGGCGTGCTCCCTGGACGAGCCGCAGCCGAAGTTCGCCCGGCTGACGATGACGCGGGCCGCCTTCGTTTTCTCTCCCTTGGGATCGAAGCCGGGAAGCTTCAGGTCCTCCAGGATATAGGGCTTGAGGTCTTCTTTGGTGATCTCGGTCAGGTATTTTGCCGGGATGATCTCGTCCGTATTGATGTCCGACCGGTCAAGGAAAAGGACCGGTCCGCCAAAAGTTTTCATGGGGGCTCTCCTTATGCATGAATGTAGGGGCGCGGTTGCCGCGCCCGGGCGGGGAGACCCCGCCCCTACAGGTATTTCCGCGGGTCGGCGATCTTTCCTTCAATGGCCGTGGCAGCGCTGGTGGCCGGCGACATGAGATGCACCATGCCACCCTTGCCCATGCGACCCATGAAGTTCCGGTTGGTCGTGGAGGCGCAGACCTCTCCCTCTGCCAGCACGCCGTTGCTCATGCCGAGACAGGCGCCGCAGGTGGGGTTGGTGACGCAGAACCCGGCTTCCATGAAGATGTCGATCAGTCCCTCGTGCAGCGCATCCTGGTAAATCTTCGGGG
Organism: uncultured Geobacter sp.; assembly: GCA_964432205.1. Lineage (GTDB taxonomy): Bacteria > Desulfobacterota > Desulfuromonadia > Geobacterales > DSM-12255 > Geomobilibacter. The sequence continues at coordinate 47,347 of CAYSMK010000004.1, read as the reverse complement.
TGGCCGGCGACAGGATGCCGCGCACCGTGGAGGCGATCTTCTTCCCTTTCAGGATCTGGGCGGCAATCCGCAGATCTTCAAGTCGGCCGTTGGTGCAGGAGCCGAGGTATACCTGGTCCACCGGCTCTCCTGCCAGTTCGCCGACCGGTTTCACCTGGTCCGGCTTGTAGCCGAAGGTGACCGTCGGCTCCAGGCTGGAGACGTCGAAGTCCAGCACCCTGTCGTAGGTTGCGTCTTCGTCGGACCACCACTGACGGAAATCGGCCAGGGCCGCTTCTTTCGAGGCATAATCGCTCTGGATGAACGGCCAGAGGTAGTCGACGGTGACGGCGTCGGGCATGCAGATGCCGGAGGTGCCGCCGGCCTCGATGGCCATGTTGGAGAGGGTCATGCGGGATTCCATGGTCATGGCATCTACTACCGGTCCGCGGAATTCCAGGACCCGGTCGGTGGCACCGTTTACGCCGAGCTGCCCGATGATGTAGAGGATGACGTCCTTGGCGAATACCCCTTTCGGCAGCGAGCCGCTAAGGTTGATCCGGATCGTTTTCGGCTCGCGAAAGGCGCAGACCCCTTTGAGGATGCCCACTTCCAGGTCGGTCGTACCCACCCCGGCGGCAAAGGCTCCGAAGGCACCGTGGGTGCAGGTGTGGGAGTCGCCCATGATGACCGTATAGCCGGGCCGGATGAACCCTTTTTCCGGGAAGAGGGCGTGACAGACGCCGTTGGCACCGATGTCGAAGAAGTCCCTGATGTTGTGCCGGCGGGCCCAGTCCCGGAGGATCTTGGCCTGGGTGGCTGTTTTGGAGTCCTTGCTCGGCGTCACATGGTCGATGACCGCCTTGATCTTCCCGGCATCGAAGACCCGGTCCTTGCCGCGGGCCATCAGGTCGGCAATGGCGATGGGGGTGGTGATTTCGTGGCAGAGGACCACGTCAAGTTTCAGAACCTTGGTTCCCGGGAACGGCTCGTTCACCAGGTGGGTGGCGAAGATCTTTTCAGCAGTGGTTTTTCCCATAAGCAGCTTCCTTTCCAGGCTTGATTCGCGTAACCAGCACACTGTAAACAAATCACGCTGAGCGCGCAATGTAATCTTTGTTCGATATCCTTTAACATTTGCTACCCCCGCGACACGGTGTTATAATCCGCACTCATTTTCTCATGAGGAGTCACGTGCCGATGGAGCTGAGTTTTACGCGCAAGAACGGAGAGATCGATGCCCTGATCGACCAACTGGTCGAGAAGGCTGAAGGGGTGCATCACGCCGGATTGGTGCGCGAGATGATCATTTCCGCCCTCAAGGCGGGACAGGAAACCAGCTATCTGGCTGACCTGAAGATGCTCAACAACACCATGAAGGAGATGCGCTACACCAATAAGGTCTTCAGCCCGTATCGACACCGGAAGAAGGTGACCATCTTCGGTTCGGCCCGTACGGAGCCCAGTGAACCGATCTATCAGACCTGCATCCAGTTCAGCCGCGAACTGGCCGCCCGTGGCTACATGATCATCACCGGCGGCGGTGGGGGGATCATGCAGGCGGGTAACGAGGGAGCCGGCAGCGAGAATTCCTTTGCCGTCAATATCCGGCTGCCGTTTGAGCAGTCGCCCAATACGGTAATGGCCAGGAATCCGCGGCTCGTTACCTACAAGTACTTCTTCAACCGCAAGGTGGCCTTTGTCAAGGAATCAGACGCCATTTCCGTCTTCCCCGGCGGGTTCGGTACCCTGGACGAGGCTATGGAGGTCTTCACCCTTATCCAGACCGGCAAGACCTCTCCCAAGCCGCTCGTGCTGGTTGATGACGAGAGTGGCTACTGGGACCGCTGGTTCGAGTTCATCAAGAGGGCGCTTCTGGTGCGGGGGCTGATCTCCGGCGAGGATTTTTCGCTCTTCACCATTACGAAGAGTGTCGAAGAGGCGGTCCAGGCCATTGAGGAATTTTACCGGAACTATCATTCACTGCGTTTCGTTGACGGTCTGCTGGTTATCAGGCTCAACAAGGAGCTGTCGGATGGCGAGATCGCCGAGCTGGAGAGCGAGTTCCCGGAGCTCCTCTGTCCCGGCAGTCGGATGGAGCGGTCGGGGCCGCTTCCCGAGGAGTCTGACGAGCCGGATCTGCTGGAGCTTCCCCGGCTGATTATGAAGTTTGATCACCAGCACTACGGGCTGTTGATGGCCTTTATCAGAAAAGTGAACATGCTGTAATAATTTGGTTGAGGTGGTGGAAAATGCCTTGACAGTATTTGGAGTAGATGATAGGCTGACCACCGCAGTAGGATTCGGAAGTTTTTGCAGTATCAGGAAATCTCGCCGTTCGCCAGAAGAACCGTAGTTTTCCTGCCTCAAGACTCCGGCAGCTGCAGTAACCTTCACAATCCGGCACCAGGCCGGAGCAACAAAAGGCAAAAGGAGGCAGGAAACATGGCACAGGGTAGGGTTAAGTGGTTTAACGACGCTAAGGGGTTCGGTTTCATTGAGCAGGAGAACGGCGACGACGTGTTCGTACACTTCTCGGCCATCATGAGCGAAGGCTTCAAGTCGCTGGCCGAAGGTGAAGCGGTTACCTTCGACGTGGTCAACGGGCCGAAAGGTCTGCAGGCCGCCAACGTTCGCAAGGCCTAATCAGCCAGTCGGGCAAGCCCGAGATCAGAAAAGCCCCGCTGGGATACCAGCGGGGCTTTTTTATTTTGGCTTTTGCTCCCCCTCTTAACGTAAGAGGGGGCAGGGGGGAGTTACTTCCGTCGATGGTAACCCCTCCCGACCTCCCCTTATCCTAAAGGGAGGCGAAAAGCGAATGTCAGGTCAGTATGTTCCGCGCGTTGAGCGCCTTCTCCCGGTTACTGCTCCGCCCATAACGAGCAGGGTCACTACGAGGACAGCGCTGGTCCCTTTCCCGTGTTCCACGGCGAAGATCACCGGGGCGAGGAGAAGACGGGTTCCGGCGCGCAGCCCTTCATAGCGGGCGATGAAGTCGGCCAGCGGCGGGCTGACGCGGTAATAGACTGCCACCAGCTGCCTGCCGGCGGCATTGGTCAGGAGGCAGCGGTCGCGGAACTCCCGCAGCACCCGGACCTTCGGGTGGAGGTAGCTGCCGTAGGCGGCCGTGGCAATGAAGCAGCCGCCACCACCACCGCCGCTGCTGGTGTTGGTGGTCGTATTTGTGGCTGTGGGATGACAGGTGATGCAAGCAGTTGCACTGGGAGGGGTTAGATTCCCTGACGGCGCCGTCGGCACGGTTAAATCGGTTGTGAAGGTGATTGCCTGGTTGTCGGATGCGCTTGTGTTGGTGATGATGATCATTGCTTCAGTTGTGTTGGAATTATTGAAGCCTGAGATTGCAATGGTTGATGACGCTGTGTCGAACGGGAGCTCCTGGAACGTTCCGCTCTTCGTTTTTTTGATCCCGATGATTGCCAAACTGCTTGGTTTGGCGCTGAAAGTAAGGGTCAGGTTATCGGGCGATGTGGTTGAAGGAATGAGCTTTACAAATCCTGTCGCGTAATGGTTGAGCGTCAGAATCGGGGCAGATGTCGTAGTTATGGGGAAGGTGTTGTGCTGAGAGAGTGGAATTATGGGGTGGTATATGAGGGATGTCTCGTTGGTATGGCTCTGCCAGTCCCCTTTATAGAGGCGCCGAGAAAAGTCGAAATAGGACGAACCGACAGAGGTTCCTTTTCCTTGAAGAACAGAGTCCATTGTTGGGATCATAGGGATGTCGGTGCTTGAGGGGGACGGGGTTAGGCCCAACTGCCTCCAGAAGTCCCTGATGATTGTTGGGGTATAGGCCTCGGCCAGAAACCTATTGTAGATCCACCGACTATAGCCGCCACCAGTGTTCACATTAACGGCAATGTTCAAGTTGAGGGATGGGTTAGATAAGTAGGCAGTAAGGTAGTTGTAGAGTTGGTTTGCGGAGTCATAGACTTCGTCTTCGATCCAGGTCGAGGTTGCTTCGGCGTACCAGGTATCGAAGAAATAGTTGTAACCGAACTGGATGGCATGGTGGAACTCGTGAGCGGCCGTTATCTGGAGAGCCTTCAGCGCCTTCACGTCGGGCGTGTCGCTGCCGGGTATGGAATTCTGAAATATGGCATTGAGAAAATCTTTGTCGATAACGATATAGCTGGAGACGGAAACGACCCCTTGTGTCGGCGGGTCCGGCACCGGCTGAGTGAATCCGAATTCCGACCGGCTGGACAGGGCCTGCAGGTAGACGTCAAAGATGCCGCCGGCTGCCGGTGGGGCGGCGTACCCCATCGTGCCGATTTCGGCGCTGTAAACATGTTCGAAGGTGTCTGCCACGCTGGCAATCCAGGTGGCAAGCGGGACACCGGGGGTGGGCATGTCCGGGCCGGACGTCGCATAGTGGATTCTGAAGTGGCCGCCGCTTGACAGGATGGACGTTTCGCCGGTGAGGACCGGGGCTGACACGTACTTCGCCAGCACCACCTGGGTCGCCGTGGCCAGCTTGCTCCAATCCCGGGAGAGGCCGCGGCGAAGCGGCATGCCGCAACGGGCGCCCGTATCGGCTGGCTCGGCCTGGAAAACGGCGCCGGCCAAGGGGGTGCCCCCTTCCTTGGCGCCGGTGAACGCCTGGAGATAGTAGTCGTCCAGTTCACCACCATGAGCCAGGAGCGGCAATGCTGCCAGCAACAGTGAGCAGAGAAAAATTGTCAGCCGTTTCATGTCAGTCCACCATCCTTTTCCCGCCCCGCAGGGGTATGAGTGTGGTTTTGTCGAGTTCGATGGTCACGGTCCCGGAGTCAGCCCCGCTACGCACTTCATAACGACCGGGCGGCAGGGCCAGGGAGAAGAAGCCGTTCCCATCGCAACGGGTTTCCTTTTCGACCCCGGCACCGCGCACCGTCACCGGCATGTCAGGGCGCGGCAGAAAGGTTGGGTGGTTGCCGAGCTTGCCGCCGCTTTGCTGGATATAACAGATGCCGGCCAGTGCCCCGGTTCCCTGGGGAAGAGCGCGGGTTTCCTTGGACGAGCCTTCCCGGAGCAGCTGGGGATAGTGGCCGATCCTGGATGTTATCGCCGGCTGGCCCGCTACGCTTCCCTCTTGAAACGCGCCGCCGTCGAAGTGCATGGTGCGGCTGTCGTCGGGCCGGTTTCCCATCGGCAGGCCAACGGCCGGGATGGTCAGGCTGGCGACAAGCGCCGCGATGATTGCTCTCTTATGCATGGCTCTGCTCCAGATAGTTGATGATGCCTGCTGCCAGGGACTCGGCTGCCTGCCTGCTGTTCCTGGCGAGCCGGATGAGCTGGGGGATGATCCACGGCCGTTTCAGGATGGTGAAAAGAACCTTGGATGGACGGATGTGCAGGTCCGCGTCGCAGAATTCGGCAACGGTGAAGCCGAGCTCCTCGTCACTGTCGTCGCTGATCGCCCGGATGGCCAACAGCGGAATGCCCCGCTCTCCGGCTATCCGGGCGATGGCGGCGGTCTCCATCTCCAGAACCGGTGTTTCGGTATTCGCGGGAACTGTTCCGCGCAGTGCGGCTTTGGGCATGGTCTCGCTCGTGGTGATGAACGTGCCGCGATGGCAGCGGCTGTTGCCGGCCTTTACCATAAAGTCGTCGGCGAAGGACACGTCCGGTCCGTTCTGCTCGCTGAATCCGACCCCGTCGCTGACAAGGAGGCGTGTGGCGACCACCAGGTCGGCGATCTGCGGGCCGGGGGCAACGGCCCCTCCCAGGCCGAAGTTGATGATCAGGCCCGGGCTGGTAGCCTCCAGAAGCGCCCTGGTAGACGCTTCGGCATTTATCGGCCCCATGCCGGACTGCAGCAGGATGAGATCCCGATCTCCAACGCGCAGGCGGTAGAGCGGGAAGTGTGCAATCCGTTCCTTCCGGACAATCCCGCATCTGGCCAGGAACGGTTTGATCTCCTCCGGGAGGGCGGCGATCAGGGCAATGGCTCCCCTGTGTGTGGTGTCGGCTGAATGTGGCATTGGTAAGAGTTATACCAGACCAGCCGACCCGTCACAATCACCATTGCCAATCCACTCTGCTGTCCGATTTTTGTCTTGACAAAGATTTGGGAGCTCCTCTATATTCCATCCTTTACAAGTCCCACTGTGCCCGTGGTCTGTTTATGGTGGCTGGGTGGGGTAATTAATTGAAATATAAGTGATCTTGATGTTCGATACATTATCCGACAAACTTGAACTGGTATTCAAAAAGCTCCGCGGCCAGGGGGTAATGACCGAGGACAACATCAAGGAGGCGCTCCGCGAGGTGCGGCTGGTTCTCCTTGAGGCGGATGTCAACTTCAAGGTCGTGAGGGATTTTGTCGAGCGGGTGCGTGAGCAGGCCGTCGGCTCACAGGTGCTCCAGAGTCTCAGTCCCGGCCAGCAGGTGATCAAGATCGTCCACGACGAACTGGTCGCTCTGATGGGTGGCGGCGAGGAGAACGGCCTCGATCTGGCGGCCAAGCCGCCGGTGGCCATCATGATGGTCGGCCTCCAGGGTGCCGGCAAGACCACCTCCTGCGGCAAGCTGGCGCGCTTTCTCAAGGGGCAGCGCCGTCGTCCCCTGCTGGTGCCGGCCGACGTCTACCGTCCGGCCGCCATCGAGCAGTTGAAGACCCTCGGTCGCCAGCTCGGGATCGAGACCTTTGACTCACGGGCAGACCAGGACCCGGTGGAGATCTGCCGCAGCGCAATCCGCTATGCCGAGCTGAACGGTCTGGACACGGTGATTCTGGACACAGCCGGTCGCCATCAGATCGATGACTACCTGATGAACGAACTGGTCCGGATCAGGGACGAGGTCGAGCCGCGGGAGATTCTCTTCGTGGCCGACGCCATGACCGGCCAGGAGGCGGTAAATGTGGCCAGCGGCTTTAACGAGCGGCTGGAGATTTCCGGTGTGGTGCTGACCAAGCTGGATGGCGATGCCAAGGGGGGCGCGGCCCTCTCCATCAGGGCGGTAACTGGCAAACCGGTCAAGTTTGTAGGTCTGGGCGAGAAGCTGGATGCCCTGGAGGTGTTTCACGCCGACCGGCTGGTTTCCCGCATCCTTGGCATGGGTGACGTCCTCACCCTGATCGAGAAGGCCCATCAGACCTTTGATGCCAAGGAGGCAGAGCGGCTCCAGAAAAAGGTCAAGAAGGGCGCGTTCGATCTGGAGGACTTTAAAAATCAGCTCCAGCAGGTCAAGAAGATGGGCTCCCTGGAGTCGATCATGGGAATGATCCCCGGCATGGGGAAGATGATGAAGCAGATGGGTGACGCCCAGCCGTCCGAGAAGGAGTTGAAGCGGATCGAGGCGATCATCGATTCCATGACCCGTGGCGAGCGTGCCAACCATACGATCATCAACGGCAGCCGGCGCTTAAGGATTGCCAAGGGGAGCGGTACGACGGTTCAGGAAGTGAACCAGCTGCTCAAGCGTTTCACCGAGGCCCAGAAGGTGATCAAGCAACTCCAGAAGTTGGGGCCGAAAGGGCTTATGAAGGGACTCGGCGGGATGAAGGGAATGCTTCCTTTTTGATTTCATTGATAACAGCGTGACGTTCACCATACAACCAATAAACGAACGGCGATGACAAGTCGCTGTAACACCAGGAGGAAACAATGGCAGTAAAGATCAGACTCGCCCGGGCCGGCGCAAAGAAGAAGCCCTTCTACCAAGTTGTCGTAGCTGATGAGCGGGCTCGCAGGGATGGTCGCTTCATCGCCAACGTTGGCACGTATGACCCGAACCAGAATCCGGCCGCCTGCCGCATCGATGAAACGGCGACCCTGGATTGGCTCGGCAAGGGTGCACAGCCGACCGACACCGTGAAGCAGCTCCTGAAGAAAGAAGGAATCTGGGCCAAGTTCGTTACCAAGGCTGCCTGAGCTCGACTTTCCCCGGTCCGCCGGACACTCCAGAGCACGAGGATACCGACATGAAACAGCTCGTAGAGACCATCGCCAAAGCACTTGTTGACGACCCGACCCAGGTCAGGACCACCGAGGAGTTGGAAGAGGATACGACAGTTATCAAGCTGACGGTGGCCAAGGAGGATATGGGCCGGATCATCGGTAAGGAAGGGCGGACTGCAAAGGCCATCCGGACTCTGTTGAACGCTGTTTCGACCAAGGACAACAAGAAGGCCGTCCTCAAGATCGTCGAGTAATGTCCGGTAGCAGTGAACTGGTTCTGTTGGGTAAGGTGGTCGGCACCCATGGCATCAAGGGCCAGTTGCGGGTAGCAGCCTTTTCGGGGGAGAGCGAGACGTTTCTCTCCCTCGACACGGTTATTTTGAAAGATACGAGCGGTAAAGAAGAGACGTATGCCGTTGCCGGGGCAGCAGCCCATGGCCGGAAGATTCTCCTCACCCTGAAAGGGATGTCTGACATCAATCAGGTGCAGCATCTGGTGGGACGTGAGATTTACGTCCAGCGCAGCCAGCTTCCGCCCCTGGCAGATGACGAGTTCTACTGGTTCGACCTGATCGGTCTCCGGGTGATCACGGACGGCGGCATGGAGTTGGGCCGTCTCGAAAACATCATGGCGACCGGCAGCAACGATGTCTATCTGGTCCGGGCCAATGAAAAGGAATACCTGATACCGGCTATCGAGGAGGTGGTCAAGGCCATTGACCTCAAAGCCGGCGTCATGACCATAAGCCCTCTCGAAGGGCTGCTTGATCTATGAAATTCCAGATTTTGACCCTCTTCCCGGCCATGTTCCAGGGACCGCTCACCGAGAGCATTCTCCGGCGTGGGGTGGAGAGCGGCGCCATCAGCGTCGACCTCCATAACATCCGCGACTTCGCCCTGGACAGGCATCGGACCGTCGATGATGCACCGTATGGCGGCGGCGCCGGGATGGTGATGAAGGTCGAGCCGCTGGCCGCCTGCATCGAAGCAGTGAAGGCACAGGCTCCGCGGGCGCGGGTGATACTCACCTCGCCGCGCGGCGAGCCGTTTACCCAGGCGGTGGCCAGGGAACTGGCTGCCGAAGATGGCCTGATCATCCTCTGCGGCCGGTACGAAGGGATCGATGAGCGGGTTCGGGAATTGTACGTGGACCGGGAACTCTCCATCGGCGACTTTGTCCTGACCGGCGGGGAGCTGGCGGCCATGATGATCGTGGATGCGGTCTCCAGACTGGTCCCCGGTGTCCTGGGGAGCGAAGAGTCGGCTCTGGACGAGTCGTTCAGCGACGGACTGCTGGAGTATCCGCAGTACACCAGGCCCCCGGAGTTCCGGGGACTCACGGTACCGCCGGTTCTCCTTTCCGGCAACCATCGCGAGATTGATCGCTGGCGGCGTCAGCAGGCACTGCGCCAGACCGTGCAGCGCCGGCCCGACCTGCTGGCCACGGCGCACCTCTCCCGGGAGGATGAGACGTTCCTCCGTGAGCTTGCCGGGGAAGCGGCGCCATGAGCAGTCTGAGTATCGCCCTGATCCACCACCCGGTCTATGACAAGAACCGGCAGGTGGTGGCCACGGCCGTGACCAATCTGGACCTGCACGATATTGCGCGGGCCGCCAGGACCTACGGTCTCCTTCGCTACTACGTGGTGACACCGGTGGTGGAACAACAGGCCTTGGCCAACCGGATTGTCGGTCACTGGCAGGAAGGGTGGGGGGCAGGTTACAACCCCAAGCGGAAGGAGGCCCTGTCTCTGGTGCGGATCATGTCGAGCCTGGATGAGGCGGTGACCGATCTGACGAGGGAAACGGGATCGACTCCGCGCCTGGTGGCAACCGGCGCTGCCGAGCGGACGGATACCATCGGCTGTGCCGACCTGACTGCACGGCTGGCAGCGGATGAACGACCCCACCTGCTGCTGTTCGGCACCGGCTGGGGGCTTACGGAAGAGATTTTTGCCCGGGCCGATATGGTCCTGGAACCGATCCGTGGCCATGACACCTACAATCACCTGTCGGTGCGGGCTGCGGCCGCCATCATCATGGACCGGCTCCGGGGCGACCGCGGGCGGCAGGGTTGACAGACACTAACAGCAATCAGTCCGGTCATCAGGACGGTTACTACTATCAAAAGCTTCGGCTTTAACCGTAGGGAGGAAAACATGAACACGATAGACAGAATCGAAATGGAGCAGATGAAGAAGAACGTGGTACCGTTCAAGCCGGGCGACACCGTCAAGGTCCACGTGAAGATCGTGGAAGGCGACAAGAGCCGTATCCAGGCCTTCCAGGGCGTATGTATCGGCCGTCAGAACGGCGGGGTCCGTGAGTCGTTCACCGTGCGGAAGATCTCCAACGGCGTCGGCGTCGAGAGGGTGTTCCCGCTGCACTCCCCGACGGTTGAGACCGTCGAGGTGATCACCCGCGGCCATGTGCGCCGGGCCAAGCTCTACTACCTCCGGAAGCTCAGGGGGAAGGCAGCCCGTATCCGCGAGAAGAAATACGTCGCCGGCATGATCTAAGCGAGAAAAGGCCCCGGGAAACCGGGGCCTTTTTGGTTATTGGTGAACCCATGACGGATTGTGTAGGGGCACCCCTTGCGGGTGCCCGGAACAAGGATACCCGCAAGGGGTATCCCTACAGGATGCACGTTATTGTGTAAACCATCCTCCGGGAGCAGCCATGACCCTGACCCTGTTCGGCGACGAGCCGGCACCGACCATGTGGGAGTTCGAGGAGTTGGCCCGGCGTCAGGGGTACCGCTCCATTGCCGGCATCGACGAGGCCGGCCGGGGACCGCTGGCCGGGCCGGTGGTGGCGGCTGCGGTGATCCTCACTCCCGAGAGCGGGGTCGACGGCATCAACGACTCCAAGAAGCTGACGGAAAAGCAGCGGGAAGGGCTCTTTGACCGGATCATGGCGGATGCACTGGCGGTCGGGGTGGGGATCATGGACCATGACGTCGTCGACCGGGACAACATCCTGCAGGCGACCCTGGCGGCCATGAAGCAGGCGGTGACGCAACTGGCAACGGTACCCGACTTCCTGCTGATCGACGGCATCTCCAAGGTGCCACTGTCATTGCCCCAGCGGACCATCAAGCAGGGTGACGGCCGCAGCGTCTCCATTGCCGCCGCCTCCATCATCGCCAAGGTGACGCGGGACCGGCTGATGGTGGAGTACGACCGGCTCTACCCCGGTTACGGCCTGGCCGGCCACAAGGGGTACGGCAGTCAGGCCCACCTGGAAGCCATTGCCCGCCTCGGTCCGTCGCCGATCCACCGGACGACCTTCCGGGGGGTCCGGGAGTATGTGAGGAGTGAGGAGTGAGGAGTGAGGAGTGAGGAGAAACCCGCAGGCAGCAACCAGAGTGTTGGAGCCATGGGGGAGGAGTTGGCGGCGGCCTTTCTCCAGCGTGCCGGCTACCGGATCGTGGAGCGCAACTTCCGCTGCAAGGGGGGAGAGGCGGACATCGTGGCCCGTGACGGGAAGACCCTGGTGTTCGTCGAGGTGAAGACCCGCCGGAGCATGGCCTACGGCCCGCCGCAGCTGGCGGTGACCCCCTTCAAGCAGCGCCAGATCAGCAAGGCTGCCCTTACCTGGCTGGCCAAAAACCGTCTCCAGGATGCCCCGGCCCGCTTCGATGTCATCGCCGTCATGCTGTGTGCGGACGGTACCCACCGGATCGAACACATTCCCAACGCCTTTGACCTGGCCTACTGAAAAGTATCCGCGAGAGTGGGCATTGCCTTATTGACTGTCATCGAAGCCGAGGATAGTTATCCCGTCTTCTCCACCAGCACCAGAAACGGCGCCGCCTCCGACCGGTTCATCTGTCTGGCCTGCCAGACGTTGAACTCCCCTGGTGCGAGCGCTTCCCCCCAGGTGCGGACCGCATCCCACTCCTCGTCTCCACCCGGGTGCCCGGTGTAGACCACGACCAGGACAAAGCCGCCCGGCCCGATCTGTGATGCTGCCTGCTCCAGGGCGGCGCGGGTCGACGCGGGCCTGGTGACGAACCGTTTGTCGCCGCCGGGGAGATACCCCAGGTTGAAGACCACGGCACTGACCGGTCCGGTCACATACTCCGCCAGCCGCTCATGACCCCCCGACACCATCTCCACCCATTCCCGGCACCCGGCAGCGCGTAAAGCGGCATCGGTGGCAGTGATGGCCGTCTCCTGGCTGTCGAAGGCCCAGACCTTTCCCTGAGGCCCGACCAGCTCAGCCAGCAGCAGCGTATCGTTGCCGTTGCCGCAGGTGGCATCCACCACCCGGTCACCAGCCCGCACCCGTTCCCGCAGAAAGAGATGGCAGAGGGGAACGGCCCCGCGCAGGTTTTCCCCGTTCCTCGCTCCTCGCTCCTCGTTCCTCATTCCTTAGATACCAGCGACAGCACTGCCGGCAGCACCAGGACGAAGGCGATCTGACAGGCCACCATCCCCAGGGACATGACCGCGCCGATGCTGAAGACCCCCTGGTGATGGGCAACGATCAGGGCGCCGAAGCTGGCCATGATGGTCAGGGTGTTGTAGAGGACGCCGATGCCGGTGCTGCTGAAGACCACCGAGACCCCGTCGCCGTCCTCGCGCCGGAAGCGGTTGATCAGGTAGATGCCCGAGTCGACTGCAATTCCCAGGACCAGCGGCAGGACGATGATGTTGGCCGAGTTAAAGTTGATGCCAAAGAGCCGCATGCCGGCCACCATGAAGAGGATGCCGACCAGCAGCGGCACCAAGCCGATGAGGGCGAACTTGAGGCTCCGGAAGGTGGCCACCAGGATCAGGACAATTGCAGCTAAGGCATAGAGAAAGGCACCGAAGTACGAGTTACGCAGGATGGTCATCGATTCGTAGACCATGACCGGCTCGCCGGTGGCATGGGGGTCGACGGTCCGTACGTCGTCCAGGAACGCCTTGAGCGGTGCCCGGTCGAAGATCTCCTTCTTCGGCGCCACCTGGAGCTGGTATTTGCCGCTCTTGCCGACAAACCGGCTGTGCAGTTGGGGGGGGATGTCCGCTTCGGTCACCGGGGCCGCGGCGAGGCTCTCCCTGAGGAGGCCGATCTGTTCAGGGAGTCCGGAGAGCATCCCTCCCTGGAACGTCTTCAGCATCCCCACGGCGTTCTTGTCCTTCTCCTTCTCCAGGGAGGCGAAAAAACCGTCCAGGGTCGCCAGAAAGGTGCCGACCGGCTTCGCCTCGGGTCTTTGCTCCGCAACAAGCTGGTTCTTCAGCTTCTCCACGCTGGTGCGGAAGTTCTCGAACACGGCCGGCAGAGCCATCAGGTTGAGGTTCTCCTCGTAGGCCCCACCCTTGATGTCGGCCAGCTCCGCCCGCAGTGCGGCCAGCTCGGCCAGCTTTTCGCTCTGCTGATCCGGGACGAAGGTGGCGAGGCTCACCACATGGTCAACTGTTGGCAGCCGCTCCAGGCGCTTCGCCTTTTCCGCGGCCTCGGCCGGCGAGTCGGCCATCACCACGGCAAAGTAGCCGGCGTTTTCCTTGCTCTTCATCAGCTTGTAGGCGTACTCCACCGACTCCAGCCCCTTGGCCTGGAGATTCATCAGGTTGTAGTCGAACGAGACCCGGGAAACCGGATAGATGGCGGCAGCGCAGAGTAAGACGGTCAGGGCGATCACCGCTTTCGGATAGCCGAAAAGAAAGCGCTTCGCGCTTTCGGTGACTGGCGTCTTTAAGTTTTTCCCGAGCCCCGAGCCCCGAGCCCCGAGCTTGTTCTTGCGGTACGGCGCAAGAACGACCAAGAGTGCCGGCAGGACCGTGAAGGTGACGAGCACGCAGATGGCGATGCCGCCGCCGGCAATGATCCCCAGTTCGGCGATCCCCTTGAAGTCGGTGGCGACAAAGGTGAGGAAGGCGGCGGCGACCGTGGCCGCGGCCATGACGATGGCCCAGATGTTCCGGTTGAGGCCGGTGGCGATCCCGTCCAGGTGTGTCGCCCCTCCGGCCAGTTCCTCCTGGTAGCGGAGCACCACCTGGATGCCGTATTCGATGCCGATGCCGATCAGCATGATGGCAAAGACCATGGAGAGGATGTTGAGGTGACCGACCGCCAGGGTGGCGAAGCCAAAGGCGAGGCAGATGGCGACGGCCAGGGACACGACGGCAGCGCCGACGTTCAGCACGCCGCGGAAGGCGAGCACCAGGAGGACCACGGTCAGGGCCAGGGAGATGACCGTGGCCAGGGTGATGTCCCGCTCGCTGGTGGCCATCTCCTCGTGCTCCAGCACCGGCGTGCCGGTGAGCCCCACCGTTACCCCCTTGAACTCGGGGAGCTTCTTGAGGGCGGCGATTTCCTGGCGGATGATCCGGATCGCCTCCTCGGCCGGAACGAAGCTGCCGCTCTCCTTGACCGGCAGCAGGGTCAGTACCTGCTGCCGACCGGCCTTGCTGAAGCTGGATGCCTTGCCGCCGGGGCCGCTGAAAAAGAACTCCTCCAGGGAGAAGTCGGTCGAGCCGCTCGTGCCGAACTGCTGAAAGCCGAGCCCGAGCTTGTCCAGCATGAAGGCGAGGCTTGCCAGTTTTTCCCTCGCTGCCGGCGTGTTCCGGTCCCCCTGGAGATATCCGTCCATCTCCCTGGTGAGGAAGGAAAAGAGGGTCTCCACCGACGGATTGGCGGCCAGCTCCTTGAGGACGGGCTTGGCCAGGGTCAGGTTGCGCCGCAGTGCCCGCACCTCGTCCAGAGAAACGAACAGGAGGCCGTTCTTTTTGAAGAACTCCAGGCCAAAGGGATAAAAGACCTCGCGGAAATGCTGCCGGTCCTGGCTGAACTTCTCGAACAGCCGTGTGCCGAAGCGGCCGACCCGTTCCGTGTCGTTCGCCTCGATGACGACGACGATCTCTTCCTGGTCGCCGAACTCCTGGCGGTAAGCCTGATAGTCGCGGTTGAACGTGGTGTTGGCCGGCATCAGCTGGTCACGGCCGGTGACAAAGGTCATGTTCTGCTTCGTGTAGACGACCGAGACCACGGCGAGCAGGAGTGCCACGAAAATGATCAGGCGCGGGAACCTGACGACGAAGCCGTACAGGCCGCGGTATGATGCTGGGTTGCGCATGGGACCTCAAGACCCCGAAAAACGGTTCAACACGGAGACACAGAGGACACGGAGAAAGCCGAAAGAGAACGTTGAATCCAATTGGGGACACCCTTCTCACCCGTTATTCGGCTCTAACAGGTATTCAAGGTCTGTGATAACTCCGTGGTCTCCGTGCCTCTGTGTTTCAATTGCCGTTTTCAGGATGACGGTTGGGAATGAAAACCGGAGGGAACTTCTACCACACTGGGCTAGGAAAATCAACGGTTTCCAGGGAATTTGGGCCTTTGCCGGGCTGAAAAGGGTATACCTTTTCGGCAGAATGTGATAAAAACCCACATTTGTTGCGCCTTGCGCCAGCGGCGTCCCTGTGGGAGCCACGGCCGCTATATTGATTACCAAGGAGAGCAAGCGTCCATGAGACCCCTGAAGCACCCCATCTCCCATGCGCTTACCTCGTTCAACGGCGCTGCCGTTGAACCTGTGCCGGCCCCGGTAACGAGATCACCCGGCAAGGTTCATCACCTGCCGGCTTCCATCTGGAAAAAACGGGAAGGTGAAGCAAAAAGCCCTCTGGATCTCGCCATAGAGCGGAGCCGGGATTTTTTCTTCCGCGAACAGCTCCCGGCCGGCTACTGGTGGGCCGAGCTGGAGTCCAACGTCACCATTACCGCCGAGTATCTGATGCTCTTCCACTTTCTCGGCATGGTGGACAGGGAGCGGGAGCGGAAGATCGCCAACTATCTCCTCAGCAAGCAGACCGAGGAGGGGTCCTGGACCATCTGGTATGGCGGCCCCGGCGATCTCTCCACCACCATCGAGGCCTACTTCGCCCTGAAGCTGGCCGGCTACGCGGCCGATCATCCGGCCATGGCCAGGGCGAGGGCGTTCGTCCTCGACAAGGGGGGAATCATCAAGGCCCGGGTCTTCACCAAGATCTTCCTGGCACTCTTCGGTGAATTCGCCTGGTTCGGCGTCCCCTCCATGCCGATCGAGCTGATGCTGCTGCCCAACTGGGCCTATTTCAACATGTACGAGCTGTCCAGCTGGGCGCGCGGGACCATCATCCCCCTCTCGCTGGTCATGGCCGAGCGGCCGGTCCGCAAGCTTCCGCCGAGCGCGCGGGTGCAGGAACTGTATGTTCGTCCCCCACGGCCGATCGATTACACCTTCAGCAAGGAAGACGGCATCCTGACCTGGAAGAACTTCTTCGTCGGTGTCGACCACATGCTGAAGATATACGAGTCAAGTCCGATCCGCCCCTTCAAGAACAGGGCGACTGCGCGGGCCGAGCAGTGGGTGCTCGACCATCAGGAGACCACCGGCGACTGGGGCGGCATCCAGCCGGCCATGCTCAATTCGGTCCTGGCGCTTCACTGCCTCGGCTATGCCAACGACCACCCGGCTGTGGCCAAGGGGCTGGAGGCGCTGGCCAACTT
This sequence comes from uncultured Geobacter sp., assembly GCA_964432205.1. Taxonomy (GTDB): domain Bacteria; phylum Desulfobacterota; class Desulfuromonadia; order Geobacterales; family DSM-12255; genus Geomobilibacter. Next base: position 30,983 of record CAYSMK010000004.1, on the reverse strand, counting down.
CTGCATCGAAGGCGATAACGAGCTGGTGCTCCAGTCGTGCGTTTCGCCGGTCTGGGACACGGCCCTGGCACTCAAGGCCCTGGTCGATTCCGGGGTGCCGACCGATCACCCCGCCCTGGTGAAGGGGGCACAGTGGCTCCTGGACCGGGAAGTACGCAAGCCGGGCGACTGGAAGATCAAGAGCCCCGAGCTGGAGCCCGGCGGCTGGGCGTTCGAGTTCCTCAACGACTGGTTCCCGGACGTGGACGACTCCGGTTTCGTCATGATGGCAATCAAGGAGATCAAGGCCAAGGACGAGAAGGCCAAGGAGGCGGCAATCGTCCGGGGCATCAACTGGTGCCTGGGAATGCAGAGCAAGAACGGCGGCTGGGGTGCCTTTGACAAGGACAACACCAAACATCTCCTGAACAAGATCCCGTTCGCCGACCTGGAGGCCCTCATCGACCCCCCCACTGCCGACCTTACCGGACGGATGCTGGAACTGATGGGCGCCTTCGGTTATCCCAAGGACCATCCCGCCGCGGTGCGGGCGCTGGAGTTCCTGAAGCGCGAGCAGGAGCCGTCCGGTTCCTGGTGGGGCCGCTGGGGGGTCAACTACATCTACGGCACCTGGTCGGTGCTCTGCGGACTGACGGCCATCGGCGAGGATATGTCCCAGCCGTATATCCAGAAGTCGGTGAACTGGCTCAAGTCGCGGCAGAACCTGGACGGCGGCTGGGGAGAGACCTGCGAGTCCTACTACGATACGTCTCTTGCCGGTGTCGGCGAGAGCACCCCTTCCCAGACCGGCTGGGCGCTCCTGGCCCTGATGGCGGCCGGTGAAGTGGAGTCCCCCTCGGTGAACAGGGGTATCCAGTATCTCCTGGCCAACCAGAAAGGTGACGGCACCTGGGATGAGGATCAATACACCGGTACCGGGTTCCCGAAGTTTTTCATGATCAAGTACCATATCTACCGCAACTGCTTTCCGTTGACCGCGCTGGGCACCTACCGGACGCTGACACGGGTCGGGTGAGTTCTTTGAGTTTTATGAGTTGATGAGTTGATGAGTTGGCAGTCGGAGAGTCGTTGAGTGGTGTAGTCGTTGAGAGGAGATATTGTCCGACTCAACTACTCAACCACTCAACTTATTTATGGGTTCAGCAATGAAGGCATTTGTTACCGGCGCCACCGGCTTTCTCGGGGCGAGCATCGTCAGAGAGCTTCTTAAGGACGGCTGGGAGGTTCGGGTCCTGGCCCGCCCCGGCTCTGACCGGCGTAATCTCCAGGGACTTGGTGTGGATGTCCGCGAAGGGGATCTCCGCAGCCGGGATCGCCTCGCCCGCGACCTTGACGGTTGCCAGGCCCTGTTCCATGCCGCTGCCGACTACCGTCTCTGGACGAACGAGCCGGCAGCCATGTACGCAGCCAACGTGGACGGCACCCGCACGATCCTGGAGGCGGCCCTGGCTGCGGGAGTACAGCGCACGGTCTACACCAGCAGCGTCGGCACCCTGGGTAATCCGGGCGACGGCACCCCGGGGACAGAGGATACCCGGGTGGCCCTGGCCGATATGGTGGGGCACTACAAGCGGAGCAAGTTCCTCGCGGAGCGGGTGGCGGAAGAGTTTGCGGCCAAAGGGCTGCCGATGGTGATTGTCAACCCCTCCACGCCGGTCGGGCCGTACGACGTGAAGCCCACTCCCACCGGCAAGATCATCGTCGACTTCCTGTACCGGAAGATGCCCGCCTTCCTGGACACCGGCCTCAACATCATCGACGTGGAAGACTGTGCCCGTGGGCACCTCCTGGCCTGGGAAAAGGGGGGTGTCGGGCAAAAATACATCCTGGGTGGCGAAGACCTCACCCTGAAGGCGATCTTCGGCCAATTGGCCGAACTCACCGGGCTGCCGGCCCCCCGGTTCAGGCTTCCGTACCTCCCGATCCTGGCCGCGGCCTACCTGAACGAGGCGATTTCCCGGGTGACCGGCCGCGAGCCGCTGATCCCCCTGGCCGGGGTCCAGATGGCGAAAAAGTTCATGTTCTTCGATTCCGGCAAGGCGGGCCGGGAACTGGGGCTGCCCCGGCGGCCGGCCGGTGAGGCGCTGCAGCGGGCGGTGACCTGGTTTCGTGCCAATGGGTATGCACCGTAAAGGGTGCAGCGTTCAACGTGCTGCGTGCTGCGTGCTGCGTTTTTTTCGCTGAACGCAGCACGTTGAACGCTGAACGGATAAGTAGGAGACTGTCATGTCCAAGATTTTAGAGACGATCAACAGCCCGTCCGACCTGAAACGGCTTTCCGTGGAGCAGCTCGGGACCCTGGCCGGCGAGGTGCGTCAGTTCCTCCTGGAGAATGTCTCCAGGACCGGCGGTCATCTGGCGTCCAACCTGGGGGCGGTGGAGCTGACCCTGGCCCTGCACTACTGTTTCGACTCCCCCAATGACCGTTTCATCTGGGACGTGGGGCACCAGGCCTACACCCACAAGATCGTCACCGGTCGGCGGGACCGGTTCCATACCCAGCGTCAGTACGGCGGGCTCTCCGGTTTTCCCAAACGCTGCGAGTCGCCCCACGACCCGTTCGGTGCCGGCCATTCCTCCACCTCCATCTCCGCCGGACTCGGGATGGCGGTTGCCAATGACCTGAAAGGCGAGAAGCACAAGGTGGTGGCAGTCATCGGTGATGGTTCCCTCACCGGCGGCATGGCCTTCGAGGCCCTCAACCAGGCCGGTCACCTGCGCAAGAACCTGATCGTCGTCCTGAACGACAATGAGATGTCCATCTCCAGGAATGTGGGGGCCTTTTCCACCTTCATCTCCCGCAAGATGACCGGCAGCTACTACCGCGACCTCAAAAAGGAGATGGAAGGGCTGTTGTCCAGCATCCCGGCCTTTGGCCGCAACATCCTTCACTTCGCCAAGAGGGCGGAACACTCCCTGAAGGGGTTCCTCACCCCCGGCTCCCTGTTCGAGGCGCTCGGCTTCGATTACGTGGGACCGCTCCAGGGGCACGACCTGCCGCACCTGGTGGAGATCCTGCGCGATCTGAAGAGCGTCGAGGGGCCGGTGCTGGTGCATGTCATGACCCGCAAGGGGTGCGGCTATAAGCCGGCAGAAGAGAATCCGGGCAAATTCCACGGCGTCGGTCCGTTCGATATTGCCACCGGGATGGTGGCTGCTGCCAAGGGCGGCCCCGCCTCCTACACGGCAATGTTCGGCGAGACCCTGGCACAGCTCGCTGCTGACGATAAAAAGATCGTCGCCATTACCGCGGCCATGCCCGATGGTACCGGCCTGGCCCCCTTTGCCAAGGCCTATCCGGATCGCTTCTTCGATGTGGGGATTGCCGAGCAGCATGCCCTGACCTTTGCCGCCGGCCTGGCCACCGAGGGATACCGGCCGGTGACCGCTATCTACTCGACCTTTGCCCAGCGCGGCTATGACCAGATCTTCCACGACATCTGCCTGCAGAAACTGCCGGTGACGCTGGCCATGGACCGCGCCGGTCTGGTGGGGGATGACGGGCCGACCCACCACGGGGTTTTCGACCTCTCCCTTATCCGTCATCTGCCGGAGATGACCCTGATGGCGCCGAAAGACGAGAACGAGCTGCGGCACATGCTCAAGACCGCCCTCTATGCCGGCACGCCGATGGCGCTCCGCTATCCGCGCGGCACCGGTTATGGCGTGCAACTGGATCAGGAAATCCGGGAACTCCCCATTGGCAGGGGCGAACAGTTGACCGCCGGGGACGACGTGGCCATCATCGCCATCGGCAGCACGGTCTACCCGGCGGTTGAGGCAGCACGATTGCTGGTGTCAGCCGGTATCCGGGCCACGGTGGTGAATGCCCGCTTCGTCAAGCCGCTGGACCGGGAGCTGATCCTTGCCGTTGCCCGCCGGTGCGGCGCCGTTGTCACGGTTGAAGAGAACGCCCTGCAGGGCGGTTTCGGGAGTGCCGTGCTGGAGCTCCTCGCCGACGAACGGGAAACCGCTGTCCCGGTCAAGCGGATCGGCATTCCCGACCGGTTCGTCGAGCATGGCAGCCAGGCCCAACTGCGCAAGGACCTGGGGCTCGATGCCGAGGGGATAGCTACCACGGTGGAGGCGTTCCTGAGGAAGAAGGAACGGCCGGCGCTGGCCGTGGCGAGATAGGAAGGCTTTTTAACGCAGAGACGCAGAGGCACAGAGAAAAGCAAGTCCCTTGGGGATCGGAGCTACTCACCTTGGCGGTGAATTCTTCGTGCCCTTCTCTGCGACTCTGCGTTAGTCATTGGTTTTCTTTGTTGCATAGCTGTATTCGAATGACAGCCTTTGCACAAACAACAGCAGGAGATGGAAAGGAATTTGATAGATGCGTTTTCCCTGGCGACTTAATTACGACCTGACGAAATACATTGCGAAGAACAAGCTGGCCAAGGTGGAGAAGTATCCCCTGGTCCTGATGCTGGAACCGACTCACCTCTGTAACCTGGCCTGTTCAGGCTGTGGCCGGATCCGGGAGTATGCCGACACGATCCAGGCCATGATGAGCCTGGAGGAGTGTCTCCGTTCGGTGGACGAATGTCCGGCGCCGATCGTTACCATCACCGGTGGGGAGCCGTTTCTCTACCCCCATGTCTTCGAGCTGGTGGAGGCCGTCCTCAAGAGGGGCAAGCATATCCAGTTCTGCACCAACGGTCTGCTGCTCGAGAAGTCCCTGGACCGGCTGCGTCCCCATCCCAACTTTACCCTCAACGTGCATATGGACGGCCTGGAGGAGACCCACGACCGCATCCTTGAGCGCAAGGGGACCTTCAAGACTGCCATCGAGGGGATCAGGAAGGCCAAACAGCTGGGGTTCAGGGTCTGCACCAACACCACCATCTTCAAGGACACCGACCTGGTGGAGATCGACATGCTCTTCTCCATGCTCACCGAACTGGGCGTGGACGGCCTGCTGGTGGCTCCAGGCTTCAGCTACGAGGCCGTTGGGGAACTGCTGTTCCTGGAGCGTCAGGAGATCGAGCGAAAGTTCCGGCAGGTGTATGAGATGAGCAAGCGGTTCCGCTTCTGGTCAACCCCCATGTACCTCCGATTTCTCAAGGGGGAGAAGAAGCTCCAGTGCACCCCGTGGGGGAATCCGACCCGCAACCCTCAAGGGTGGAAGGCCCCCTGCTACCTGATCACCGATACCCATTATCCGACCTTCCGGGAGATGATGGAGAAGACCGACTGGAACCGTTACGGTGTCGGGCGGGACGAGCGGTGTGCCCAATGCATGATGCACTGCGGCTTCGAACCGACGGTGGTGAACGAGATATCAAAGAGTTGGAAGGATATCGTGGAAATGGCGATCTGGAACCTGACCTGATTTAGGTCTCTTCGATAGCTCTTGAAACAGCCGCCCGGCACTCCGCTGCGCGGTTGTTTTTTTCTTTACAATAGTATCAAGTGATGATACCAAATCCACATGACCAATAAGCACCGCAAGACGCTGAAATCCATATTCCATGATCCGGTTTTGTCAAATATAGTCTGGAATGACATTGAGGCGTTGTTCGTAGCACTGGGTGCTGAACGTTTTGAAGGTAATGGATCACGAGTCCGGTTCGTGCTAAATGGCATCCGGGCCACGTTCCATCGACCACACCCGGAGAAAGAGACGGACAAGGGCGCTGTCAAATCGGTCAGGCGATTTCTGGAGGAAGGAGGTATCAGATCATGATCCAGTATAAGGGATATGCCGGTAAGGTCGAGTTTGATGATGAAGCAGATATTTTCCACGGAGAGGTGATCGGCCTGAAGGATGTTATCACCTTTCAGGGAAGAACCGTTGACGAGATCAAGCAAGCATTTCACGATTCAGTCGACGATTATCTCAATTTTTGTGAGCAGCTTGGTCAACTACCGGAAAAACCGTTTACCGGAAAATTCATGTTACGGATTTCTCCGGATCTTCACCGCAAAATATACGTTGCAGCCAAGCAGTCGGGTGAAAGTATAAATGGTTGGTTGAATGACCAGTTAAACCATCTTACGGCAAATGTCTGCTGAACTCCTATGACGCTCCGGCAGTCGCTACGAGCCGTCCTGCACTCCGCAGGGCGGCTTTTTTTATTTGTTCCGTTCGGAAAGCAGGGGGAGGAGCTTTTCTGCCAGGGTGGGGTCGAGTTTGCGGAGGGCCTCGTATTCGACGCACGCCTCGTCCCGTCTGCCCAGGGCGAGGAGGGCGAGGGCGGCCTGGTAGTGGGCATCGGTATTGCCCGGTTGCAGCCGGAGAACCTGGCGAAAGGCGGCCAGGGCCTCGTCGGGCTGCTCCAGGTGGTTGTACATGGCCCCCAGGTTGCTCCAGGCCGGGATGAGGTCGGGTGCGATCCTGACCGCTCCCTTCAGGTAATCGGCAGACTCCCGGTAGCGGCCAAGCAGTGCCGAAGTGGTACCTAGGTTGAACAGGGCAAAAGAATTGGCCGGGTCGATGGCCACGGCCTGCAGAAAGGCATCCAGTGCCTCCTGGTAACGACCGGCCGCGTTGCTGGCGAGCCCCTGGCTGATCCAGGCGTTGGCATCGCCCAGCATGGCAGGCGGCATGGCAGCGGGCTGCTGTTCGGAGCTGACCGATATGCCGGTAGAGACGGCAACCAGAACAGCCGCAAGGCAGAACATGAGGACTGTTCGATAGAGACGAGGTGGAAACATGTTCATCCCGAGTGACGAGTACGGCAGATGATCGCTGCCGGGACAATTAGATACCACACGTCCCGATATCCCTCAACCGGGAAAAATTTTGAGCCCGGGTCCCGGTACCACGTCTGGTCGTACCGGCTGGTGGATGACGGACAAAATCCAAGAACAGGGAAAACATTAATAATATCTTAATGTTTGTTGCATACAGTATATAGACTGTTGGCCGACAATAAGGAAATTAACCGTTGCCCAATGGTATGTTAGCGAACAAAAATTATTTTTAACGCACTCGCAATAACTTTTTTACCTGATACACTAAAGAAAAATTTCATCTGCCGATAGTAGTTAAGTACTCACATGCACCCGATGACCCTATCACAGACAAAGAAGCTTGATCAACCTACCGGAAAGACCGGTCCGGGTACCCGCGAGCGGATTCTGGCAGCAGCCCTCCATCTCTTTTCCGAGAAAGGGGTCTGCGGGGCGAGCACTCGTGAGATTGCCCGCAGTGCGGATATCTCGGAAGTTACGCTGTTTCGTCATTTCCCCACCAAGGAGCAGTTGCTGGAGGAGGTTATCAGCCACTACTCCCTGTCCAAGGTGCAGGAACTCATTCCCGGACTCGTGGATCTTCCGTACGAGGAAGGTCTCACCATTCTGGCGAATCAGCTTCTGGCAAAACTCGATGGTCTGCGGGACTGGATCAAGATCCTCCATGGCGAGGTGCAGCACTCTCCCGACAAGATGCACCAGATTTATCATTCCTTCCTGGATACGCTCTTTGCCACGTACGCTTCCTACTTTCGGACCATGCAGCAGTTGGGCAAACTGCGCGATTTCGACCCGGAACTGGCGGCCAGGGCGTTTCACGGGATGTTTTTCAGTTTCTTCAATATTGAGGAGATCCTGCAGCGGAAGCTCTATAGTCCCACTGAAAGGATTATAGCGGTTCAAGAATTTGTAGGCTTCTTTGCCCGAGGAACGTTGCATGCCTGACGAGCATTGTCTCCCGGAATAACAGATCGGTATTTGTTCTGCGTTGCATCAAGACAAAATAACTGCAAGGAGGGAAAAAGAAGGATTTTGGAGAGTACAACGAAGGAAGGTATCATTCTTAACAAATCACAAGGAGGAAAGCAGATGCTGAAAAGAAAAATGCTCTATTCCGTAGCATGTATGTCGCTTCTGGCTGCTTCGCTGCTCGCCGGCTGTTCCAGTTCGGGTGGCGGCGGGTCAAACCCCGAAAATAATCCGGCTGCTACAGAGGCTATCTCGACTCCCAGTGCGGATGGGAACATTCAAGCGACTATCGGTGGTGTCACCATCAACAGTCCGCCTGTCGTCACGTTCGCGCTTTCGGACGAACAAGGCCAGCCCCTTGATCCGGTGACGTTTATCAAGGCCGGGGGGACCCTTCGCTTCCATATTGCCCGCATCAGCGCAGACGGCAGTGCTTACCAGAACTACATTGGAACCACTGGTCCTTCCAGTGAATCAGCAACTGCCACCAGTACCTTTACCACGGTGAAGCCGGGTGTCTACACATACACCTTTGTTAAAGACATAACGGATTCTACCCAAACCTACAAAAACATTGTGTACGACCGGAGCCTTACCCACACAGTTGCCATGCAGATAGCCCGTAACGTTACGAGAAACGGCAAGAGCTTTCAGCAGGCTGCCAACCCGTACATTACCTTCCGGCCTGACGGTGTAGCGGTAACCACGACCCGCGAGATCGTTTCCACCTCTGCCTGCAACGAGTGCCACGGCGTGCTGGGTATCCATGGTGGCGGTCGTCGCGATGTTATGCTCTGTATTATGTGTCATAACCCGGACCTGGTTAATGCCACAACCGGGATCTCGTATGACATGAAAACGCTCATCCACAAAATTCACTACGGTGCCAAGCTCCCCAGTTCAAAACTGGGTGCCAAGTATGGTCAGGGCTCCAGCAACGACTACTCCAAGGTCGGGTATCCGATGCTCTCCAGCGACTCGACGACCAACTCAACCCCGATCGACTGCGTCAAGTGCCATAAGCTCGGGACCGACACCTTCGGCAAGGCCATCGGCAAGGACGTAGATCGCTGGAAGACCCAGCCGACCCGTGCTAACTGCACGACCTGCCATGACACCACCACCTTCGATGGCAGCGCGACCCTGGCGTTCAACAGCTGGTCAGGTGCCTCTACGCTCAAGAAGGTCACCAAAACACTGACGGCCGTGAAACACCCAACCAACCAGACGAGTGATGCCGGCTGCGCCGGCTGTCATGCCTCAACCGGCACTGACTTCGACGCGATTTCGGTTCCCGGGATGCACACCGTATTTGAAAAGTCTTCGAAGGTTAAAGCCGCTGCAGGCAGTTCCTCGGCGATTGTTGCCAAGGTTGTCAGGGTCGACAACGTGGGACCTGCAAAGGCTCCCAAGGTGACCTTCCAGATAACCGATGGTACCGGCAAGGCTTATGCCTTTAAAAACAACAGCAGTTCAATCAGTATCAGGGTGGCAATCAAGCGGGTTAACGAAGCCGACTGGGAGAATATTCCCGAGCCAACTGCCAACGTCAGGGTTTTTGGCAGTTACACAACCATCTTCTCCGGAGCAAATGGTACTGCTGCCTCTGCAACAGTGGCTAGCGGGAGTACCAGCGCACTAGCCAAGAACCAGTTGATCACCGTTGATGCCACCAAGGGTATTTACGCTGTCGATTATGCCACATACCTCGGCTATGCTACTGGCGGCAAGCCGCGTGTCCTGCCCGGGATCAACTCCGCATATTATACCGGTGGTAATGCAATTGTCGGTTTTGCCGTTCAGGCGACGAGAAGCGACCTGACGGTGAAGCGTCGTGGTGCTACCGCGGCAAAAGCATTAGGCGCAACGGTGACCCCGGTCTACTACGACCTTGCAAGCGGACTGCAGACAACCGACTCCAGTGCTGTTCGCCGGAATGTGGTTGACACAGCAAAATGCAACAAATGCCACGGTGGTCTGGTTGGTTTCCATGGTGCCGGTCGTGCTAATGTCGAATACTGCGGTTTCTGCCATACGCCGAACAACGCCGTGGGCGCAGGAGCAGTTGCTGGTGCACCGGCCGTTGCTGGAGATGTCAAGGTGTTCGTGCACAAGATCCACCGTGGACCGGCCCTTGCTGATGAAACCTACAGCTTCGAGGGTGCTGTTGCCGATGGGTATCCGAACGATCTGAGACGGTGCGATGCCTGCCACATCTCTGGCGATCCGTTGGTTACCAGTACGTATGCCACCCGTACGGACACGACCGCAGCGGTGACCGATTTCGTTACCAACCGCGTTCCCGCCTGGGTCGCAACCTGCACCTCCTGCCATGACGCTACAACCGGTACTGTTGCCGGATCCACCGCCGGCGCGGTTGGCCACGCTACCGCCAATGCTTTTGTTGACTGCACCTTCTGCCACAACGACGCAGTCAGGAGCACCGGCCACCAGCCGAGCCGCTAGCAGCATCACCGGCATGGGCGGGGGGATTCCCCCCGTCCATGCCTTCAGTGAATTGCAGATGCAATTCGATTTTTGGAAAGGAGGTCCGTTTGATGGGGATTAAAGGGTTTACCCGCATGCTGCTCTGCACGGCCCTGCTGTCGGCAACTGCCGCCGGCGCGGCAGAGATCCACGGCAGAAGCTCTACTCAATTCCTGTGGTACAACGACGAATTCGTCGATAAACGCCAGTTCGAAGCGGCGGAATATCTGCGGCTATCCATAACCGACATCGATAAGGCCAAAAAGTTCAACATCTACGGCTACGGCCGGCTCTCCCAGGCCTTTGCTACTGGTGAGGGGAGCAATGGCCGCCTCTACTACCTGTATGGCGACTACCGCGACCTGTTCGACAAGTTCGACATCAAGTTCGGCCGCCAGTTCGTGAACATCGCCGCTGGCAGCGCCATCATCGATGGTGTCCAGGTCGACCTGAAAAATGTAGGCCCGGTCGGCTTCACCCTGCTCGGTGGACGTGACGTCATCTTCGGTCTCAACGGAGAAACCGGCTACGGCTGGAATACCGATCTGGGCGTTTCCGCCTATCTGACCGGGTTCAAACAGACCGACGCCGAATTGAGCTGGTTCCGCAAGTGGGATCGCAGCAATATCGCCCGCGACATCCTGGGCGGTTCGTTCAAGCAGTACCTGCTGAACAACGTCAAGGTCTATGCCAACGCCAAGTTCGACCTGACTGCCGAGACCTTCAACGAGGTGCAGGCCGGACTCAAGTACTATCCGACCTCCAACCTGATCTTTACCGGTGAGTATTACCAGAGCTATCCCACCTTCGACACCACCTCGATCTACTCGGTGTTTGCCGTGAACCGGTTCAAGGAAGGACTGTTCCGGGCTGACTACACCATCAACGACAGGGTGTCTGTAAATGTCGGCTACAACCGGCAGGGATACGGCGATGGCGCTTCGGCCAACGTTTACCACGCCGGCTTCATCGTACGGCCGATCGAGCATTTGCGGTTGAATGTGGAATACGACAACCGCAATGGCTACTACGGCTCCTTCAACGGGGCTATCATCGACGCCGACTACGAGATCACCAAGCAGGCCCAGGTTGCCGCGGGATTCACCTACGATGTCTACCAGCGCGATGCCCTGACCGGCGACGAGATCGCCCGCAGGTACTGGCTGGGTGGCAAGTACAAGATCACCAAGGCCCTGGCCGTATCGGGCAGGATTCAGGACGATGTCAATGCCCGCTACAGCGAGAACTTCTCCGGGCGCCTGGCGTTTGATTACGACTTCTAGAAAGGGGGTGCTATTGTGAGGAAACTGTTGTTTGTATGTCTGCTGCTGATGATGTCTGCCTTGTATGTCCAGCAGGCATTGGCAGAAAAGCAGCAGCATAAAGAATATGCTGCAATGAAGATCTCCGAATGCAACGACTGCCACAAGGCGGAAGGGATCGCCCCCAACCATGATGGCGACTGGAACCGCAATCACCGCACGCTTGCCCGGCACGCCAACACAAACTGCGCCCAGTGCCACAAGCAGTCATTCTGTCTCGACTGCCACCAGGGTGGCGGCATCGATGCCGACCTCTCGACCGACAACTTCCGGCGGGACTATATTCCCAAGAGCCATCGGAGCGATTTTGTCACCATCCATCCGCTCAAGGCCCAGGACAATCCCCAGACCTGCTACCGCTGCCATGACCAGAAGTACTGCAACTCCTGTCATGCCCGGTTCCCCAAGGGGAGTCTCAGGATCAAGTCCCACATGATGCTCGGCGAGAACGGCCAGCGGTACGCACCGGCCCTGAACGAGCACGCTTACGAGGCCAGGCGGAATCTCCAGTCTTGCCAGACCTGCCATCCGGAAGGGGACGTCTGTATCCAGTGCCACTCCAGCGGCAAGACGAACCCGCATCCGCGGGACTGGAAGAGCATCAAGGGGAATTACAAGGATAAAGGCGGGAACAGGGTCTGTCTGAAGTGCCACCTGCCGGGAACATTCTAGTCATAAACATTCTAACAAGGAGGAATCAGCATGAGTAGAAAAGCGTATATGTATTCAGCCGCACTTGCCTCGCTCCTGTTTGCTGCAGCCCTTACCGGCTGTGGTTCGGACAACAAGGAGGGGGGGATCTCGCCGGCCGATGTACCGAAGGTCAGCGAAACGGAATGCGCCCAGTGCCACGGCTCGGCCGTGAGTTCTGTGACTGGCACGTCTCTTTATGCTGCTTACAACGGGTCCGCCCACTTCAAGAAAGGTGTCGGCTGCCAGGATTGTCACGGTGGAGGCGCCCAGCACAACGGCATCGGACCGCTTCCCTATCCCAAGCCGGATGAGGCAGGCCGGTGTGATACGTGTCACGATACCCTCTTCTTCTCCACTTCCAACGAACCGCAGCATAAAGTGGCCGAGTCGGTTGCGACTGCCGCCCTGCCGGGCCGTGTGAGTGCCCTTTACGTGACCGCAGAGAGCAAGTGCTCCAACTGTCACGATCCGCATCAGGCAAACAACGCTGCTGTTCCACAATTGGCAGACTGGAAAGAAAGCGGTCATGGCAATGCCAAGGCCGATCCCTGGACCCACTACAACTTCGGCAGTAAGAGCGATCCGCTTTCATCCGGCTCCAACCGTGATGAGTGCGCCCGCTGTCACACTGCCACCGGCTACAAGAACTTCCTTGCCAATCCATCGGCTGGCGGCTGGGCATTCAAGGCTTCCGGCTCCGCCATAGAAGTGCTTCGCTGCGACGCCTGCCATACAAGTTATAACTTCAACCTGCGCAGCGGTGTCACCAATGGCGCGGCCGGTGCCTTCTACAAGTACTCCACAAACGTGCCGAGCGGGTCGGTCCCCAGCTTCAAGCTGGCCAATGCCGGAAGCTCCAACCTCTGCGTCAACTGCCACATGGGCCTGCAGTCCGGTACCTTCATCTCCCGTGCAGCCAGCTTCAAGAATTTGTCGTCATCAAGCTTCGGGTCGTTCAACTCCCACTACATGGCCGCTGCTGGTATCCTGTACAGCGTCATCGGCTACGAGGGATTCCAGTCGAGCCACTCAAGCTACGCCCCTTCCGGTTTTCAGCATAACCAGATCGGTCTGAACGGGGTAGGTGGTGTGACTGACGGCGTTGGCCCCTGCGTCGGCTGCCACATGGAGCAAGGAATCGCCGGCATTACTGCCAATAATCACTCGCTCCAGAGTTATGGCAACTGTGGTACCTGCCATGTCGGCTCACTCGCCTTCGGCGGCACCATCCGTACTACGGCAGAGAGCAAAGCAGCCTATGCTGCCGGTCTCGACGCAATCGTTTCCCAGCTCGCCGTCCGCGGTATCTACTTTGATTCTGCCACGTACCCCTACTTCTTCTCCGACCCCGTTGACAGATCATCTGCCAAGGGGACCATCAACTGGAAGAAGATTGCCGCAGCAATTGGCGACAAGAAGACAGCCACGAAGCGTGGGCAACTGCTGGTCGGCTCTGTCTTCAACCTGAACGTGATGAAGCGCGAGCCGGGCGGCTGGGCGCACAACAACCAGTATGTTATGCGCCTGATGTTTGACACGCTCAACTACCTGGAGAGCGGTACCAAGGCTGACGGTACGCTTACCGGCACGCTGACGGGTGCAAACACTGACGGAACGGCAGGCATCCCGCTCACGACGCTGCAGACGATCTTCGGCGTTGCTGTTGACGGCGTGACTGCGGTTCCACGCCCCTAAACAGAAAATTGTTATTTGCTGAACGTAAAAAGCCCCGGAGCGATCCGGGGCTTTTTACGTAGAGAAGCGCGGCATAGGGAAGTCCCCGGGGACATTCTATAGCTATTTTTCTATAGACACATTTGGAGGGGAAAAGGGTATGGGGGGCAGGGGGGGCAGGTTGTTTATTTGTTGACTAACTCTCGCCCATGCCTTGACCTTCCTTGCCTTTTGCAGCATGCAATTGTCCGCGGCGTGGAGGTTTGGATATTTTCCGCTACGATGCCGACCTCAGGAGATTTCTCCAAAACCTTTCGAAGCTCCTTATCCAGACCGGCACCGAATGACTCGCCTGGTCAGTCATGAGCAACCACGTTCACTCCTGGAATTGCACAAAAGAAGGTACGCCCCGGATGTTCAACTCGCCAGCTAATCTGTTGACTGGCGTTGTCTTCGTGCTATAAGGTCTGATCATGGAATGTGCCGAAATAGTTTTCAGTCGACATGCGGTCTTACGAATGTTCCAGAGAGGGATATCGGTCGGCGACGTACGTGAGGTGCTGGCAACAGGAAGCATTATTGCTGAATATCCTGACGATAAACCATTTCCCAGTCGCCTTGTATTTGGCTTCGTTGCGTCCAAGCCCATTCATGTTGTCGTGGCATTTGATTCGATATCCGGTCGGTGCGATATTGTGACCGCATATGTACCAGATGGACAAAAATGGACTGAGGATTTCAAGTCGAGGAGAACAGTATGAAATGTGTTATCTGTAAGAACGGCGAAACAGTTGACGGACTGGTTACCGTTACCCTGGAGCGTGACGGTTGTACGGTCATTTTCCGTGGCGTACCGGCGGAGGTCTGCGACAACTGCGGCGAGTATTATCTCTCCGAAGAGTTGACCGATAAACTCCTGACACGTGCGGAAGCGGCGGTAAAGAGCGGCGCTGAGATTGAGATATTGCGCTATGCTGCGTAGCAAGCTCCCACCGCCGACACAACATCAGACCTTTTCTTTCACCATCAAGATCAGCAGCACCACCGAAACCAGCGCCAGACTCGCCCCCATGCCGAAAGCCGCCTGCGGCGAGAACCGCTGCCAGACGAAGCCGAAGATGAGGCTGGCGGGGAGTGCCCCGGTTACGGCGTCAGGGACGCTGTTGGTTATTGTTCTATTGATGAAATTGGGGGGATTTTCACGCTGCTTTCAGAATCTCGCCTTCTCTTCGGGCTATCTCGATGATCGCGCTGGAGTCGTCTTCACGCCATTG
Organism: uncultured Geobacter sp.; assembly: GCA_964432205.1. Lineage (GTDB taxonomy): Bacteria > Desulfobacterota > Desulfuromonadia > Geobacterales > DSM-12255 > Geomobilibacter. The sequence goes on along the minus strand of CAYSMK010000004.1, from coordinate 15,868 downwards.
CCTGGAACCGCAGGGTATCGGCTCTATCCGGCTGTCGATTCGAGCCGCGACCCGCCACAAGAGGTTGACGCTTCCTCTGTCTTTCATCCCGTCGAATTGTGGCGAGACGACCAGTAGATCAATGTCGCTATGTTCGTTGGCCTGTCCCTTGGCCAGAGAACCGAAGACGACAGCATGCTCGACCGTGATGCCATGTGACGCGAGTGCTGCGAGATACTTCCTTACGGATGTCAGAACAGACTGTTCAAGCATTGCAACACCTCGGCTATCCGCGCCATGTAGTCATCAGCTTCCGAACGTGTCAAAGGGGGCATGAGCATTTCGGGATACCTCCCTTCGATATTGAACTCGTTAACGTCAGCCAGCAAGTCGATTTGCCATTCGGAGAGCGCCAGACCTGCAATTTCTGACAACCTCACGAGGTTGTGAATACGTGGGGCCAACTCTCGCGTATTCCTGCAAATATGTGCTTTCAGCGTTTTCTCCAGAGCAAGATGGGCAATGAACAGCGCATGTCTGATCTTGTTCCGTTCGATCAGTTCCTGAGCTACGGCCCAATCTTCGTCCGCGCCATTACGCCAATGCTGGATCTGTTTGCCCATGTCGATCATAGCGCATTTTGTAGCATAAAACATAGTGCGGTGCAGTAAAAAAGAGTTGGAATTACGGAAAGGTAGTGAGATTCCTGGCCGTCGGCGAGGTCTAATTTGGACAACTTGCGCGAGTGGAACGTTTCTTGAGGAGGTCAGATTTGGGCACTGGAAAATTCCCGGGACAGTATACTTTATAACTTGACTTGTGGATGGGGTGCCATGGGTTTTGATCACTTCTTGTTTGGCACGGTGGCAAAAATGCTACCATTTGAGCCTCTTGCAAAAGTACATGCAAAGATTTGAATAAATCTATGCCGCTGTATAAAAGTTAAGCTTCATGTGGAGAGGGGCTGGAACTGCTTGCTAAGGCAAAGAAAGAAAAATAGAGGGAGTCCTTTATTTGATGGGCTTGTTCGCTGAGGTGGGCGGGGCGTCTACTCCTTGACATCAGACCGGTTAGCATCTACCATGATCTTACCTGATCTTACTTTGGAGATAGCATGGAAACCACGACATTGTCGAGCAAGGGACAGATCATCATTCCCAAAACTATCCGCGAGAGTCACCATTGGGTGCCAGGCGAGAAATTCATTATCGAGGACACTCCGGCCGGCATCATCCTCAAGCCGGCGCGGCTTTTCCCGGCAACGACACTTGAGCAGGGACTGGGTTGTGCCGGTTACCACGGAGCTCGAAAGTCGGTTGACGAGATGACACGTGGTGTAGAGGAGGAGTTGCGGAAGGTCTGGAAGAGACGGAAATAGCGCATGAAAACTGTCGATACCAATGTCTGGGTGCGCTACCTTACCAATGATGATCCGGAGCAGGCGGTCCGCGCTCTGCGGCTGCTCCAGAGCGCGGACGAGATCTTTGTCCCGAAGACCGTCCTGCTGGAACTGGAATGGGTGCTTCGGGCCGTGTACGAGTTGTCGGCAGCCAATATTTTCAAGTCGCTGCTGACTGTGCTGGGGTTGCCCATCGTTCGGATCGAACAGCCGGAACAGGTTGCCCGCGCCATTGATCTGTACCGCCAGGGTCTCGACTTTGCAGACGCCCTGCATCTGGTGGCCAGCGGCGAGCAAGGACCATTTTACACGTTCGATATGAAATTTCAGCGCAAAGGGGTTAAGCTGGGAGCAAATGTATCGTTAGCTTGATCTGTTCAGATTTGCGTTAGGTGTTTTACAAGCCGCCACGGTTACGTTGAAAAGAGTGTCACGATATGGTAGTCTTTCGAACGAAGAGGAACAAAGAATGGCAACCATTACCTTCGACACGCATAAATTCATAAGAAAGCTGAAAGAAGCCGGAATTCCCGAGCAGCAGGCCGAGGCTATTTCCGAGGCATTTCAAGACGCCCAAAGTGAGGCGAATCTGGCAACTAAGCAGGACTTGGAAGTTGCCGTAAAAACCCTGGAGGCAAACCTGGTTCGATGGATCGTTGGAGCCGGGTTCCTGCAGACGGCCCTCATTGCTGCATTGCTCATCAAGTTGATGAAGTAACTCCCTGCCCTACCAGTTACTCTCCCTCCGCCGACACACATCAGACCTTTTCTTTCACCAGTAAGACGAGCAAGAGCGCAGCAATCAAGGCCAGTACCGCCCCCATGCCGAACGCCGCCTGGGGCGAGAACCGCTGCCAGGCAAAGCCGAACAGCAGGCTGGCCGGGAGCGCCCCGGCACCGATGGCGCAGTTGTACCAGCCAAAGGCGCTGCCGCGCTCCGTGGTCGGGGACAGATCGGCCAGCATTGCCTTTTCCACTCCCTCCGTCAGGCCGTAGAAAAGACCATAAAAGGCGAAGAGCGCCCAGATCTGCCATTCGGTGGTGGCGACGGCGAACCCCAGGTAAGCAAGGGCATAGACCAGCCAGCCGGCGATGATCAGCTTCCGGCGGCCGAGCCGGTCGGAAAGGGCGCCGAACGGGGTGGCGGTGAGCATCTTGCTCAGGTGGAAGAAGGCCCAGAGAAGGGGGAGCTTGGCCGGCGTCACCCCCAGGGTCCCGGCCCGCAGGAGCAGGAAGGCGTCCGAAGAGTTGCCCAGAGTGAAGAGGAGGAGGATCAGGAGAAATCTGCGGAGATCGCCGCGCGGCGTTACCAGGCGGATGGCAGTGCCGGGTGCGTCCCGGCGGGAAGGTTCCCTGACGAAGAAGACGATGACCAACAGTGCCGCTATGCCGGGGATGGCGGCAAGCCAGAACAGGGTGCGGAGATCCCGCACCACGGTTGCCAGAAGCAGGGTGGCCAGCAGGGGGCCGACGAGCGCCCCGGCGTGGTCCATGGAACGATGGAAACCGTAGGCCCTGCCGCGGAGCGATGGATCGACCGAATCGGCAATCAGGGCGTCCCGCGGGGAGGTTCTGACCCCTTTGCCCACCCGGTCGGCCAACCGGATCAGGAGAACGGCCAGCGGCGAGGTGGCAGCGGCGATGAGCGGTCGTGCACAGGAGGAGAGGGTGTAGCCGAAGAGTACCAGGGGTTTGCGGCGCGGCATACCGTCGGAGGCGATCCCGGACGCCAGCTTGAGCAGGGCCGCGGTGGATTCCGCCGCACCCTCCAGCATCCCCAGGAAGGCCGGCCCTGCGCCGAGCACGGTGGTCACGAAGAGGGGGAGCAGCGGATAGATCATCTCGCTGGAGATGTCGGTCAGCAGACTGACCAGCCCCAGGGCCAGAATGTTGCCGGAAATCCCTTTGAACATACCCGGTCCTTACTCCCCAGTCACCTGTCCCCGCAGTTTCAATGCGGCTGCATAAACCTCCCGGCGGGGGAGGCCGGTCTCGGCCGTCACCCTGGCCACGGCTTCCTTGACACTGAGGGTTCTGTCGGCAAGATACTGCGCCAGGACCGTCTCCAGGTTCTGAACCGGCGCCTCGCCTGCCTCTGCCGGGGTAACAAGGATGACCAGTTCGCCCCGCGGCTCGTGCGCGGCACACCAGTCGATCAGCTCTGAAACAGTCCCGTGGCGGAATTCTTCGTGGATCTTGGTCAGTTCTCGGGCCACTACGGCCTGCCGGTTGCCGAGCACGGCCAGCATGTCGGCCAGGGTGGCGCTGAGCCGGTGCGGTGCCTCGTAGAAGATCATTACCCGTTCTTCAGCAACCAGTTCGGCCAGGCGTGCCCGTCGCTTGCCCTGACGGGAAGGGAGGAACCCCTCGAAGGCGAAGCGGTCGGTGGGGAGTCCGGCTGCCGAGAGGGCGGCCATGACCGCCGACGGGCCGGGGATCGGCACGACCCTGATGCCGGCGGCTACGGCGGCCTGGGCAATCCTGTAGCCCGGATCGGCGATGCACGGGGTACCGGCGTCGGTGATCAGCGCCAGGTCCTTTCCTTCCCGGAGCAGGCTCAGGAGGTGATCGCTCTTCAGCCGCTCGTTGTGGTCGTGATAGGCGGTGAGCGGCGTCGCAATGCCGAAGTGGGCCAGGAGCTTGCGGCTGTGGCGGGTATCCTCGGCAGCGATCAGATCCACCTCCTTGAGGGTCCGCACCGCCCGGAAGGTGATGTCTTCCAGGTTGCCGATAGGGGTGGCTATTATGTAAAGCGTTCCACTTTTCATAAGTTCAAGGTTCAAGGTTCAAGGTTCAAGGTTCAAGGTTCAAAAAAACATTGAACTTTGAACGTAGAACGTTGAACTGGTTTACTTCCCCCAATCCCGCGCGTACCTGAAGTCACGGTCGATGGTCCGGTTGGATACCTTGGCGATTACCGGCAGCCGCCGCTTGAAATGGGAGTTCTGGACCTTACGGGAGACCGTGTCGATGAACTCCGGGGCAAATCCCTCGGCAACCAGTTCGGCCCTGGTCATCCGCAGGTCGACCAGCCGGTACAGCAATTCATCCACGTCCCGATAGGTGAAGCCGAGTTCCTGCTCGTCGGTCTGGCCGTCCCAGAGGTCGGCTGACGGCTTCTTCTCGATCACTTCCCGCGGCACCCCGACCGCCGCGGAGAGTTGCCAGACATGGCTCTTGTAAATGTCGCCGATCGGGTTCAGGGCGCTGGCCATATCGCCGTACAGGGTGCCGTAGCCCAGCAGCAGTTCGGTCTTGTTGCTGGTGCCGAGCACCAGGGCGCCGTGCAGGGCCGACTGGTCGAAGAGGATGGTCATCCTCTCCCGTGCCATCTTGTTCCCCCGCCGCATGTTGTCGGCATCGGGAAAACTGTCGAAGTAGGCGTCGACCATCGGCGTGATCGGGACGACGGAGAACCGGACGCCGCAGGCCTCGGCCACCAGGCGGGCATGGGCCTCGCTTTGCGGGTTGCTGGTCCGGTACGGCATGCAGACCGCATGAATGTTCTCCGGACCCAGCGCCTCAGCTGCCAGGAAAACCACCAGGGCCGAGTCGATCCCCCCCGATAATCCGAGCACTCCCTTTTTTACTCCCACCTTCAAGACCTCATCCCGGATGAAACCGACCAGGATCTGGCGCAGCAGCGCGGTATTGACGGTCAACTGGCTCATCGGCTGCTTTCCTCCTCGATCCGGCAGAGTTCGCGGACGGTCAGGGCCAGGTTTTCGTCCCGCATCATGGGGGAGAAGATCCGCTCCCGGCGGAGCTCACCTTCCTTCAGTGCGGCCAGGACGAAATCCTCGTCCATGATCGCGCCGCGGGCGATGGCGCAGCCGGACGGGGCGACCGCCTCCGACCCACCCCAGAAGTTGACCCCGTCCTCGTAGCCGACCCGGTTGCAGTAGAGGACCCGGGCATTGAGGAAGGTGGCGGTCGTGGCGGTGAGACGCTGCCAGGCAGCGGTCGAGCCGAGCCGGTCGTCGGTGGAAATGCCGCGCCCCGGGCTGCTGGAGAGGCAGAGCAGCGTGGTGGCGCCGTCCATGGCCAGGATGTAGGGGGCGGAGAGGTGCCACATGTCTTCGCAGATCAGCATCCCGAGCCGGCCGAACTTGCTGTCGAACGCCCGGAACCGGTCACCCCGGGCCAGGTAACGCAGTTCGTCGAACAGGCCGTAGGTGGGGAGGTAGACCTTGCGGTGCAGGTGGCGGATGGCGCCGTCCTCCAGGTAGAGGGCCGTGTTGAAGAAGCGGTAGTCCGGCGTCACCTCCACCAGGCCGATGGCTATGGCGATGTGACGGGAGAGCGCGGCGAGGCGGGCGATCTCCGGCGCGTCCAGGGAGAGGGCCACGTCCGGCACCAGGTCCTTGAGGAAATAGCCGGTCAGGGCCAGTTCGGGAAAGAGAATCAGGTCTGCCTGTTCCCGGATGCCATGTTCGACCGCCTCTTCCACCAGGGTAAGGTTGTCAGCCAGGCAGCCGAGTTTTGGTTTGATCTGGGCCAGGGCGGCCGTAAAGTCCATGCGGGTTCCTCCGCGCGCGTTTTGGCAACGTTACCACAGGCGGGGTGGTACTGCAATATCCGCGGAGGGCCGAGTGGCGCCGAAATCCTTGCGTGCCGCCGGAGGGAGTGGTACCCTGGCCGTATAATCGTTCAGCGTGCTGCGTTCAGCGTGCTGCATCACATCATCCCGTGCGTCCTGAAAAATCTATGTTTCGAACAATACTCCCGTTCATCGCCATTCTCCCCTCACTCGCCTACGGCCTGATCAGCCTCTTTTGCTGCCGCTCTTTTTTCGACCGCCGGCAACCGCTGGCGGACCATACGCCACCGGTCAGTGTCATCAAGCCGGTAAAGGGGATGGATGCCGAGAGTTTCGACAACTTCGCCTCCTTTTGTTGCCAGGAGTATCCGGCGTACCAGCTCGTCTTCGCCGTTGCCGCGGCCGATGACCCGGCACTGCCGGTTATCCGCCGGCTGATGGAGGCCTTCCCTGCGGTGGATATCGATCTGGTGATCGACCCCGCAATCCACGGTCCCAACTACAAGGTCTGCAACCTGATGAACGCCTGGCCAAGGGTGAAGCACGGGATCGTCATCGTCTGCGACAGCGACATCCGGGTGGGGCCGGAGTATCTGGCCCGGGTCTGCGCCCCCTTTGCCGACCCGGCTGTCGGGCTGGTCACCTCCCTGTACCGGAGCTCCCGGGTGGACGGCCTGGCAACGGTCTTCGAGGCGCTGGGCTTCACGGTGGAGATGATCCCCAACGTCATGGTGGCGCTCAAGCTGGAGGGGCTCTCCTTTGCGCTGGGCGCCTCCATGGCCTGCCGCCGCGAGGCGCTGGACGCCATTGGCGGTTTTCCGTCCCTGGTGAACTACCTGGCCGACGACTACCAGTTGGGGAACAAGATCCATAGGGCCGGGTACCGGCTGGAGCTGTCCGGCTACTTCGTGGAGAGCGTCATGAAGCGGGAGAGCCTGAGCGGCATCCTCTCCCGCCAACTCCGCTGGTGCCGGACCATGCGGGCCTCCCGTGCTGGCGGCTACTTTGCTTCGGGGATCACCCAGCCGTTCGTGGGTCTGCTTGCCGCGCTCCTGATCGCCGGGTTCTCCCCGGCCGGCTGGTGGGCGGTTCTGCTCCTCTACGTCGTGCGCGGTCTGGTTGTCACGATCTTCAGCCGCCGGTACGTGCAGGACCGGCTCCTGCCCCGCTACCTGTGGCTCCTGCCGGTACGCGACCTGCTCGCCTTCGCCACCTGGGCGCTGGCGTTCCTCGGCAACCGGGTCCGCTGGCGCGGGCACCTGTTCCGGCTCCGGCCGGGCGGGGCGATCGAGGAGATAGGGTGAGCCGTTGAATCGTGGGGCGTGGAGGCCCGCTTCCGCTCAAACTCTCGCGATTTGACCCTTTCCCAGCATGCACGGACAGTGGCTGACCTCGCACTCCGAATGCGACTCGTTGCCCATCGGCCGCGGGAATCGCTGTCGTTTCGCTTCACCGGACCTCCACGCCCCACGATGTTGGAAAACCCCTTTTCTTGTTGACAAGGCGCAGGCCGGCTGAATAATATCGGAAAATTTCCAGGTTTTTTGCAACGAGGAGGATCGGGATGGGTAAGGTGTACAAGGTTGCGGTTCTGCCGGGTGACGGCATCGGGCCGGAGGTGATGGCAGAGGCCCTCAAGGTGCTGGATGCCGTGGAGAAGCGCTATGACGTGACGTTCGAGCGGACCCATGCCAACGTGGGCGGGGCCGGTATCGACAACGAAGGGAAGGCGCTGCCCGACACGACCGTCAATATCTGCAAAAGCAGCGACGCCATCCTGTTCGGCTCGGTCGGCGGTCCCAAGTGGGAAACCCTCCCCCCGGACGAGCAGCCGGAGCGTGGTGCGCTCCTGCCGCTCAGGAAGATCTTCGGCCTCTATGCCAACCTCAGGCCGGCCATCATCTTCCCGTCACTGACCGGTGCCTCGTCGCTCAAGGAAGAGGTCATTGCCGGCGGGTTCAACGTGCTGGTCATCCGCGAGCTGACCGGCGGCATCTACTTTGCCCAGCCGAAAGGGATCGACGGCCAGGGGCGCGACCGGGTCGGTTACGATACCATGCGCTACTCGGTGCCGGAGATCGAGCGGATCACCCACGTCGCCTTCCAGGCTGCGCGCAAAAGGGGCAAGAAGGTCTGCTCCATCGACAAGGCCAACGTCCTCTCCTCGTCGGTGCTCTGGCGCGAGGTGGTGACCGGCATCGCCAAGGAGTATCCGGACGTGGAGCTGTCCCACATGTACGTGGACAACGCGGCCATGCAGCTGGTCCGTTGGCCCAAGCAGTTCGACGTCATCCTCTGCGAGAACATGTTCGGCGACATCCTCTCCGACGAGGCGGCCATGCTGACCGGTTCGCTGGGGATGCTCCCGTCCGCCTCGCTGGCCGAGGGGACCTTCGGCATGTACGAGCCGTCCGGCGGCTCGGCGCCCGACATCGCCGGTCAGGGGATCGCCAACCCCATCGCCCAGATCCTCTCTGCCGGCATGATGCTCAAGTTTTCCTTCGGCATGCTCGAAGCGGCCGACGCCATCGACAAGGCCGTGGCCACGGTGCTCGACCAGGGATACCGGACCAGGGACATCTACCAGGGCAAGGATGGCGAGAAGCTGGTCAACACGAAAGAGATCGGCGCCGCGATCATTGCCGCGCTGTAACCCACATTACCTGAATCCGTGAGAACCTAGTGTTCCGTGGAGTGACTGTGCCTGAGCACCAGCCGCTGTAGGCGAAATGAAGCATAGTCGGCCCATCGTGTCTGAGCCCGTCAGGGCGAGTTGATGGGCCGGCGCGCAATGAGCCGTACAGCGGCGGTGTGAGCGGCACTCGGAGCGTAACGGTGGCGCTAGGGACTCACGGATTCAGAAGCAAAATTCAAAGAAAAGGAGCTAAGACTATGAAAGTCGGAATCGTCGGTTGGCGCGGTATGGTCGGTTCGGTTCTCCTCCAGCGGATGGAAGAGGAGAAAGATTTTAGCCTCGGCTTTGAGCCGGTCTTTTTCTCCACCTCCCAGGCGGGTGCTCCGGCGCCGCTGAACGCCGGGACCCTTAAGAACGCCTCGGACATCGAGGAACTGAAGAAACTGGATGTGATCATCACCTGCCAGGGTGGCGACTACACGAAGAGCGTACACCCGGAACTGCGCAAGCAGGGGTGGCAGGGGTACTGGATCGATGCCGCCAGCACCCTGCGGATGGAGAACAACGCGGTCATCATCCTCGACCCGGTCAACCGCAACGTCATCGACGCTGCCCTGGCAAAAGGCGACAAGGACTTCATCGGCGGCAACTGCACGGTCAGCCTGATGCTGATGGCCCTTGGCGGGCTGTTCCGCGCCGGTCTGGTGGAGTGGCTTTCCTCCATGACCTATCAGGCTGCATCCGGTGCCGGTGCTCCCAACATGCGCGAACTGCTGGCCCAGAAAGGGGTGCTGCACGGCTCAGTCGCCCACCTGCTCCAGGACCCTGCATCGGCCATTCTGGAGATCGATCGTACGGTCACGGCCACCCTGCGGAGCGATGCCCTGCCCAAGAAGGAGTTCGGCTTCCCTCTGGCCGGTAACGTGCTCCCCTGGATCGATCGCGAGGTCGAGGACGGCCAGAGCCGCGAAGAGTGGAAGGGGTTTGCCGAGACCAACAAGATCCTCGGCACCAGTTCGCCGATTCCGGTGGACGGCATCTGCGTGCGGGTCGGTGCCATGCGCTGCCACAGCCAGGCCATGACCATCAAGCTGAACAAGGACGTGCCGCTCGGCGACATCGAAAGCCTGATCAAAAACGACAACCAGTGGGTAAAGCTGGTGCCCAACAACAAGGCCGATACCCTGGCCCACCTCACGCCGGCGGCAGTTTCCGGGACCCTGACGGTTCCCATCGGCCGGGTACGGAAGATGAAAATGGGGCCGCAGTACGTCCAGGCCTTCACCTGTGGCGACCAACTCCTCTGGGGGGCCGCCGAGCCGCTCCGCCGCATGCTGCGGATACTGCTGGAGAAGTAGAGCCTTTCTCTCTGTCGAAGAATCTCGGTGTATGAAAAGTCGCCCCTCCTCAAGGGGCGCTTTTTATTTCCGGTGCAGCTGCCTGGCTGACTCATGCGTGGCAGTCGATCAGGGTGCCCGGTTCGTACTGAATCATGGTGACAGCTTCATGGACCTGTCCGCCCCGGACCTTGTCGCTGCCGCCAGCGGCGTCGGATTGTTCTTCCTGGGCAACGTGGACGGGGTAGGTGTAGATAACCGTAGGGATGTTCGCCTGGTAGATGCTGGCGGCACGGACAGGGCTGACGTTCTGACGGGGGAATGCCAGCGGGTCGATTGCTGGTCGTTTCCGGTTGACCGCTGGGCTCTCTGCCGTCCCCTGCAGCGGTATGGACGTTTTGGGTAACGGTTTTCTCTCCTCCCGGGGAGCGTTCAGCAGCAGCCGGTACGGCGTGGTATCGATGCGGAGGTCTATCATGACCAGAGACCTCTCTCCTCTCATTAAATTATAGCACCGCAGCACTGTATGGAAATGGGAAAATGTACCGAAACCGCGGCTTGGACCCGGCAGTGCTTCGTTATGGTAAAGTGATGGGGCTGCCTCTGCAGGAGAGCATGTGCGAACGATCAAGCTGATTATCGAATACGACGGCACCAACTACGCCGGCTGGCAGGTGCAGCCCAACGGCCTGGCGATCCAGCAGCTGCTGGAGGAGGGCCTGGCACGCCTGCTGAAGCACCCTGTCCGGGTGTCGTCGTCGGGACGGACCGATGCCGGGGTGCATGCCCGGGGAATGGTGGCGGCCTTCAGTACGGAAACCGCCGTGCCGGTGCAGGCCTTTCGCGACGGGCTGAACGCGCTTTTGCCGCCGGACATTGCCGTGCGCCAGGCGGTTGAGGCGGCGCCGGAGTTCAACCCGCGCCGGGATGCCACCGGGAAGCGCTACCGCTACACCATCCTGGCAGCACAATGCCGCTCCCCATTGGCACACCTGTATGCCTGGCACCTGCGCAAGCCATTGGATCTTGTGCGGATGCGGCAGGCAGCCGCGCTGTTTGTCGGGGAGCATGATTTCGCGGCGTTCCGTACCACCGGTTGTGCCGCCAAAACCACGGTCCGGCGGATCACTGCCCTGGAAATAGTCCGGGAGGGGGCGTTTATCCATGTCGACGTGTATGGCACCGGCTTCCTCCGGAATATGGTGCGGATCATGGTCGGCACGTTGGTGGAGGTGGGGGCGGGGCGCTTTGCGCCCGATCGTGTCAGCCGCTGCCTGGGGGAACGGGGCTGCGCAGCCGGTCCGACGGCTCCGGCCCACGGGCTTTGTCTGATGGAGGTTTACTACTGAGTGAAGAGCGTAAAGAGTTTTGGCGATGGATTTTTTTCCTTGACAGGATGGGGTGAATGAATTAGTTTACGAACTTTCCGTGGATACCGGGTTATTTACCGCAGTCGTGAGGGAGCAATGAAGACAACGCAGGTAGCAAAAAAAGAGGATATCACCAGGGAATGGTTCCTGGTTGACGTTGATAACAAGGTGCTCGGCCGGGTTGCCACCGAGATAGCCAACGTGCTGCGCGGCAAGAAAAAGCCGATCTACACCCCGAGTGTTGACACCGGTGACTTCGTCATCGTGGTGAACGCCGCCAAGATCGCTCTTACCGGCAACAAGCTGGCTGACAAGGCCTATCACCACCACACCGGTTTTCCGGGCGGTCTCAAGACCATCACTGCCGGCAAGCTCCTTGAGAAAAAGCCGGAAGATGTCATCAAGAAGGCGGTCAAGGGAATGCTTCCCAAGAACAAGCTGGCTCGGCACATGCTGAGCAAGCTGAAGATTTACGCCGGTCCCGAGCACCCGCACAAGGCCCAACAGCCCAAAGTGCTGGACATTTAATCGATCGCACAGCGAGAAAGTTCCTCGTAGGAGATAGCACAGATGGCAGCAACTAAGAGTTTTTACGGTACTGGCAAGCGCAAGTCCTCCATTGCAAGGGTATGGCTCAAGCCCGGCTCCGGCAAGATCATGGTCAACAGCAAGTCCCTCGACGATTACTTCGGCCGCGAGACTTCGAAGATGGTCGTGCGGCAACCCCTCGAATTGACCGAGAACGTGGACAAGTTCGACATCTACGTCACGGTCCGCGGCGGCGGCGACTCGGGTCAGGCCGGTGCCATCAAGCACGGCATCACCAAGGCACTCCTCGAGGCTGACACCGAACTGCGTGGCACCCTCAAGAAGGCCGGCTTCATCACCCGTGACTCACGCGTCAAGGAACGGAAGAAGTACGGCAAGGCCGCTGCACGGAAGAGCTTCCAGTTCTCCAAGCGTTAACGCTGAAGGCCATACGGTCGACAAGGGGAAAATCCGTCAGGGTTTTCCCCTTTTTCTGTATCTTGTCCAACGAATTGCATGGGGGTCTATTATGCTGAACGTCGCCGTCATCGGTGCCAGCGGCTATACCGGGGTCGAGCTGCTGCGGCTTCTCTATACCCATCCGGAACTGGCCGTGACCTGTGTTACCTCGGAGCAGAGCGCCGGGAAGAAGATATCGGACATATTCCCCTCCCTCCGGGACCGGTGCGATCTGGTGCTGGAGAAGGTGGATGCCGAGGCCGCGGCAGAAAAGGCCGATCTGGTCTTCACCGCGCTACCCCACCAGGCAGCCATGGCAGTGGTCCCGACCCTGCTCCGTCTGGGGAAGCAGGTAGTCGACCTCTCGGCCGACTACCGGTTGCGGGATGCCGACACCTATGCTGCCTGGTATGCGAGCCATACCAGCCCTGACCTGCTGGCCGAGGCGGTGTACGGTCTGCCGGAGATCCGCCGGGAAGCGATTGCCGGCGCGCGTCTGGTGGCCAACCCCGGCTGCTATCCCACCAGCGTCATCCTGGGGCTGGCACCTCTGCTGCAAAAGGGGCTTGTCGAGACCGACACCATCATCTCCGACAGCAAGTCCGGAGTGTCCGGGGCCGGACGGAGTGCCAAGGTGGACAACCTCTTCTGCGAGGTGAACGACAGCTTCAAGCCGTACGGGGTCGGCGGGGTCCATCGTCACATCCCCGAGATCGAACAGGAGTTGTCGCTCCTGGCGGGCGAGACCATCACCATTTCCTTTACGCCGCATCTGGTGCCGATGGACCGGGGGATCGTCTCCACAATCTACGCGCGGCTGGCGGCCGAGGCAACCACGGCCGAACTCCTCGCCCTGTACCGGGAGTTCTATGACGGTGAGCCCTTTGTCCGGATTCTCCCCGAAGGGAGCTACCCTTCCAGCGCCTTTGTGCGCGGGAGCAACTTCTGCGATATCGGCCTGGCAGTCGACAAGCGGACCGGTCGGGTGATCGTTACCTCTGCGCTGGATAACCTGGTAAAAGGGGCCGCGGGCCAGGCGATCCAGAACATGAACATCTTGGCCGGCCTGCCCGAGAACATGGGGCTGGAAGGTCTGGCGCTCTTCCCCTGACCAGTATCCGTATGTCGTCCTTTATCCCAATAACGCCCGAAGAGGTTCGGCAGCGTGGCTGGACCGAGCTGGACGTCATCTTTGTCACCGGTGATGCCTACATCGACCATCCTGCCTTCGGGGTGCCGCTTCTGGCCCGCTGGCTGGAGGCGCACGGTTTCCGGGTGGGGATCATTGCGCAACCCGATTGGCGAAGCCCGGACGCCTTTACCCTGCTCGGCCGGCCGCGACTCTTTTTTTCGGTCTCCGCCGGGGCCATGGACTCCCTGGTTGCCCACTACACGCCGGCCAGGAAGCTGCGTCACGACGATGCCTATACGCCGGGCAATCGCCACGGTGCCCGTCCGAACCGGGCGACCATCGTCTATACGTCGTGCTGCAAGGCCGCCTACCGGGATGTGCCGGTGGTGATCGGCGGCATCGAGGCGTCACTGCGACGTTTCGCCCAGTACGATTACTGGGAGGACAAGGTCCGCCGTTCCATCCTCTTCGACAGCAAGGCCGACCTGCTGGTCTACGGCATGGGCGAGTGGCCGCTGCTGGAACTGGCGGAGCGGGTGCGCAGCGGCGAACCGTTCGCTGCCATCCGGGATCTGCCGGGTACGGCGGTCATCTCACGCGACTTCCCTCCGGACGGAACGGCTATCCCGTCATTCGAAGAGGTCGCTAGCGATACCCTGAAATATGCCGAGGCATTCCGTCGTACCGCTCTCGAACAGCATCCCTGCGGCAAACCGCTGGTGCAGCGACACGCTGAGCGCTGGCTCGTGTGCAATCCACCTGCGCGTCCGCTTGCCACCAGGGACCTGGACCGGGTCTACGCCCTGCCGTTCACCAGGCTCCCCCATCCTGCGTACCAAAAGCCGATTCCGGCCTGGGAGCAGATCAAGGCATCCATAACGACGCACCGGGGGTGCAGCGGCGGCTGCGCCTTTTGTGCCATCACCCATCACCAGGGGAAGCTGATCCAGTCGCGCAGCGAGGCATCGGTGCTGGAGGAGATCGGCCGGCTGGCGGCAGCCCCCTGGTTCCGCGGCAGTGTCAGCGATATCGGTGGACCGACCGCCAATATGTACGGCATGCGCTGTACCGGTCCCGACGGTGGGAGTGGGTGCCAACGGCAGAGTTGCCTTTTTCCGGCCATCTGTCCGCACCTGGGGGTGCCGGACGGTGAGGGTGCCAGGCTGCTGGCCAAGGCGCGCCAAGTCAAGGGGGTGCGCCACACTGCGGTGGCTTCCGGTATCCGCTATGACCTCCTGTCGAGGCAGCCGGCATATTTTCGCGAGCTTCTGGCACATCAGGTGGGGGGGCTCTTGAAGGTGGCGCCGGAACACCTGGTGGAGCGGGTGACCAGGTTGATGCGCAAGCCCGGCGGGGCGGCATTCCGGACGTTCCTGGAACTGTTCCGGCAGGAAAGTGCCAGGATCGGCAAGCGGCAGGCGGTGGTGCCATATTTCATCTCCGGTCATCCCGGCTGCACCCTTGGTGATATGGTTGACCTCGCACTCATGCTGAAACAGCTGAATATCCGCGTGGAGCAGGTTCAGGACTTTACCCCTACGCCCGGCACCGTTGCCACCTGTATCTACCACACCGGCATCGACCCCTTTACGGGAGAAGCGGTGCATGTGGCCAAAAGCGACAAAGAGAAACGCCGGCAGAAGGCGCTGCTTCTCTGGCACCTTCCGGCTGAGCGGCTACAGGTGCTCGAGGCGTTGCGGGCTGCCGGCCGGGAGAGCGATGCGGCGCGGCTCCTGGATGGGGGGCAGGTGCAACCGGCCCCTCCCGGGCAAAGGGGAGTCGACGCCGGCAGGGCATTTAATAACAAGAGACGAAAAAAATCTTGACAATAATGTGGTCATGCTTTAAATAGAGAATTCGCTTCGCGTCCGCAGTTAAAGGCGGGCTTTGCTGGCGTAGCTCAATTGGTAGAGCAGCTGACTTGTAATCAGCAGGTTGCGGGTTCGAGTCCCATCGCCAGCTCCACTGAACGAAACAACGGCCTATTCACCCTGGAGGGATTCCCGAGCGGCCAAAGGGAACAGACTGTAAATCTGTCGTCGTACGACTTCGGAGGTTCGAATCCTCCTCCCTCCACCAGAAAATCCGCAGAGATGCAGTGTGCGCACCGAAGTCCAGGAGACCGTAGGGTCGTGAGAACTGGGGCCGGGGCAAAGGCTGACATCTCAAAAGAGTAAAATGCAGAATTAGGCGGGAATAGCTCAGTTGGCTAGAGCATCAGCCTTCCAAGCTGAGGGTCGCGGGTTCGAGTCCCGTTTCCCGCTCCAAATGTTGACTAAGCCCACATAGCTCAGGAGGTAGAGCACTTCCTTGGTAAGGAAGAGGTCTCCGGTTCGAGTCCGGATGTGGGCTCCATTTTGGCAACATGCGATTCTGTGTCACCTACGCCACCAGAGAATAACTCTGAAATTTTAGTATCAGCCGGGAGGAAAGCCAATGGCAAAGGCGAAATTCGAGCGTAAGAAGCCGCACGTAAATATCGGCACTAT
>CAYSMK010000003.1:0-199785 GCA_964432205.1 uncultured Geobacter sp. | reverse complement strand
CCCCAGAGGGTCCAGCGGGGGAGGGATGGGTGGGGGAAGAAACGATGTCGAGTAGTCAGCATGTTCCTTAAGATGGGGTTGGGGGGAGTCATATTCCGCTTCAAGGAGGAATCACGCGCATGAAAACAGCATCCGTTCTCTTCGCAACAGTTGTCAGCTGCATCCTGCTCTGCTGTTCGTTCGCCTTTGCGGCTGAGCCGATCAAGATCGGCGGCCTCTTTGCCATCACCGGTCCCGCTTCCTTCCTCGGCGAGCCCGAGCGCAATACGGCCCAGATGGTGGTGGACGAGATCAATGCCGCCGGCGGCGTCAAGGGGCGCAAACTGCAGCTGATCGCCTACGATACCCAGGGGGATACCACCAAGGCGGTCCAACTGGCCAACAAACTGATCAAGAATGACCGCGTGGTGGCGATTGTCGGACCGAGCACCACCGGCGACTCCATGGCCATCATCGACGTGGTGGAAAGGGCCGGGGTGCCGCTCATCTCCTGCGCCGCCGGGAGCAAGATCACCGATCCGGTCAAGAAATGGGTCTTCAAGACTGCGCAGAACGATAGCCTGGCAGTGGCCAAGATCTTTGAGCACCTGAACCGGAAAAAGATTACGAAGGTCGCCATTCTGACCGTGTCCGACGGCTTCGGTTCGTCGGGGCGGGAGCAGTTGAAGGCCAATGCCGCCAAGTTCGGCATCCAGATCGTCCAGGACGACACCTACGGTCCCAAGGACACGGACATGACCCCCCAGCTGACCAAGATCAAGGGGAGTCAGGCCCAGGCCGTCATCTGCTGGGGAACCAACCCGGGGCCGGCGGTCGTTGCCCGCAACGTCAAGCAGCTCGGGGTCAAGCTGCCGCTGTTCATGAGCCACGGCGTTTCGTCCAAGAAGTTCATCGGCCTGGCCGGTGACGCTGCGGAAGGGATCATCCTGCCGTCGGGCCGGGTGATCGTTGCCGATGTCCTGCCCACGTCCGACAAGCAGAAGTCCTCGCTCATGGCGTACGTCAAGGATTACCAGAAGCATTTCAAGGCCGAGGGTGACCATTTCGGGGGTCATGCCTGGGATGCGGTCATGCTGCTGAAGGGTGCCATCGAGCGGGGAGGGGACAGCCCGGCGGCCATCCGTGACCAGCTTGAGAAGACCAGCCATTTTGCCGGGATTGGCGGCATCTTCAACTACTCCGCAACCGACCATGCCGGGCTCACCAAGGACGCCTTCGTCCTCGTCGAGGTGAAAAACAAGGATTGGGCACTGGTCAAGTAGACGCATAACTCCCCCTGTCCCCCTCTTAACTTAAGAGGGGGTATCTTTACTCCTCCCCTTAAGTTAAGGGGAGGCCGGGAGGGGTTATGAGAACATCCCTTGAATTTAGGATATTGTTTACCCCATGACCATTCTCGACCAACTAACCCAGTACCTCTTCTCCGGCCTGGCATCCGGGGCCATCTACGCACTCATCGGACTGGGATTTGCCATTATCTACAACGCAACCGGCATCATCAACTTCGCCCAGGGGGAGTTTGTCATGCTCGGGGGGATGTTCTCCTTTTTCCTCCTGCAGACAGCAAAACTCCCCCTGGCGCTGGCCGTCATCGGCGCCATTCTGTTCACCACGCTGCTGGGGCTCCTGTTCGAGCGGCTGGCGATCAGGCCGCTCAAATCGGCCTCACCGCTCAGCCTGGTCATCATCACCATCGGCGGCAGCATCCTGATCCGCGGGCTCGCCATGCTGGTCTGGGGCAAGGATACCCACGCCCTGCCGAGTTTCAGCGGCAGCGACCCGATCGAGATCGCCGGGGCGTCGCTCCTGCCCCAGCATTTCTGGATCGTTGCCATCACCGTGGTCGTGATCGCAGCCAGCAAGCTCTTTTTCAGCTACACCATCAGCGGCAAGGCGATGCGCGCCTGTTCCTACAACAGCCGGGCCGCCAGCCTGATCGGCATCGACGTCCGCCGGATGGTGCTCCTGTCGTTCGTCATCAGCTCGGCCATGGGCTCCATGGCCGGCATCATCATCGCCCCGCTCACCATGACCTCCTACGACGTGGGGATCATGCTCGGTCTCAAGGGGTTCTGCGCCGCCATCATCGGCGGCATGAGCAGCGGCTTCGGCACCGTCCTGGGGGGGCTGATCCTCGGCGTGCTGGAGTCCCTCGGCGCCGGGCTGATCTCTTCCGGTTACAAGGATGCCATTGCCTTTGTCATCCTGCTCCTGATCCTCTTCATCCGGCCCCAGGGACTGTTCAAAGGTGCCGAAACCGAAAGGGTATAGACGGTGAACCGGGATCTGATCAAATTTGCCGTTCTGGCCGTCATCGCCATCGTGGCGCCCCTGGCCCTTTCCGGCAGCTACCTGATGAACGTACTGGTGTTCGTCGGCATCCATGCCATGCTGGCGATCGCCCTGAACCTCCTGCTCGGCTTTGCCGGCCAGATCTCCCTCGGCCATGCCGGCTTCTTCGGCCTGGGGGCGTATGCCTCGGGCATACTGAGCGCCACCTATGGCGTGAACCCCTGGCTCGCCATGGGGGGTACCGCCCTGTTCGTGGCGCTCCTGGCGTTCATCGTCGGTTTTCCGATCCTGAAACTGAAGGGGCATTACCTGGCCATGGCCACCCTGGGGCTCGGGATCATCTTCTACATCGTCTTCAACGAGGCGACGGAACTGACCGGCGGCCCGTCGGGGTTTTCGGGCATCCCGCCGTTGAAGATCGGGACCGTTGCCTTTGACAGCGACCTCAAGAACTACGGGCTCATCTGGGCCTTCACCCTGGGGACGGTTCTGCTCTCCCTCAACCTGGCCAATTCCAGGATCGGACGGGCGCTGCGCGCCATCCACGATTCGGAGGTGGCGGCCCGGGTCATGGGGGTCAATGTCCGGCTGCTCAAGGTGCAGATCTTCGCCCTGTCGGCGTTCGTCTCCTCCATCGCCGGCAGCCTCTATGCCCACACCATGGGGTTCGTCTCCCCCACCTCCTTCGGGTTCAATTTCTCCGTGGAGCTGGTGACCATGGTCATCGTCGGCGGGCTGGGGAGCGTCTACGGTTCCCTGATCGGCGCCGCGCTCCTCACCCTGCTGCCGGAACTGCTCCGGGCTTTTCAGGACTACGATATCGTGATCTACGGTCTGGTCCTGATCCTCATGACCATGTTCATGCCGGGCGGTCTGGTGCGCGGCATCCCGGCCCTCTTCGCCCGGCTGCTGCCGACGCGCAGGCAGGAGGGGTAGGGGCTATGCTGGAGATCCATGGCATCACGCAGCGTTTCGGCGGGTTGACGGCACTTGACGATGTCTCCTTTACCATCGGGAAGGGGGACATCACCGGGGTCATCGGCCCCAACGGCGCCGGCAAGACCACCCTGTTCAACATCATCAGCGGCATCTACCGGCAGACCTCCGGCCGGATCGTACTGGACGGTAAGGACGTTTCCGGCCTGCCGCCGGAGCGGCTGGCGCAGCTCGGCATGGTCCGCACCTTCCAGAACATCGAACTGTTCGGCCAGATGACCGTTCTGGACAACGTCAAGGTCGGTCTGCACACCAAGAGCCGGAGCGGCATCCTCTCCTGCTCCTTCAAGATGCCCTGGCACCTGGTCGAGGAACGGCGCATCGCCGGCAGTGCCAGGCAGTGGCTGGAGTTCTGCGGCATCTCGTCCCTTGCCGACCAGCCGGCCGCCAGCCTCCCGTTCGGCAAGGGACGACTCCTGGAGATCGCCCGGGCCCTGGCCCTGGAGCCGACGATCATCTTCATGGACGAGCCGGCAGCCGGGCTGAACAGCCGTGAGACACTGGACCTGGCCCACCTAATCCGGAGAATCCGTGAATCGGGCATCAGCGTGGTCCTGGTGGAACACGACATGGAACTGGTCATGGATGTCTGCGACCGGATACTGGTGCTCAACCTGGGACAGAAGCTGGCCGAAGGAACGCCGCGGGAGATCCAGGAGAACCCGGCCGTGGTTGCGGCGTATCTGGGGGAGGGGTAGTGCTCAAACTACGCAACATACATACCTACTACGGCCAGGTTCACGCCCTGAAGAGCATTTCCCTGCACCTGTCCGCGGGTGAGATCGTCACCCTGATCGGCGCCAACGGGGCGGGCAAGACCACCATCCTCAACTCCATCTCGGCCGTGACCCCGATCAGGGGGGGCGAGATCGCCCTTGCCGATGCGCCCATCCACGAACTGACGCCGGAGCGGATCGTCGGCCTCGGCATCTCCCAGGTCCCGGAAGGTCGACAGGTGTTCAAGCCGCTCTCCGTGGAGGACAACCTGGAGCTCGGGGCCTATCTCCGCTATCGGTCCAAGGAAGGGAAGGGGACGATCCGCAAGGACCTGGACGAGATCTACGCCATCTTTCCCCGCCTGAAGGAGCGCCGCAAGCAGATGGCCGGGACCCTTTCCGGCGGCGAGCAGCAGATGCTCGCCATCGGCCGCGCCCTGATGGTCAAGCCGAAACTGCTTCTCCTGGACGAGCCCTCCATGGGGCTCGCCCCGCTGGTGGTACAGGAAATCTTCGCCGTCATCCGGCAGTTGCGACGGGAAAAGGGGACCACGATCCTCCTGGTGGAGCAGAATGCCAAGGCAGCCCTGAAGATGGCCGACCGCGGCTATGTTCTGGAGACGGGTAAAGTAATACTTGAAGGAAGTGCGGCAGAGCTCCTGGAAAATAAGGAGGTTCAGCGCGCATACCTCGGGCGGGAAAAGAAGGAAATCTGGGAAAGGTAGGAACGCCGTATGGGAATCTGGGACCCCCAGCACGAATGCATGCCGCGGCCGGAACTGGCGCAGCTTCAGCTTGAGCGGCTGCAGGCTACGCTCAACCGGGCCTATAAGAACGTCACCTGTTATCGCAACAAGTTCAACGAAGCCGGCGTCTCACCGGAGGATATCCAGTCCCTGGACGATCTGCGGCGTCTGCCGTTTACCACCAAGGAAGACCTGCGCCTCAATTATCCCTATGGCATGTTTGCCGTGCCGCTCCGGGAGGTGGTCAGGATACACTCTTCGTCGGGCACGACCGGCAAGCCGACCGTGGTCGGCTATACCCGCAACGACCTCAAGATCTGGTCGGGCCTGGTGGCGCGCTTCATGACCGCTGCCGGCGTCAGCCACGACGACGTGGTGCAGATTGCCTTCGGTTACGGCATGTTCACCGGTGCCTTCGGGCTCCATTACGGTGCCGAGACCATCGGTGCCTCGGTCATCCCGATGGGCGGGGGAAATACCGACAAGCAGATCATGATCATGCAGGACTACCGCACGTCGGTCCTGGTCTGCACGCCGAGCTACGCCATAACCATAGCCGAGAGGCTGGAACAGCTCGGCATCGACCCCAAATCGCTGTCGCTGAAGGTCGGCCTGTTCGGTGCCGAGCCATGGTCCGAGGCGATGCGCAGGGAGATCGAGACAAGGCTCTGCATCAGCGCCACGGACAATTATGGCCTCTCCGAGATCATCGGCCCGGGGGTTGCTGGCGAGTGCGAACACAAATGCGGCATGCACATCTTCGAGGACTCGTTCATCCCGGAGATCATCGATCCGGATACCTGCGAGCCGCTGCCGCCGGGGAGCACCGGGGAACTGGTGCTGACCACGCTGACCAAAGAGGCGTTCCCGATGATCCGTTACCGGACCAGGGATATCACCACACTCGATTACGAGCCGTGCGCCTGCGGCAGGACCATGGTCCGGATGCAGCGGATCACGGGGCGCAGCGACGAGATGCTGATCATCAGGGGGGTGAACGTCTTCCCGTCGCAGATCGAGGAAGTCCTCATGGCCATTGAGGGGTGTCAGCCGCATTACCAGCTGGTGGTGGACCGGAAAGGTGCGCTGGATGTCCTGGAAGTGCATATCGAGGTGACCGAGAATATCTTCTTTGACGAGATGAAGCGCCAGAAGGGTTTCCTGGAGACGGTCGAGAAGCGGATCATGTCGGTGATCGGCGTCGGTGCGGTCGTCAAGCTGGTGGAGGCCAACAGCATTCCACGGTACGAAGGAAAGGCGACCCGGGTGATCGACAAGCGGAAGCTTTGAGGGGAGCCACCTCTCAAATATTACCCCATACAGGTAACGTCCCATAAGATATATTATGTAAAGTTGATGATGCGCGCAGCGATATCGGGGCTGGTGCGTGACGCCGGCAACGAATCTGCTATACTCCTCAAACTACCACATCAATCACTAAGGGTCTCCCATGCCGGCAACAGAGTCTAACGTCTCAAACCAGACTGTCGTGATTGTCGATGATGATCAGGACCTCCTCGATAACGTACGCTTGATGCTCCAGACAAGAGGCATCAGGAATATCGTCAAGGTTTCCTCCGGCAACGACCTGCTTCAGACCCTGTCCGGCACCCCGGCATCGGTACTGCTCCTCGACTGGATCATGCCCGGTCTTTCCGGCACCGAACTGCTCCAGGAAGTGCTGCTTGCCCATCCCGACCTGCCGGTGATCATCCTGACGGCGCTCAACGACATTCAGACCGCGGTCGAATGCATGCGCCAGGGCGCGTTTGATTTCATCACCAAGCCGGTCGAGCCAAACCGCCTCGTTTCCAGCATCCACAAGGCGTTTCAGATCAACGATCTGCATTGTCAGAACAGGCTGCTCAAGGCCTCCCTGCTCGACGATGCGCCGGCCCGCCCCGAACTTTTCCAGGACGTGGTCGGAGGCAGCCGGAAGATGGCGGCGATCTTCCGCTACATCGAATCCCTGGCGACGTCGCGCAATCCGGTGCTCATTACCGGCGAATCAGGGGTGGGAAAAGAGGTGATCGCCCGGGCCATTCACCGGGCCAGCGGCCTGACCGGGGAATTCGTTGCCCTGAACGTGGCCGGGCTTGACGACCTGATGTTCTCCGACACCCTGTTCGGTCACAAAAAAGGCGCGTTTACCGGCGCCAACGAGCGGCGGGACGGCCTGCTCAAAAAGGCGGAAAACGGCACGATATTTTTGGACGAAATCGGCGATCTGAGCATGGATATGCAGCTCAAGCTGCTGCGGCTGGTGCAGGAGAAGGAATATTACCGCCTCGGCTCCGATGCCCTGATCAAGACCAATGCCCGGATCATCGCCGCCACCAACAGGAACTTCAAGGCGCTCATCGCCGAAGGCCGGTTCAGGCACGACCTCTATCACCGGCTGAGCAACCATGAATTCGCGATCCCCCCGCTTCGGGACCGAACGGAAGACATCCTGCCGCTGTTGCGTCACTTCGTGGCACGGGCGGCCGCCTCGCTGCACAAGCCGGTGCCGGAAATTTCGCCACAGGTATGGGATATCCTTTCCCGCTACCAGTTTCCCGGCAATGTCAGGGAGTTGGAAAACAAGAGCATCAACGCGGTGACCATGAATACCTCGGGGACGCTCACCATGAGGGATTTCCCCGGCATATCCGCAAAGCGGGCCGCTGCCGGCCCGATCACGTCCCGTCCTTTGGACGATGAGATCCCGCCGGTGTTCCAGATGGTCTGCAACAGCTTTCCGACCCTGGAGGCGGTCGAGCGCTACACCATCGACGAAGCCCTCCGTCAGAACGGCGGCAATCGCTCCAGCGCGGCCGAGATGCTGGGCATCTCCCGCATGACGTTGATCAGGAAGATTAGTGGGAAGTCGGGGGGAGGAACACCCTCCTAACCCTTGAACACTCACGAGAGAAGCAGTTAACCTCCCCCAGGAGGGGGGAGGCAGGAGGGGGGAACAAGGCACCAACATGAAAAATGAGCACGAGAAGAAACTCTTCCTGCCAGCACCAGTCCCTACCCCAATCCTCGAAGCAGCCCGGTCATTACGTTCCACGATGACAGATGTCGAACAGCTATTATGGTTTTGTCTCAGACGCAAACAACTCGGTGGGTTTCGATTTCGCCGGCAGCATCCCATTGAACGTTTTGTTCTTGATTTTTACTGCTGCGAAGCAAAACTGGCAATAGAACTTGATGGCGGACAACACAACAATCCGGACATCAGGCGCCGAGACCGGGAGCGGACCGCTCTGTTGGCTGCCCATGGCATTCAGGTGCTCCGCTTTTGGAATAACGAGGTTACAGGTAATCTGGAAGGAATGTTACAGAGTATCTATGAGACCTTGCTGGAGCGGAAGTCTTCCACCCTTCCCCCTCCCTGACCCTCCCCCGCTGGGGGAGGGAATGCTGGATTATTCCGTAAGAACCTCATCTCTCTGATGGCTGTTCATAACCCCTCCCGGGGGGTGAGGGGGAGTTATGTCTGGTGGACTAGGGAGTTATATCTGGTGGAGGGAATAAGTATGCTCACCCCGCCGCCGGCAGCCGGATCGTCACGGTTGTCCCCTTCCCCACTTCCGACTGGAACTCCAGACACCCGTTGTGCTCGCTGACGATGAAGTTGGAGATGTAGAGCCCGAGGCCGCTGCCGCCGTCGCTGATCCGGGTTGAAACGAATGGCTCCATGAGCCGCTCCCGGACCTCTTCCGCAATCCCTTCGCCGTCGTCCGCCACTTCAATGGTCACCTGGTGCGCCGGCTTGTCGTAGGCCGTGACCACCCGGACGTTCCCCTTCCCCTTTGGCAGCGCCTGCTGGGCGTTCATCAGCAGATTTATCACCACCTGTTCCAGCTGCTGCTGGTTGCCAATGATCCGGGGGAGTTCGGGAGCGGTCTCCACCAGCAGGTTGGAATCGCTCAGCCGGTTGTAGCAGCGCAGGATCGTCAGGGCCGAAGCAACCAGTACGTTCACGTCGATACCGTGTGCGAACTCGCTGTCCATGCCGAGGCTGTAGTTACGCAGATCCTGCACCACCTGGGCAATCCGCTTGGAATTGGTGTGGATCTTGTCGACACAGCCGATGACTTCATGTTCCGATTCACTGAACGGAATCCCCCCCAGGCTGAAGTCCCCCTCTTCCTCGGCACTCCTTTTCAACAGCGGCAGGGCGTCGCGCCAGGCCAGGGAAAGGTAGTGGGCCGACAGGCCGATGGTGGCGTTCGGGTTGTTGATCTCGTGGGACATGCAGCTGGCCAGGAGCCCGAGCGAGGTCATCTTGTTGGTCTGGATCAGCCGCGCCATGATCTGCTTCTTTTCCGTCTGTACCTCCAGCCGCAGGGCGCTGTCCCTCTCCTGCTGCAGCCGCAGGTTTTCCTCCTCGCGCCAGAGCAGGCTCTCGGCCAGGCCGTTGATCGCTTTAGCGGCCCTCCCCGGCTCGTCGTCGCTCATCACCGGAATCCGGGTGGTCAGGTCTCCCCGCTCGATCCCCTTGACCCCCTCCATCAGCAGGTTGAACGACTTGGTCACCCGGTCCAGCAGCAGATAGCCGAGGGTCGAGACCACGATCCAGAAGCAGAGGCCGATTACCACCGACACGGCGACCAGTTCCCGGATACGTGCCCGTAGCCCGCTGGTTTCCAGCACCACGGAAACCCTGCCGATGGCCTGCCCCTCAATGCTGGCAGGCCTGCCCAAAAGGAGCGCTTCCGGGGCATATCCCCGGTCGCCTGACGTGACGATGACACTCCGGGCAATGTCGTTGCTCCCTTTCGCCACCTCCTGATTGCCGACAGTGGCGAGGATGACGCCGTTGTTGTTGGCGATCGAGAGCATGCGCACCGGAAAACGTTGTTGCGCGTCTTCAAGGAGATCGGTCAGGGCGTGACGGTCTTCGGCAAACAGGGGTAGTTTGGCGTTAAAGGCGAGCTGGTCGGCGAGGAGTTGCGCCTCCCGCTGCAACTGGGAGCGGTAGGTACTGATTTCGTGACTGACGTAAAACAGGGTGAAGGCGGCAGTAATGGCCGCAGTCAGGAGGGCGAGCTGCAGGAGAAGGCGAAAACGGAAGCTGTGGCGAAAGGTTGACAGCCGCTCCAGAAAGGACATCGGTTACTCCCCTGTATCCTGCACAATCCTTTCCAGGCCGGAGATGGGGATCCCCAGTTTCCTGGCAACGCTGGCGTTGGTCGACAGGCGGAGCTTGCGGGGATCGGCCACCCACGGTTCTCCGTCCCGTCCCAGGAGCCGCCTGACCTGCTCGACCACGACGCTACCCATATCGAGGCGTTCGGCCTCGATGGCGGCCAACGCCCCCTTGCCCAGGTACTGGCTGGCAAAGGTGATCAGCGGCACCTGCTGTTCCAGGGAGAAACGGAAATAGGCGTCCAGGTTTTCCAGCGTGACCGCCGTGGTGTCGGGGAGCATCCAGAGGGCGTCTACGCTCCCCTTGAGCTGCTCCAGCCGGCTGACGGACTCCTTGGGGTTTCCGACCTCGCGGGTCACCAGGTCGATCCCCAGCCGCCGTGCCGCCTGCTGGGCCCGTTTCAGGTAGCCGTCGCTGCGTTTCGGGTCGTACAGCACCCCTACCCGCGTTTTGCCGATGGCCTTGAACAGGTTCAGGTACCGCTCCGGCGCCGCCACCACGCCGACCCCGCCGATGTTGGGGTTGGTCGCTTTCGCCAGGGTCAGGGAGAGGGACATGAGGGAGACCACCGGCACCTGGCGGACCTTGCGGCAGGTGGCCAGGGCCGTGTCGCCCACGGCCAGCACCAGTTTGGGGCGCTCTTCCTTGACCAGGCGGACCGCGTCCACCTCGGCATAGTCGGCGATGACGATGGTGTTGCTCGATCCCGTGAAATCACGCCTGAAACCACGCAACGCCTCCATGTACGCCGGGCTCTGGCTGGACTGAAGGATCAGCACGTCCATGGCCAGGGCAGGCAGCGCGCTCAGGATGAAGAGCGCTATGCAGAGGAAGAGTGCCCGCATCAGAACCGGAACCTCACGCCACCCTCGACCCAGCGGGAGGGATTGGGATAGAGAAAGCTTACGTTTTGAGAACCGCTGAACAGATTGTGGACTGACAGGAACAGTTCGGGCGACAGGGCACTTTTCGGGCAGAGCTTCTGTGTCAGGTGCAGGTCCCAGATGATCGACGAATATTTGGCACTGGCCGATGACGGGGCGTTCCACCAGACGTAGTTGCCTGTCAGTGCCCCGCGCAGCCCCACTGAATCGTTGTCGTAATTGAGCGCCAGCTTGGCGCCGTGGACCGGCACCTGCTCCAGCCGGTTGTTGGTATCCCGGTCGCGGGCGTCGGTAAAGGTGTAGCCGCCGGTCAGGACAAAGCCGTACAGCGGGAAAGTCCGGGCCTCAATCTCGAACCCCTGTTTGATCTGCTCCCTCAGGTTGATGATCGCCGGAGAAACGGACGTATCTGGATCTTCGATCTTCCAGGTGTCGTTGTAGAAAAGCGTCCCTTTCAGCCAAAGATAGGGAATCTCACTCGTCTCGAACCCGCTTTGCACGGTCCAGACCTGTTGCAGTCGGTTGCGCAGGGTGGTGGTGACCGGGAAGCTGTACCCCCGTCCCGCATAGCCCCGCAGCAGGGTTTTGTCGGTAAATCGGTAGGTGGCCCCGAACGAATAGCTCAGGGCATCGTCATCCAAACCGGTGCGGTCGAAGCGGATGCCGGGAAGCAGGGTGAGGTTGCCGAAGGTAAGGCTGCCATTCAGGTAGACCCCGAACCGGTCCAGGGAGCGCTTGAAGTTGTCAGCGGGAAACTGGTTGATCGGTTCGCTGTTCGTGAGGCTGTCGTGCTCGTACTCTAACCCTGCCGCCAGGTTGGTAGATCTGTCGCCCCAGTCAAGCCGGACAGAGGCGCCGCGGGCGTTCTGCCGTGCCTTGGCGTCTTGAAGCAGGTCCGGCGAACTGAGGAACCCCCACTTGGTCCCCATCTCCTTGCGGCTCAGCCACCCCATCAGGTTCAGGGTGAGCCGGTCGGTCAGGGGATAGTTGATGGTCAGAAAGGAATGGGCTTGGCGCAGCTCGCTGGTGTCGTGACCGTCGATCACCACCGAGTCCTCCAGCCCCCGGAACATATCCCGGAAGTCCAGACCGAAGGTGACGGTCCCCTCGGCCGGCAGTTCGTAGACGACCTTGCCCGAGGCGTGGTTGAAGTTGACGCGGTTGCCGGGCACGAGCCCGTTGGAGTGGATGTTGCCGCCGTTCAGGTAGTAGCCGAACCGCTTGACCGTACCGCTCAGCTCCCCCCGCAGGTCGGTGGTGAAATGTTCGCCGTAGGAGGCGGAGGCCATGCCGCTCACGGTCCGCTCCGGGTCCGGCGACTTGGTGATGATATTCACCACACCGCCCAACGCCTGGCCCCAGGCGGTGGAGGCGGCACCCTTGACGATCTCGATCCGCTCGATCTGCTGGACAGGTATGAGACCGGGATCACCAGAATTCTCGGCATGCAGGAAGTTCTGCGGCACTCCGTCGATCAGCACCTGGATGTGCCGGTTGCGTGATCCGTGAATGGAGAAAAAGGTCCAACTCCCCGGCGTCTGAAGCTGGTCGAGCTGCAGCCCCGGCACGGTCTGCAGCACGTCGGAGAGGGTATGGGCATTGATCCGGGCGATGTCGTCGGCGGTGATGACGGTGGTGTTTTCGGCTATCTTGGAGGTGGGTCGGGGAAAGCGTCCCGTGTTGACGATCTGCTCCGGTTCGCCGGTCAGGAGGGAGATGGCATCGGCTTCCTCCGCCCCCCAGGAGGCGGACGTTTCGCACCCCAACAGGACCAGAAGGGAGATGAGCAGGTATGCGGGAAGATTTCGTCGCAGGATTAAACCCTTTAGCTTAAGAAACCGGAAAGTAGGTCGATAGACTCTTAATGAGCACATCATGATCTGCCCCTTGGCGGGAGTTGGCAACTTAGCAGAAAACCCCGCTGTTGTCCAGACTTCAAGTTGCACCATCCCGGGCGGGATGGAATCTCATAGACGGAGGTAATGGCCATGGAAACGGAAGCTAGGGAGATGGAAGTTCTCGAAGAGGGGCGCCAGGAGACGGAAGAACTGGGTCCCTGCTGCACCAGCAACTCAGGCCGGACCTGAGATCCGGTTCGACGCCACCGGGGGGAACGCAAGTTCCCCCTCATTTTTCCCGGAGTCTTCCCATGTCCCTCTCCCGCTACCTGAAGATCTTCCCCTGCCCTGACCGGCCGGGTTCCCATATCCTCTACTCCACAAAAAAAGGCTCCACGGTCCGGGTCTCCGCTGCCCTGCTGGCCGCGGCCCGCGCGGGAATGCTCTCGCCCGAGGAGCATGCCGCCCTCGCCCGCCTGGAGATGGTCGTCGACGATCCGGCCGCCGAGCGGGCCGCCATGGCCTCCCTGGTGGACTGTACCAACGCCCGCAAGCACCGCTTCAAGGCCACGGTGGTCCTGAACCTGGCCTGCAACTTGGCCTGCAGCTACTGCTACGAGGAGGATTTCCGGCGCGGCGACGCCATGGACACGGCCACGGCCCGGCTCCTGGTGGACCATGTCCTGCGCGAGCAGATCGAACGGGGACGGGAGGTGGAACTCAGGTTCTACGGCGGCGAACCGCTCCTCTCCGTGCCGATGCTCAAAACTATCGCCGGGCCGCTCAGGGACGCCGCCGCGGCGTGCGGCACCCGGTTTTCCTGCAGCATGGTCACCAACGCTACCCTGCTCACCCGCACCGTGGTGGAAGAGCTCCTCCCCTTCGGGCTCACGAGCGCCCAGATCACCCTGGACGGCCCACCCGAGATCCACGACCTCCAGCGCCCCTTTGTCTCCGGCGAGGGGAGCTTCGCGACAATCGTCGCCAACACGAAGGCGGTCTGCGACCTCGTCACCCTCAACCCGGGCGGCAACTTCACTCAAGAGAACTTTCGCGAGTTTCCCCGGATGCTCGACCTGCTCCTGGCCGCAGAAATCGACCCGACGCGGCTCGGGCCGGTCATGTTCGCGCCGATCCTCCCCAAGTCCGGCCGGCCGTCCGGCCATGATGCCGGGACCGCTTGCGTCACCTCCGGCGAGCCGTGGCTTGCCGAGGCAGCCCTCTTCCTGCGGGAGGAGACCCTGAAGCGCGGCTTTGCGGCCATGAAGCCGACCATGGGGGCCTGCATGGTGGAGTTCGACAACGACCTGGTGGTCAACTGGGACGGCTCCCTCTACAAGTGCCCGGCCTTCATGGGGTGGCCCGAACTCTCCGTCGGGACTCTGGCAAGCGGGGTCGTCGACTACCGCCAGTCCCACGCCCTGGACTGCTGGCACAACGACGCCTGCCTCGACTGCGCCTACCTGCCGCTGTGCTTCGGCGGCTGCCGGCTCATCACCCTCATGCAAAACGGCGCCGTCAACGGTGTGGATTGCCGCAAACCGTTCTACGACGCCGCCCTGGAGCGGATCGTCCTGCAGGACCTGCGCTATCAGCGAAGCGAGTAGGCCGGCTGCCGGACCGTTGCCGGCCGGCACGGGCGGCAGGGATCGCTGTTCGGCCGGGAAACGGTGCATGCCGATCAGCAGTGGACCCTGGAATTACAGCCATCCGGCATGTCCAGCGACTCCATGCGCGCAATGATCTTCCTGAAGCCGTTTTCCAACTGTTCCAACGTCTCGGGAAGCGCATCCATCCGGGTGAACAGTGTCTTCATCTCTTCCAATTCGTGCATGGGGCAGATCATTTCCATCTCCTCGTAACTGTACCGTTCCCGCGCCAACAGCAGCCGCTTGAGCCGGTAGATCAGGAACTCCAGTTTCAGTCGCCGTACATCGCCGATGGTGTTGGGATGAAACATGTGTTGCAGACTGGTGACCATTTCGTACTGCTTGTTCATTGTTACCTCCATATCATGTCGGACCGTTTCTCCGCCCAACCTACGGTAATGCAGCAGATCATTTTCGTGACTTTCGTGGACGACTGCCCGTTCTTCGGTTAATGCCTCCTGCCATCCGTCACACGCTTATGCACGAGAGCCTCCCCTCTAACCGCCAGCCGTTGAACTGCCGCCATATTTCGCTGTCTTCCCGGTTGGAAAAATCCGTGCTGCGAACCACCCCCTGGGTGACAATCCGTTCATAACTCGACGGCTCGGCAAAACGGAGCTCCCGTTTGTCGATGCCGTGTCTGTCCAGCCAGTCGCGGAATGCGTCAAGGTTGTGCCGGTGTGGATGGTCCGGATCGAGATGAAGGGTGCCGGCCGGAACCAGAGCGGCCAGATTGCGCTTGAATGCCGCCAGGAGGGCGTACAACCGGTTCCGGTCACCCAGGTCCTGGATGAGGATCACCCGTTCCACCATTTCCGGTCTGAGGGTCGAGGCATGCAGCCTCACGGGGTCAAAGGTGTCGAAAATCAGGTAGAGAAAGGACTTGTCTTCCTCATGGCCAACGGTCGTGCGAAGCCGGGTGGAGTTCGTACTCTGGAGCATCATGGGTTCCCTCTTTGAATGCATGGACGTGATCGGCAACGGTCAGCTATCAATTCCCTATATACCAATTTTCGTGCCATATTTTTTTTCACGTAATATCAGTAAGTTATGTGGGGCGAGGACGAGGGGTGTAACAAAATGTGATGTAACATTATGTTACAGTTGGCACCGTTAAGCCGCTATTGATGGGTGTTTACGGGTAACTGTAACAAAATGTTGCAGTTGGGGGTATGGAGGGAAAAAATGAGTGTTGAGGTGGGTATGAGGCGGTTATTCGGTAAAAAAAAATAAAAAAAAAGCGATTTGCCACGTATAAGCCCCGTAGGGGCGCTCGCCTGTAGCCGGGGGATTTATCCCCCGGTGATGGAATCGGATAAAATCCTTTCGTCACGTACGTGACGGGAGTGGCATCTTGCCGGAATGACCGGGGAATGAATTCTCCGGCTACCAGCATTCTGCCCCTACGGGGCGTAAGCAAAAGGTCAACCCGACAACACTGACCAATCGGCAAAAAAAAGACCTCCGAGGTGGGAACCCCCGGAGGTCGAGAACGTACATGGTGCTACCCTGAAACGATCGCTCAGGGATTGGATCGGGCTACTTAGCCAGCTTGGCGGTCAGCGCCGGCACGAACTGCAGGACGTCGGCAACCACGAGCACGTCGGCGATCTCGCCGATCGGGGCATCCTTGTCCTTGTTGATCGCCACCACGAAGTCGGACTTCTTCATCCCGGCCAGGTGCTGGATGGCACCGGAGATGCCGCAGGCAACATACAGTTTCGGGCTGACCGTCTGGCCGGTGGTCCCTACCTGGTGGCTGTGCTCAACCCAGCCGGCGTCAACCACCGGACGGCTCGCGCCCAGTTCCCCGCCGAGCGCCTTGGCCAGGGCGGCGATGACCGGTACGTTGTCCTTCTTGCCGACGCCGCGACCGGCGCTGACGATGATCTCGGCCCGGGTCAGGTCGACGTCCTTGGCTTCGGCCGGCTCATAGCCGACGAATTCGACGCCGTTGCCCCCTGCCGCGCTGAGCTGCTGGACCTGCGGGGACCCGCCGGGCTGGGTCACCGGGAAGGCACCGGCCTGGATGGTAAGGACCGCCTTGGCCGTTGCCGGCTTGACGGTACGGCGCATCTTGGCGTTGCAGGCGCCGACTTCGAAGCCGCCCTCGACGAGGCCGGTGATCTCGGAGACCTGGGCCACTTTCAGCTGTGCGGCGACGCGGGGAGCCAGGTCCCAGCCGTAGGACGAGTGCAGGAAGACGATGTAGTCGGGGTTTTCCTTGGCCACGGTGTCGAGGATCAGCTTCTTGTGCAGGTCCGGGTTGTATTCGCCGCACGCCGCCACATCAGCCAGGTAGAGGGTGCCGCCATACGCCGGGAGCTGGCTCTGGGAACCGACCAGCAGCATGGCGGTATCGGCGCCGAGCTGGCCGGCAAAGCCGAGTAGTTCATAGGTTGCTTCCAGGAGCTGTCCTTCCCGGTATTCGCCAATAAGTAAGGTTTTCATGTAAGCCTCCTTTATTCAGGTAAAGGTAGAGGTAAAGGTAAAGAAAAGCAGGAGAGCGTGGTGTTCTTTACCTCTACCTTTACCTTTGCCTGCTTCACCGCAGCACCGCGGTCTTGTCCTTGAGTATCCCCACCAACTGGTCGACCAGGGCACCCACATCACCTTCGAGAACGATGCCGCCGCCCTTCTTGGCCGGTGCGTGGAAGCTCGCCGTGGCGGCCAGCGCCTCGTCCTTGAGAAGATCGCCGACCGGAACCGCCTGGATCTCCTTTTTCTTGGCCTTCATGATGTTGGGAAGCGTCGGGTAGCGGGGCACGTTCAGACCCAGCTGGCAGGTGACCACGGCCGGGGTCTTCAGCTTGACCACGCCCTTGATGCCCCCTTCCAGCTCCCGCTTGGCGGTGATGGTGCCGTTGTCATAGGCAAAGCCGACAATGGTGGTGGTGCAGGAGAGACCGAGGATCTCGGCCACCGTCACCCCTACCTGGGACGAGCCACGGTCCTGGGACTGCAGGCCGGTGAAGATCAGGTCGAATCCTTTATCCTTGGCGTAGGCGGCAATGGCGGATGCGATCTGCCACGGGTCCTTGGTGGCTGCGGCCGGGTCCTGGATATGGACGGCGCGGTCGCACCCCATGGCCAAGGCCTTCTTGATCGCCTCGCCCACCCGGTCCGGACCGATGGAGAGGACCGTGATCTCGGGGGCGTCACCCAGCTGCTCTTTCAGCCGGACCGCCTGCTCGACGGCGTATTCGTCGTATTCGTTCATGCGCCAGGCCAGATCGGCTTCGTCATACCAGACCCCCTGACTGTTGGGCTTGAACCGGGACTCCATGTCCGGTACCTGCTTGATGCAGACTAGAATCTTCATACATTCCTCCCTTGATATGGCCTTCTATCCAGACAGACTTTTAATGTGCTACGACTATAAAATTCATCAAATCATAAATCAGTATTCGAGTACCTATTTTATAGCCGACAGGTGACACCGGTGTCAAGAAGTTAAATAACACCATTATAATTATTTCTTCAGACTCCCGGCCACCCGACGGCGAAACCGTGCCATCCATCCGTAGAGATTTGACCTCGATATGACCGATCTGTCCGCCGGCATGGTGTTGAGAGACGCTGAGGTTACGTAGCGGGGGTGGGTCGGGGTGGGGGTATGGCGATGGTAACTCTCTACTGAACCCGCTGTGGCCGGGGCATCTCACCCCGGCCACAGTACTCGATGCATTTTTCCTGACGGGATCAAAATACCCACTTCACCATCAGATACGGCGTGTTTCGTTCGTAATGCTTGTAGAACGCCGATTCAAGGCGGATACCTGCCTGAAGCCGGCCGTTTTTCAATAGATCAGCCAGAAAGTCCAGTTGCGTGAAGGCATTGACGCCGTTATCGGTCGTCTTTACCAGGGCGAGACCATCGAAATGCAGCCCCACCGGCCCTGCCGCGAATGGTGCCAGCCAGACGGTCCGGGAAAGGAATTCCGCCCCGTTGTCGTAATTCGTCTTGCGGGCATAGAAATCCTGTTCGAAGAAGACCGTGCCGGGGATCTTCAGGTCGAACGATATCCCGATGTTTTCCGCCGTGTAGCTGCCGTAACTGGCGCGTTCCAACCGTCCCGCCACATACACATCCTTGACGAAACCGCTGAGGGGTTTGTTGGCGATTTTTGTCAGGCTGACCCTGGGTACGTAGACGAGGAACAGGTGTGCCGTCGTATCGCTGCCAAAGGAGCCCGAACCGCTCCCGCCCACCTTGCTCCCCTCGTTGAGGTCGACTGAGAAAAAGTTGTCGCCATATTTCCAGGTCCCGTAGTGTTCGAGCCTGGCCGCGGTGAGTCGGTTGCTGCTGGTGAATATGCCGTTGCCCAGGTCCGGATCGTCCTTGTCCAGGAACGGTGTGTAGAGGAGTTGCAGGTCACTGCACGAAAAATCCTCCGCCCGGCTCGGACCGGCCAGCAGCAAAAGCGCGCAACTTACGATACAGACCGCAGCAATCCGGAACCTGCTGTTCAGCATGGAATATTTCATCTCTTTCTCCTTGTCGATTAAGCATGGCATCAAAACCGCTCCCGAGGGAGAGGTCAAGGGTGAGGGGGACGGGCGTGCTGTTATGCCCTGGCCGGAACGGCGTTTACCCGTGGTTTGAGCGCAAGGTAGAGACCGAAGCCGGCAATGGCGCTGCACGGCGAAGAGAATGTCTCCAGGGCCGGAATGTTCATCAGCACGATGCCGATGATTACCGAGCCGAACCAGGCGGTCAGCCCGCGCGAGTTGTACGCCGGATAATCGTTGTCATCCTTGGCGGCTTCGTCGGGACGCTCGTGTTTCGCATCGTTCAGCATGTAGGCCAGGGCAATGGCCACCCAGGCCACCACGAAGATCCCCTGATAGGCCAGCGCCTTGAGCAGGTAACTGAATACGTCCAGAAGCATCAGCGTATAGACGATCGCACCGACCATTACCGCCCAGAAATATTTTGAAATGTGCCGACCGAAGATCATCTTGCCCAGCGATTCGAAGTTGACCGCGGCCAGATAAAAGTTCGCCGTGTTGATGCGGGTTTGGGTAGACCATACGAACAGCAGTCCGAAACCTCCCATCATCATGATGATGGCTTTGACGGCCGATACCTCGGAAAGGGCACCTTCAATCGGGATGGTCTGCACCAGGAAGATGCCCGCGAGCCCGCCAACGAGGAACGACATGGTGAAGAACGGCGCACCGAAGTTGAACCGCGAGTGATACCCCTCATCGGATTTCTTCCCGAAGCGGGCGTAATCAAAGCAGTACATCATGAGAATCCACACCCCCATGTACGCCACATATACATCCCACCACCCCATTGCCGGGGCGCCGCCTTTCGGCACCGCCGTCAACCAGGCATTGCTGTAACCATACGTGCTGATTGCCAGCCCTACCGAAGCGGCAAGCCCAAGCAGGTACACGGGAAGCAGGATGCCGTTGAACTTGTCCAGCCAGTGCTGGACGCTTCCGAAGATAAGCGGCACGCTGTACAGGACCACGAGCAGCGCCGCAACCTTGTAGCTCAGGCCTGAGAAGAGAAACGTCGCGGCCAGGGCCATAACCGACCCTTCAAACACGGCATAGTAGACCGCCGTTGCCGCAAAGATCAGCGTGGCCAGGGCCGACCCCGATCTCCCGAACAGAATGCGCGAAAACAGCGACACGGACGATCCGGTTCGGATGGCGTACCGACTGATTACCCTGTTGACTCCCGCGTAGGTGACAACCGACAGGCCGATACCGATGAGCGTATTGATGGTGCCGAACCCCGCCGCAAGGGTGGCGGCAACGACCACGTAAAACATGGCGCTGCAGCAGCTCCACCACGCCATGGTGAGTGAAAACGGCGACATGCGCCCGCTTTCAGGTACCGGGTTGCATGAATAATCCAATTCGGCTTCACTGACTTCGACGATTTTTTGTGCCATGGTATCCTCCCTGATTTAACCAACGATTTGGCTTCTTTGTTCCGTCCCACTTTGGAGGTGTAGGTGTGGTGTTCTTTATGCCAACTGCCCGGAACTGGGCACAAAGCTAGAGTGTCCGCCCGGGCATTCAAATCAATCAATCGTCATAACTGATTGATTTGAATGCCCATTGCGACTGTTACAACAAACGGGACTGTGACTATGGATTGGTTACAGCTTTGGCGGTTTTCGTCTCGCGGCGAGAGCCTCGCGGAACTGGCTGGTGGTTTTCGGCAGGAGCGTCCGGTCGTTCCAGTTGCAGATGACCCCATACTGGCGGATCACATCGAGGGTATCGATCTCCCCTGCCCGGAATTTTTCCGCAACGGCGAGCGGGTCCATCGTGAGCAGTGCGTCGCGGGTCGCCCGGATGTCGGCGCGTGCCCGGGCCGTGGCATCGAGATCGACGACATACTCGTTGAGGTCGGGGCTTACGGCGGTAATCACCACGCCGTAATCGGTGCGGGCCCGTGCCACACTCACGTAGCCATCGATGACATCGTCGAGCACGGCCTGCGGCACTCGTTCGAGCGGATCGCCCAGCCCGCCGCCACCCGATGACGGCCGGCTGAAAAGATCCCCTTCCGTTACCGGGACGTTGGAGAACACCGCCCCGAGATACTCCGCCTGCTCAGCGCCCTGACGAAGCAGCGACACGCCATGGGGACGTGACGGCAGGCCGCCCCAGATGCCCCAGGTGACGGAACGGGAGCGATCGCAACAGTACGACATCACCGCCTTGTCGACCTTGGTCAGTTTTCCACCTCTGCGGACACCGCACCCGCCGCGATACTTACCGGGACCGCCGGAGTCGGTTTCGATCTGGTGCTCGCTGGTCAGCACCGGGCTCAACCGCTCCTGGGCCTCGACCGACTGGATGGCCAGGCCGACCCCGAACACGGGCGAGGTAGCATTGGAGCCGTCTCTGCCGTTACGCCCCCCCCACCCGCCGGCCATCCAGTCGTAATTCATGAAATAGCGCCGGTTCGACTTGTCCCGCCCGTCCCAGCCGCCGACGAGCAGGTATTCGAGGTTGAAGGAGCAGGCCAGCGCCCGTTCCGGGATGATGTTCGACCAGAGGGCAAAGATCGCATTCATGATCTTTTCATAGCTGCCCGAACAGTAACCGGCAACCGCCACCGGCCAGGGGGCATTGACAACGCTCCCTTCCGGGAAGTGGACGTCGATGATCCGGTAGAAACCGGAATTGAGGGGGAGCTCGGGAAAGAAGGTCTTGGTGCCGGCGACCACCCCCGAGAACGAGGCACTGTAGGTCGAATTCAGGAAGCAGCCGATGGAGGCGTGGGTGCCGGTAAAGTCGTAGAAGACCCGGTCTTCCCCGATGGTCATGGTGACCTTGATCGGTATCAAACCTTCTTCCCCGGACGGGTCCTGATCGATGAAATCCGTTGCGCTCCAGGTTCCTTTGGGGAGCTTTTTCAGCTGGCCGCGGGCATACCGCTCGACATAGTTCTGCACCTCCTCGAATGCCAGGAGGATCGTCTCCTTGCCGTACTTGTCCATCAGGGCCAGCAGGCGGCGCGCCCCGCACAGCGTGGCTTCGGACTGGGCACGCAGGTCGCCGAGCGAATCGTTGGGTGCCCGCATGTTGGACACGAGCATCCTGGCGACGTCTTCCTGGAATACCCCCTCCTTCCAGATCTTCATCGGCGTGATGCGCAGCCCCTCGCCGAAATGTTCCTTGGCGGTGATGTCGAAGGAACCGGGGACACTGCCGCCGATATCTGCCCAGTGCCCGTTCGACTGGGTGAATGCCACCAGTTCGTCGTCACAGAAAATGGGGCGGATGATCCTGACGTCGTTGAAGTGGGTGCCACCGTTGTACGGGTCATTGGTGATGAAGACGTCTCCCGGCCGGATGTCGGCGCCGAACTGCTCGATGACCGATTTGACGCTGAAATGGAGCGTCCCGACATGGACGGCGATATCCTGGGTCCCCTGGGCAACGGTGTTGCCGTGGCGGTCGCAGATGCAGTTACTGAAATCGCGGCTGTAGATGACGAACGAGTAGCAGGTGCGCAAAAGCTGTTCGGACATCTGGTCCACCAGGTTGATGAAGGCATTTTTGAGCACCTCGAAGGTGATCAGGTCGAGTTTGACTGGTGCTCGTTCTTCGTGTTCAGGTTCGTGAGAACTTTTGTGTAATGAACTGCTTTGCATGGCGGTTCTCCTTTCAGCCCCGGATAAAGTTGGTAATGATATTCAGATAGGGATCGACGACACTGGAGGTCTCGGGAGGAAGGACCACGGTAGAATCCAGCTGTTCCACGACGGCAGGCCCCATGATCCGTGCGCCCGGCAGCAGCTTGTCCCTGTTGTAGACGGGCGTTTCCACATATCCCCCGGCCTCGTCGAAATAGACCTGTCGGCTGCCGGTCAAGGCACTCTCTGCGTCGCCGGTTTCCCGCACCTTGGGCATGGTCGGCTTGGGAATGATCCCCTGGGTCACCAGTTTGAGCGCGAATATCTCCACATCACGGGCCGGGTCGCTGTAGGAATAGGCACGTTCGTGTTCGGAGTGGAACTTCTTCAGCGCCTCCTTAAGGCCGTGTTCCGAATCGGACAGGTCCACCGGCACCGTCAGGGTCCGCCACTGGCCCATATACCGCATGTCGAGCTGCCGCACGAAACGCATGTCCTCCGGCTGAACCCCTTCTTCATGCAGGTGATCCCTCGCCTCTTCCTCCATCGACTCGAAGCTGTGGGCAAGCTGGATGAGGTTTGCGTCCTGCACCTTGCCGAGGTACATCTGGCTCGAATCATGGCGGATATCCACCAGCAGGCACCCCATGGCGGACGCGATGCCGGGATACCGCGGGAAGATGACCGTCGGGATCTCCAGCTCCTGGGCGAGGTACGCCCCGTGGAGCGGTCCGGCCCCCCCGAAGGCGACCAGGGCGAAGTCGCGCGGGTCATAGCCGCGGCCCACCGAAATCAGCCTGATGGCGTTGGCCATGTTGGCTTCCGCAACCTTCAGCATGGCACTGGCGGCAGTAGCCAGCTCCATGCCGAGCGGTCCGACCACCTTGTTGCCGATGACCTGTTTCGAGGCCTTCAGATCGAGCTGCAGCCGCCCACCGAGCAGGGAACTGCTCAACCGGCCCAGCACCAGGTTGGCGTCCGTATTGGTCGCTTCTTCGCCCCCCTTGCCATAACATGCCGGGCCCGGATCCGCGCCGGCGCTCTGCGGACCGTTGCGCAGGGAGCCTCCGGCGTCGATCCAGGCGATGCTCCCCCCGCCGGCGCCGATGGTGAGCACCTCGACGCTGGGAAACATGATCGGATAGCCGTACTCCACCTGCCAGCTGTTGGCCGTTTTCAGTTCTCCCTTATAGGTAAGGGCAACGTCGGTGCTGGTCCCGCCCATGTCGAAGCTGATGGCGTTCTGGAATCCCGCCTGCTTTGCTATGTGCGCGCCGGCGATGGCGCCGGCCACGATGCCGGAGCTTGCCAGCCGGGAGGGGAACCTGCTGGTCCCCTTGGCGGTGAGCACCCCGCCGCCGGAATGGAGGATCAGGAGGTCGCCCTTGTACCCCATCTCCTTGAGACGGCCTTCCAGGTCCCGGACATAGTTCACGATGCACGGGCCGAGCACGGCATTGATCATGGCGGTGCTGAAGCGGGGGTGTTCGAACATCTCCGGGATGGTTTCGCTCGACGTGCAGACATAGGTGCCGCTCGGCAGGTAATCTTCGAGGATCACCTTCATCGCCTGTTCATGATCGGAATTCACATATGAATTGATAAAGCAGATGCATACTGCCTGGTATCCCAGCTTGGAAATCCTCTCGGCGACGCTGCGCGCCTGCTCCCGATCGAGCGGCGTCACCACGTTGCCGTTGTAATCGACCCGCTCGGTTACCTCGAAACGGTCGCGTCGGCGGATGTAGGAGGACGGTTTGTCCTGGTAGGCGTCCCACAGCTCCTGTTTGGTGCCGTCGCAGATCTCCACCACGTCACGAAAGCCGGATGTGGTAATCATGGCGGTCTTCGGAAAGTTGCGCTCGATCAGCGCATTGGTCGCCACGGTAGTTCCATGGGTAATCAGCTTGATCTCCGCAGCCTTGAGCCCCGCGGCCTTGATGGCATCGGTTATGGCAACCGCCGGGTTCTTCGGTGTCGAGGGGACCTTGGCTATGAATGAGGTGCCGTTTTCTTCGTTGAAGATGAAGGCATCGGTATTGGTTCCTCCCGTATCAATGGCGACGCGATACTTCATGGTGATCTCCTTTGTAGATGGATTTTTTGTTTCAGATCGCGAGTCCCAAAACATTATTTTGGTATAAGTGCTAAGCATCAGTCATGCCAACATGCAGATTTCCGGCAGTGATGCCTGATGTACCGCCCACTCTACGTCTTCGCTTATAGTTATACAACCAACTAAGATAACAGTATTTTTACGTAAAGCAGGGTGAGAAACTCAAGCATATCGGGGAGGCCGAGGAGGGGGGCAGTTCGCTGCCCTCACGCCGCACGTCAGTCGAAATGAGCCGATCCGGTCAGGTGGGTATGGAAATCAGAGACAATGTTTGCGAGCTAATGAGTCTGTCGCCCGTAAATTGATTCAATTCTGAATTGCGACAAAAATATATGGCCGCAACGATACCTTCCGGTAAACATCCGGCTACTGGATATTGAACTTCCTGAGCCTTCTGTTTATGGTGGGCTGGCTCAGGCCAAGGGAATCGGCCGCCTTGTACTGGCTGCCGAATCGCTCCATGGCCCGGGAGAGCACCTGCTTCTCCACGTCGTCCAGGATCTGCTGCATGGTCATTCCTTCCGGCCAGTCAGTCGGCGTCACCCCCGCCTCCCGCGCCTGGCAGAGGATGTCGCTCGGCAGGTCCTGGATATCGATCACTTCCGTTTCCGTCATGACGACCAACCGCTCGCAGACGTTCATCAGTTCCCGGACATTGCCGGGGTATGAATAGGCCAGCAGGCCATCTGTCGCAGCGCGCGTCAGACGCTTCTTGATACCGTACTTTTCGCTGAAATGGCCGGTATAGTGATGGATCAGGGGGAGGATGCACGCCTTGCGCTCCCGCACCGAGGGCACATAGATGGGGATGACTTTCAGCCGATAATAGAGGTCGAGCCGGAATTTGCCCAGCGCCACCATCTCTTCGAGGTTGCGGTGTGTTGCCGCCAGGATGCGGACATCGACGGTGCAGCTCTTGGTGCCGCCAAGGCGGGTAATGCGCCCGTCTTCCAGGAAGCGGAGCAGCTTCACCTGCGAGGAGAGCGGCAGTTCCGCGATCTCGTCGAGGAACAGTATGCCGCCGTCGG
This sequence comes from uncultured Geobacter sp., assembly GCA_964432205.1. GTDB lineage: Bacteria > Desulfobacterota > Desulfuromonadia > Geobacterales > DSM-12255 > Geomobilibacter. The sequence goes on along the minus strand of CAYSMK010000003.1, from coordinate 174,266 downwards.
CAATCTCGAAGTATCCCGGCTTGCCGCCGGCCTGGGCGCCGGTAAACGCCCCCTTTTCGTAGCCGAACAGTTCGGATTCGATCAGTGATTCGGGGATTGCCCCGCAGTTGAGCTTGATCAGAGGCTTGTCGGCCCGGCGCGAGTGTTTGTGGATCAGGTCGGCAAAGAGCCCTTTGCCGACCCCCGACTCGCCGAGGATCAGGACCGACGAGTCGGAGATGCTCACCTTGAGCGCCTGCTGCAGCGCCTTCACCATGCACGGGCTCTTGGCGATGATGCGCCGCGACTCAAGTTTAAGCTGCTGCATCTCCAGCATATGGTTGCGGAACTTGTCCTGTATCGCCTCGCGCTCCTCTATCTCCCGCTGCAAATGGTCTATTTCATTGACGTCACGCTCGCTCACCACCACCCGGATCAATCTGCCCATGTCATCGAACACCGGGGTCCCGGTAATGAGCAGTGTGCGACCCAACCGATGCTGCAGCAGATTCATCACTTTCCCGGTCTTGATGACCTCCAGGGTGACCGACTTGTCGATGAACCCCTCCTCGACCAGTTCCCGCATGTTGCGGCCGATATAATCCACCGCTTCAATCTGATTCAACCGCTCGGACGCCGGATTCATCCGCAGCACATTGGCTTCGCCGTCGCAGATCCAGAGCGCGACCGAGGAGGAGTTGATGATGGCGTCCAGCTCTTTGGTAAGCTCCTGAAATATCCTCATCTGCATGGCCATTGCTTCCAGCCCGGAATTCTCCACAAAGAAACAGACGGCCCCCTCTTCCCGGTTGTCGAGAACGATGGGACTTATCCTCCCCACGTAGTTTGCCTCGCCCCCACGCACGGAGACCTCAATGGTGAACGTGCCCCCTTTCAGACGGCTGGTGATCTTTGACCAGAGATCCGGGATGACATCATTCAGGTGAATGCCAGGATAGGCACTCAGACTCCTGCGGGCAGTCCTGTTGCCGAAAACGGTCATGCCGGAGTTGTTGACCGTCACGATCGCAACGTCCATGGAGTTCATCATGGACAGGTATAGCCCTTCCGAAAGGGGGCTCTTGCTGTTCATGGGTGAGGTGCTGACTTTCGTTGTGTCTGATTTCAGGGGCATGGTGACACCTCGTGCGTGAAAATCCAATTATACCTGTAAGCAGGCGTGGTTAAGCTATCCAGGTGAGGATACTGACAGTATATACGATTCAGATATAATAACGTTATGCCTATTTTATTCAATATTGAATTATTGATTCACTTCTGAATCACATCTGGGTGGGCCTTCTGCACTCAGTTCCCATGGGAGAGCGTCTTGAACAGTGACGTTGTCGAGAGCAGCCAGAGAAAACGTCTATATGCATCGGCGAACGGCTGCGCAGTTGAGTGCCCCCCTGACACAGCAAAATGCCGGCCGCTTGCCCGAGAACCGGCGAAAAAGATGACGGGAGAGTAGTTGATGAACTGACAGGCAGGTTGTGGAAGTTAACCGCGTGAGGAATGTAGAGTCGCTGCGTAGGTCTCGCTGACGCGCTCGAAGAGGCCGCACTGCTCCAGGGAAACCTTGAGCAGTGCGGGGCTTTCCAGAAAATCCTGCATGAAAACGATCTCGGACGCCTTCAGGTAGACCGCGAACGGGTCCGTAAGCCGGCCCTGGAAAAGCCGGTCGAGTATCTTCTCGATCGGGAGATGTCGCAGCGGTCGCAACTGGCCCGCACGCTCCAGTAGCGTCGTGACATAGAAGAGGATCGCCTCGTCAACCCCGGTAATGGCCTGCCGGTGGCCCGGCATGATCCGCCGCCCCCGCAGTTTGACCAGGTTGAACAGGGAGTTGCAGTAGGCATCGTAGTTCCGGAAGCGGCCCGAAAACGTCTCCAGGTCCACGTCCAGGAGCGGTGCCTGGAAGATGTTGTGCAAAAGGAGATCACCGGTCACGGCGTACTCGCCCACCAGGTAGACAAGATCGCTCTGGGAGTGCCCCGGACAGGCGAGCCAGTCGATCCCCATCCCGGCCAGCTCCGGAGACTCCTCGACGATCCGGCACTGTGCCAGCAGTAACGGACTCGGCTCGGCCTGCCTGAACGTTTCGTGCAACCGCTGCACGAACCCGTCACCAAAACCGATCTGTCTGAGGATCTCGCCACCGCGGGCCCTTCGTTCCCGATAGCGGCTGAACTTGATGCTGTCCCTGCGGCCGATGAAGACGCTGGCAGGGCTGTTCTTCAGGACAAAGTCGGCCAGGCCGTAATGGTCTATATGGCCATGGGTGACGAACAGGCACTGCAGCCGCGCCATGTCGACCGCCGTCTTCAGGCCCGACTCCCCTTCCGGGGTGGGCGGGCCGGTATCGAACAGGACCAGTCCCTGCTGCGTCTCCAGGGAATAATAGTGCGCCTCGCCGACAGGGTACGGCGTTGGTACCGTGTGCTGGCGCATGTCAGAAGAGGTACCTTTCCGTCTCTATGCAGGCGTCGGCCAGGAGCCGTTTGGCCTGCAACAGCCCGGTGGCGTCGTACCTGGTGAAGCGCCTGATGCCGGCCAGGAGCATGGTCAGGGAATCCCCCTCCTCGATGTAGAAGGCTGCCTTGCGGGCAGCGGTGGCGGTCCGCTCCGCGGCCTCGAAGGTGAAGCACCTGACCGTTGCCGTGACCGCTGCCTGCCGGTTGTCGCTTAAGGAAGGCAGGATCCTGTCGGCCCTGAGCACGGCGCTCTCGATGGCAAAGATGTTGATGGCCATGTCGGCCGCGGCCAGCAGGATCTCCTGCTCGTCCTTGATGGCGGTCATGAACTTCCGGGCGCCGCTGCCGGCCAGTACCAGAAACGCCCTTTTCAGGTTGGCGATCAGCGCCTTTTCGGCCGCAAAGGGAACAGTGTCGTCGATCTCGTCCAGGGAGGGGGTCATCAGCGCCTCGAACGCCTTCATCGCCGACTCCTGGAGCGGGATCTCCCCCTTCATGGCCCGGCGCAGGATGGTACCGGAGATCAGGAGCCGGTTGATCTCGTTGGTCCCCTCGAAGATCCGGTTGATCCGCTCGTCGCGATAGAACCGCTCGGCCGGGTAATCCTGGATGAAGCCGTAGCCGCCGTGAATCTGCACCACCTCGTCCGCCACCCGGGCCAGGACCTCGCTGCAGAAGACCTTGGCAATGGCGCATTCGATGGCGTACTCCTCGATCCCCTGCTGGTAGGCGTCGTAGTAGTTGGGGGTGTCCTTCGGAATGGTGGCGATCCGGTCGTCGATCAGCCCGGTCAGACGGTAGATCAGCGACTCGGCGGCGAACAGGCCGGCCGCCATGTCGGCGATCTTCTCCTTGATGGCGCCGAAGGAGCTGATCTCGGTGCCGAACTGTTTGCGCAGGTTGGCGTACTTCACCCCCACGCCGAAGGCGTTCTTGGCCGCCCCGGTCACGGCCGCGCCGAGCTTGATACGTCCCACGTTCAGGACGTTGAAGGCGATCTTGTGCCCCTTGCCGATCTCCCCCAGCACGTTCTCGACCGGCACCTTGGCATTATCCAGGATGATCTGGGTGGTGGAAGAGCCCCTGATCCCCATCTTCTTTTCCTCGGCCCCCTGCGTCACCCCCTCGAAGGTCCGCTCCACCAGGAAGGCGGTGAACTGCTCACGGTCGATCTTGGCGAATACCGTGTAGAGGTCGGCAAAACTGCCGTTGGTGATGAACTGCTTGGTGCCGTTCAGGATGTAGTGCCTGCCGTCCGCGGACAGGACGGCGTTCGCCTTGGCCCCCAGGGCGTCGCTCCCCGAGTCCGGCTCGGTCAGGCAGTAGGCGGCGGTCCATTCACCGCTGATGAGCTTCCCCAGGTACCTGTTCTTCTGTTCCTTTGTCCCGTAATAGACCAGCGGCAGGGTACCGATGCCGGTGTGGGCCGCATAGGCCACCGAAAAGGAGCCGGCCGGGGCGATTTTCTCCGCGGCCAGCATGCTGGTCGACTTGTCCAGCTCCAGGCCGCCGTACTCCTCCGGGGCGTCGATCATCAACAGCCCCAACTCCCCGCAGCGGCGCATCAGGGCGACCACCCGGCCGAAGTCGTGGTTCTCGATCTCCTCCTGGTGCGGCAGGACCTCGTTGACCACGAACTGCTCGGTGGTCTCGCCGATCTGGCGCTGCTCGTCGCTGAAATCCTCCGGGGTGAAGACGTCGTCCCTGGTCACCTCGGTGATCAGGTATTCGGCACCCTTGAAAAGCTTAACAGCCATGTGGTCACCTCGTTGTTGGTAGATTTCATAACGCCCCCTGTCCCCCTCTTATCTTAAGAGGGGTTCAACCTTCTCCGACGCTGCGAAAAGCATGCACAGAGGAAGACACGCTGTTCTCCTCCCCTTAAGATAAGGGGAGGTCGGGAGGGGTTATGACCCCTCACACCCTCTCGAAAATCCCGGCCGCTCCCATGCCGCCGCCGATGCACATGGAGACCATGCCGTAGCGGGTACCGCTTCGCTGCATCTCGTGCAGCAGTGTCGCGGTGAGCTTGGCGCCGGTGCACCCCAGCGGGTGCCCCAGGGCAATGGCCCCGCCGTTCACGTTCACCCGGGCCGGGTCGAGACCGAGTTCCCCGACGCAGGCGAGCGACTGGGCCGCGAACGCCTCGTTCAGCTCGATCAGGCCGATGTCGGCCAGGGTGAGTCCGGCCAGCTTCAGCGCCGCCGGGATGGCCGCCACCGGGCCGATCCCCATGACCTCCGGCGCCACCCCCTTCACGCTGAAGGCGACGAACCGGGCCAACGCCTTCTTCCCGATCCGCTCCAGGTAGTCGCCGGACACCACGAGCACGGCAGCGGCGCCGTCGGTCATCTGGGAGGCGTTGCCGGCCGTTACCGAACCGCCTGCCTTGAAGGCCGGCGTCAGCCGGGCAAGGGCCGCCGACGTGGTGTCGCCCCGGACGCCGTCGTCGCCGGCCACCAGTTCCGTTGTCCGCGTCATCCTGCCGTTTACCAGGGAGCAGTGCTCCACCTCCACCGGGATGATCTCGTCAATGAAGGCGCCCCGGGCAATGGCGGCGGCCGCCCTCTGGTGGCTCTCGGCGGCAAAGGCATCCTGGTCTTCGCGGGAGATGGCGTACCGGTCCGCCACCAGTTCGGCCGTGATTCCCATGGAGGCGTAGCTCTCGGGCCAGGAGGCCACCAGCGACGGGTTGGCGCTGTACTTCACCCCGCCCATCGGGATCATGGTCATGCTTTCGGCGCCGCCGGCGATGATGCAGTCGCCGAAGCCGGCCATGATCCGCTCCGCGGCCGTGGCAATGGACTGCAGCCCGGACGAGCAGAAGCGGTTGATTGTCTGGGCCGGCACCTCTACCGGCAGGCCGGCCCGCATGGCCGCCACCCGGGCCATGTTCATCCCCTGTTCAGCCTCGGGAAAGGCGCACCCCATGATGACGTCCTCCACGTCCAGCGGATCGATGCCGGCCCGGTCCAGGACCCCCCTGATGGCGGCGGCGGCCAGGTCGTCCGGCCTCGTGTCCCTGAACTTCCCCTTTTTGGCCCGGCACCCGGCGGTGCGGCAGGCGGCCAGGATGTATGCGGTTTTCATCGGACTCCTCCGGTGGTTTTTTAGGCCCCCTTTATGAAAGGGGGATTCAGGGGGATTTCGTCTTTGGCATCAAGATCAAATCCCCCCTGCCCCCCTTTCGTAAAGGGGGGAGTCTAGCGGTAGTCAGTTCCTCAGCGGCTTCCCCTTCTTCAGCATATGCTGGAGCCGCTCCAGGGTCCTTTTCTGGCCGCAGAGCCGGACGAACGCCTCCCGTTCAAGTCCCAGCAGGTACTCCTCGGTGATCGGGGTGCCGGCCGGGACGTCGCTGCCGGTGATCACCTCGGCAACGGTAGCGGCCAGGAACTGGTCGTATTCGGAGATGAACCCGCCCTGCCGCATGTTCCAGAGCTGGGTCTTGATGCTGGCCGCCACCCCCCTGCCCGGCGCCTTCAGGTCGACCAGCGGCGTGGCCGGCCGGTAGGTGGCCGAGAGGTCGATGACCCGCTGCTTGCCATCGAAGATGCGACGGTCCAGGTCCATGGAGATACCGTCGCCCGGCCGCAGGTACCCCATGCCGTACAGCTCGGCCGCCGAACTGCTGACCCTGGCCAGAGCGATGTTCATATAGTTCCTGACGATAAACGGCTGCACGTCGGTATCGTACTGCTCGGCCAGACCGATGGCGCGGATCGCCATCTCCTTGGTGCCGCCGCCGGCCGGGAGGAGCCCGACGCCGAGCTCCACCAGTCCCATGTAGGTCTCCGCATGGGGGGCGATGGCGTCGCAATGGAGGCAGATCTCGCACCCCCCACCCATGACCAGGTTGTGGGGAACGGCCACCACCGGAATCGGGGCGTACTTGATCGCCATCATCGCCCGCTGGAACCTTCTTACCATCAGGTCGACCTCGTCGTAGGCCCCTTCGGCGATGGCCATCACCAGCAGCATCAGGTTGGCACCGGCCGAGAACACGGCCCCCTCGTTGGCGATCACCAGGCCGATCCCCTCCTCCTCGCTCATCTTAAGCGCCTTGGGGATCATGGCCATGATCTCGTTGCCGATGGTGTTCATCTTGGTGTGGAACTCCAGGCAGAAGACGCCATCCCCCAGGTCCACCAGCGAGGCGCCGCTGTTCTTCTCCACGACCCCGCCGCTCTGCCTGAGAATGGCAAGGGAGATCCGGTCGGCAGGGAGCTGCAGGTCGCGATAACTCCCGGTGGCAGGGCAGAACTGCTGCTTCCTGCCGTTCTCTAAGCGGTAGAAGCGCTCGATCTCCTTCAGGCCGGCCGGGATTGCCACCCCCTCCCGCTCCGCCCGCTCGACGAACCAGGCCACGCCGATGGCGTCGAACATCTCGAACGGCCCGAGCTCCCAGTTGAACCCCCATTTCATGGCATTGTCGACGCTGACGATGTCGTCGGCGATCTCCGGCAGCCGCTTGAAGGTGTAAAGCAGGGTGTCGCGCAGGCTTAGCCAGGCAAACTCGGCCCCCTTGTCCGTGCCGGTGACAACCGCCTGAAGACGCTTCGCCGGGTCGTCGATCTGCTTTGCCCCTTCCACGGAGGCGAATTTCGGGCGCTGTGACGGCAGATAGTCGCCGGTACCGTAATCATAATAGAAGAGCGAGGTAGCGCTGCCGTCCTTGACCTTCTTGAAGAACCCCTGCCGGCTCTTGTCCCCCAGGAGCCCCTTGTCGACCATGGCCCCGATGAACGGGGGAAGACGGAAGATCTCCCGCTCCTCGTCGTTCGCCAGCAGTTTATAGCTGTTGTCGGCCACACGTTGCAGGGTGTCGATCCCCACCAGATCGGCGGTGCGGAAGGCGGCGCTCCTGGGGCGGGCCGTGGCCGGACCGGCAACGGCATCCACCTCCTCCACGGTCAGCCCCATAACCAGCATGGTGCGGATACAGCTGGCCACGGCATAGACGCCGATCCGGTTGGCGACGAAATTGGGGGTGTCCTTGGCATGGACGATCCCCTTGCCGAGCCGTCTGGCGCAGAACTCTGCCATGGCTGCGGTCACCGCCGGGTCGGTCTCGCTGCAGGGAACGATCTCCATGAGCCGCATGTAGCGGGGCGGATTGAAGAAGTGGGTCACCAGGAATCTCTTTCGGACACTCTCGGGAAGGCACGAGGCCATCTCGTTGACCGACAGCCCGCTGGTATTGCTGGACAGGATGGCCCCCGCCTTCAGGTTCGGCACCACCCGTTCGGTGAAGAGCTGTTTCTTGATGCTCATGTTCTCCACGACCACCTCGATCACCCAGTCGCACTCCTTCAACCGGGCCATGTCGTCCTCGAAGTTGCCCACCTCGATGGCTGCGGCATAGGCAGGAAGGTACAGGGGGGCCGGCTTCATCTTCTTCAGCCCTTCCAGGCCTGCTGTCGCCAGGCGGTTCCTGACCACCCGGTCGTTCAGGGTGAGGCCGGCTTTCGTTTCCGCCTCGGTCGGGTCTGCCGGGACGATGTCCAACAGGAGGGTCCGCATCCCGGCATTGGCCAGGTGGCCCGCAATGGTCGCCCCCATGACCCCTGCCCCGAGCACTGCCACCGTGTTGATCCGTTTCATCGTGTGCCTCCGTTGGGTACTTGACCATGCATATATCATATTTTGCCCCTCCCCCTCCCTGCCCCTCCTGGTGAGGGAACAACAAACATTTCCTCCCCCCAGCGGGGGGAGGTCAGGTGGGGGGAGACGTCAACTGCCGTTCTCCGCGTACAGCCTCTCGATCCGGTCCCTGTATTTCTCATGAATGACCTTACGCCTGAGCTTCAGCGTCGGGGTCAGTTCGCCGCCGTCGATGGAGAAGTCGCGCGACAGCAGGACAAACTTCTTGATGCTCTCATAGCTGGCCAGGTGGCCGTTGATCTCCGCCATCCGCTCCTTCAGCAGGGATTCGATGGCTTCGTTCATGACCAGGTCGTCCAGGTCGTAGTAAGTGATATGGTGTGCCCGGGCATACTCGGTAATCCGCTCGAAATTCGGTACCAGGAGCGCCACCAGATATGGTTTGCGGTCGCCATGGACATAGGCCTGGGAGATATACTTGTCCCGCTTCAGCTCATTCTCCACCGGCTGGGGGGCGATATTCTTGCCGCCGGCCGTGATGATCAGCTCTTTTTTCCGGTCCGTGATGTAGACAAAGCCATCCTCGATCCGACCGATATCGCCGGTCCTGAGCCAGCCGTCTTCTATCGTCCGGACCGTCGCTTCCGGGTCGCCGTAGTACCCGGCCATCACCTGCGGCCCCTTGAACAGCAGCTCGCCGTCCTCGTCGCACCTGACCTCGGTATGCTCCAGCAGGGTGCCGACCGACCCGAAGCGGACCGCGTCCCTGGTGTTGAGGGTAACGATGGGGCTGGTTTCGGTCAAGCCGTATCCTTCGAGAATGGGGAGGCCGATGATCCAGAAGAACTGGTTGATCGTCCTGTCGAGTGGTGCCCCGCCGCAGCTGAAGACGCGCAGGTTGCCGCCGAAGAGTTGCCGCAGTTTCCTGAAGATCAGCAGGTCGGCCAGGGCGTAGGCGACCGAGGTCGCGAGCGGCGGCTTACGGCGCTCCAGATACCTGATGTCCACATACCGTGTGCCGATGCGGAGCGCCCGGTGAAACAGCCACCGCTTTATGAGCGGCATCTTGTGCACGGTTTCGAAGATGCGGGAATGGATCTTCTCGAACAGCCGGGGGACGGAGATCATGATTGTCGGCTTCAGCTCCAGCATGTTCTCAGGCAGCTTTTCGATGCTGTCGGCAAAGGCCATCAGAGCGCCGCACATGATGGTCAGGTAGTAGCCGGCGGTTCTCTCGAACACGTGGCTCAAGGGGAGAAAGCTGAGAAACGTATCCCGGTCGCTCACCACCGCAGCCTTTTTCGCGCTGTACCAGGCGTCGAACAGGACGTTGCCGTGGGTGAGCATTACCCCTTTGGGCACCCCGGTCGTGCCGGAGGTGTAGATGACGGTCAGCAGGTCAGCGGGGGTAAGGAGATCGATCTCCGCCTCCAGCTCGCGCCGCTCATCGTCCGTGACCGGCAGGTCGATCTCGGAGAGCTGGTAGAAGGTGCAGACCGGCAGTTGGGAATCGCCGAGAAATCGTTCGAACGAGATCACCTGCTGCACCTGCGGAATCGACCCGCGGATTTCGAGCAGTTTGGCATACTGGAACTTCGTGGAGACGAAGACGATCCGCGCCCCGGCATGGTTCAGTACGTACCCGATCTGCTCCGGGGTATTTGTGGCGTAGACCGGCACCGTAATGCACCGTGCGGCGAGAATCCCCATGTCGGCGATCACCCAGCCGGCGCGGTTCTCCGAAAGGATGGCGATCCGGTCGCCGGGTTGCATGGCGAGCTTGCGCAGCCCGCGGGCAACCATGAGGGCGCGCAGGTAAAACTCCGCATAGCTGAGGGTCACAAACCGCCCCTGCCTGCGGAATTTCAGGGCAGGCTTGCCGGTCAGGGTCCCGGCCTTGTTCCGCAGCATGTCGGGAATCGATCTGTAGGGGAACTCGTACATAGTCATCATCAGTAAGGATAGTACCATAAACGGTGGAGTTTGCCGGGAGGCAAAGGCGACCTTTTTTCATTAAGGCAAAAAGGGGCGAAGCCTGCCGGCCTCGCCCCTTTTTTTCAACTCAGATAACGGGATCAGTCGTCATGGCCCCGGCCACGACCGTGACCGCGCTCTTCCTTGTCCCATTTGCGCTCTTCCTTGTCCCGCTTGCGTTCCTCCTTCCAGTGCTCCTTTTCCTCCTTGCGGTGTTCCTTCCACTCCTTGTCGGGCCGGAAACGCTTGCCCCGGTAGTGGTCATGGTCCTCACGGTATGACCGGTACTCTTCGTCCCGCAGATACCTGATCCGCTCGTACTTGTGCTTGCGCAGCCCGGGCGGCAGGTGCCGGCGTTCGACTGTCCGCCAGGGACCTCCGTAATGAGGGCCGCGGTACCAGTGGTTGTCCCGGTACAGGTAGTAGGTACTTCCGATGTAGAACATGTCGTAGGGAATTCCGACGGCAACATAGAAACCGAGGGACGGTGGCAGGATGAACTCCGGCGGGGCCGAGATGACGATCTGCGGCGGAGCGGCCACCGCTACCGGCGGGGCGGGGATTACGGGGACCACCGGTACCCCCACATTCACATTGACTCTGACCTCTGCCTGGACTGCCTGAACCAGGGGCACCGCCACCAGGGCGGCAACAACAACTGCTAGTCCGATTCTTTTCATTACATCCTCCTTCGAAAATACCGGCCAAAAAAAAGCCGGGTGCCGCATATCGGTTACGATATTTCGGCAACCCGGCTGTCTCTGGGAGACCCGTGGGCTTTCCGCCCCATTCTCGCGAATGGTTTAGTATTGTCGTCTATCTGTATGCTGCGGGTATGTAGTAACGTTGAATTTGATACCGCAATGGGCAGGACATGTCAAGACGGTTTGCCGGAATAAACGGCCTATACCCGCTCGTACGGCTCATAGAGGCGCTTGAATTCATCCAGGGCAAAGCGGTCGGTCATGCCGGCGATGTAGTCGCAGATCACCCGTTCCCTGCCGACCTGTTCCATTTTTTTCAGGTACTTGCGCGGCAGCAGGGTCGGATGCTTCACATAGGTGTCGAACAGATGGACGAGGTAGCGTTCCGCCTTGACCCGCATCCGCTCCACCTTGTAGTGCCGGTAGAGGTTGTCGCGCAGGAAGCGCTTCAGTTCCAGATTCAGCCTGGACAGTTCCGGGCTGAATCCGACAACCTGACGGTTGACCCGGCGCAGGTCATCGACGCTGTCGATATGCCAGGCGTTCAGGGCTGCCCGGGTGGTATCGGTCAGATCGGTGATGAACAGGCCAATGAGTGAGCTGGTGGTCTGGTACTTGAGCCGCGCTCCGTCAATGGCGGGATACTTCTCCCTGACCCGGCTGCAGACCCGATGCCAGAGCTCTACCTCTTCCAGCTGCTTCAGGGATATGTAGCCGGACTTGAGGCCGTCGTCGATGTCGTGGTTGTTGTAGGCGATTTCATCGGCGTAGTTGATCAGTTGGGCCTCCACTGTCGGAACGACCCCTGGCGTGAACTCGGCCATGATGTCGACCGGCCGGTCGTAGGGCGATGAGTGCTTGATGAGCCCTTCCCTCACCTCCCAGGAGAGGTTGAGGCCGTTGAACTCGGGATAGCGTTCCTCCAGCTCGTCCACCACCCGGAGCGACTGGCGGTTGTGCTCGAACCCGCCGTAGTCCTCCATGAGCCGGTTCAGGACCTCCTCGCCGGTATGGCCGAACGGCGTATGCCCCAGGTCATGGGCGAGCGCCAGGGCCTCGGTCAGCTCCTCGTTCAGCTTGAGGCGCCGGGCAATCGCCTTGCCGATCTGGGCAACCTCCAACGAATGGGTAAGGCGGGTGCGATAATAGTCACCCTCATGATTGACGAAGACCTGCGTCTTATACTCCAGTCGCCGAAATGCCGCACAGTGAATGATCCGGTCCCGGTCCCGTTCAAAGGCCGGACGATGGTCACGCAGATCCTCCGGGTGCTTTCTGCCACGAGATTCGACACTTTTCGCCGCATATCCGGCCAGGTCCGGTCGTTCCATCGTCGCTTCCCAATCCATCTCAAGCCTCCTTTTGCGGGTATTTATGCCCCCGGGTCACGGGGCTGTCAACCGCAAACTTAACTTGACGGGGGTTTTCATGGATGATAGATTTTTAAATCTTTTTTATGTATACAGGCGCACGGAGCTGACAAGCAGATGCCACACGAAATTCTACGCCGACATATCCATCCGGCCATCATCCGCAGACTGGGATCTGAGTCAAAGATTTGCGTCCTGAGCGGTCAGGACGTATTTGCCACCATGGGCAAGGAAAAGAGCATCATCATGGCGTGCAATCCGCGGATCGTCCACGTTATCCCGGGAATCATGCGGGCCGCCGAGGAGTTGGACGCACTGGTCATATTCGAGTTGACCGCCACCGAAGGCGGACTTGACGGAGGGTACACCGGCCAGACCCCCGAGATCTTTGTGCAGACCCTTCTGGAACTGGCGCAGCGGCACTCCTTTACCAAGCCTTTCGTCATCCACGCAGACCATATAACCGTCAAGGACAGCTCAGAGGCACAGCTGACCGATGCGGTCAGGCTCATCGAGGCCCAGCGGGCCGCAGGTTTCACCTCCTTCGCCCTCGATGCGTCATTCAACCCTCTGGCGGAGAATATTCGCATTGTCTCCACCCTTGCCCATCAACTGGTCGACGCCGGCTACGGCCTGGAGGTGGAGCTCGGCGAAGTGCCAACGGTGGGGAGCGAATCGAGCCTCACCACGGTTGAAGAGGCAGAGGCCTTTCTGGAAGGACTGGCGGGCAATGGTGTCATCCCGCATCTCCTGGCCATCAACAATGGCAGCCATACGGGTAACTACCTGGATGGCCAGATGGTCCAGATCGATCTGGAACGGACCGCGGCGATTTATGCCACGGCAATGGCCCGTGGCGTCTCCGGCCTGGTACAGCACGGCATCACCGGCACTCCGCTGCACCTGGTCGGTCGCCTGGCCGAATACGGCGTACGCAAGGGAAACATCGGCACCCTTTGGCAGAATGTTGCCCATGCCGGCCTGCCACTCGATCTTATGGACGCCATTCGTCGCTGGTCCAGGGATAATGGCCGGGACATCAAATATGCTACCGGTGTCTTCAGGCATGACATTGATGCCATCCCCGAAGAAAACGTGCGACTGATCGCCGAAATGGCGTATCGGGAGGCTCGGGAATTCATAGCCGCCTTTCACGGCAAGGGGAGTGCCAGTCGCCTTGCCCACCTGCTCGGGACGAGTCGGTGCGGGTGATAGCCGGAACGGCCAGGGGCCGCCGCCTCGTCGCGCCAAAGGACAGCACGGTACGACCAACGGCGGACCGTGTCCGGGAAGCACTGTTCAGCATCCTGACGAGCCGCCGGGAGAACCTCGCCGGCTGCCGGGTCCTGGATCTCTTTGCCGGAACCGGGGCACTGGGCATCGAGGCCCTGAGCCGCGGAGCAGCGGCTGCTGTCTTCGTTGACAGCCGCCATTCGTCCATCAGCCTGGTGGAGAAAAACCTTGCCCTGACCGGGGTGGCAGCCAACGGCCGGACAGTGGCCATGGATGCCCGCCAGGCCCTGGCACTCCTGGCCCGCCAGGGCACACGGTTCGATCTGGTATTCTGCGACCCGCCCTATCGGGATCTCGAACTCAGGGATCAGGTGCTGGCGACTCTTGGCAGCGGTGACCTGCTGACCGCAGATGCCATCGTCATCATGGAGGGCGCAGCCCGCGATCTGGTACCGGAAACCGTCGGCCTTCTGCACAGGGACGACAGCCGCATTTACGGCGACACCGCCATAACGTTTTTCACCCTATCGACCGGAGAGTAGTCATGCCACGGAAAATAGCCGTTTACCCCGGCTCATTCGACCCGATCACCTACGGCCACATCGACATCATCAAGAGAGGGTTGCGGGTCTTTGACAGCATTATCGTCGCCGTTGCCCGCAACTCCACGAAGAACTCACTGTTTTCCATCGAGGAGCGGGTCGATCTGATCCGGGATGTCTTGGCTGACAATCCCAGGGCAAGAGTTGACACCTTTGAAGGGCTTCTGGTAGACTACGTCCGCTCTCAGGAGGCCACGGTCATCATCCGCGGCCTGCGTGCCATTTCGGATTTCGAATACGAGTTTCAGATCGCCCAGATGAACCGGAGCATTACCAGCGAGGTGGAAACCCTTTTCATGATGACCTCGGTTCCCTACAGTTATCTCTCCTCATCCATCGTCAAGGAAGTCAGCTCGCTCAAGGGGCCGATCGACAGCCTGGTGCCGCCGCAGGTCAAACAAGCGCTTGTCAAAAAGTTTTCTTCATAAACACCCCCAAAACAAGGAGACCCGTATGAATCCGCTAGCAGTAGAACTCAACGAGATGCTCAGCCAGAGCAATCCTTATGTCCTGGAGATGCTGTCCGACCTGGGCAAGAACCTTTTCTTCCCCAAGGGAATTCTGACCCAGTCGGCCGAAGCCAAGGAAAAGGCCCACAAATTCAACGCCACCATAGGCATCGCCACCGAAAAGGGCGGCCCGATGTACCTCCAGTGCATCCAGGACAAGCTCACCGCCTTTGACCCGAAGGACATCTACCCCTATGCGCCGCCGGCCGGCAAGCCGGAACTGCGCGCCCTCTGGCGCGAGAAGCAGCTGCGGGAGAACCCGAGCCAGCAGGGGAAACACTTCAGCAACCCGATCGTCACCAACGCCCTCACCCACGGCCTCTCGATCGTTGCCGACATGTTCGTCGGCCCGGGCGACCACGTGGTCCTGCCGGACATGCTCTGGGGGAACTACAACCTCACCTTCGGCACCTGCTCCGGCGCCGTCATGCGGAAATTCCCGACCTTCACCGTGGCTGGCGGCTTTGACGTCGACGCCTTCAAGGCCGAGTTGAAAAACAGCGCCGAGGAAAAGGGTAAAGCCATTGTCATCCTGAACTTCCCCAACAACCCGAGCGGCTACACCCCATCCGTCGCCGAAGGTGACGCTATCGTTGCCGCCATCAAGGAAGTCGCCGAGAGCGGCTGCAACATCGTCGCCATCACCGATGACGCCTACTTCGGCCTCTTCTACGAGGACAGCATGAAGGAGTCGCTCTTCGGCAAGCTCGCCAACCTCCACCCGCGCATCCTGACGGTCAAGCTCGACGGCGCCACCAAGGAGGAGTTCGTCTGGGGCTTCAGGACCGGCTTCATCACCTTCGCCGACGGCAACAGCTTCGAGAACGCCCGGGTCATGACCGCTCTGGAGAAGAAGGCCATGGGGATCATTCGCGCACGGATCTCAAACTGCCCCCACCCCTCCCAGACGTTCGCCATCGAGGCGCTCCGCTCCCCGAAATTCCTCGAACAGAAGGAAGAGAAGTTCCAGGTGCTGAAGGGCCGCGCCCTTAAGGTCAAGGCGGTTCTCGACAGCGGTAAGTACGATTCCGCCTGGACCTACTACCCGTTCAACTCCGGCTACTTCATGTGCCTCAAGCTGAAGACCGTCGATGCCGAGAAGCTGCGGGTCCACCTCCTCGACAAGTACGGCGTCGGCGGCATCTCCATCGGCAAGACCGATCTCAGGATCGCCTTCTCCTGCATCGAGGAGAAGGATATCCCCGAGCTGTTCGACATCATCTACCAAGGGGTACAGGATCTGGCCTGATCATCCTGCTGAACAAAGTAATTACGGACCATGACAGAAAAGGGCGAGGGGGTCAGTCCCTCGCCCTTTTCTCAGGAGGACGAATGATTACCAAAGAGATGACCATCGGTGAAATCATCCGGCTCTATCCACAGACAACCGCCATTTTTGTCCGTTACGGCCTGGACTGCAACGAATGCCAGATTGCCGACTTCGAAGAACTGGCCCATGGTGCCGGCGTTCACAAGGTCGATATCGACCGGCTCCTCAAAGACCTCAACGAAACTGCCGTGAAGTAACCAGGTCGGAGTGGGTAACGTAGTTGAGTGATTGCAGGCCACTCAACCACTCGTCCATTCAACCACTCAACGGACAATGACTGACTCGATTCCTCCTTACGCACGGTACTTTCCGAAAGGACAGCGGGTCCAACTGCTGCTCCCCACCCGGGAAGGCACTCCATTCATCGAATGGGCGGTGGTATTTGCCCTGCTGGACGACCTTCTGGAGCTGCGGTTGTCCCGGGACAAGCTGCCTACCGGCATTTCCCTTGATCTGGGTGTCACGGTCGAACTCAAAATCATTCGCGACGGAACCGTATATGCCTGCCGGGTGCTGGTGGTCGGTGAACCTGAGCGGGAACTGCTCCATGTCCGACTGGTCGGCGATGTCATCATCAGCGATCTGCGCGAGTATTTCAGAATCGATGCCTACCTTCCGGTTCGCTACGTCGTTCCGGACACGACCGACACCGAAGCGCTCCAGCAGCAATGGATCAGCCGCCGCGACCGTGCTGCCGCCAGCAAAGACCAGTCGGCGACATTTTTCACCGGCACCTTCTCAGCAACGGACTCCGGCGGCTCCATAAAACCGTGGGCTCAGCCACACCCGATTGCCGCCAACATCAGCGGTGGCGGCATCAAGGTAAACATCCCCGATCCCCTGCCTCATGGCGCCTACCTTTTTATTGAACTGTTTCTTCCCGTGGCGCCGCCACACGTTGTGGAGACGGTAGGCAAGGTGATCCAGTCGGAACGACTGCTCACGCCTGACGATGCCGCGCCCATCTACCAGACCGCCATCTCGTTTCTCTTCATCGACGAACGGGATCGCGATGCCATTATCAATTACATCACCACTGAACAGATCCGCCGGCTGCGTGCCATGCAACGCACCGAGCCGACGGTACCGCCGGACACCGCGCAACTTCCCACCTTCAGGACCTCTGTCAAACGTTACGCAGCCGGCCTGATGATCATCATTTTGCTCGTACTTCTGACGCGCTACTTCTACCATTACAGTCAGGGACACGAGCAACATGAAATCGCTGCCATCTTTGAAGGTGGCATTAAGAAGTATCTCGAACAGCTACGCCATCGCCCCACCCCTTGAGTGTACACTTTCACCACATAACAGCGTAGCATACAAACCCACAACGTACTCGACAGGAGTGCGCTTTAACCATTCGATGCACCCACACACCCGTAACCCTCTGTTTTTGCGCACAACATCAGGATACATATTCAGTTGGCACACTATTGGCTATAGCAACATCGATCTACTCCAGCATCCCATGCCACCCAGGAGGCCACACGGTGCTTTACAAGTCTGTTACCGAGTCATTCAACGAGTTCATCGTCGATCGCAACGAACGCAAGTGCATCCGCTGCAAGGTCTGCGTTCGTCAGTGCGCGTATGACGTCCATTCTTTCGTGGAAGAGGACAACTACCTGGCCGAGGAAAGCACCTCGTGCATCGGTTGTCGTCGCTGCTCCGCGTACTGTCCCACCGGCGCCATCACCATCCGGGTCAACGAGGAAAACTTCAAGCGGAACGAATCCTGGTCGGGCGCCCACATCCGCAACCTCTACGCCCAGGCCGATACCGGCGGCATCCTGCTGGCGGCCATGGGGAATCCGGCCAAGTACCCGATCTTCTGGGACCACCTGCTCCTTGACGCCTCCCAGGTAACCAACCCGTCCATCGACCCGCTCCGGGAGCCGATGGAGCTCAGGACCTATCTGGGAAAGAAGCCCCATTCCATCGAGGTTGTCCGCGATGAGAAGAGCGGCAAGCCGAAACTGGCTACCAAACTTGCACCCCAACTGAAGCTGGAGTACCCGTTCATCTTCTCCGCCATGAGCTACGGCGCCCTGAACCTGAACGCCCACAAGGCGATGGCCGCGGCGGCGCAGGAACTCGGCACCCTTTACAACACCGGCGAAGGCGGACTGCACAAGGATCTCTACCAGTACGGCAAGAACGTCATCGTCCAGGTGGCCTCGGGCCGGTTCGGCGTCAGCGAACAGTACCTGAACGCCGGCGTGGGGATCGAGATCAAGGTGGGCCAGGGTGCCAAGCCGGGCATCGGCGGGCACCTCCCCGGTGAAAAGGTGAACGACCAGATCTCCGAAACCCGGATGATCCCGATCGGCTCGGACGCCATCTCGCCGGCCCCCCACCACGATATCTACTCCATCGAGGACCTGCGCCAGCTGATCTTCGCCCTCAAAGAGGCGACCAATTACGAGAAGCCGGTTTCGGTCAAGATCGCCGCGGTCCACCACGTGGCTGCCATTGCCTCGGGTATCGCCCGGGCCGGTGCAGACATCATCACCATCGACGGCTTCCGGGGGGGGACCGGTGCGGCCCCGCAGGTGATCAGGGACAACGTCGGGCTCCCCATGGAACTCGCCCTGGCCTCGGTTGATGCCCGGCTGCGGGACGAGGGGATCAGGAATCAGGTTTCCATCGTGGTCGGCGGCGGCGTGCGCAGTTCCGGCGACGCCATCAAGGCCATTGCCCTGGGGGCCGATGCCATCAACCTGGG
Organism: uncultured Geobacter sp.; assembly: GCA_964432205.1. Classification (GTDB taxonomy): domain Bacteria; phylum Desulfobacterota; class Desulfuromonadia; order Geobacterales; family DSM-12255; genus Geomobilibacter. Next base: position 155,762 of record CAYSMK010000003.1, on the reverse strand, counting down.
CACCTCCACCCTTCTGGCCCTGGGCTGCACCCTCTGCCAGCGGTGCTACACCGGCAAGTGCCCGTGGGGGATCACCACCAACAATCCGTACCTGGCCAAGCGGCTCAACCCTGAACTGGGTGCGGAGCGGCTGGTGAACCTGGTTCACGCCTGGGGTCACGAGATGAAGGAAATTCTCGGCGGCATGGGCCTCAACGCCCTGGAATCGCTGCGCGGCAACCGGTACAAGCTGCGCGCCATCGGCCTTAGCGAGAACGAGATGAACATCCTGGGCGTCATGCCCGCCGGAGAATAAGATAATGAAGCGAATCTACACACTGGAAGACGTCTGCATCGGCTGCCACCTCTGCGAGGTCGCCTGCATCACCGAGCACTCCCGTTCCAAGGACCCGGTGAAGGCGTTCCTGCACGAGCCCGAACGACCCATCTCCCGCTGTACCGTCGAGGAGTGGGACGGTGGCGTGATCTCCCTTTCAACCACCTGCCGTCACTGCGACGAGCCGGACTGCCTGCGGGCCTGCATCTCCGGCGCCATACAGAAAAACGATGCCGGCGTGGTCCGTATCGACACCGAGCAGTGCGTCGGCTGCTGGTCCTGCGTCATGGCCTGCCCGTACGGCGCCATCCAGCGCAACCTCGCCAAGAAGAAAGCCAACAAGTGCGACCTGTGCCCGGACCGGCTTACCCCGGCCTGCGTGGAAGCCTGCCCCAACAGGGCTCTGGTGTACAAGGAGGGCTCACAGAAATGAACTATGTGATCATCGGCAACTCGGTCGCCGCCGTGGGGGCCATGCGGGCCATCCGCGCCAGCGACCCGACCGGAAACATCATTGTCGTCTCCCGGGAAAAGCACACCGCCTATGGACGGCCGCTCATCTCCTACCTGCTGGGCGGGCTGATCACCGAAAAGCGGATGCCGTATCTTCCCGACGATTTCTACGAAAAGAACCGGATCAATCTCCTCCTGGGGAGCGAGGTGGTCGGGGTCGACACCAAGGCCAGGAAGGTGAAACTGGCCGATGGCGACGCCATCGCCTATGACCGCCTGCTCATCGCCACCGGCGGCGATCCGTTCGTCCCTCCCATCATGGGGCTTGAGGACCGGGACAACATCTTCACCTTCACCACCTGGGACGATGCCGCGAAACTGAAGGGGATTGCCGAGGATATCGAGCGGGCCGTGGTAATCGGCGGCGGCCTCATCGGACTGAAGGCGGCCGAAGGGCTCCACCTCCTGGGCAAGAAGGTCACCATTGTCGAACTGGCTGACAGGATACTGTCAGCGGCCTTTGACCGTCCTGCCGGCCGTATCGTTGCCAAGAAGATGAAGGCCAACGGCATCGAGGTCATCAACGAGGATACCGTGGTCAGCATCGAGGGGGAAGGGTCGGCCATCACCGGCGTGACGCTCAAGTCGGGCGACTTCATCCCCTGCGACACGGTGGTTGTTGCCATCGGCGTCCGGCCGGCAGCAACGTTCCTCAAGGGGAGCGGCATCGAGGTCAATCGCGGCATCGTCGTTGACGAACGGATGCAGACCACCGTCAAAGGGGTCTACGCCGCCGGCGACGTGGCAGAGGCAAAGGACTTCTTCTCCGGGACCAAGAACCCGATGCCGATCTGGCCCGACGCCTACATCCAGGGGGATATCGCCGGCAGTGCCATGACCGGCGGCGACAAGGGCTACCTGGGTGGACTTGCCATGAACTCCATCGAGTTCTTCAAGGTGTCGACCATCTCCATGGGCATTACCAACCCGCCCGCAGGTGATGAGTTCGAGATCCTCACCTACCTGGACCAGGAGTCGTATGCCTATCGCAAGATCGTTATCAAGGATAACACCCTCGTCGGCGCGGTTCTGGTCGGCGAAGTGGACCGGGCCGGCATCTTTGCCGGGCTCATCCGCGACCGGGCCGACATAACCTCCTACAAGGAGGATCTCCTTCGCCCCGGCTTCGGCTTCATCAACCTCCCGAAGGAGGTACGGAGTGCACTCTTCGCTCCTGCGGGAAAAGTGACCGAAAACGGGCAGGTAGCCAGGGCCGTCGGCCACTAGGCACCGGACCATACGCCTTGCCATGACCAGATAGAGGTTTTCAGACATGAAAAACATCCGCAAACCGACGCATAATTTCCAGAAGGACATCTCCAACTGCGGCCTTACCGGCTTCATCTCCACCACCGGGAAGCAGGTGGAGGGGAGTGTCATCATCAAGTCCATCTCCCTGATGCACGACCGGGGCAACGGCCTCGGCGGCGGCTTTGCCGCCTACGGCATCTACCCGGAGTACAAGGAGTTCTTCGCCTTTCACCTGATGTACGAAAACGCCATGGCCCTCCAGTTGACCGAGGAGTACCTGGGCGAGCACTTCGCCATCGAGCAGCACGAAGACATCCCGACCCGCCGCATCGCCGCCATTACCAACCCGCCGGTCTTTCGCCGCTATTTTGTGCAACCCCTGAAGACCAAGGAATACCAGGAGGCGATCGAGTACCAGAAGATGACCGTGGAGGACGTGATCGTCAGCCATGTCATGCGGATCAATCACGAGATCGAAGGCGCCTTTGTCGTTTCTTCCGGCAAGAACATGGGGGCGTTCAAGGGGGTCGGCTACCCCGAGGAGATCGCCGAATTCTTCCGCCTGGAAGAGTACAGCGGCCACATCTGGACCGCCCACAACCGTTTCCCGACCAACACCCCGGGCTGGTGGGGTGGTGCCCACCCGTTCACCCTGCTGGACTGGTCCATCGTCCACAACGGCGAGATATCCTCCTACGGCATCAACAAGCGCTACCTGGAAATGTACGGCTACCTCTGCACCATGCTGACCGACACCGAGGTGGTGGCCTACCTCCTGGACATCCTCATCCGGAAGCACGGTCTGACACCGGAACTGGCTGCTCTGGCCCTTGCCTCCCCCTTCTGGGACAAGATCGACCAGCTCCCGACCGATGAGCGGGAACTGCTCACCGCCATCCGCCAGGTGTACGGCAGCGGCCTTCTGAACGGCCCGTTCGCCATCCTCTTTGCCAGCAACGAGGGGCTGATCGGCCTGAACGACCGGGTCAAGCTGCGTCCCCTGGTCTGCGCCGAAAAGGACGACTTCGTCTACATGGCCTCGGAGGAGGCCGCCATACGCGAGATCTGCCCGAAGCCGGACCGGGTCTGGGCCCCCCGTGGCGGCGAGCCGGTAATCGCAATGCTGAAGCCGGGTGTGGCTTAAATCGGTTCAAGGTTCAAGGTTCTAAGTTCGAGGTTTTGAACATTGAACACTGAACATTGAACGTTGAACTTCAACGTTTTGAGGTGGTTACTATGAAAATCAATGCACAAGGTCTGTACTACCGGGAGCTCAACAGCAAGGTCAAGGCGGCGGTGGCTGCCGGCGCCGACAAGATAGAGCTGATGAACGTGAACGGTCAGTACTTCATCGGCGACGGCATCAACCGGCCGGTGACCATTACCATCAACGGTGTACCTGGCAATGACCTGGCTGCTTTCATGAACGGCGCCACCATCATTGTCAAGGACAACGGCCAGGACAACATCGGCAACACCATGAATGCCGGCAAGGTTGTCGTGCATGGCCACGCCGGCGACGTTCTCGGCTACGGCATGCGTGGCGGCCGGCTCCACATCCTGAAGGACGTGGGGTACCGGGTCGGCATCCACATGAAGTCGTACCAGGAAAATCGGCCGGTGCTGATTGCCGGCGGCAAGGCGGGCGACTTCTTCGGCGAGTACATGGCCGGCGGGGTGCTGGTGCTGCTCGGCATGTTCAGCGATACGCCGGACAAGCCGAAACATGGCTTCTCTCTTGGCACCGGCATGCATGGCGGCGTGATCTATGTCCGTGGCGGTGTGGACGAGAACCGCCTGTCGCGCGAGGTCGGCGTCTTTGAGCTGACTGCTGACGATCGGAAAGATCTTGAAACATATCTGAAGGATTACTGCAAAGACTTCAAGCTTGACTATAAGGAAGTAATGAGCGAGCCGTTCGTGAAGATCCTGCCCAAGAGCAAGCGGCCGTACGGAAACATGTACTGTCCCATGCCTCGCTGATAGCGCTGCAAATAGAGCCCTGCCATAAGTGGCTACCGGAAAACCGGTAGCCACTTTTTTGTGTCCGGACAGAAGTAGGTGGGGGAGATGGATGAAATCACTGAAATCGGTTCTATACTGGAACCATGGAGAGATCGCAACGAGAGGAAGTGATTGTATGCTTACCGACGAAATCAAGCGATTTATCGAAACGATACCAGTCGCGTTCGTAGCCTCGGCAGATGGGGGTGGGCAGCCGCACCTGGCTGCCGGCAGGGATGTCAAGGTGCTGGATGCCGAACATCTGGCGTTTGCAGAATGGTTCTGCCTGACGACGCTTCGCAACGTCTCCCGCAACCCGCAGGTATCGGTAACCGTGGTTGAGCCGGAGACGGGCAACGGCTACCAGTTTTCCGGGCGGGTGACTCAGACGTCCGAAACGGCAATTCTGGACGGATACGCCCCCGACGTGGAGGCACCGGGTACCCCCCAGGCATTGACCAGGTTTGTCGTCCGGGTGGCGGAGGTAATGGCATTTTCTGCCGGTATGCACACCGACCTGCCCTTGGGCCGGAGATCCTGATACCAGAGCCCTCACACACCCCATCAGACGGTCAGAAATTCCTGCGCAGGGCGAGGTGGTAGACGACGTCGGGAGAGGCTGACGTATAAATCAGATCGTCTATCACCGCCAGATCCAAGGTGAGTTTGCCCGGCAAGGCGAAGGTGAACCCGAACATGAACTGGGCCGCCCCGGAGCTGATCTCCGCCAGCCTGCTGTTCATGTACAGCGGTGTGTGAGCGTCCCCCTGTAGCTTTATGGCAAGCCATTCCGCAGGGCTCCAGCCGATCCCCATCGTACCGAATCCGGCGACCTGACGTTGCAGGTCGGAAAGCACGTCGCCTTTCCCCATATAGAGCCCGCCCACTCCGCCATACACGGCAACATGCCCGGACCACAGCGGGTAGTCGCCGCTTCCTGACAGCCAGAGTGCGAAGTCCGTGCTGCCGCTGCCGCGTAATTTCCCACTGTCGCCGGTCGGGAGCTTGAGGCTGGCCCTGAGTGCCACCACACCGGGATAGCGGCTTTTATCTCGATAGAGTTGTACCCCGGCCAGTAAACGGATATCACCGAGACCATACGTATCGTGATCCACCCTGAATACTTGGCCATTGTCCCGCTGGTATTCGAACAGGAGGCGGTTATCGGGAACCTCGTCCCGGCCGTTTTGCGAGAAACCGAAGGCCCTGTGGAACCCCTGTATGGTCGTATCGAGAAACCCGCCAGCGTATATCAGGAACGGAATGTCGATGCCGGTCTCCACCCCGTTGCCCAGACCGTATCTGAATCCCAGCGTGAGCCGATAGGATTCGCCGTCCAGTATGATCTTCTCCCCCGCACCTTCATCCAGACCGAAATTGTTGGCCAGGTCAGCGGCAAACACTCCCCGCACCCTCCCCGTATCCATCAGGACCGGGTTGTCGACCGGCGGCAAACCGTGAATCTGGATCAGAGGACTCTGGTTAAAGGTGTAGAATGGGTCAATATCGACGGCCGCTGCCTGGCTGCAGCAGAGCACGACCAGCACCAGCACGAGGCTCGAAAACACAGCCATCATCGACACCTCTCAATGGATGACCTGTTGAACCGGCAATGACGTCGCGACCCGGCGTCTCAGACCTGGCCGCGATGCGTAGCTTGACATGACTAGTATTATTTGTAGCCGTATTGTTGGGAAATGCAACCGGTGGTGCGGAGCGTTGATACGGGTAGTGCTTGTACAGGGAGGGCCAACAGACGTCGTCATCACAACTTGTCAGGAACTAACATAACAGCTCGGCAGTCAGCCGGCGAACTTACGTACGGGACAGCTGCATCATTCCGCAAAGTTTTCGATCTTCTCGACCAGTTCCACGATCTTGGCAACGACCAGGGCCTCGATCTCTCTTCCCTTCGCAGCCGTTGCCCTGGTCGGGTTCCCCCAGACCCCTCCCGGCCAGAACTTCCGCTTGTCGCGCACCAGGATGCCTGTCGGAAAGTTCGGGTACTCCTCGCAGCCGGCACCCTTGACGAGATGGGGGTGGCTGTGGAGCAGACGCGATGTCTCGATCTCGCCGGCATGGGCGTCATTGGCGGTTTCCACCAGCGCCCTCCCCTCCTCCTTGGCCAGGGCGTATTCGGTGACGACCGCCACCCTGCTCTCGGGAAGTGCTGCCAGGAGCTCCTCGCCCACCTCCTGGAGAGCCAGGCAGTGGGCGCCACCCGCGTGCCCGGACAGGATGATGAAATTCCTGAGCCCGTGAACGTAAAGACTGTTAACAATGTCGGCCACCAGGGCCTTGAGCGTCGCGGTCCTGATGGAGATCGTTCCGGGATGACAGGAGGTGGAACGGCAGTTGCCGTAATTGATCGGCGGCGCGACAAAGAGTGGCACCAGTTGCGCGGCCTTTTTTGCCACCTCTACCGCCTGCAGGGTGTCGGTTGCGAGTGGCAGATGGTCACCATGTTCTTCTACCGAGCCAACCGGAATCAGCACTGTCCGGGTCTTCGTCAATCCGCTGCAGAATTCGGTCATGGTCAACTCATCGATCAACATGGAGCAGATCCTTTCCAAAAACTCATCAGAGCAGTTCCCGGCGAGACTTGATAATGGCATAGGCGTGGTCGGTAATTTTTGTAAAGGCAACAATGATGTCACCGTAGAGCAGCCCAGCATCCACCGAACAGGAGCCACCGCGCATTCTCTGGACATGATTGCGGTGCATCAGCTCTTCCAACAGGGAGACCTCATCCTTGAGTTGACGGGCAGTCGGCAACAGATCTCCTTCGTCCCCCCCCTCTTCCGCTATTGCCAGCGTGACTATGGCAGCCGTGGCATCGGAGAGACGCTTGAGCTCGTTCATGGCCTCGTTGGAAAAGAGGATGTGGCTCTCCTTTTTCTGGATAAGGTAGGTAAGAACGGCCATGATGCCGTCGCCCATATGTTCCAGATTGTTGACCGTCTGAATCAGCAGGGGGATCTCCATTGAGCGTTCGGCATCGAGCGGCTGACGGGAGACCTGGACCAGGAACTGTGAGATGTCTCTGTGCAGGACATCGAGCTGTTCTTCCTGCTGACGTACCAGCGACACCTTTGTGGTGTCGAAACGATTGAAGAGCTGCATGGTTTCATGGAACATTGCCAGGGCCGTCTCTCCCATGCGCCGAGTCTCGTTGCGGGCCTGCATGAGGGCCAGCATCGGCGTGTTGATGACGCGCCAGTCGAGAAACTGCGGCCTTGGCTCGATATCTCCCTTGCGCGTACCCGGCAGGGTGAACAATGAAGAACGGGTGAAAAAGCCGATGAGGGGCAGAAATAGTATGATACTGAAGATGTTGAACAGCGTGTGGGCATTGGCGAGATGCCTGGCCACGAGCGAGTTCGGGGCCATCAGGCGGGCAGAGGAAAGGGTATTGACAAGGTCGGCAGTGATCGTATCCCGATCAGGGGAAACCAGGACAACCGCTTTGACAAAGAGTGGAAACGCCAGCAGCGTAAGAGCGACTGCAAGGAGAGAGATCGTCACATAGAGGTACGCAGTCCGTTTGGCGGCCGGTGTACCACTTATGGTGGCAAACAGTGTAAACGCGGCAATGCCGAGAGATTCGCCGATGATCATGGCAATGCCATCGCCGAAGTTTACCAGGCCGCTTCCGGTCATGGCAATGATGACGCCCGTGGCCACGCTGTTGGACTGGATCAGTATGGTTAGTATGGCACCTATGAGCACGGCCGAGCCGCGCCAGGAGAATACATGCGTACTGACGCCCTGAATCACGGCGCTCTGCCCGACCGGAATCAGTCCGCTCTCCAGGAGGCGCATGCCGAAAAACACCAGGCCAGCCCCGAGGAGCAGGTCGCCTATGTAAAGGTTGCGCCGCTTCTTGCTGAAGGATCGTAACAGTACCCCTGCCAGAATGGCCGGAAAGGCAAAGATGGTGCTTTGAAAAGCGATGAACTGGACGGCGAGTGTTGCCCCGAGCCCGGTCCCGAGCAGGACGCCCAGGGCCTGATAGAGCGAGATGAGGCCGGCATTGACAAAGCCGATGACAATAACCGAAGCGGTAGTGCTCGACTGGAGCAGAACAGCTAGACCGCTGCCGATGAGGGCAGCGGCAAAGCGGTTACCGGTAATCCTTTCGAGAGCGAAACGAAACCGCTCCCCTGAAATTCTCTGGAGCCCTTCGGACATGGTCTTCATCCCGAGGATGAAGAGACCGAGTCCCCCCAGCGCCTCACTCAGCGAAGCGAGCGGCATGGAGCGTTTACTCCTTGGTTATTTTACAATCCGAAACGGAAAGACAAAGTCCGGTTGGGCAGACCGGGAAGTACCTTTGGCATAAATATACAACTTCACACCCTTGACATCTGCAAGGTCGATACGGAAATAAACCAGCCCGTTAGCCTTGGCCCCGGGGATAATCGTTCCGGCATGCAGTGCCTTGGTATAGATATCCTGCGGGTATACTTCATAATAATAGGGAATGTTTGAGCTTTGCTGATTCCGGAAAGCAGCCTTTTCATAATCTTCAAGATAGTAGAAGCCGACATAGGGGTACGGAATCAGGTAGTAGAGATCTTTGGACAGGATCTCCTTCAACTTTTCCGGTGTGAGGGCATAGTATTGACGCCCGTCGTTATCGAGAAGAATAAAGGAATCCTTGTCGAAGGTTATCTCGGCATTACCCTTATTTTCTATCTCCAGGGCAAAGGAAGCAACCCCACCCTCCAGATTGTAGTCCGCCATTTCCGGCGAGGAATTGGCTACTGAGATACGGATCGACTCGTTACTGATCGTCAACGAATTGCGTGAAGGATCGACGGTGCCGTTCCCAACCGGTTCGGGGACCACCTTTATGGCACACCCTGCAAGAAAAATGACCGACAGCATGAAGCCAACTACAATCTGCCTCAGCATTGGGATTGCCTCCAGATTACGGAATTAAGGGTATGAGAATTATCGGAAGTCAGTCGGCAGCGGAGCCAGATACTTGCTCGCTCGCTCCAGCTTTCTCGCCTTCTCTGCTGCCTTGGCCTTGGACCTGGTTACCAGATCGTCTGCCTTGCGTGCTTGTTCAGCCACGGCACGCTGCGCTGCCTGCCTCTGCTGGGCCAGTTTTCTTTCCAGTTGAGGGTCGATGTAGAGCGGTTCGGCGGTCAGCCCTGTCGGCCCGGAAGGGGCATCGGCATATTCGGTAATTTCGAAGCTCTCACCCTTTTCTACCAAGACCCATTCCACTCGCCGCTTTTCGGTCAGTTTGTCGGCCTTGAACGAGGAGGGCATCACCGAGAATTTGACACTGCTCTCCTGGCTATTACCCGGTTTCAATTTTCTGCAGGCAATGATGATGTCAAGCGGTGCTGTGATGGAATCGCGCAGAAACAATTCCACTTCCTTGGCCAGCGTGAGCGATTTGCTGATATAGACGTCCGGCGCTTTTTCCGTTGCCATGTCCCCTTCAATCATCAGGAGTGCATCGCTACGTTGTTTGAGTATTGCTTCAACTATGGCAAGGATCTGTTTCTTGGCTTTAGTGTCCAGACTGACCGAATCGCCCGCCAACTGCACCTGTCCCTTGCGTTCGCCGATGGTGGCCGGCTGAACCGCCAGAACCGGAGCTGCGAAGGACGACAGGGTTAACGCTACAACGAGCAAACCAAAAAGGCTTCTCATTTTGCCTTGTCCACGAGAAAGAGAATCTCGAACCGTCGGTTCTGCCGCCGTCCGTCATCGGTCCGGTTGTCGGAAATGGGGACCGATTTCCCCATCCCCTTGACGAATATCCGTGCCGGGTCAACCCCTTCACGGGTGATGAGGTAATTGGCTACGGCAATAGCCCGCTTCAAAGAGAGATCCAGATTGTACCGTACCGAACCAATACTATCAGTATGTCCGTCCACCCGCAAATAGGCCCACCGGGAATCTTTTCTGATGATTTCGCCGATCTCTGCCAGGGCCTTTTTCACCTCTGGCGAAAGCTCGCTCTGGCCGAACTCGAATATGGTGTCAGGCAGACGAAACTTCTTGTACACGGATACCGTATCACTGGATTTTGTCCACTTGACAGGTTCAGCCTCGTGCTCCACACCGACACCATACGTGGGAGTCGTACCGGTAATCCTGTTGATGGTATATTCCAATGCCCTGCTCTCCCTGTCCAGTTTCCTCTCTGAGGGTCTGACAGCCTCTTCCAAGCTGTCGGGGGAATCTTCGACCTGTTCAAGCAGGATATTTGGAGGAAGGGCAACCGGGGTTGCCGACGTGGGGACTGGCTGCTGTTGTACCAGAATCTGACCGTAGGGCTTGATGACGATCTCTTCCCTGTCGGGATCGACCGGCACCTCGAATTTGCTGACCGGAGCAGGAGCGGTGGGAGCCTTGACGAGAAGCGGAGTAAGGGGGATAATTTTTACCCGCTTGATTATATCCTTTTTCTTATCGGGTCCTTCATCCTGCGTCTGGATGCGGGGAATGGGCTTGATGTAATTGCCGAGCCCCTGACAGGTGCTGAAACCGAAGAGAATACGCCAATCAGGAGCAGCCTGGTTGATGCCGGCACCGGCAGCAAGATTTAACGTCAAATGGGGAGAGAAATAGAAGCGAAAACCTGCAGAAGCTTCAACGGGAGAGTCTGCATAATCTTTTATATCTCTGCCGGTAATCTCTAGAGTCACCTTGGAACGTTGACCGGGATTATACTCAAAACCAAAACCAAACGGAATCTCGTAGGATTTTGTCCGCTCCGGGTTATCACCCAGCGCCAGATAGCCACTGTACGCATGAGCGCCGATCTGATCGGCCCGATAAGAGGCGATTATGCGCCCCCCGATATCCGTTGTCCCATTTATCTTCAGATCGTCGGAAATGGCCCTGCTGAGAAAGACGTCACCACTGAGCTTCAAGTTGTCTTTCCGCTTGCCGTAAAAACGCAACTTTGAACCGATGTCGGCAGTGCCCCTGCCGGAGCCTGATTCCTGGCTGTTGAGAAGAACGTTGGGATATGTGCCGTAGGCTTCCCAAAAAGAGCCTAACCCCAGCGTCAGGGTGGCAGGCAAGATAACAGATGAGCCGTTGGGACCATCGCAGGCACTTCCCCATAAACCAATACAGATATTGCCAGCATCGATTGTGTCGGCTGACGGGACAGACATGAGACCCGTTGTACCGAATTGGGTCGGATTTGCCAAGGCAGATCCCGCAAAAAGCAGTATCAGAGCTAACGTAAGGAAGGGCTTGTTCATGGGGTTCCAACAATGTATCCCAAAAACAGATGTTAATGCAACGCCATATTTACCCGGCTACGCGCTCTTTCAACTCCTTTCCGACCTTGAAGAAGGGAAGCTTTTTAGGCTTGACCGGGATAGCTTCGCCGGTTTTAGGGTTTCTACCGGTGTACGCTTTGTATTCGTTGACAACAAAGCTGCCGAATCCCCGGATCTCGATCCGTTCTCCGGCAAGCATTGCTTCTGTCATCGAATCAAAAATAGTGTTTATGATCTCTTCGGCCTTTTTGTAGGAAAGGCCCTTTTGGGCAGCAAGTGACTCAATTAATTCGGATTTGTTCATGTTGTGTACCCTCCCCGGAAGAACGGCTTATGAATTGATGTAAGGTCAACAGCACCCTTTAAGGTATTGTTTTGTAAGGAACTGGGCTTCGGTCTCTCGCCCCTGGTTCATAAGCAGCGGAACGAGCCGCTCAGCGCAAACTTTCTGGAGAGATGTATTCTCAAGAAGTTTGGCGAAGTAGTCTATTGCCGCCCCTTCCTCACCTTTGAGGCACCATACGTCACCAATCATGACCTGGGCTTCATTGGCCAGCAGTCCGTTTTCCACCATCAACCCCAGTTCGATGAGTGCCTCGTCCAGGCGTTTTGTGAAAATGAGCAGTTGCGCCAGACCGAGACGAGTCAAGGGATTATACGGGTTGACTTCCACTGATGCCCTGAACAAACGCTCTGCCTCTGTAACGTCACCTTTACGAAACGTTAAGGCACCCAGTTCGTACAGAAGAATATCGTTTTCCCGTTCGGTTGCCGTCAGCTCGGTAAGCGTTTGATACGCAGCATCCAGGTTCCCTTCGTGCAGCTCGATGTAGCCATATGCAAATTTCTCGCCCAGGTTGACATATCGGTCTGCAAGCCCCCCGGGCAAGGCCTGGGTCAAGAGATGGAAACGATCCTCCAGAGACAGCGATTCTTCTGTATTATCAGCCATATCCTGGTGTGGCACCGAATGACAGGTACTGCAACCGTGATGGCCGTGCTCCATTTTGACCGGGGAGATCGCAGGCGGCGAATCCATCTCCTTCATTAAGTTCTCAGCCTTTTCCCTGACCGCTCCGTCTTCTGCCAACTGGATGGCCAACTCCAGACATTCCTGTGCCTTGGCCGTGTTGTTCTGATTCAGGTACAGCCTTGCCTCTTCAATATTCATCTCTGCCAGTCCGTTTCTGGCCTTTGCCATGCCTGCATTCAGCATGGTTCGCAGAGTTTCGCCCTCATCGCCACCGGGCAGCCGTTCCAAGGCCTCTTCATAGGCATGGCGTGCATCAGCAAAGCGCCCGTCGACCAGATAACCGTCGCCCCTCTCCGTTAACTGGCGACAATCTTTGCCGAATAGTTTCCGAAAAAACATACAATATCTCCTGACTGGTAATAATGTTACGCCGGCCTAAGAACCGTGATGCTCTCCATGTGAAATGTCTGCGGGAACATATCCACCGGCCGGGTTTTGGTCACCAGATAGCCGCCCTTCTGCAGCATTGCCAGATCCCGTGCCAAGGTTGCCGGATCACAGGAAACGTAGATGATCGTAGCCGGGCGCAACGCCGGAAGCAATTTCGCCAAGCCCGGAGCCCCCACCCGCGGTGGGTCCAGGATGACATGATCAAAGCGTCGGCCCTGCGCCAGTAACTGCTGAACGGCCTCTACAGCATCCCCCTGACGAAAGTCAGTGGCATGCAACCCATGCTGAGTGGCGTTTCGACAGGCGTCCCGCACTGACCCGCCGTTATCCTCTACCCCGAGCACTGCGCCGCACTTACGCGCCAACGGAACGGAAAAATTACCGTTGCCGCAATACAGATCGAGGAGATTCTGCCCGCTTCCAGCGGCTGTTTCCTCAAGGGCCAGGGCTACCAGAAGGCGGTTTACCGCGTAATTCACCTGGGAAAACCCGCCGGCAGAGAACGTAAGTGCCAGCTCTTCTCCTTCTGCGTTTACACCGTAGACCAGCGAGTGGTTCCCGCTGACGGACTCCAGGGTGTTCTTGCGCCCGCTCTGGACAAGGATACCATGAACGTTGACAAAAGACCGGAATACGGCCCGTAAGGCGCGTCGCAGTTCGTCGTGCCCGGACCCGACGTAATGGACGGTTGCCACCGTCTGCCCGTCCTCGCCGGTTACCAGATCCACCTGAGGTATTTTGTCCGGCTCGGGCAACGTCTGCAGCATCTGCCGGATCTCCGGCAATGCCCTGTTGATGGCCGAGTGAGCCAGGGGACAGTGATCAGGGATGTTGACAACATAATGGGAACCAGAACGATAGAACCCCATCTGGATGGTACCCTTCACATATCTGACCTTCAGTTGGATCCGTGCCCGATAGCCATACTGGTTGGGAGCAGGGACAATCGGCAGGATCACGTCACGTCCAATGCGGGCATTCCGCCAGAGGAGCTCGCTAAAGATCTCGCCCTTCCACCAGAGTTGACGGTCATAGGGAAGAAACTGCCAATCACAGCCACCGCAGATGCCAAACACCGGACAGGGTGGGATTACGCGCTCGGCAGACGGCTGGATGAGGGACTCCAGTTCGCCGCGACAGTAGGATGACTTCTCCTGCACAATTCTGATGCCAGCCAGATCACCGGGTGCCGTGAACGGCACGAAACAGGCCTTGCCGTCCAGGTGACCGAATCCCTCACCACCAAAAGCGAGCTTGTCGATCTGAAGCGTTCGGTTCATGCGTGCATGGCGATCATGCCAGATGCAGATCGTTTCTGGCGCTTGTGTATTTCGGCACGTGCGAACCGCTCAGCAAAATAGGGGGTGGAAAAATATGGCAGTGAGTTTCGAACAAAACTATCAACAAGATGGAGACGAACTGCGTCAACCTCGCCGGAGGGAACTCCCATCTTATCGAGGGTTCGGCGGTAGAAAAGCTTTTCACCACCAAGGGCAGAGAGCAGATCGGCTGGCAGTCCGTCGTTAACCGCCAGATGGGCAATTCCAATCTCGCACTGAACGTCCAGGCGAACGTGATGGAAGTCGCCATAGTAGTTGCGAGTACGATCAAAGAGGCGAACCTCTAACCCATTTTCCAGCTCGAACAGATGAAATGTTTGCATATGAAATGAATCCTATCTTCCAGGCATAGAGAACAGGAAAACACGAAAAAAGGGCTAGCTTGCGGCTAACCCTCTCCAGATTGTTATGACAGTTCACGGGAAGTCTTGTGCGGCTAGCCAGCAACGCTACTGCGTTATGTAAATACGATAAATGCAGCGAAAAATCAACCAATTTCCCTTGAAATGCGAGGATGTCCTGTAAATGCATGGCGTGCCTCCACACAATTCGATCAGACAATTACACCAACTTAATAAAGGATTTACTAGCAATCACATCGGGAAATCGCCTGTGTGAATAAATAAAGGCAAGCCGATGATAACGCTTGCCTTTGAAAATATTTGACTGAATGGAAATCTACTTTGTTTTCTTGGCTGCCTTCGCTTTTGTTTTTGTTTTAACGGATTTCGTTGCCAAATTTTCAGCGCGAACAGCTCGAGCCTTGGCAAGGTTTGCAGCAAGCCCCCGCTCTTCAGCAGTCTTACGACGTGCATCAGAAAAACTCTTGGCAGTGAGTGACTGGGTACGGGGAATTCCGAACTGTTTACGATACTCACTCGGCTTCATATTGTGTTCGGAATTGAGATGACGGGTAAGAGTCTTCATTTTGCCCTTACCACAGATCAAGCAGATTACTTCGTCCTTCTTAAAAGCCTGTTTCACGGACAGTGCAGGCTTGGCGGTTTCTTCTGCCGGTATCACACCTGTCGCTTCTCCACTCTCAAGAGCCTTTAGCTGTGCATACACCTGTTGAATTTCTTTGAGAAGTTCTTCGCCTGTTAGTGGTGTCGTGGATGCATGTGCACTGACTATTTCTCCGACTAGTTCCAACAGTGTTGCCATAATAAACTCCCGATAAATTTTTTTGCACTTTGCCACAATTTGTCGTCACTTTACAACAAGGACTTGAGGGGAATTTATCACGAAACAAACTTTTATCTAACGTGTATCTTAAACATCAACAGCAACTTCTATTGAAGGTATCTGAAGGATATTTGATGAGTGGGAGCCTCTAAGCATGTCAATGCCGCAGGCGCGTTTGGAGAGAAGCAAGTTCAGATTCAACTCGTTTACTTGTTTACGTCCCTAACGATGAGGTAGAGTTGAACTGATCAATGTACAGAATAGCGCGGGAGAAGAACTGAAGCTACTGCCTGAATGAGCCTGTTCTGGTTGGAGATCAGCGATCTACTCCATCATCGATAATGGCCAGCACCCACTCCGTCAGCAAGACCAGTTGCTCCAGCGGTATCCGTTCTTCAGTAGTGTGAACTTTTTCATACCCGCAGCTCAACACCACCGACGGCAGCCCCCGGTTGTTGAAGATGTTGGCATCCGAACCGCCGCCGGTGGACTTGAAGCGGACCGGCACGCCAATATGCCGGGCAGCGCGTGCTGCTCGTTGCGCAGGCTCCGCATCTTCGGCCAGTTTGTATGTCGGATAGCACGGCACCACCGTTATCTCCACCGCACCACCATACTCGGCTGCCGCTGTTTCCATGGCGTGAGTCAAAGCACCTACCTGGGTCAGCAACTTGGTTGCATCCAGCGAACGAACTTCCCCCTGCAGTTCGCAGCGGTCAGGCACGATATTGGTCGGTCCGACGGCGGAGATGCTGCCGATGTTGGCGGTCGTTTCCGAATCGATCCGCAGCAACGGCATCCGGCTGATGGCTGCCGCGGCGATCTGGATGGCCGACACCCCCTGCTCCGGGGCAAAGCCCGCATGGGCGCAGCGTCCGTGGAAAACCGCCAGGAATTTCACCTGCTCCGGCGCCTGGACCACGATCTCTCCGACCGGACCGCCTGCATCCAGCACAAACCCGGATCGGGCCGAGAGCTGATCTATGTCGAAATGCCTGGAACCGGCCAGAGCCAGCTCTTCGGCAACTGACAGAACCAACTCGATCGGGGGATGGAGTCTCTCCTGTTCCCGAAGTGTCGTAACCGCCTCCAGAATGGCTGCCAGACCGGCACCGTCGTCGGCACCCAGGACGGTGGTGCCATCACTGACAATGAAGTCTCCCTCGATGCGTGGCTTGACCCCGACCCCCGGAACAACCCGGTCCAGGTGGCAGGAAAACAGAAGCGGCTCGCCAGGTCCGGTACCTGCCAGGCGGGCGATGATATTCCCCGCCGTGCCGCCGATCTTCTCCCCCGCGCCATCCTCCGTAACGGTGAAGCCGAGTTCTGACAGGAGGTCCTTAAGCCTGTCTGCCAGCAGGCGCTCTCTGGTCGGTTCGGAATCTATGGCACACAGCTCCATGAACCTGGTGTAGAGCCGTTCCTTGTTGATCATCGCCAGTCCTTTCCCTGTCGTATGTTGTTTACTTGACTGTCACAGAACTTCCCGTTCGCGTTAGCCGTTGTCCGGCACTCAGACCGTTTGTTTTTCCAGCACCGCTTCCCACAGAACCTTCGGCGCGTTGTAGCGTTCAACCGTCAGCTCTTCGAGGCTATGAACCTTCCACCCGGTGCCGATCAGGCCATCCATCGCCTCGCGGTCGAAAAAACGCTTCAACAAACCGTTCACCAGGAAAAGGTTCGGTTCAACCTCCTGAGGGCCAACAGCATCGTGATGCATATCGCGGATGGAGTTGACCCTCAAGAGCAGAAACCCTGCCGACTCCAGGCAGCGCCGGATCTCATCCATGATGTTCAGGGTGAGGGTCCACGGGAAGAAATGGAGGCACAGGCTCGCCACTACTACCGGGAAGGCTCCGTCCGTAAAGGGAAGCGGCTCGCGGAGATCGATCAGGCGTACGTCTGCCAGGGGAGCCGATGTGCGGCACAACTCCAGCGCCTCAGGCGAACAGTCGCCGGCAATGATCCTGAACCCGAGCCCGGTAAGATAGCCGCTGTCCCGGCCGCCGCCGCACCCGAGCTCCAGCAGGGTGCCGCAACGGGCATGCTCCAAAATCCCTTTCCAGCGGACAAGCCAGGGGTCCCCGGCATCGGAAACCACCCTGCCGAGCCGGTCGGTGTAGTGTGAGGCATGCAATGGCGACGGATCATTCATCAGAGTACTCCTTCTCATGGCATCAGGTCGACAATCCCCATCGCGGGCACTGGACGATGCAGGTCAGCATAGCACAGACTCCCGGTCTCGGAGAGATACTAAACTGGCTGCCAAAAAAGAAACAGCCCCTTTTCACCAAACGCACAATTCGTACGGATTTCGATATGCGCTGTATATGCTGACCATCGTTGGTTGAAATGCATGTATTGTGTACATTGGAATTTTACAAAAGCAACATAGCAAGCAGCGTGAGATATGTCTAAAATGCCAGGGACTCCACAAAGACACGGTCAAAGTCCGTGCAGTTGGCCAGTTCCACCACATCAACCCGCGAAACGAGCTGTTCCATTTCCCGACGGCTGTCGCGGTTGAGAAGGAATGCTTCGCCGCCGGTTTTGGCCGTGTTGCCGACGAAATCGATTCTGCCGACCACTTGCTGCGGGAGCAGACCGATGGTAAGCAGACTCTGGGCGGTGAGATGAAACCCGAAGGAACCGGCAATGAGGACTTTGTCCAGGCTAGCGGCCGCCACCCCGGTATGGCGCAGAAGAAATTCCACCCCGGCCCGGATCGCTCCTTTGGCCAGCTGTACCTGGCGGACATCCTTCTGGGAGAGATAGACCGTGTCGGTCAGGCTGAACACCGGTTTGCCGTCCACCTTTATCAGTCGTGCCGCCAGGGCCGGCAGCAGGCCGGGCGCATCGACAGGGACGAACTTGCCGTTCTTCGCGACAACACCGTGGTCCACCAGTTCGGCCACGATGTCCATCAGCCCGCTGCCGCAGATGCCGACCGCAGGAGCGTTGCCGATGGTCTTCAACCGTATCTGCCCATCCCTGAGGATGGCGAATCGTTCGATGGCACCCTCCCCGGCCCGCATTCCGAAGGTGATGTTCATCCCCTCGAAGGCAGGACCGGCAGCGGTGGAGGTGGCCCAGAGCCTGCCGTCGTGGACGATGGCCATCTCGCCGTTGGTGCCGATGTCGACGAACAGGATGGTCCCCTGCTGTTCGTGGAGCCGCACCGCCTGCAGACCGGCGGTGATGTCGGCCCCCACGTAGGCGGAGATGATGGGCGGTAGATAGACGACGCCACTGGCTGCTATGGAGAGCCCCACCGCCTGACCGGACAGCCAGGAACCGCCGGTCAGTTCCGGTGTGTAGGGGTACTGTCCCAATGACCGCGGATTGACCCCGGCCGCCAGATGGAGCATGCAGGTATTGCCGCTGAAGATCACCTCATAGAGCCGTTCCTGCCGCACGCCGGCACTGCGGGAGACCTCCTGGACAAGCCGGTTGATCTCGGCGATGACCGAGTCATGCATCTCGGCAAGCCCGGGCTCGTCGGAGGCGATCCTGATCCTGGAGAGTACATCCTGGGCATGACGGCTCTGGGGGTTGAGCGCCGACGCGGTCGCCAACTCAACACCCCGATTCAGATCGACCAGGGAGACCACCAGGGTCGTGGTACCGATATCCACGACCACGCCAAAGCTTTCCCCGGCACTGTCCCCTACCTCTTCGGCGGCAACCGCGGTGCCGTGATACACGAGCGTCACGTCACGTTCCGCCAGGTACTCCTTCACAATGTACGGTGCAAGGGTCACTGCCACTGCGTGGCCATGGCTGGTGATCTTCAGCGACCGGTCGTCCTGAGCCGCCGGCACCGTGACGGTGATATCGCCCACCACTTCCGCCTCGCAGGAGAGGACCTGGCCGGCCCGCTCCTGTCTTTTCGGCAAGTGGTGCACCCCCTTGCGCACGATCCTGTGCAGCGAATCCGGGTCGAGATGGACCGTACATTTGCCGCACGAAACGGCACCGTTACAGGGGGATTCGATCAGGATGCCTGCCAGACGTGCCGCCTCCAGTATGGTGGTCCCGCTGGCAACGGTAATGGAACGGTTGGCTGGCAGAAAGTGGATGGTAACCATATGTTATCGATGCTCCTTCACGGTTTCGGTCATGGCCCGGATGTTCGCCACCGGTGACGAGGTACTGAGGCCGCAGGCCGGGGAGATGATGTCCACTCCGTCCTTCACCAGGGCCCGCGTCTGGCGGGCTACCTTGTCCGGCTCCCCCAGCTCCAGCAGAAAGGTGCTCACGTTCCCCATGGTGGTCAGCTGGGGGTACTCCTCCTTGAGGAGCCGCAGGTTGACAAAGGCGTCGGTGCTGATGGCATCGGCATGGAGCAGGGGAATGGACGGTTTTACCGCCCGCATCTCGCCGCAGATATGGACCAGGACCGGCACGCCGGTGGCATGGAGGCCGTCGATCACCCTGTTCAGGTAGGGCACCGCATAGTCGGCGAACATCTTCGGACCGAGGATTTCACCGGTGGCGGTCGGATCGCCGATGCAGATGGCGCTGGCGCCGCTCTCCACCAGGATGCGGCCAAAGCCGATGAGAAACTCGCTCACGTACTCCAGCACCCGGTGGGCCTGTTCCCTCTCCTTGCGCAGTCCCTTGAGAAACTGCATCGGGTCGACGATTGCTGCGGCACTGCTGATGGGGCCGCAGAGGCTGCCGATCACCGGCACGTCCGGATGGGCACTGGCCAGCCGCTCGCCTGCCGCCGCCACGGTCCTGATCCGGCCGGCATCAAGCATGCTGCCGATATCCTTGTAGAGCACCGACTGGACCGACGGGAACACCTCCCGGGCGATCTTCGGCTCGCAGGCAAGGGTCCCGAAGTCGATCTCGCTCCCCAGTACCTCCGCCTCCACGGTCATGCAGAACGGGATGCCGAAGTTCTCGAAGCCGGTGTCGTCATGGACATCCCGGGAGATCTCGGCCATCAGCTCGCTGCTGAAGTGCCCCTCCGGCAGGGTATGGCCGGTCCGCTTCATCACGTCGACAATGGCGGCATTCATCATCCCGCCGGTGCAGACCACCGGCGGCCGGTCGACCTTTTTTTTCTGTACAACATGGAGCAGTCGCTCCTTCGGGCTCAGACTCATAAGTACCCTCTATTTCTAACCGTCAGTTGGAGGTGGTCGCAGAGAGCGGTGTGCGGCTTTCTGCGTTGCGACACTTGGCGAAATGGAGCTAAGACTGGCGATCCTGTTTGAGCCCGCAGGGCGAGTTGATCGCCTGTCGCGTAATGAGCCGTAGTGTCGCAGCAGAAAGCCGCCTTGAGCGAACTGAGACTGCCTCCAGCTGACGCACCCCAGTTAGTTTTAGAGTTTCTCCGGCAAAACCGGCCAGCCAACCTCCCGGACCGTATCCAGCATGGCGTGGATGTTGGCGAACGGGGTCTCGGTGGGGAGACTGCAGCCGGAGGCGACGATAAACCCCTGCGGGTTGTCAAAGGCCTCGCACAGGCAGGCAAGCGTCGCGCGACGGACATCGGCGGTCGTCCCCTGGAGCATGATTGCCGAGGGGTGGACGTTACCCATGAGCCGCACCCGGCTCCCAACCAAATGCTTCGCATCGGTCAGGCTCGCATCGTTGTCGATGCTGAGGCAATCGGCACCGGCATCGACCATCGCCTCCCAGATCCTGGCGGTCTTGCCGCAGATGTGGAGCGTAACCCCCTTGCCGCGGCCGTGGATGTAGTCGATCAGCCGCTTCAGATACGGAAAGGAAAACTCCCTGAACTGGCGGGGGCTGATCACCGTGGTGGACGACATGGCGTCGGTCAGGCTCGGCGTGGCACCGCTATCGATGATGGCGGCAACGTAGCGGAGGCTGGTTTCCAGCGACAGTTCGCAGAGACGGTGCACGGTCTGCGGCTCCCGCAGCATCAGCCGCGCCAGGGTCTCGGCGCCGACCAGGAACGAGGCATTGGTGAACGGGCAGGTCACCGCGCCGGTGACCGCCACCTCGCTGCCAACGGCATCCACGGCGATCCGCATCGCTTCCAGGTGATGGGGGAGATTCCCGTCCCGGTAAGGGTCGGCCGGCTGCAGTCGGTCGATATCACGCGGGTCGCCAATAGCCGGTTCCGCCAGGTAGGCGGTCTCGTCCTCGGGGTACTGCACGGTCGCTCCCATGGCCTCGGCCTGGGTGTAAAGGTCGGTGAAGATCCGGATGATGTCGTAGCGAAACAGCCGGTAGGCCGCGATCTGGGCCTCGGCGATCAACCTGCCGTTCCCCCGGAACGCCCCAACCTTCGCGCCGATCACCCGGGCGGCACTGTTCCCCACGATCGGCACGCAGGGGAGCCGGTCGACCGGTTCCCCCTTGGCATAGGCGGCCAGCCGCTGCAGCGGCGTCATGGCGTCTCTTCCCATCAGGCGGCCGCCACGGCTGAGGCATCGGTCAGGCTCCGGGCCAGCCGGACCGCATCCGCGGCATTGACCGCGTAACCGTCGGCGCCGATCCGGTCGGCAAACCCCTGGGAGATGGGACCGCCGCCGACGATCACCTTGAACCGGTTGCGAACGCCCTGGGCATCCAGCTGGCGCACCACCTCACCCATGCCGTCCATGGTGGTGGTCATCAGCGTCGAAAGGGCGATGATGTCGGCATTGATCTCCCTGGCAATCTCCACGAAGCGGGCCGGCGGAATGTCCCGCCCCAGGTCGGTCACGTCGAAGCCGGAGGTCTCCAGCATGATCTTCACCAGGTTCTTGCCGATGTCGTGGGTATCCCCCTGGATCACGCCGATCACCACCCGCCGCTTTTCGTCCACGCTATCCCGGCTGATGTGCGGTTTCAGCACGTCCATGCCGGCGTACATGGCGTCCGAGCAGATGAGGAGTTCGGGAATGAAGTACTCCTCCTCGTCGAACAGCTGGCCGGCCCGCTCCATCCCGGCGGAAAGCCCTTTCTCGATCGCCTCGTAGGCGTCGAGATGCGTCGCGACCACCTCTTCGGCAGTGGCCACGGCCTTGTCCTCATCCATGTCCACAACCGCGTCGGCCAATTCCTTGAACAATCTTTCCTTTTCAGCAAACATAACATTCCTCCTTGTTCCCCCCTCCCCCTGGCCCCCTCCCTTTATGGGAGGGGGCCAGGGGGAGGGAGAGTCTGGTCACCTGTTTGCCACCACGGCCCCGATCAGGTCTTCAGCCAGCCTCAGGCCACCGCTGAACCCGGTGTACCCCCGGTCCAGCACCGCCCGGTTGGCCACCGGGAACGAGACGGACAGGTGGGGGGCACCGAGCTGGTTAGCCAGTTCCCGTTCCAGCGAACTCCCCACCACAAAGGCGGGACCAAAGGCGTTGTAATACTTTTCCCCGCTTGCGCGTGGCCAGACCCGGTTCAGGTGCCCGATCACCTCGCTGGCATCGGTCTCGAAGGCCAGGTTGGTCCTGAAGCCGGACGCGAGGTTGGCCACCCGACCGGCCAACGCCTCCTGCTCCACCTCCTTCAACTGGTCGGTGCAGACGGTCAGTTCCGGCAGCCAGCCGAGGTCGTCGGCCAGAAAGCGGGTCAGGGCAACGCTGTAGTTGGCGTCACCCACCACCACCGCGTATCGCTGCAGGTCCAGGTCGTTCCAGCAGTCGGTGAGCGGCTCCATGATCTGGTAGTACCGCTTCTTCTCCCGGTCTATCACCGCTTCAACCAATTCTGCCGGAAGCGACAACGCCTGTCCCACGGTCCGCAGAAACTCCGCAGAGGCCGACGGCCCGATGGGGAGCGGGTGGGTCACGAACGGCGTCGGATGCCGCTCCTCGAACTGCCTGGCCGCCTCCTGGCCGTAGATGTCGGAGACGACGATGTTCAGCTCGGCCTCGCCGGCCCGGCGGATATTGTCCAGACTGTCGGCCGGGGTAAAGAAGGCGTTGACCTCAAGACCCAGGAGTTCCAAGAGCTGTCGGGCGCCTTCCAGGTTCCCCCGCCAGAACGGGTCCATGTACGGCACCACCCCCCACAGGTTGACCTTCCCCTTCACCGTGGGGAGACCCCGCTCCAGGTAATCCTTGACCAGGGCCTGCAGGATCAGGTCGTACCCCCAGTAGGAGTTGCCGCGAAATCCGCCGGTGATGGCGCCGATGACCGGCGCTCCTTCGTCGCGGAAGTCGTTGACCACGGCAAAGATGTCGTCGCCGATCATCTCCGGCACGCAGCCGGTCACGACGACATAGAGCCCACCGTCCACCACCTTCAGGGTACTGGCGATCTGCTCCCGAAGACGCTCTTCCCCGCCAAAGACCACCTCGTTCTCCTGCATGTTGGAACTGGGGACCGTGAGCGACCCGCAATAACCGCCCACCTGCAGGCCGCTGCCGCCGTTCTGGGTCCAGGCGAAGTTGCCGGCGCACCCCGAAGCGGCGTGGAGGATCGGCACGCCGCCGGGAAGCGCGGTCACCGTGCCCACGGCCCCGCCAAGGGAGCACATGTAGCGTGCCCGTTGGACAAAATGCTCACTCATTGATCGCCCTCCCGCGGGTATTGAGATAGGAAAAGGGCTCGGCCTCGTACCAGGAGTCGGTGTAGGGGAGCCGTAAGTTATCGGCCAGGTTCCGGTTGTAGGCCGGGTTCTTCAGCTGGCGATGGAGCCGCCGGGCGAGTTCGAAGACGCCGCGGTAGCCGATGTACGCCAGGCCGGTGTTGTAGATGACATGGGTCGGAATCCCCAGTTTGGCGGCGGTCATGTTGCCGTTGGCGTGGCCGAGGAAGAGGTCCGGCTTGAGCCGTTTGAGCAGGTTGGCCTCCTCGAACGGCTGCACATTGGCGATATCCACCACGTAGTCGCTCTTGGCCTCCCTGGCCAGCTTCGCGTACTCCACGTCGGCGAATTCGTCATGGTGGAAGGAACGGATACCCACCACCTCGAAGCCGATCTCCTGGAGCAGGTTGGCCGTGGCCAGGGCCCGGAACTCGCCGGCGCTGATGAATACCTTTTTTCCCTCGAATAGGGGGCGAAACTGTTTCAGCGCCTCCTTGAGCTCCGCCTCTTCGGCAGCGATCAACAGCTCGGCCCTTTCTTCCTCGCCAAAGACCGCGGCAATATCCCGCAGCCAGAGGGAGCTGTTCGCGATCCCCAGTGGCATGTGCCTGATGATGGAGGGAACATTGAACCGCTCCTGCAGATAGCCGAGGAAGTAGTCGTCGTGGGTCGGGCAGGTGCTGATGGACAGCGCGGCCCGGGTCGCTTTTACGAACGAGTCGGGGTGGGAGAACACCGGAAAGACGTTGGTCTCCAGGCCGATGGCGGTGAGGAGCCGCTCCAGCTCCAGCTCGTCGATCCGGCCCATGGAGGAGACGTTCATCAGGTTGACGGTCCGCTTGAGGCGCTCCTGCTCCCGCAGCACGGCCAGCGCGTCCTCCGGGCCGGGATTGGTAACGCCCCGCTCCGCCAACAGGTTGCGGCCGATGGTGTGATAGACCGCGTCGTAGGCGGTGGCCCAGATCTTTGTCTTGAACCCTTCGCAGTGGACCGGCAGCAGTCTGGCGCTCACCTGGGGCTGTATCTTCAGGGCCACGCCGTCGATGTCGTCGCCGATGATACCGGGCACGCAGCCGGCAACGATGGTGATGGTGGCCGGACGGTAACGACGGTCGGCCTCGATGATCGCCTGTTCCAGCTTCGGCTCGCCGCCGCTGATGACGTCGGTCTCGTCCAGGGCCGTGGAGAGCCAGATGCCGTCCCTGGCCTTCCCCTGGCGGGCAGCGCTCCCCACCCGCACGTTGGCGTTCTGGGAATGGGTGCAGGAGCCGCACCCCAGGGCGCTGTGCAGTAGCACCACGTTGTCAGGCAGTGAATTCAGCATGGCCAGGGCCGGCAGCAGCAGGCAGATGGAGCCTTGGGTGAACCCCCGCTCGCCGTCGTCTATCAGGCAGCTCTTCCCCCCCTTCCCTTCGCCCCGCTTGGCCAGACCGCATATACTGTCCTGGTGGGCGATAACCGCCTTCAGCCGGTCCTCTCGCTTGGGCGGAACCTTGTTGTCGAAATAGCTCATACAATTACCTCCAGTAAGTTCCCCCCTTCAGGAAAGGGGGGCTAGGGGGGATTTCGTTTCCGGCCAGGATCAAATCCCCCTGAATCCCCCTTTCATAAAGGGGGACGTGAACTTCAACTCCGCCAGCGGAGCAGGTGCCGCTCAAGCCGCTCGGTGCCCCAGGTAATGACTGTCACCACGATGCTGATGAAGATGATCCCGACAATGACCCGCTTGTAGTCGGCAAAGTCGGCGAAATTCTTCACGTACCAGCCGATTCCCGAATTGGCGCCGATCAGTTCGGCAGCGGTCAGCAGCACCAGGGAGAAGACCAGGGCCAGGGTAGCGCCGGTGCAGATGGACGGCATGGCCCCCGGCAGGATGACCCTGAACAAAAGGGTACTCTCCCGCAGGTTCAGCACCTTGGCCGAATCGATCAACCCCTTGGGGATATTGAACACCCCGTGCACACTGTTGATGAAGATCGGCCAGAAGGCGCCGATGAAGATGACGAAGATCGATGCGGCCCGGAAACTGGGGAGCAGGGCGATGGCATAGGGGATGTAGACGATCGGCGGGATCGGCCCCAGGACCTTGGTAAAGGGGTTGACCGCCTTGAAGAGCCTCGCCCGCCACCCCACCAGCAGGCCAAGTGGGAGTCCCAGACCCAGGGCGAGAAGATAGCCGCTCACCAGCAGGATCAGCGAGTTCACCAACCCCTTGAGCATGTCCGGCAGCTCGGCGACAAACAGCTGCAGCACCTCTTCCGGCTTGGGAAAGAGCATGGCGTCCAGGATGACGAACCGTTCGGTGGCCAGGTACCAGAAGAGCAGGAACAGGTAGAGTACCGCCGCAACGTCACCGGCGCCGGACTTGGCCGACTCCTCGGAACAGAGGGTTACCCGGAGGAGATAGACGGCTTCGATGGCCACCGAAACGGCAATAAGGTGGTACGGAGTGCCACTGCCGGCCGTCGGCCAGAAGAGGCCGGCCACGAGGACGATAAAGAGCAGATGGGATGGGTGAACAAAACGTTTCATGAACGGTTCCCGCGTGATGAGGGTTACGGGCGGCGTGGTGCCGCCCGTTGACTCGGCCTGGATACGGCAGTTGAAACCATCTTTCGTTCGCCCGGAAGCGCTGTTTGCCTGTGCGGATGATTCCATAGGTCACTCTCAGTTCAGTGCTTCTTGATGTGCAACTCGGGATCGCCCGACTTGAATTCCCTGTTCAGGTTCTTCCAGAGCTTCTCCTTTGGTTCCCGTTTCTCCAGTGTTGCCAGGGCGTTGGCGTACAGCCGGGTGTTGATCCGGTTGTCGATGGATTCGCTGGAGGTTATGTAGTCTGCTTTCTTCATGAAATCCCAGAACTGGAGCACCGATTTTTTGTGGGGATCGGGACTGACCAGCAGGTGTCCGCCGTAGATGTCCTTCAGCAGGTCACCCTTGTCGATCTGCACGTACCTGGCAACCGCGTCCACCGTACCGCTCCGGTCGGCCAGATAAAACTGGTACGCCTTGAGCAGTGCGGTCAGAAAGCGCTCGAAATCGGCCTGGCGTTCCTTGACCGTGGCGGTAAGCGCCACCTGGCGGCAGCAGGTGTGCCCTTTGATGACGTCGCCGGAATACTTGACCACCGTGAGCCCCTGTTTTTCGGCCAGGGTGAAATAGGGAATCCAGACCAGACCGGCATCCAGTGCCCCTTTTCTGACCGCCTCCATGACTGCTGCCGGCGAGTCGAACTCCTTGATAGTAAGGTCTTTCTTCCAGCCCAGACCCGCCTCGTGGAGTGCGGCCCTGAAGACCACATCGCCGGTGGCCAGGCGCACCGCACCGATGGTGGCGCCGCGGAAATTCTTCAGATCCTTGAACCGTTCCGCCTTCTCGGGCTTAGCGATCAGGCCGTGCCCCTCCCCCATCTGGCCGCCGAAGATGGTGAAGTCCGCCCCCTTGGCAATGAAGGCCAGCGGGGCCGACGTGCCGAATGATCCGGCATCCAGCTTGCCCGTCTTGATCGCCGTAAGTCCCTCACCGGAATTGGTAAAGCGGGCCAGTTCCACGTCCAACCCTTCCTTCTGGAAGAACCCCTTTTCCTTGGCGACGAAATAGAGGAGGTGCCCGGATGTGGGGAGGTACCCGACCTTGAGCTTCTTCAGTTCTGCGGCCTGACTCCCTGCTGCACCTATGGCGAGCAGGGCGATGGTGATGACAATCGACAGAATGCGTTTCATGGGTTCATGCTCCTTGTCTGCTGTTTCTCAGCTTGATTGTTATGTGAACTAGTTATTTTTCTTATAGAACGTCAGCATCTGTTGAAACGTCTTATCCTTCGGATTCTTCTTGATGACCGCATCAAGGGCCTCTTTGTAGATGCTCGTATTGATGTGCCTGTCCATCGGGTAGTCCTGGGTGATATAGCCGGCATCCTGAATATGTTTCCAGAAGTCGAGGATCCCTTTGCGGAGCGGATCAGGGTTCGACTCGGCCACCCTCTTGACGTAGGTCTCGTTGCGGATGATGTCCTCGTCGATCTTCAGCGCCTTGGTGTAGATCTTCACGGTCTCATCCGGGTTGGTCTTGTAGAAGCGGTAGGCACGGATCAGGGCAGCCAGGAACTTTCTGTAGGTCTCTCTGTCGGCGTTCACCTGTTTGGTGTGGGCGACGATACGGCAGCAGGTATAGTCGGGGTAAAACTCCTCGATGTAATGGGCGACCTTGAGGCCGTAGTTTTTCTCTGCCAGCGAAAAGTGCGGCGGGTAGACAAGACCGGCATCGACGGCGCCCTTCTTCACCGCCTCGACAACGGCGGCAACGGTGCCGAATTCGACAAAGGTGAGATCTTTCCGGTAGTCGATCCCCGCCTTCTTCAGTGCCCCCTTGAAGATGACGTCGCCGGTCGAGAGCTTAACCAGACCGATCTTCTTCCCCTTGTAGACCTTGAGATCCTTGCCGGAAAGCTCCGTCAGCCGTTCCGGCCGGGTGATGATCGCCTGTCCGCCGATCATCATGCCGCCGATGAACGAGAACTCGCTTCCCTTGCTGATAAACAGGAGCGGCGCGGTGGTGCCGAAGGTCCCGACGTCGAGCTTTTCAGCCTTGAGGGCAGCCAGTCCCTCGGCGGCGCTGCCGAACTGGAACAGCTCCACATCGACCCCTTCTTCCTTGAAGTACCCCTTCTCTTTGGCCACGAAATAGAGCCCGTGGGCCGGTTCGGGTACATAGCCGACCCGGAGTTTCGGCAGCTCGGCCCCGAAAACGGTACCGGCCAGCAGTGACAACAACAGTACGAACATCATCATGCGCTTCATAATAATCCTCCCTCTCTCTTGTTCTTCTGCTTGGCATCTTTTGGACAGCAATCCGGTACGCAGACCGCCTCGCTGAACAGTTTTTTCAACACCTCGTCCTTCAGGCCGTCTCTGTCGACCAGCCGGTCGAGGGCGTCGCAGTAGATCTCCTCGTACAGATGGTTGGCCAGGAAATCACGCGGCATCACCTCCTTCTGCAGGCCGCGGGAGCGCCAAATCCGCTCCATGCGCCGGTAGTCGGCGCTCGGCTCGAAATGAACCGATCTATCTCCGTCCGGAAGGGATATATAGACGGCCTCAGGTGCTTTCTGCAGAGACTGATGTGCCCGGATCAAAGCGGCCACCAGACCGGTCAGGACAGCCTTCCCGGGAGCGCGGGGTCCCTTGGCTACCATCATCACAATGCCGCCGCTCTCCTGTTCCGCTTTGGCTGCCTCATCCTGATCGCCCAGAACCTCTGCAGTCAAAGCGGTCCCCCCACCACCGATAATCCGCAACCCCTTGCCGTCGGCAATCTGCCGCAGAGTCTCTCCGACGGCAAATGCGCCGACGTCGATCCTGCCCGTTGCCAGGTCGGCCAGGCCGCTTTCCGTATCGCGGTAACGAACCAGCCTGACCTGCACCCCCTCTGACGTGAAAACGTTCTTTGCCGCAGCCGTCAGTAAGAGAGCACTGCCGGGATGGTCCAGATAGCCAATGCGCAACGGTTTAACGGGTGCGGCAATACCGGCAACGACAGTCATCTGGAGCATAAGAACTGATGCGGTAAGGAGTGTACCCAGCCTGACCCTGGCCATGATCAGATCCCCTCTCCTTCGGTTCGGATGGTCCTTCCTTCGTCCAGCTCATCGAGCACGTCGGCGTGAAGCTCACTGATAAGGCGATCCCGCAACGCCACGAACGCCGAGTTGCCAAAGAGCTCCTGGCGCTGTCGCGGCCGGGGGATATCGACAGTGAACACTCCCCTGACCGAACCAGGATTGAGCCCCATGACAACCACCCGGCTGGCGAGCAGGATGGCCTCTTCCACGTCATGGGTGACAAAGAAGACCGTTTTTCGCTCTGCAGCATTTTGCTGCCAGAGCTGGAGCAGCAGGTCCTGCAGACGGGCACGGGTGATGGCATCGAGGGCACCGAACGGTTCGTCCATGAGCAGTACCGGCGAGTTGATGGCAAAGGCCCGGGCAATGGCGGCCCGCTGCCGCATCCCGCCTGACAGGGCACCCGGCAGCTTGTTGAAGACCGTGCCGAGACCGACCATTTCCAGATACTCCCAGGCGGTTTCCCGCTGTTCGGCCTTTGCTCGGCCCGGAAACGCCTGTTCCAGGGCCAGGACCACATTCTGGCCTGCGGTCATCCAGGGAAAGAGACTGTAGTCCTGGAACACGACCCCCCGGTCGAGTCCGGGACCGCTGATGCGTCTGCCATCCAGGGTCAGGGCGCCTGCCGAGGGTTGGGCAAGGCCGGCCAACAAACGGAGCAGGGTGCTCTTCCCGCACCCCGAGGGGCCGAGCAGGCAGACGAACTCGCCTGCTGCCGCGGTAAAGCTGATGTTTTCCAGAATCCTTTGGCTGCCGTAGGCATACGATATGTTGTGCAGGGCTATTTCATGCATGGTGTTGTCCGATATCTGAATGTTGACTGCCTGCCTGTGTCGGCAGAAGCCGACACCAAAAAAAAGAGGCCAAGGCACAGGGCGGACAGCACACCCTGGACCTTGGCCTCCAGTTTTTCTGGTCAGCCAAAAAAGGTTACAGCAAGTTTAAATAGTGAACTACCCTGTGACTACCGACTCCCGAGTTGTTGGTATGAACTTATATGTTTGCAGCCTTGCTGCGCACTTCGCCGGTCTCCATGGCCAGCAGGGTATCGGCCCACTTGAACGCCCAGTCGTGCAGTTCTTTCTCCCCCAGCGGCTCAGGCACCCTGGAATCGGTATGGTCGAAGATCCTCTGAGCCAGTCCCTTGTAGACCTTGGCCTGTTCCGAATCCGGGAAAGCCTCGATAGTGGTCTTGCCCTGCAGTTCGGACTGGGTGACGGTCACCGAGCGGGGGACGTATTCGATGACCCGGGTCCTGGTCTGGTCCACGAAGTCGTCCACGATCTCCCGGGCATACTCGGTATTGATCGAGTTGGCTATCACCCCGCCCAACAGGGCGCCACCGTTGTTGGAGTACTTCTTGATCCCCTTGAACAGGTTGTTGGCTGCGTAGATCGCCATGAAGTCCGATGAGGAGACGGTGAAGACATGCTCGGCGATCCCTTCCCTGATCGGTACGGCAAACCCGCCGCAGACGACGTCGCCGAGAACGTCGTACACCACCACATCCACGTCGAGCTCTTCGAAGACCCGAAGCTGCTTCAGCAGTTCCACCGAGGTGATGATCCCCCGGCCGGCGCAACCGACACCGGGGGCCGGACCGCCTGCCTCGAGGCAGTAGATGCCGTTGAAACCGTCAAAGACCACCTCGTGTGCCTTGACCGTCTTCTTCTCCCGCAGGGTGTCGAGAATGGTCGGGATATACCCACCTCCCCGCAGGGTGGTGGTGGAGTCGCTCTTCGGGTCGCAGCCGATCTGCATGACCTTGAGTCCCAGCACCGACAGTGCTGCGGTGATGTTCGAGGTGGTGGTCGATTTACCGATCCCCCCTTTGCCGTAAATCGCTATGGTTTTCACTTTCTTCGGGGACATCTCGTTGCTCCTTTTCTTGGTTTTGGACTGCTTTTCAGCCGTTGATCCTGAATTTCTCCGTTTTGTCGATCTGCGCGACCTTACCGTCCTGGACAACCAGGGTAATGGAACCGAAACGGACCGTCTTGAGCAAATCCGTTATGCGCCGGATCGTGTCCGGTGGAAGCGGATCGTTATCAGTCTTGCGAACTATCACCGGTGTATGTGCCATCGTTATCTCCTGCCGCTCTTTGCTGTTTGCTCTACGTGACCCGAAACAGAAATACCCAGACTATCAAATTACTAGTCTTTTATTACGCAGCTATGCGGTACTTGTGGTGATCGCGCAGCCACTGGCGCCCACCTGGACATCCTGGCCGATCAGGCCGATGGCATCGGCCCGACACTGGCGACAGTGGCGGAACTGGCCGATTATCTTCTCATTGGCACTCCGTACTACCTCTAACTGTTCGGGTGTCGGAGGTGTCACTCCGGCAAAATCCGCCTGCGGAATCAGCGGCATGACATTCATGACAAAGGCACCGACTTCCCGGACCTTGTGGGCAATGAGCGGAACCTGAGCATCATTGCCCCCTGGAATCAGGACCGTATTGACCTTGACGGTTATGCCGTACTCAACGGCACGGGCAATCCCTTCCAACTGGTTGTCGAGGAGAATACCGGCACCGGCTGCGCCGCTGTAGCGTTTCCCACGGTAGAAGACATGGGAGTAGATCCGCGCACCGACCTCTGGATCAAGGGTGTTCAGCGTCACCGTCAGACTCCGCAGATCCAGCTCATGCAGTCGATCAATGGTATCGGGGAGCAGGAGCCCGTTGGTGCTCAGGCATTTGATCAGCTGCGGAAACTCTTTGCCAATCAGCTTGAAGGTTTCAAAGGTCTCCTCGTTGGCCAGCGGGTCGCCGGGACCGGCAATGCCAACCACCTTGATGACCGACCCGAGTTCCTTGTTATCCATAACCGTGCGTACGGTTTCCAGCCCTTGCTGCGGCGTGAGGATACGGCTGGTGACGCCGGGCCGCGACTCGTTTATGCAGTCATGGCGACGGGTGCAGTAGCCGCACTTGATGTTGCAATGCGGAGCAACGGCCAGATGGATTCTGCCGTTCTTCCTGTGATTCCCCCCAAAGCAGGGATGCCCCTGGATACCCTTGCGTCCGTCACAACTTTCAGCCATGGTCTCCTCCTTTCGGAGAACGAAAAAAGAGGCCAAGGAAAACAACCCTTGGCCTCCAGTTTGTCTGGTCAGCTCGGTAATTAGCTTTTGTATATCGATTTAATAGTTTTATAATCCGGAATCTCATTTCTGTCAAGTAATTTTACCCCGCCTGGGGCACCCGGGTGCTCTGCCGGTAGAAATGGTCGTTGATCTCCCGGTACAGATCCTTCAGGCGTTCCGGCGGGATGTCGCAGACCCCTTCATAGGCCTCGGTGAAATGGACCTGGTGGTAGTCGAGGCGGTACGGTTCGATCCTCCCTTCTGCGATCAGCTCTTCGTACAGGGCCGAACCGGGGAGCGGACTGTAGATGCTCCAGGTCCAGCGGTCGAGATCGAGTGCCTTTGCCAGGGCGAAGGTCTGCTGCACGTCGGTTTCGTCCTCGCCGGGGATGCCGATCATGAAGAAACCAAAGACCTTGACGTAGCGCTTGGCAATGGCGACCTTCTCCTGGATCTTCGCGACCGTGATCCCCTTTTTCAGACGCAGCAGACTCTTGGGAGAGCCGGTCTCTATGCCGAGATCAAGCTGTATCAGACCCGCGCGCTTCATGAGTTTCAGCTCTTCCTCCTCGATCAGATCGATCCGGGTGAGCGCCTGCCAGGCTATCTCCACCTTCTGGGCGATCATGAGGCGGCAGAACTCCTTCACCCACTCCCGGTCGAGATTGAAGATGCTGTCCTTGAACCAGACCCCTTCCAACTGGTGGCGCTCCTTGAGGGTCACCAACTCGTCGACGACACGCTGAGGAGACTTGATCCTCCACGTGCGCCCCATGGTCTGGTGTACGGCGCAGAAGGTGCACTTGAAAGGGCAGCCGCGGGAGACGATCATCGAAATCCCGCGAACGCTGCGCAGGTAGCCGTTGTGTTCGATGTAACGCTCCACGGGAAAGGCTTCGTAATCCGGCATAGGCAGACTGTTCAGGTCGGCTATGAGACGAGCCTTTCCCTTTATGACCGGCACGCCGTTTCTACGGAACGAGACCCCCTCGACTTCGTCGACTCCCGATCCGGCGGAAAGTGCTTCGGCAAGAGCGGCAAACGCGACCTCACCCTCTCCCCGTATGACATAGTCGACGTTTTCGTCCGCAAGGACACCCTCCGGATCAAGGGTGGGGTGCACCCCACCGAGGACCGTCTTCGCACCGGGCACCGTCCGTTTCGCGATGGCAGCCACCTGCAGGGCCTCGGGAATCGTCGGGGTCATCGCGGTCACGCCGACGATATCGGGGGCGTACGAGGCGAGCTGCGCCCGGAGTCCTGCACTGTCCAGCAACAAACCCTGCATATCGATGAGGGAGACATCATGCCCCCGTTCCTTGAGATAGGCAGTAAGGAAGGCCAGTCCGATCGGGGGCTCGAAGGGGGCGACGTAGAGGTTCCCCCCCTTGATCCATTCGAGGTAGTCTTCGAAGCGGTTGCTGAACTCCTTGCCGTCGTAGAAAGCGGGGTTTACGAGCAGTATGCGCATAGTCGGTTCTCCGTCTGTAGGTTCGAACCCGCGTGTTCGCCCTGTTGCTTGCCATGTACCTCGAGCCGGGCAGACACGCGGGTCTGCCCCTACATATCAACATTCTCAAACATTCGCCTAGATTGCGTACGCGAATGGTCTTTCGGCTTCGTGGAAGAACTCGGTATAGATCTCCTTGCGGATCTGCACGAAATCGTAACTGCTGCGGTCCCTCGGCCGCGGGAGCTCCACCAGCACGATCTTCTTAACCGTGCCGGGACGGCTGGACAGGATCACCACCCTGTCCCCGAGGTAGATCGCCTCATCGATGTCGTGGGTGACGAGAACCATGGTGGTGCGCTCCACCTCCCATATCCTCAGGATTTCCTGCTGCATCTGGATCCGGGTGAGGGCATCGAGGGCGCCGAACGGCTCGTCCAGGAGGAGGAGCCCGGGCTGGTTGACGAGCGCCCGGGCGATCGCCACCCGCTGCGCCATCCCGCCCGAGAGCTGGTGCGGATGCGCCCTGGCAAAGCCCGAAAGGCCTACGAGTTCCAGGTGGTCGCGCACGAGCCGTTCGTTCTCCGGAGTGCGCCCGTTCAGTGCAAAGACCACGTTTTCCTCCACAGTCAGCCAGGGGAGAAGGCGGTGTTCCTGAAAAATCATCCCCCGGTCAAGCCCCGGCCCGGAAACTCTCCGGTCACCGAGCCGGACGGTACCGGAGTGGCCGTTTTCGAGCCCGGCGATGATCCGCAAAAGGGTGCTCTTTCCGCAGCCGCTGCTCCCGACGATGCTGATGAACTCACCCTCCCGGATGCGGAGGTTGATGTCGTGCAGCGCAACAACTTCACCCGCGCCGACGCGGAATTTCTTGTGGAGCTCCTCGATGACGAGGCAGCCGTTCTTCCCCGCTGCTCCCATGGCGTCCTCCCCTTTCCCTGCCGGTCACTGCCCCGCAAACGAAGGCTTCCAGTCGACGAGCCGCTTTTCGATCCATTTGATGACGCTGTCCATGATCTTCCCGATCACCCCGATGGTGATCATCCCCACCAGAACGACGTCCGACTGGGAAAGCTGCCGCGCATCCATGATCAGGTAGCCGATGCCGCTGCCGGCTGCGATCAGCTCGGCCGCCACCACGCACATCCAGGCGATCATGAGCCCCACGCGTAGACCGGTCATGATCGCCGGGAGCGCCCCGGGGATCACCACCCTGCGGACGAACTTCAGCCTCGGCACCTCCAGGACCCTGCTCAGCTCCACAAACTTGTGATCGGTCTGCCGTATCCCGTCGATGGTATTGATGATGATCGGGAAAAAAGCGCCGAGAAAGATGATGTAGACCTTCGACGTCTCGCCGATGCCGAACCAGAGTATCGCCAGCGGAATCCACGCGATCGGCGGAATCGGCTTGACCACCTGGATAACCAGGTCGGTCAACCGGTCGAGCGTACGGGAGAGGCCGATAGCGATCCCGAGAGAAAGCCCGAGCAGTGCGGCGATGGCGAACCCCTCAAGC
Organism: uncultured Geobacter sp.; assembly: GCA_964432205.1. Lineage (GTDB taxonomy): Bacteria > Desulfobacterota > Desulfuromonadia > Geobacterales > DSM-12255 > Geomobilibacter. The sequence continues at coordinate 120,294 of CAYSMK010000003.1, read as the reverse complement.
ACACGGATCACGCTGATCCCCACGTGACGGGTCATGGCGCCGCTTTTCACCAGATCCTGGAAGGCAGCGGCGACCAGGGAAGGAGGCGGCAGGATGATCGGCTTTATGTATCCCAGCTGATACAGCCCCTGCCACACCGCCAGAGCGGCAACCGAAAGGGCTACGTATTCGAGAAGATGTCGTACCTTGCGAAAGCGTGAAGTTGTATGGTCGACCATGGCCTCCTCCGTTACGTCCAAGGTGGTTACCCTTCCAGTTCCCAATTACTCATGGGTACGTCGGTTACTTTATTCCGCTCTCCCGAGCCAGGCTGGGATCGGCGAACTTGTCGATGTTGACCGGCGACTTGATCAGTCCGGCGTTTCGCATGAAAGCCTCGCTCTTCTTGATCTCCTCGATGTCGTCTGCCTGGATCGCCGGATTGTAGTCGAACTTCGCCAACACCTTCGTCAGCTGTTCTGGCGACAGGTTCACGTCGCCGGCGATCAGATGCGCAGCCTCTTTCGGGTTGGTCTTGATGTACTTCGCCCCGCGCACATATGCCTTGAGGAATGCTTTTACCTGCTCGCGGCGTTTCGTGACCGCGTCGCTGGTGGCGATGATCACCAGCAGCCCCTTCTTGATTCCGGTACCGTCGGCCAGTACCCTGACTGCCCCCTGCCCTTCGAGCTTCGTGATCAACGGCTCCCATACGGCCGCGGCATCGATGTTCTTGCTGACGATGGCCGTGGCGATATCGGCCTGGGAAAGATTGATGAGCTCGATGTCGTTCGTGGTGAGCCCCGCCTTTTGCAGGACCAGGACCAGCAGGTGATGTGCGTACGAACCTTTGACCACCGCTACCTTCTTCCCCTTCAGCTCCTTCGGTGACTTGATGCCCGACCCGGCCGGCACGATCACCGCCAGCGATCTGGGCCCGGTAGAGGTAAGACCGACGATGCGGGTGTCGATCCCTGCCGCCTTGCCGATGATGGCAGGGGTATCGCCGAGGAGACCCACATCCTGCTGGCCCGAGGCGAACGACTCGTTGATCGGCGGACCGGCGGAAAACGAGGCCCATTTCACACTTGTCTTTCCGGCCCCCGCCTTGACAAGCTCCTCATCGAGCCACATTTTCTGTTTTGCGACGAAGACCGGCGCGTAGTGCGGGATCGGTTGGGTGGCGATCCGGAGTTCCGCGGCGCCCGCCGGGAGGATCGCCACCGAGAAGGCGGCTATGACCGCCAAAGCGATGCTGTTCAGGATTGCTCTCATGCTCATATCTCCTTTTTGAAGATCTGTCGGCCTTGATCTCATGGTCTGTCCTTGGCCAGCCGGTCGAGGTGGGTAAACAGAGGGTGCTTTCGTTCTTCCTCGGCCTTGCGGTTGACAAAGGTTTCATTGATGATCTCTTCCGGTTCAATGACCCAGACCGCTGCCAGATCGGCGTCGCCGCGTCTCTTCCGGATCGCCGCGTAATGCTCCTGGAAAAGCGGCCCCGTGATAAGGCTCTTCACCGGTTTTCCCTTGATCTGGTAGCTCTGCCCCCCTTTGCCGGTAACGGCAACCGCAACCTTCTGGTCGAACCAGATGCTGCGCACCAGGTTCCTGTTGGTGCGGGACGACTCCAGCAGTTCCAGGTAGAGAATGGTACCGTCATCGCCCGGCTGCAGCGACTGCTTCACCACCGCATGGGGAAAGCCGTCCGCATCCAGGGTCGCCAGCACCTTCGTGGTCTCGGTATCTCTGAGGAGATCGATGATCTCCGGTGTCAATTGAGCAGCCATGTTCTTCTCCTTTTTTCGCGTTCGTGCTCTCTACAACAGCCGCGACAGGTCGGTGTCGGGATGGTTGCCGCAGCGGCGGTAGTCGTCGAAATCGACCCCGAGGTTGTACTTCACCCGCAGGCCGTGGAGCCCCCTGGCCAACCGCACGTAGTAGTCGAGGGACGGGTTCTGCTGGTCGCGGAAGTAGGAGCCGGGCCGCGGCACCCAGACGATGTAGACGGTGGTCACCCCGTGCTCGGCCAGGTACTCGGCCTCGGCCAGGGTCGAGGCAAGTGCATCGTCCTCGCTGGTGAAACCGGAAGGCCTGGCCAGTTCGACCCCACCCACGAGGCCGGTGCCGACATTCCCCCGGCCGAAGATGTCCACCGCCCGGATCAGCCGCTGCTGCCACTCACGATAGCCGACGGCTTTCGCCTTGCCGGGGCAGATCCAGTTGAACAGCCTCTCCCCCAGCACTTCCAGGTCGCTCGTGTAGCTCGTCAGGCCGGTTTCCTCGAAGAGACGGGCAAGCTGCTTCTCGTCGAAGGCCGAGGCGATCAGCTGGCTGGGAAACTTCCTGGTCGTGAAATTCTCGCCGATCGCCTGGAGGGTCTCGATGTAGTACTCCACCTCGCGATCGAAGATCGCCTCCCCCTTGAGCACGGAACCGGCGGTCAGACACATGCCGGTGAAGCGGCCGGGCTCTCTTAGCGCCTCCCTAATGGTCTCGCTGACATCCTCGGGCCTGAGCCGGGTGGGGACCCCGAGGGCGTCCTTCTGCTGTTTGGTGTGGTTGACGATGTCGCAGAAGCGGCACTCCTGCTTGTCGGCCCAGAAGTGGCAGAAACTCGACTGGAAGATGTTGAGCCGCTGGGGCCGGGCGCTGACGATATGGCTCATGGGGATGCCGGTGCTCGTCTCCTTGTCGTAGTAAAGTGGCTTCGGCCAGAGCTCCACGAACTCCACCGGCTCGCCGTCATCCACCAGGGCGAGGCGACCGTCCACCAGATCGACCAGGTAAGGGTCCTGCGCCAGTGGGGTGGGATCGGTGAGGATGGAGGTGCCATCCCGCAGGATGAGCGATTCGGGGAGCGGTTTGATCTCCCCGTCCCGGGAACCGAAGATGTAGGGGCTGCGCAACTGGTGGATCGAACTGTCGACGACGCTTTCGGCACGGGCGGTGTAATGCACCCCGCGGCGCTGGACATCGATCTTCAGGGTAATCAGGCGCGGCACGTCGGGATACTTCGCCACGACCTCGTTGAACGTCGGTTCCTCTTCTCTCTTTCTGCTCAGTGCGACTGCCATGGCCTTGTCTCCTTGCATTTACTCAGTTGGCTGCATAGGCGCAGCCTGACACCTGCTCCCCAGATCATGCACTCTTGCGAAGCTGCTCCCGCAAGGCCTCCGCCTTGTCAATCCTCTCCCACGGCAGGTCGAGGTCGTTGCGGCCGAAGTGGCCGTAGGCCGCGGTCTGGCGGTAGATGGGACGCCGCAGGTCGAGCTGCTCGATGATCGCGGCCGGCCTGAGGTCGAACTGGGTGGCGATCAGGTCGGCGAGTTCGCTGTTGGTCAGCTTGCCGGTGCCGAAACTGTCGACGAAGATGGATACCGGCCGGGCCACGCCGATGGCGTAGGCGATCTGGACCTCCAGCCGTTTTGCCAGCCCCGCGGCGACCACGTTTTTGGCCACGTACCGGGCGGCATAGGCGCCGGAGCGGTCGACCTTCGTGGGGTCCTTGCCGGAGAAGGCGCCGCCGCCGTGCCGGGCAAAGCCGCCATAGGTATCGACGATGATCTTTCTCCCGGTCAGGCCGGCATCGCCATGGGGACCGCCGATGACGAACCGGCCGGTCGGGTTGACGAAGATCCTGGTCTTCTCGTCGAGGAGCTGCCCGGGGATGGTCGGCCGGATGACCTGTTTGATCAGGTCGTGGCGGATCTGCTCCAGGTCAACGTCCGGGTCATGCTGGGCTGAGATGACGACGGTGTCGATACGCACCGGCTGGTCCCCCTCGTACTCCACCGTCACCTGGGTCTTGCCATCGGGGCGGAGATAGGGGAGCAGACCGCTCTTCCTCACCTCGCTCAGCCGCTTCGCCAGATTGTGGGCCAGGGCGATGCTCGTCGGAAGATATTCCGGGGTCTCATCCGTGGCGAAACCGAACACCATCCCCTGGTCTCCGGCACCGACCGAATCCAGGTAACCGTCATGGTCCTCGCTACGACGTGCCTCAAGAGCCGTATTCACTCCTTGGGCAATGTCGGGAGACTGCTCGTCCAGTGCCACCAGCACCGCCGCGTTCGCCGCGTCGAAACCGTAGTCGGCACGGTCGTAACCGACCTCCCGGATGGTCTTACGCACGATCTTCGCGATCTCCGGGCGGGCGGTCGTGGTGACCTCGCCGGTGATGAGGGCAAGACCAGTGTTGAGGCTCGTTTCGCAGGCGACCCGGGCCAACGGGTCCTGTGCCAGAATGGCATCGAGAACGGTGTCGGAGATCTGGTCCGCAAGTTTGTCTGGATGCCCTTCAGTGACCGATTCCGAGGTAAAGAGATAACGCTGCCTTGCCATGGTGCACACTCCTTTGCTCACGTAAGATGGGTCCTGCCCTGATGCTCGGTGATTCAGTTCTTCCGTCAGTCGCCCTTCATCACCCCCATGTTCCAGGGGCAAAAACAAAAGAGGCCAAGCAGAGATCGTCACAACGATCAGGGCTTGGCCTCCAGTTTATCCGGTCAGCGCCGCTTTCAACCACTTTATCTATCAGTTTTATAGATTTATAACCAATAAACTTTCAAATGTCAACCATATTTTCTTGACTTGTTATATGTGCGAACCATCGGCCACAACCCCGGTTTCCAGCTCGGCAATGATCTCGCCCCACTTCCTGGCCCAGTGCTTCAGCTCCCAGCAATCGAGAAACGTCGGCCGCGGCACAACCGTCTGCCCGGATACCTGCCGGGCAAGCTTCCGGTACACAAAGGAATTATGGGACAACGGAGCCGACTCGATCAGGGTCTGATTGTAGAAATCACTCACCGAGACCATCAACGAGTGTGGCACACTGGCAACTATCGACGTGCCGGTCTTGCTCACGAAATCGGCGATAATCGATTCATAAAAAGGTCCGGTCAGGTTGTTAACCACCACACCGCCAAACCGGCAGTCTATGGATGAAACCGTATTGAGCCAGGCAAACAGCTCGTTCACCACCTGAATGGCCGCCATATCTGCCGATGTAACAACGTACAGACGAACGATCCCCTCTATCGCTGAAGGAAGCCCGAATGAACTGTCGGGCTCCCAGGCCAGGTCATGGATCACATATTCGGGACGATGCACGACAACGGTCGGATGCTGCAGCAAGAGGGCTGCTTTTGCAGCTTCGCCCTCGACGATCAATTCTCCGGCCTCTATACAGAGCGCCCCTTTGAAACCGATGGTATAGAGGGGTACAACATCCCCGCCTCTCCAGGCAGGTAACGGCTTCAACTCGCTCGTCCCACGCAGGGTAGCGGTGGAGTTCCAGCGGGAGTCGTAGCCAATCAGGGCAACCTGGTGTCCGGCCGCAGCAAGGGCAGCCGCCAGGTTTGCGGCTGTGGTCGATTTGCCCACGCCGGCCTTGCCGGCAATAAGTATGTGCTCAGCCATAGATACCTCCCTGACGCGTGACCATTATTTCAGCCAACTGATTGATGCGAAACGGGTTCTTCAGAACGCTTCCGGTCAGATGCCACTGCCGTGGATATGCCCCGGGTTGGTCAGCCTGATCTTCTCGTTCTTGTCGATCTGGATGACGCGGCCATCCTGAATCACCAGCGTGACCGTGCCGAAGCGGATAACACTCAGCGCGTCACGCACCTGCCGCTCCAGTTCCCCGCTCCACCCATCCTTTTGTAGTGCAGCGGCTGTCGATGTCATCGCATCCTCCTAGATCTGATAATCCTCTGCAAAAACCGTCACCTTACGTGGCCGGATATAGACCTGTTCGCCGACCTGAAGATCGAGTCGGTCAGCAACTTCGCGCGAGAGCTCCGCCTCCATTGCTGCCCCGTTATCGGCCAGGGCAAGCTCAACCCGCACCAGCGGCCCGACGGTCTGTACATAGCGAACAGCGGCCCTTACGGCAGTCGGATCGGATAACTGGCGCTCCACCTCGATATCGTGGGATCGGACATACCCGACTGCCGGTACCGGTTCGACTACCACCTGTCCGACCCCCGCCTGAACTTCTCCGGCCGTCCCCCGGCCATGGAACAGATTCACGTTGCCGAGAAAACTGAACACGAACGGCGTGGCCGGGTTGTCGTATACCTGGGTCGGGGTCCCCTCCTGCTCGATCTGCCCCTGGTTCATCACCACGATCCGGTCGGCGACTTCCAGGGCCTCTTCCTGGTCATGGGTAACGAAGACGCTGGTCACATGGATCTCGTCGTGCAGACGGCGCAGCCAGCGACGCAGTTCGGCCCGTACCTTGGCATCAAGGGCTCCAAAAGGCTCGTCCAGGAGCAACACCTTCGGCTCCACCGCCAGTGCCCGAGCCAGCGCCACCCGCTGGCGCTGGCCGCCGGAAAGCTGGGCCGGGTACCGGTCGGCCAGCTGCTCCAACTGGATCAGTTTGAGGAGTTCGAACACCTTCTCCCGGATCTGCGCCTTGCCGGGCCTCTCCCGGCGCGGCTTGACCGTGAGGCCAAAGGCGATGTTGTGGAATACCGTCATGTGCCGGAACAGGGCATAGTGCTGGAAGACGAAACCGACCTGTCGTTCCCGCACGTGGCTGTTGGTCGTCTCCACGCCGTCGAAGAGGATCTGTCCCTGATCGGGCGCCTCAAGACCGGCGATGATCCTTAGGAGGGTAGTCTTGCCCGAACCGGAGGGTCCCAGTAGCGCTACCAGCTCACCCGACGGTACGGTCAGACTCACATCCTTCAGCGCGGCGAACTGGCCGAAATGCTTGTTGACACTGCTAATCTCTATGCTCATGTCAAGTACCTTCCCGTGTACTTCAGTTGTTTGAAAGCTCTTGCCGGACCTTCCACTCGGCCACACTCTTCACCACCAGGGTGACGAGCGCCAGGAGCGCCAGCAGAGAGGCTACGGCAAAGGCTGCCGCAAAGTTGTATTCGTTGTAGAGGATCTCCACCTGCAACGGAATGGTGTTGGTGGAACCACGCACATGCCCCGACACTACCGATACCGCTCCGAACTCCCCCATTGCCCGGGCGTTGCAGAGGATGACCCCGTAGAGAATCCCCCACTTGATGTTGGGAAGTGTTACCCGGAAAAAGGTCTGCAGCCCGCTGGCGCCGAGTGTGAGTGCCGCCTCTTCCTCTTCCCTCCCCTGGGCCTCCATGAGCGGGATCAGCTCCCTCGCCACAAAGGGGAAGGTGACGAAGATGGTGGCCAGGACGATGCCCGGCACGGCAAAGATGATCTTCAGGTCATGGGCCTGGAGCCACGGTCCCAGCCACCCCTGGAGGCCGAACAGGAGCACGTAGATCAGGCCGGAGACCACCGGCGACACCGAGAACGGCAGGTCGATCAGGGTGATGAGAAAGCTCTTGCCGGGAAAATCGAACTTGGCGATCCCCCAGGCAGCCACGACGCCGAACGCCAGATTGAGCGGCACGCTGATGGCGGCGGTCAGCAGGGTGAGTTTGATGGCCGCCAGGGTGTCCGGCTCGTGCAGAGCGGCCAGGTAGGTCTCCCACCCCTTTTCCAGGGCCTGGCTGAAGACCGCGGCCAGCGGCACCAGGAGAAACAGGGCCAGGAAGGCAAGGGCCACGGCAATCAGCAGCCAGCGGACCGGGGCCGGCTCGCCGAGCCCCCTCCCCTCCTTTGTGCTCTTCGTCATATTCAAACCGCCGGCAACGTGCATGGGGCCTCCTCCCGGGTCATTCGGCAAAACGTCTGCTCCACTTCTGGAGCAGGTTGATGGTCAGAAGCAGGATGAACGAGACACCGAGCATGACCGAGGCGATGGCCGTAGCTCCTGCATAGTCGTACTGCTCAAGCTTGGTGATGATCAAGAGCGGCGTGATCTCCGAAACCATCGGCATATTACCGGCAATGAAGATCACCGAGCCGTACTCTCCCACGGCCCGGGCAAAGGCGAGAGCGAAGCCGGTCAGCACTGCCGGCAGCATGGTGGGAAACAGGACCCGCCAGAAGGTCTGGAGCCGGTTGGCCCCCAGGCAGGCGGCAGCCTCTTCGATCTCGGCATCCAGTTCCTCCAGGACCGGCTGGACGGTCCTGACCACGAAGGGGAGGCCGATGAAGGTCATGGCCACGAGAATCCCCAGCGGCGTGAACGCTACCTTGATCCCGTGCGCTTCCAGGTGGCGACCGATCCAGCCGTTGTTCGAGTAGACCGTTGCCAGGGTGATGCCGGCCACCGCCGTGGGTAATGCGAAGGGGAGATCCACCAGGGCGTCGAAAATCCGCTTGCCGGGAAATCGGTAACGCACCAGCACCCAGGCCACCAGAACCCCGAACAGGGCGTTGATCCCGGCGGCCAGCAGGGCCGCACCGAAGGTCACCCGATAGGAGGCGACTACCCGGGGCGAGGCCACTGCTTCCATGAACTGCGGCCAGGTAAGGGTTGCGGACTTGAAGACCAGTGCCGACAGCGGGATGAGCACAATGATGCTCAGGTAGAAGATGGTGTAGCCGAGTGCCGGCCCGAATCCGGGAAGGACGGAGTGTGTTTTACGAAAACGGGACATGGCTGGCTCCTTACGGCTGCAGTCGGTCTGTACGCTGTCATTGGGCACCCCGGCTGGGGTGCCCAATGAACGAATCTTACTTGGTCGGGCTGTAGATCTGATCGAAGACCCCGCCATCGGTGAAGTGTGTCGTCTGGGCCTTGCGCCAGCCGCCGAACTCCTTGTCGATGGTGACCAGCCTGACCTTGGCAAAGGTCCGGGCATGCTTCGCAGCCACTTTCTTGTCGGTGGGACGGTAGTAATGCCTGGCAGCTATCTCCTGACCTTCCGGGGTGTAGAGATATTTCAGGTATTCCTCGGCAACCTTGCGGGTTCCCTTCTTGTCAACCACCCTGTCCACAACGGAAACCGGCGGCTCTGCCAGGATGCTGAGCGACGGGACGACAATCTCGAACTTGTCCCTGCCCAGTTCGTTCACCGCCAGGAATGCCTCGTTCTCCCAGGCCAGCAGTACGTCACCCTGACCCCGCTGCACGAAAGTGGTAGTGGAGCCGCGGGCACCTGAATCGAGCACCGGCACGTTCTTGAACAGTTTGGTCACGAACTCCTTGGCCTTGGCATCGTTGCCCCCCTTTTGCTTCAGGGCGTACGCCCAGGCTGCCAGGTAATTCCAGCGGGCACCGCCGGAGGTCTTGGGGTTGGGGGTGATGACCGCCACACCCGGTTTGACAAGATCGTTCCAATCCCTGATCTGCTTAGGGTTCCCCTTGCGGACCAGAAAGACAATGGTCGAAGTATAGGGGGAGCTGTTGAGCGGCAGCCGCTTCTGCCAGTTCTCCGGAATGAGCTTGGCCTTGTCGTGAATCGCGTCAATATCGTAGGCAAGCGCCAGGGTCACCACATCCGCCTCCAGGCCGTCGATGACCGACCGGGCCTGCTTGCCGGAACCGCCGTGGGACTGTTTGACGGTCAGATCCTGTCCACTCTTTTTCTTCCAGCAGGTTGCAAATGCTTTGTTAAAGTCCTGGTACAGCTCGCGGGTCGGGTCGTACGAGACGTTCAGGAGTTCCACCGCTGCGAACGAGACCACCGGCAGGGTAAGACTCAACAGGGCCAGCAAGGCTACGGTGAAAAGGTTTTTTCGGTTCATTTTGTCGTTTCTCCTATTTTAGTCTATCGACTTAGTAGTTTTATGTCGCAAAAAAAATCAGATGTGAAAGTTCAAGACGCCCTTCTGCTGCTCTTCGGCCTTGTCCATCGATTCGAGAACGTCTGCCAGGGTAGTATTGTCCAGAACCTTAGTCATCGCTTCCCGCAGGTCCTTCATCACGATCCTGATGCCGCAGGTCTCTTCGCTCTCGCACTCCTCGCACTTGGCATAAGCGGTCTCGCTGACACAGGGAACCGGCGCCAAAGGCCCTTCCATCACCCTGATCGCCTGGCCGAAGGTAATCTGCTTGGGATGCTTGCCCAGGTAGTAGCCGCCCCCCTTCCCTTTCTTGCTCTGCAGAATGCCGCTATTCTTCAGCGCCAGAAGAATCGCCTCCAGAAACTTCTTCGGGATCCGCTCCTCCCGAGCCAGGTCGGCAATGAGGATCGGTCCCTTCTCGTACTGCCGTGCCAGATAGAGCAACGCTTTGAGGCCGTATTTCGTTTTCTTTGAGATCAATCACAAACTCCACTAAAAATATAGTCTTTAAATACCACCATTACTCCGTCCCTGTCAAGAATTTCTTAGCAACGTCGCCTTAACAATGCCTTCACACAACTTCTCATTTGATATTAAAAGGTTACCAAGCTCCCTAAGCCGGATAGTTTGAGTTCTTCGCCCTGTCCCAAAGTATCCTTGATGATCAGTAAATTTTGGGCACAGAGGGTGGGCACAACATGGGCACAGACTTGACTGACACAGTAGGGAATTTATTTTTGAATGGACGGGAAGGATATAAGTAGAGTTTTACAGATCCTGTAACTATCTGAAGTCAATAACTAAAAAAGGCCAGGTTTCTTGACCTGGCCTTTCGTGTTTTTGGTGGGCGCTACTGGGATTGAACCAGTGACCCCTGCCGTGTGAAGGCAGTGCTCTCCCGCTGAGCTAAGCGCCCTTTCAGATGCCGATTGGTCATGTCGAGACCCATAACCTGCCGGCGAATTTTTATCGCAGATTTGTCACATGGAGTCAAGTGAAGATTTCCTCTGCATTCGAAAAGCCCACTGCTCCGGCGACACCTTTTTCGCCACATCCGGCCAGATGTTTTTCCAGACGTCATTCCTCAAAACGGTTGCCGCGAAAAGGGCAATCACAGCCAGTACCGGCGCCAGGACACCAAGTCGCCCCGCGGCATCCGTTCCGGCGGCCATTTTCAGCCTGATCATGTCGCCGCCAGGATCATGCCCATGGAAGGGAGGTAGACCCGGTGTTCAACGTTAGGTGCCGTTCGCTTCATAGATCCGTCTCTTGTAGCGGTCAATCTTCTTGCGTACAGCTTCGTCCGGGTAGATCTGCATGAAATATTCCAGCTCCTTTACCGCTTCAGCGATGTCCCCCCCTTCAAACAATAGATCCGCCAGGCGCAGGTGTGCGGCCGGCAGTCTTGGATCCAGATCAATTGCATGCAGATATCGCTTGCGGGCTCCGAAAAGGTCCCCCCTCCCCTTCAGAAGGTCACCCATGTAGAGGGATGACCACGGATTGTCGGGAGCAATCTGTTCAGCCTTCGCATACATGGCTTCAGCCTGTTCGAGTTCGTTCTTTAGCTGCAGTGCGTACCCAAGCTTCAGATAATAGAGTGGCATTGGACGCAGCCTTATCGCCTCCCTGAACGCCTTGATGGCTGAATCAATCCGGGGGTCGCGGACATCAACGGAGATCTTCCTGCCATTGGACGCTTCGGGTGCAACCTGTGCCATCACCGGTTCAAGATGCGACTCGCCCAGCCAGGCGTACCCCCTGGCCTTGTTGGGACTTTTCCTGGTTACGTCCGTCCAGAGCGTGACCGGATGCTGCCATACCATGTTGCGGGATATGGCTGTCGCCGTCAGGCTCACAACTGATGCAACCAGCAGCAGGGTCGCACTACGTGAACTGCTCATTGACCGTCCGGTTATGCGATGCACCATGACCGCAACTACGGTGAGGACTGATATGAAAAGGCCGATGGAAGGCAAATAGATGCGGTGTTCAAAAATCAGGTCTTCGATGGGCACAATGCTTGATTCAACGGACAGGGTGATGAAAAACCAGAACACGCCGAAAGCGATAAGTTTATAGAGCCGGTATTCTCGCGACCGCACCAGCAGGTACAGTCCGGTTCCCATTAATATGAGCAGCAGAACCAGGGGAAACAGTACCGACATGCTGAAAAAACTCTGCTGCAGCGGGTAATCATAATCAAAGTTCTGCCCGACCGGCAGCAACAGGAGTCGCAGGTAGGTGGTGATGACGCCGAACTGGGTCATCAGGTAGTCCCATGACGATGTCCCCTTGAAGTTGATCAGGTTTATGGCACCGGAAATAGTTTCCGGATCGTAGGCCTGTGCCGGTGACGTCAGGCTCAGGAGTTTGATGGGGATAATCACCATGGTCAGAAGAAACGGCATCAGCCTGACAAACCTTGGACCAACGCCACCCGTAAAGAACATACATTCAACAAGGACGATGATCACCGGAAGCGTAAAGGCAATTTCTTTTGATTCCATGGCGAGAACGGTGGCAGCCAACGACAGGGCATAGGCAGTAACCCGCGACGTCAGCGTAGATACGGTGCGGAATCGGACGTACAAGGCAATGGCACCAAGATAGAAGAATGTGGCCAGGGGAACGAAGCGCTGGATGATGTAGGTTACTGCCTGGGTCTGCAGGGGATGACAGACAAACAGCAACGCTGCAAACAGGGCGATGAGGCGCACATCATCCGGTTCAGCAACGTTACCGGTTTGTTCTCCGGCTGTCATTGCAGGTGTCGACATGAACTGTACCGATAAATTATACACGAGCATGGCGCAGCCGATATGGAGCAGCAGGTTGACAATATGATACCCGAACACATCAAGACCGTGGAGGGCATAGTTTATGGCAAAGGTGAAGTAGGCTACGGGGCGCAGGATCACGTTGTTCTGTACGTCGGCGGAGATGCTTAACCCCATGACCCGTTGCGTTTCGGGGAAACAGGAAAAGCTCCTGATCGCCGGATTTTTGACGAGACAGTCATAGTCATCAAATATGAATGGCACCGATATGGTATTGGAATACACGACAAATCCGGTAACCAGTATGAGCAGCACATGGATAAACGGTTCATGCCAAAGGCTGCTGTTGTCCGACTCGGCCTGTAATAGGCCGGCAGCGTTGTCTTCTGCGGTTTTAGCACGGTTTCGTTTCGTTTTTTTCATTGTCTCGTGAGTCTTTGTTTCGGTTGCGAATACGGCTTGCGGGCCACCACGAAGAGCGAACTGCCAACCGGTAACGAGGACACCCTCAGTAACAGATTCTCCAGTTCAACGGCTTTCAATAGCAGGGCATTTATCAGCGGGTGCGGCAGGGAGACGTCCGAAGCCACCTCGTCCGAATGCGCATGACGATGATGCGCGAACCGCGCCAGCAGGCGGTATACGGCTATGAAGGGGAACAGGATGCTGACGCGATAGGTGGCATACGTTGTGTCAAATCCGGCGGCATCAAGCCGTTGGCGAAGCATCCGCCGCGAGTACCGCTCTCTGGTATGTACCGCGATATCGTGCGTGCTCTTGAGGAACTCGTGGGCAACCAGGTTCAGAATCAGCATGCCGCCCGGCTTGAGGCCTCTCCATAACCGCTGCATGACTGCAACATCGTCGCTAACAGCGGCATGGTACAGGACATCGATGGAGGTGATGATGTCATAGGTTTCCGGTTCGAGCTCTATACCGTTCAGATCTGCCGGGAACATCCCGTCCATCCCGCGGAGCCCGCAGAGTCGGAGCGCCTCCTCCGACAAATCGCAGCCGCTGGCCCTGTGCCCCAGTGCTGCCACGAGCTGGCCGAGCCGGCCCGTACCGCACCCCGCATCGAAAATGTCGAGCGTGCGCCCCAGACGTCGTGACTCCTGTCGGATTGTTGCCAGGATCAGCTCATGGAGTCCCACGTACCACCAGTGGCGGTCTTCGACTTCGTACATCCGGGCATATTCAACGAGGTTCATCGGCCATCCCGATTCAGGCGAAGTAGCGCCGGATAGCGGCGACAACCTCGGCAGCATGCTCTTCCGGCAATTCGGGGTACATGGGGAGGGAAAGGATGGTGCCAGCGAGGCGTTCCGTCACCGGAAGCGTGCCGGGGGAATAGCCCAGGAAGCGGTATCCCCGCATCAGATGGATCGGATCAAGGTAGTTGATCTTTGTCTCTATCCCCTGAGCGGCGAGAAACGCCATCAGCCCGTCACGGTTGCCGGTCCGGATGGTATAGAGGTAATACTGGTGGCTGCGGTGCGGCCTGACCGCGGGCAGTAGGATATCCCCCACCCCGGTCAGTCCCTCATCATAGATCGCCGCTATCCGCCGCCGCCGGGCGACCGCTTCGTCGACCCTGTCGAGTCTTCGGTCGAGCAGTGCCGCCTGCAGTTCGTCCAGCCGCGAATTGTACCCCTCTTCTTCCGCGTAATACCCGGACCGCATGCCGTAAAAACGGAGCCTGCGCAACTGTTCGTCGAGCTCCGGACGACAGGTGGTCACCATCCCCCCGTCGCCGAAGGCGCCGAGCACCTTGGTGGGGTAAAAGGAAAACGCACCGGCATCACCGAGGCTGCCGGCACGGTTCCCCTGATAGGTGGCGCCGCAGGCCTGGGCGCAGTCCTCCACGACGGACAGTCCGTGACGGCTGGCAAACTCCTGCAGCGGCAGCATATCCGCCATCTGCCCAAACAGGTGTACCGGCAGGATGCAGCGCGTGCGCCGGGAGATGACCTGCTCGAGCAGCGTCATGTCCATCAGGAACGTATCGTCCTCGACATCCACGAATACCGGTGTGGCGCCCGCCGCCCGGATGGCTGCCACCGTCGGAACCGCCGTATTGGCAACCGTTATCACCTCGTTGTCGCTGCCCACCCCCAACGCCTTCAGCGCCAGGAAGATGGCATCCGTGCCGGAGGCGACACCCACCGCAAACGGCACACGGCAGAAGCCGGCGAATTTCTGCTCGAACGCCGCGAGGCGGCTCCCCAGCACCAGTCGCCCCGACGAGAACACCTCGTCGCAGATGCGAAGGTATTCATCACGGCGGGCACCGTACTCCTGCAGGTAGTCCCAGTACCGTACCACTACGTTAGACTGCATGATGACCCCTCTTGCGCATACTGGAGAAAGCGGTCGGCCGCACCGGCAAGTGAACGCCAGCGCTCATGCTCCGGGGAGAATCCGGTGGCACCGGCTATGAGTGCGGCAACATGGTCGATGGTATGCCGGAAATGATCGTGCGCCGGCAGGAGCATGGTCTCGTCTCTACCGCTGCCCTTGATCTCCAGACGGCACTGATGATCGGCGGGCGGGGTGAACGCCCGGTCCAGGCGAAGCGTGCCACCGGTACCGCTGACTTCGTAAAAAGACCGGTACGGCTGTCCGAACGCGATGAAAAAGGTAAAGCGCTCGTCCGCCGTGGTGCGCGCCTCCGCCTCCATGGAGATGATCAAGTCATCCTGGCGGATGGTGCTGCAGCTAACGATATCGCTGACATCGCCGCGCAGGAAAAAGCGGGCCGCGCTCAGTGGATACCGGTTCAGGTCGTGAAACGCGCCACCTCCACGATGCGGGTCCAGGCGGAAAGTGCCGGGAGGGGGGCCGGGAAAGGTGAATACGCAATGCAGGCCGGTAACGGTTCCGATCCTGTCTGCAGCCAGCATCTCCTTGACTTGGCCATGCTGGGGGTGCTGCAGGTACATGAGGTTCTCGTAGAGCAGTACCCCGTTCCGGTCGGCGGCGTCCACCATCCTGTTGACCGAGTCGAGGGACAGGCCGAGCGGTTTCTCGCACAGGATATGTTTCCCGTGGTCAGCTGCCGTGATGACCCAATCTTCATGGAGATGGTTGGGAAGGGGGATGTAGATCAGGTCGACCTGCTCATTATTAAGCAGATCCCGGTAGCCAGAGGTTGCACAGGCATAACGCTGTGCAACCACCGAAGCCTTCTCCCAATCCCTGCTCGCGATGGCCACGAGCCGTGCCCTGTCGCTCTGCATGACGGCAGGCAGGAACCTGCGCACGGCGATGTCGGCACATCCAAGTACTCCGATGCCGAGGCGGCGGGTTGGCGGGGCACAGGCAAGAGCGGCGGCTACAGCAGACATGTCAGGATGCTTCTGGCACAGGAGTTCACCTGTTCCCCCAGATGTACCAGAAACATCACATGGGAAAGCGGCAACCAGCGGTAATCGTCGGGAAGCGGCAATTCGGCGCCGTCCGGCAGCATGAGGATGCGGTGGAAATGACATTCACGGTAAAAACGCGCCCCTTCCTCGGCCTGACGGCTCTCGTGAATTGTTCTGAACGCGTTCGGAACAAGGAACTCTTCGAAAAGGAAAGGCTTCTTCAGCTTGTTGCTGTCGGCATAGTTCCCTTGGGTGAACTGCACCGTCGGTCCCAGCTGCACCGTAACCTTGTTTCCCACCTCGGCCTTGGCCTGCATGAGAATTTCAAGTCCCTGAGCACCATTCCTGACGAGCAGTCCGATCACGCCGGGCGCGGGATTCTCGATGATCGGCTGGCACCACGACCTGACCTCCCTGGCTGCCGCGCTGATCTTCATGCCGACAATCCTGAAAAACCGCTTTTCACGGTGCGAGAAGAATCCCTTCTCGTCCAGGCCCCATTCCTCCAGTTCGTTCAACCCGATCCGCCGCACCAGCATATGGTTGGACGCCCGGCGCGTATCGATCCAGAGAAGGGTATCCCACAGCCCTGATGGACAGGTGGTTCCCGGTGCGCCTCCCTCCTGCGGGATGTCGGAGCCAACGGCGGAACCGGCGAAAGCCAGGCTGGAAAGGATGCTGCGCGTGCAGGCGTTGACCAGATTGTCCTGCTGCATCAGGGCGGCTATCTGCCGCAGCGACAGCCAAATAAAGTCATCGGGCAGGTCCACCGGAAAATCGTTGCCGGCATCGACAATCATGTTGCGGTTGGATTTATACAGGAAACGGCCACCATCCTCGGTCTGCATGCGGGCAAAGATGATCCGCTCCGCTGGAGGGTCCATGAAGTGCTCCAGGAACCGCGTGGTCGCTCCGCCATGGGCACCGGTATAGTTACTGTAGGTCGCCTGAACCGTCGGGGAGAGCTGGACTCCGCCGATGTTTCCCGGTTCCTCCTTCGCCTGGAGACAGAAATGAAATACACCGTCGATCCTTTTGGCAAGGATGCCGAGGATGCCGACTTCCGGCTGGTCTATGACCGGCTGGTCCCATTCGAGTTCTCCTGCTGCGCTCCGGTGGCGGACCTTCACTCCGGTTACGGTAAAGAATCTGCCGGACTGGTGGCGGATGTTGCCGGTCCCCGGATCCGTATGCCATTGTTCGAGATTGTGAAGCGGAACGAGTTGTACCTGCAACCGGGAAGCGGACAGCTGTTTATCGACCCATTCCTTGACCTGCCGGTCGGTATGCAGGGACTTCGAGTCGTGCCGTGAGGCAAGCAGGTCCGCACCCGTTTCCCTATTGAAAGCCAGTGTCCCCTCTGCGGAAAGCTTGTTCTCCAGTTGGTCAGACAGATGACGCTGCAGCGATTTCATGGTTCTTCGTTTCCTTCAGATTGTTAACGACAACCGGTTTGCGGTGGACCGCACATTTTTCCCGGATCACATACTGCGGGTCGCTGTTGAGGGCCAGGTAAATCCTGCCGACATACTCGCCAACAACGCTGAACGACAACAGCAGGAAACCGCGCGTCAGTATGGAGACCGCCATGAGGGTTTCGTACTCGGTCGGGTCGGGGTTCGAGGTAAAGATCAGGTCGATTGCCGTCTCCCCTGCCATGTATACGCCCATAAGGGTCATGATTAGGCCGACACCACCCAGGATGCGGAGCGGAATCAATGAACAGCTGACCATCATATTTCCCCAGAGGGAAATGAGTTTCTTGAAGGTGTAGCCGGATTGCCCATGTCGTCTCTCGTCGTGGCGGACAGCCACCTTGCCGATGTTGGAGGTTATTCTCAGGATGATGGCATCGATGTAGGGATCGGGCCCGGTGTATTTGACGATTTCATCCACGAGGAAACGGTTCATGATCTTGAAACTCGACAGGTAAAGATCAGCAGGTTTTTTTAGGATGATGTTGGCCATTTTGTCGTTCAGGTAGCTCCCCAAATTCCGAAAGAGGCTGTCGCGTTTCACCGGATAATGGGAATACACCACATCGTATCCCTTGCCCATCTCCTTGACGAGGCTGATGACCTCCTCCGGCGGATTCTGGAAGTCATCGTCCATGACGACGCAAAGGTCACCTGTTGCATGATTGAGTCCGGCCATGACGGCACAGTGCTCACCGAAATTGCGGGAAAGCCGCACGTAGGTAACGATGCTCGGATAACTCTCGTTGAGTCTGCAGCAGATGAGATGGGTGCTGTCGTGGCTGTTATCGTTCACCAGAACGATTTCCAGACTGAACGCTGAACCGTACAGGTCCATGAGGGTCTTGCAGAGCGACTCTATGGTTCTTTCCGCATTGTAAACAGGAATAACGATGGATAGTCTCATGTACACTGTCTCCTTGAATGCAGACTGTTGTTCCAGGTGACGGATATTGCCGGTTAACGTTATTTCATACAACGTATTTAACAATACGTGTGCTACGGACGCGTGTAACAGTCGCAACAGCAAACGATGTAAAAAGTTAAAATGTTGTGCAAAACAACTGGCAACAGGGCGTGCAGAGAGAATCAGGCGTGGGAAGGAGGTGCTCGGGAGAGGGTGCTGGAAACGAAAAGAGTGAAAGGGGCGGTAACGGCGGTGAGGAGACCGAAGGAAGCGACAAATTCGGTAACGTCGGCAAGGGCGTGCCTGACTGGGCCATCTGATGAGACATCGACAAGAATCTTCTTGTTCGATTCCTGGCCGGATTTGACCTGGACCTTGATAACGGCACGGGGGCGCGGCTTGGGCTTTGGTGATGAACTGGCAAGCTCGTGGAGGTTCGGCAGCCTCATCCCCATGAACACGAGTCCCAGGGTGACAACCAACAGGATTATGAGGTTTGTGCGATAGTGCGCTGGGCGTATCAACTGATCCCTCTGACCTGCCAACGTGATCTGCATGCCAATGAATGCTACCTTAAAAGCAGAGCGCAATTCAAGGATTTTAATAATTCAACGGCGCTATTCAAAGATGACAAGAGCTCGCGGAAACGGAAATGGCGTCGCGGCCCTGACGCCGTTGCCCGTGAAACATAAGCCTCACCGTTCGGCAGACCTGTTGCCTAAGGGCTGTCCCGCGGCAGTCCCGCGCGGGAGGTACCCCATGGCCAGGGCGCGGAAGGCTGATACCTCGGCTGCCTGCCAGACGTCATCCCGCCCCAGTTCAACGGCCATCAGGCTAGCAACCGCCGGGGCCGCCTCCATCGCGGCGCGGGCATCAAGGATCAGCGCCCGGGTGCGGCGGCTCAGCACATCCGCCACGCTCCGCGCCCACTCGTGACGGACCGCCCAGACCACCTCGGCCAGCCGGTACGGAAGCCGGGGGTGCAGCAGTTGCAACAGGGCCGGCTGGACAACGCACAGCTCATCCAGAGCAGCGGCGTCGGCACCGTATAACCGCCACGGCCCGGCCGCTGCCGGTTCTACCAACCGGCCGTGAACGGGTAGGTCACTCGTGCGCGACGGCCGCTCGTCGAGCCCCGCCAGCCTGGCCGCGCAGGTCACCGTATCCTCGGCCATCCTGCGGTAGGTGGTCCATTTGCCTCCGGTAATGGTGACCAGGCCGGCAGCCGAGACCAGCAGGGTGTGGTCGCGGGAAAGCGTCGCAGTACGAGTCGCATCTCCACCCCGCACCAGGGGACGGATGCCGGCGAAGACGCTGAGAATGTCGGCCATGTCGGGATCGCGGGTAAGATAGCGGGCTGCATGCTCCAGGAGGAACTCCAGTTCCGCCGCCAGGGGGCGGGGCTCGGCAGCAACCCGATCCATTGGCGTGTCGGTGGTGCCGACGATCACCCGGTCGTACCAGGGGACGGCAAAGAGCACCCGGCCGTCGTCGGTGTGGGGCACCATGATGGCGCTGTCGCCGGGGAGGAATCCCCGGGGGAGCACCAGATGCACACCCTGGCTCGGGGCAATGAGCGGCTCAGCGCCAGGCTCGTCCAGTTGGCGGACAGCATCGCAGAAAGGTCCGGTGGCATTCACCACCACCCTCGACTCGATCTCGTACTGCCGGCCGCTCTCCCGGTCGCAGGCCGCCACCCCGCAGACCAGTCCGTCGGTTTTGAGCAGCCCTGACACCTCCATACGGTTCAGCGGCACACCACCCAGGTCTTCGCAGGTGCGGGCCAGGGCCACGGCCAGCCGGGCGTCGTCGAACTGGCCGTCGTGGTAGATCACCCCGCCGCGCAGTCCTGCGGGCTCGACGGTGGGGATATGTCGCAGGGTCTCCTCCCGGGAGAGGAGCTGCGACGGCCCCAGCCCCAGTTTGCCCGCCAGCATGTCGTAGATCTTCAGTCCGACGCCGTAGAACGGCCCTTCCCACCAGTCGTAGAGCGGCACAACGAACGAAAGGTTATGCACCAGATGCGGGGCGTTGCGGATCAGCACTCCCCGCTCGTGGAGCGCCTCCAGCACCAGGGAGATGTTTCCCTGCTGCAGGTAGCGGACCCCGCCGTGGATCAGCTTGGTGCTCCTGCTGGAGGTGCCGCTGCCGAAGTCGTCACGCTCCAGAAGCAGCGTCCGGTAGCCGCGGCTGGCCCCCTCCACTGCCACGCCGAGTCCGGTGGCGCCACCGCCGATTACCAGCAGGTCCCAGTTCCTTTCTCCGTCGAGCCGCTGCAACAGTTCCGGCCGGGTCATGGCGCAACCCACGCCCGGGAACGTTCCACCGCCCGCTCCCACCTGCCCCGCAATTCCGCTGCCTGCGCCCGGCTCATGGTCGGGCTGAAGACCCGGTCTACCTGCCAGTGACCGGCGATCTCCTGACGGTCGCGCCACAGGCCTACTGCCAGCCCAGCCAGGTAGGCGGCCCCCAGGGCAGTGGTTTCGCTGATCAGCGGCCGCACCACCGGCACACCCAGGAGATCGGCTTGAAACTGCATCAGAAGCGCATTCGCCGTGGCACCGCCATCGACCCGCAGTTCGGACAGCGTGATACCGGCATCGGCCTCCATGGCGGTGAGAAGATCCGCACTCTGGAAGGCGATGCTCTCCAGGGTAGCCCGGGCAATATGGGCAGCGGTGGTGCCGCGGGTGATGCCGACGATGGTGCCGCGGGCGTACGGGTCCCAGTGCGGTGCCCCGAGGCCGGTAAAGGCCGGGACCAGGCAGACCCCGCCGCTGTCAGAAACGCTGGCCGCCAGAGCCTCAACCTCACTGGAGGAGCGGATGATGCCGAGTCCGTCGCGCAGCCACTGCACCGCAGCACCGGCAACAAAGACACTCCCCTCCAGGGCGTAGTCTGCCCTGCCGGCCAGTTGCCAGGCCACGGTGGTGAGCAGGTTATGCTGCGACGGCACCGGCCGTTCCCCGCAGTGCATCAGCAGGAAGCAGCCGGTGCCGTAGGTGTTCTTGGCCATCCCGGCCGCGCCGCACGCCTGGCCGAACAGCGCCGCCTGCTGGTCCCCGGCCATGCCGGCAATGGGAATCGACGCGGCGAAAAGGTCGCCGGCGGTCTCGCCGTACACGGCGCTGGAATCGACCAGTTGCGGCAGGACCGCCCGCGGAATACCGAGAATCGCCAGCAATTCGTCGTCCCAGTCACAGGTAGAGATATTGAACAGCAGGGTCCGGGAAGCGTTGCTGGCATCGCTGATATGCAACCGGCCGCCCGAGAGGTTCCACGCCAGCCAGGTATCGACCGTGCCGAAGGCCAGATTTCCGGCCTCGGCACGGGCACGGGCACCGGGGATGTTGTCCAGCAGCCAGGCCAGTTTGGTGCCGGAAAAGTAGGCGTCCAGCACCAGGCCGGTCTTCTGCCGGAACAGCGGCTCCAGCCCTTCCGCCTTGAGCCGGTCGCAGTGTGCCGCGGTCCGGCGGTCCTGCCAGACAATTGCGTTGTACAGCGGTTCGCCGCTACGCCGGTCCCAGAGCAGCGTCGTCTCCCGCTGGTTGGTGATCCCGATCGCCGTTACCTCGCGGGGGGAGATGCCGGCCCGGGTAAGGGCTTCGGCCGCCACACCGACCTGGGTAGCCCAGATCTCACGGCCGTCGTGTTCCACCCAGCCAGGCTGGGGAAAGATCTGACGGAATTCCCGCTGAGCAATGGCACGGATCGTTGCGGAGCTGTCGAAAAGAATGGCACGCGAACTGGTAGTCCCCTGATCGAGGGCAAGGATATGGCTCATGGGGGTCTCCGGAACCGATGGTATGCTGAGGCTATTTTCCCTGAAGATCCCGGTTATGCAAGGATCGAGGGAAATAATTCCGTGATGCAGCCCGCAAACTTGATTTATTCACTGGCACAATCTATGGTAGTGCTCCGGTGGTTGACCTATCGATCGCCTAAGAGCCAGCGTGCTGCACCCGTTGGCCACCTGCACCGGTTACTAATATATGAAGAGGTTCGCCATGTCCTGCTCCGCTTTGATGTCCCACGAAGGGGCTATCCATATCCTGCTCGTCGAAGATTTTCCCCTCCATATCGAACGGATCAGCAACGCCCTGACGGTTCAAGACCAGCGGATCACGCTGACCGTGGCGCGCACTCTTGCCGAAAGCCGAACCAGGCTGCAAGAGTTTCGGCCCGACCTGGCGATCGTCGACATTCTCCTCCCCGATGGGAGCGGCATCGAGTTGTTACCACCGGTCAGGGAAGAGATGACCTTCCCCATCGTCATACTCACCGGCCAGGGTGACGAAAAGGAAGCGGTGGAAGCTATCAGGGCCGGCGCCCTCGATTATCTGGTGAAATCGGAGGCATCGCTGGCCGACATGCCGCACATCGTGGATAGGGCGCTGCGGGAGTGGCGACATATCGCCGAACGCCGTCGGGCTGAGGAGACCCTTCGGGAGAGCGAGGAGAGGTTTCGCTCGTTCTTCCACTACTCGGCCATCGGGATGGTGATCATGTCGCCGGAAGGTAGGTTTCTCCAGAGCAATCCGGCAAATTCCCTGCTGCTCGGCTACACCGAAAAGGAGATGTTGCGCCTGAATGTGCGCGACATCACTCACCCAGAGGACCGGCCCAAGGGCCATGAGGTATATGAACTGCTGCGGTCCGGCCACAGACGCTCCATGGAATACCAGAAGCGGTATCTGCGCAAAGACGGCACCATTATCTGGGGCCATGTCACCGTTGCCGGTGTCTATGATGCACAGCAGAAGCTCGTTTATTTTGTGGGACAGATGCAGGATATCACCGAACGCAAGCAGGCCGAGGAAGCCCTGAGGAAGAGCGAGGCACGCTGGCGTTCGGTATTCACCACCGCGGCTGCGGGGTTGGTCATCATATCCCATGACGGACGCATCCTGCAGACAAACCAGGCAATGAGCAGCTTCCTCGGCTATTCCGAGGACGAACTGGTCAACCTGACCGTCGAGGAGGTCACCCACCCGGAGGACCGGGACAGGACGTCACTTCATTACGGCGAGATCTATGCCGGCCAACGCGAGGCAATGCACTACGAGAAGCGGTATCTGCGCAAGGACGGCCGGTCAGTCTGGGGGCACGCCTCGGTGGCATGCGTGCTGGATGAGGGCAACGAGCCTCTCTACTGCATCGGACTGGTGCAGGACATTACCGAACGGGTGCAGATGGAGGAAGAGATCCGCAAGGCGAATCGGGAACTGGATGATTTCGTCCAGATGGTTTCCCACGACCTCCGCACCCCTCTCACCCCCATCATCGGTTATACGGAACTGTTGCAGGTGATGTACCGTGACCGACTTGATGAACAAGCCATGGAGTACCTGGCCGAGATCGGCAGGCAGGGTCAAAGGATGCTCAGGCTCCTGGAAGACCTGCTCTCCCTTGCCAGAACGGGCTACCTCCCCCTCCCCGCCGAACCGGTGGACAGCAATCAGGTGGTGCAGGAAGCGCTTGGGGGGCTGACAAGCCGACTTGCCACTGCCGCCATGACGGTCGAAACCGGTTTATTGCCATGCATCAGGGTACCGAAAACCGTTCTGCTCCAGGTTTTCGACAATCTGATCGGCAACGCCATCCGCTATGCCGGACCGGGAGGGGCCATTGAAGTGGAGGGAGAACGCCGGGGAGCGCGGGTAATCTTCTCTGTCCGCGATCATGGGCCAGGTGTTCCCGAAGAAGAACGAAACCGCATCTTCGACCTCTTCTACCGGAGTTCGACATGGAAGGAGGTGGAGGGAACCGGCGTGGGTCTCGCCACGGTGCAGAAGATCGCCCGACTTTACGGCGGTCGGGCCTGGATGGAAGAGACCCCTGGCGGCGGCAGTACCTTCCGGGTGGAGATGGTTGACGTATCCGGTCAGGAGGCCGATTAAGGTACCGTTAGGAACACTCCCCCCGGGGAGGCTACAGTTTCATCCATGTTTAGGGAACAGTCGTTTCCGTCCATCATTGTCAACAGCCACATACGTGAACGACGCTTCCGTGACCATAAAAAATTCGTTTTCTTTCTCAATCTTCATTTCCCGTAAACTAGGCTTCACCCACACCTCCAGCCTGATGGTAACGGACGTGTTGCCAATCCGTGTAACCTGTCCATAACAGCAGACGACATCACCGACCTTTACCGGCTTGATGAATTTCATGGCATCCACCGCAATTGTCACTGCGCGGCCGCCAGTAAGTTCTATTGCCAGCATGCCGCCGGCAATGTCCATCTGCGACATGATCCAGCCGCCGAAGATGTCGCCGTTCGCATTGGTGTCGCCCGGCATCGGAGAGGTACGGAGAAGCAATTCTCCCGCGGGTTTTTCACTGTGATTGGCCAAGGATGTCTCCTTACTCTGTGTCGAAGGGTAATGAATTTCGATATCTATTACCAGCAAATCCAAAAGAGTCAATGCGATAAGCTCAAGAAAAAGGGGGTAGATCTAATTGCGGTCTGACTCGATTTCAAGGGGTGCACCAGCTACTTTGCGTGTAAACTGAAAGGTGGAAAGAGCTACGGAATGTGCGCCATGAACGTACCATTCATTAACCCGGAGGCTCCATGACGTATGCAACCGGTCAGCCCGCGTCCGGGGAGCCCTCTCAATAATGAACCAAAGGAGGTCACATGTCCGGCTCCACAATTGATGATCGCGCTGCCGGCGCCATCATGGGCGCGTTTATCGGTGATGCCATGGGACTCGGGCCCCACTGGTACTACGATCTCGTTGAACTGCGGCGCGATTACGGCGAGTGGATCAGTGGGTATACCGACCCCCGTCCCGGCCGCTATCACGACGGACACAAGTCTGGCGAACTTTCCCAGGCCGGGTTCATCCTCAGGCTGCTGCTCTGCTCGTTGGTCACCTGTGGACGCTATGATGAAGCGGACTTCTGTCGCCGCATGGATGAGGAACTCCTGCCGCTTTTGGATGGCACCCCGATCTGCGGGCCGGGCGGCTATACCAGCCAGTCGATCCGGGAGTTGTGGCGAAGGAGGGTGGAACAGAAACTGCCATGGGGACAGACCGGTGGTCATGCCGATACCACGGAAGCAATCGAGCGTACGCTGGCCTTGGCAGTACGCTACGCGCTCGACCCTGCACAACTTGCCGGCACCATCGCGGGCAACACCACGTTGACGCAGAGCGACGAGACCATCGTTTCCATGACCGTTGCCTACGGCGCGGTTCTGGGGCTTCTCGTCCAGGGGCACCCTCTGGATGCCCGGTTGTCGGACAGATTGATGAAGTTGGTGAAATCGGGCAAACTGCCCTTTCACGTCGTGACCGGCGAGAATCTGCAGCCACCCCGCCCGGGCACTCCCGACCCGCCCCGGATCGGAAAGTTTGCCTCTCCGGATGCCCTGCTGACCCCTTCCTATATGGCTGCTGCCGCTGTGGACCCGGACATTCGCATCGAACCGGCCTGGAAGGTGTCCATCGTGTATGGCATGCCGTGCGCCATCTATCACCAGCTGCCGGCGGTCTACTACCTGGCGGCTCGTTTCCATGACGATTTCGAATCCGCCCTGCTGCATGCCGTCAACGGGGGAGGCCAGAATCAGGCCCGCGCTATCCTGGTCGGCGCGCTGGTCGGCGCACAGGTCGGTTTGAAGAGGATTCCACAAAGGTTCCTGGAAGGACTTGCTGACTCGGTTAACCTGTGCGGATTGGCATTAGAGCTTGCCTCACACGTAGATACGCCGTGACGCTGCGGGAGGAGCAAATAAAAACAAGGGGGCTAGCTTTTATGAGCTCCCCCCTTGACTGACCTTCACCCCGAAAACATTGTTTACCCTAATATAATCAAAATGGAAATTAGTACTGCCATTTTTTATCACTTGTTTTCTAATCAAAAGGGATATTTTTGATATTCACCGAAAAATGATTCCATTGTAAGACGAATATTGTGAAGATCGGCCTTGGCTGCACCATTGTAAGCCTTTGACCTGTAATGCGAAAACTGGGGAATGGCGATCGCCGCAAGAATGCCGATAATGGCCACCACTATAAGCAGTTCAATCAGGGTAAAGCCCTTAACTGATTTGACCATTTTTGACATTGTCGTTCCCCCTTTTGAGCTACTATGCACATAAAAAGCCAATTTTGTTAGAGTTTTATCCCTGAGGCCTTAAAGAGTTTCGCTATGGGAATCTTTCCGTAGGACGTGACAGACAATGCGGGAGTTTAAACAGCTAGCGACAGTGTTTTTCCCACATCTGTTTGTAGAGCCCCTCCAGATTGCGTGCAAATCGGGTGCTGTCGAAGAGGGGGGAACCGTCTCTGCTGGCAATGATTCTGGCCTTCAGGCCGTCAAGCAGGTCACGGTCTTTTGCCAGTAAAAGGGCACGGCTGAAATAATCTTCCAGGGTACAGGTCACGAGCTCGGGCAGACCCATGGTAACCAGCATGCTGCCGGCTACGCGCGACGCAAATGAACGGCCTGAACATGTTATGACCGGAAGTCCCATCCACAGGGCATTACTGCAGGTTGCATGGGCATTGTAGGGAGCTGTGTCCAGAAACAGATCGGCGCATTGCAGCCGTGCGAAATGCTCCTCGCGTGAAACATACGGGTCGAAGATAATCCTTTCTTCATCGATCCCCCTCTTCTTTGCCGCACGCTTAATGTTGACCTCAACGTACGGATTGAACGCCCTCATCCAGAGAACACTTTCAGGCACCTCAATCATCAGCCGGCACCAGACCGAAAACATTTCCTGCGTGATCTTGTATGGCTGATTGAAGCTGCAGAACACGAACCTGTCATCAGGCAGCCCGCACTCGGACCGAGACGGCGCCGATGGACGAGGCATGCCGCTATCGCTGGGCATATAACTGTCCGGCAGCCAGAGAACCTCTTCCGTATAATCGCTGCGAAATTCGGGGGGTATTATGAAGCGGTCGGCAATTATGTAATCAACGCAGTCCGCCCCCAATGTCCCGGGGTATCCCAGATAATTCACCTGTACCGGTGCCGGGCGGAGCGCCATGACAGCGCTGCATGAGTTCTTTGTGTGGCCGGTCAGGTCAACGAGGATATCAATGCCGTGAGATCTGACGATTTCGGCGCTGTCTTTCAGTGAACGGCCGGTTATGTCTTCAACATGATCAAATGCTGCAGTCAGGCGCGGCATTATCCCGGTGCCGTTTCCGGGATCAAATGAATATGCTGTAAAACTGAATCCTGTGCGATCATGTTTTTCAAATATCTCTATCATCTGCTGTGCTACAACATGGTCGCCGAAATTTGTCGACAGATATCCGACCCTGATCTTATCGTTACGATTCCTGGAATGATCTGCTTCCCGAACGGTCGGCCACCGTTCCGTCCATTTCTTCGCACAGAGCAGTTGCTCCTGTGCCGTAACATCAGGCAGCCTCAGAAGAAAAAAAGGCGGGATATCGGCATGTATATCAGCTCCATTGCGAATGACCTTCCGCAGCCTGTCGATATCCGTTTCGGAAAAATCATCCCACGCGCATACTTCTGACAGTGAATTAACGAGATTATACAGCGGCTTGACATAGTCCGGTTTGTAGAGCAGTGCCTGCCGACAGGAAGCGGCAGCCTCTTCAGGTTTGCCGGCGGCAAAGAGCAGCATTCCCAGGTTGCAGTGTGCTTCAGCATAATCAGGCTTCAGCCTGACCGCTTTGCGAAACTCCCTTTCCGCTTCCTTGAACCGCTTAAGTTCCGCGAGCGTATTCCCCAGATTGTAGCAGGCATCCGGGTAATCGGGCTGAAGCGCCAGCGCCTTGCGATACTGTTTCTCGGCATCATCCAGACGGCCGACTGCCCGGCAGGCTGCACCAAGATGACAGAACGCCGCAGCGCTTTTCTTATTGATCTTCACCGCCTTGCCGATCAGGTTGATCGCCTCACCGCTCCTGCCGGTCTGATAGCATACTACGCCCAATAGATAAAGCGGTTCAAAAGCGGCAGGATACAGCGACAGGACCGTGCGATAAACATCCTCTGCCTCGCAATAGTTCCCGGATTGATGCAGCTGATAGGCATTGCCCATCAGTCTTGTAAACTCAACCTTCTGCGCTTTGGTCATGATCATGTCAGCAACCAGTTTCCTCCTCCGGCATAGGGTAAAACCTGCCTACCTGCGAACGCCGGAACAAAAAAAAGGAATCCCGAAGGATTCCTTGATGTTACATGGAGCGGGAGACGGGATTCGAACCCGCGACCTTCAGCTTGGGAAGCTGACACTCTACCACTGAGTTACTCCCGCGTGCGCATGGTTTTGTAGCCTACCGACCACCCTTTTGTCAACAGATTTCTGCTCTCCGAGACGCACTCACCGCGGCGCGAGCTCGGCTATGGCGCGACGGAAACGGGCCATGGTCCGGTCACGCCCCAGCACCTCGATGACTTCGTAGATGCCGGGAGAGACCGTGCCGCCGCTCAGGGCAATCCGAACCACCGGCCCAATCTGGCCGAACTTTATCCCCTGCTCCTCGCAGAATCCCTTGAACAGGGCCTCCAGCGCTTCGTGCCCGTACTCGGGCAACTGCTCCAGACGCTCGGACAAGGACGAGAGCAGCGCCAACACCGCCGGGGTCGCGTGCTTCTCCACAGCCGCAGCATCGTAGGCAAAATCATCGCGATAGTAGAAGACGGCACCGTCGGCCATTTCCAGCATGGTCTTGGCCCGCTCCTGCAGGGTCTTCACCACCGCCGGCAGGGCCGGCCCCGCTTCCGTATCAACGCCACGCTCCTTCAGGAACGGTACCAGCAGATCGGCCAACCGCTCAGGATCGCCGGCCTTGATGTAGTGGGCATTCAGCCAGAGCAGCTTGTCCGGGTTGAAGACCCCGGCGGAGCGCCCAACCTGCTCGATGGCGAACTTCTCGATCAGTTCCTCGCGGGTGAAGATCTCCTGGTCACCGTGGCTCCACCCCAACCGCACCAGGTAGTTGACCAGTGCCTCTGGGAGGAACCCCATCTCCTTGTAGGCCATGACGCTGGTGGCGCCGTGCCGCTTGGAGAGACGGGTCTTGTCGGCACCGAGGATCATCGGCACGTGGGCGAACTCCGGTACCGGATAGCCGAGCGCCTGATAGAGCAGGATCTGACGGGGGGTGTTGTTGACATGGTCGTCACCCCGGATCACCGTGGTAATCCCCATGGTGGCGTCATCGATGACCACGACGAAATTGTAGGTGGGGGTACCGTCGGTCCGCTGGATGATCAGGTCGTCCAGTTCATCGTTGTTGAAGGAGATCGGTCCCTTGATCAGGTCGTTGAATGCCGTGACCCCGTCCTGGGGCGCCCGGTACCGGACCACATACGGTTTGCCGGGAATCTCATGATCAAGCCCCCGGCAGGTGCCGTCGTACTTGGGCTTCCGCCCCTCGGCCATCGCCTTCTCGCGCCTGGCTTCCAGTTCCTCGGTGGTGCAGTAGCAGCGGTACGCCTTCCCCTCGACCAGGAGCCTGTCCACATACTCCTTGTAGAGCGGGAACCGTTCCGACTGGTAGAAGGGCCCCTCGTCCCAGTCCAGACCGAGCCATTTCATCGCGTCCAGAATGGCGTCCACCGACTCCTGGGTGGAACGGGCCACATCGGTGTCTTCGATCCGCAGGATAAAGGTTCCCCTGATCTTGCGGGCGAGAAGCCAGTTGAACAGGGCGGTACGGGCACCACCTACATGAAGGTAGCCGGTAGGGCTCGGGGCGAAACGGAGACGGACATCAGACATGGGAACTCCTTGTTGTTCTTCGCTCATGACAAGAACAGATGCGATTAGACAGAAGAAGGCCATTGGGTACACGGAAACGTTGGGAAAAACGGGATAACGGCGAACAACCTTAACCGGCCGCTTGGGTGAACCAGAGATTTGTGGTTCATCCGCCTTTATCGGATTGTATCCGCTTTTTCCGTGTCCAATTGCCGTGTTTGAAGGTCTTGGCCAACTATTCTTCTTCCGGCTCTTCATTTTCCGGCGCCGGCTTGTCCGGGATACAGTACTCCTCCTTGGCCCAACGCCCCAGATCGACCATTTTGCATCGCTCCGAGCAGAAGGGACGAAACGGGTTGTCCTGCCAGGTCGTCTCCTTGCGGCACGTGGGACAGCGGAGCATGAGATCACCTTTTTTGAAAGAAAAATCCCCAGTCATAATGTCCGGGGAGCCAGAACGGAGAGGATACTACCGCCATGATGGCAGAAAAGTCAATCCCCGTGAGCCTTTCAGGGAACCTTTCGCCCCTTGAGCATATGCTCGACCTGTAGGGTTGACGGTCGCTTCGTTCCGGCCTGGTGGCGCCTGGCTTCGGCCTGGAGCCTTTCCAGAAGCGATACCAGCTGCGACAGGCGGGCTATGCGGTAAAACCTGCCCAGATGCTCGCCCAGGCCGGTCGTGTCCGCCTCGTCCGGGAAGACGATCACCCCGTAGACCGGGAGCTCCCAGGGGCTGCGCTGCTTGATCAGTTTCATCAGGCTCATGCAGTATTCGTTGAGCTGGTGGTACGGGTTCTCGCCCCAGAGGCAGTCGATCTTCTTCCGGTCGCTCCCGGAGCGGCTGTACCAGACATCGTTCAGGAAGTCCCCATCCGAGACGATCCTGCCCAGATAGTATTTCGCCTCCAGGATCACGACGCAGTTGCGACTCACCAGGATAAAATCGGTGAACTGGCGAAAATTGCGCCCCACAGCCACGTCGAAGTTGCGCAACAGCCGCCATTCGTCCCGGACAAATTGCGAACTCCCGCCGATGGCCTCATAAATCAGCTGTTCAAAGGTGTTGGAGAACTGGGGCGACACCACGTCGGCGAGCGCCTTGTAGGATTCCTCCTTCTCCTGCTTGGGCGCTGCCTCGAACTGGACAACCCGCTGTTCCAGCTGCTCGATCTCCTGGCGGGTCCGCTCCAGCTCATCGGTGTATTTGAGCGACTGTTCAGCCGCCTTTTCTTCCAGTTCGGCAATGATCTCCTCAGCAAGCCGGGAATACTCGGCATCATCCCTGACCCGCTGCTCCAGCACCCTGATTCGGCGCACCGAGACCTCGGACTGCTCGCGCATCTGCCGTTCCGTCTCTTCCAATTGCTGGTTTCGTTCCTTGAGCTGGCGCAGGTAGCCGTCGGCCCGGGAGATGATCTCCGCCTCGCGCTGGCGCAGGGCGATCCGGCGCTGGCGAATGTTCCTGAAGAGCAATTCGACTACCAGCCAGACAAGTGCCCCTCCGGACATGAAGGCTCCCATTGTCCGCAGATAGTAGGAGTGAACCCCCACCTTGCGAAACGGGGCCGACAGCCAGAGCCGGTAATCTTCTGCAAAGCTGAGCGGGATGTTTTTCAGGACATAGAGACGACCGATGATCTCACCGCCCCCCCCCACCTTGGGATCGGGAAGGTGCCGCAACACCGTGAACGATTCACGGGCAAGGTCGCTCCTCATTGGCGGTCGGTACCAGCCGGAAAACGGCCCGGAAACGAACAGTATCCGTTGCTCCGGACAGGCCACGGACGTAGACTTGCAGTCTGTTACCACATAGCCGAACACTCCGAAGTCGGCATCGATGATCTGCTGGACCAGGAAACTGTCACCCCGCTCCATGAAATAGGAAAGCTTGATGGTCATCCGCTCGGCAAGGGTTTTCAGGTCGGCGGTGTGAATGCGGAGCAGGCGCTGCTGCTTGAAATCAGCGAAAATATCCGCATTGATAAGGGTGGCGATGACGGCAGCCATCCCTGTGATCAGCAGGAGGCGGAAAGCGGACAGTATGCGGGTGCGTTTTTTTTCTCTCATGAGCGTCGCGTCGTGCTTCAGATCAGAATCGTTTCCCCGGGCCTGAGGGGTGGCGGTTCATCCACGGAGCGGAGGGTTGTGTAAAACAGGTAGAAGAACAGAGCAACCATGCCAAGGAACAGCAGCAGGGGTCGCAACAGGCTGCTGCGCGGCTCTCTGCCCGCCGGGCGGAGGAAACCGAAGATCGTGATCAGTATACCGACCGCACCGAACATCCCTCCCCAGAAAAAGGCCAGCGAGACGAATTGGGCCGCCGCATGGGGCGACAGGAACAAGAGACGGGCAACCCAGGCATGATAATACGAGCCGACAGTGATCAGCGCCACGGCGACAATCAGGAAGTTGAGTCCGCGCTTTACCGTCGAGCTGCGCATCCCACCTACCCTTCCACCCAGCTCACGTCACCTATCCCCTGGCGCAGCACCTCCGGATAATCGCCGATCAAGCTGACCACGGAGCTGACGTCGGGCGGCAGCAGGCCGCCGTCGAGGATGCAGTCGAGTTGCCTCCCCATCTCGCTGTCGACGATATAGGGATCGCCGATCGGCTCTTCGCCCGAACGGTTGGCACTCGTGGTGACAATGGGGTTTCCCAGCGCCTTCACCAGGGCGAGGCAGACCTGGTTGTCCGGAATCCGGATACCAACGGTCTTCTGCTTGGTTACCAGCAGATTGGGGACGATACTCGTAGCATCGAGCACGAAGGTATACGGACCGGGCAACAACCGCTTCATGATCCGGAAGGCGAAGTTGCTCACCTTGGCGTAGCGGGTTACCTCGGAAAGATCCGCGCAGATGAAGGAAAACGGTTTCTTCTTCTCCCGCTGCTTGATCGTATAGATCTTCTCGATCCCCTTTTTGCTGAAGATACTGCAACCGATGCCGTAGGTGGTATCGGTCGGATAGGCGATCACTCCGTCGCCCCTTAGGATATCGACCACTTGGGAGATCAGGCGTGGCTGGGGATCTTCGGGGTGGATACTGATCATCATGGCGCGGCAACCGGGTTGAGCGGCTGCAGATCCTTGGGGACAAAGCGGCCGTCCTTCTGAATCAGCACGTCGTCGAACCAGATCTCGCCGTCACCTTCCAGGAGCTTCACCATGTCCCAGTGGACAGCCGACTTGTTGCCGTTGTCGCACTCGTCGTAGCACTGGCCCGGGGTAAAATGGATCGAGCCGAAGATCTTCTCGTCAAAGAGGATGTTGCGCATCGGGCTGCGGATACCGGGATTGACGCCGATGGCGAACTCGCCGACATAGCGGGCACCGGCATCGGTGTCGAGGATCTTGTTCAGCGCCTCGTCCATCCCCTGGGCCGTGGCCCTGATGATCCTGCCCCTGCTGAACTCCAGGCGGATGTTGTTGAACTCCTTCCCCTGGTAGAGGGTCGGGCAGTTGTAGGTGATGTACCCCTCCGCAGATTCCCGCACCGGCGCCGTGAAGACCTCGCCGTCGGGGATATTGAAGCGGCCGTCGCACTTGATGCCCGGCAGCCCCTTGATGCTGAAGGAAAGATCACTGTCCGTCGCCCGGATCCGGACCCGGTCGGTCCGGTCCATATAGCGCTTCAGCTTTTCCTGCTTCTTCGATTCGGTCTGCCAGTCGATGCAGCAGGCGGCGAAGACATAGTCCTCGTACTCCTCCAGGCTCATCTTGGCATCCTGGGCCGCCCCGAAGGTCGGATAGCGGGTGATGACCCAGCGGGTGTTCTTGACGCGCCAGTCACTGATCGGCCGGGTGACCCTGGCGTAGGTGATCATGGCCGCCTGATCCGCCTGGGCCAGGGTCATGGTGTTGTCTGCCGCCGAGATGGCGATGAAGACATCCACTTTCTTCATGAAATCCAGCTTATGCTCGGGGAAGTAGTTGAGCTGCTCCTTCCTGGCGCTGTTGAAGAAGTGCCGGGAAAGCTCGGGGAAGCTGAATTCGTACTCGACGTAACGGGCCCCTTTTTCGAGGCAGAGGATGTAGAGCTCTCTTACGAGGGGCAGCGCCTCCACTCCCGAGGCGCTGATGAGGACCACATCCCCCTTCTTCACCCGGGTCGAGTAGTTGACCAGCACCTCCGCCCACTGCCTGATTCTCGGATCCTTCACGCCCCTGCCCTCCCACCAGTCATATCAACGCCGTTCCGAGCCCCGAGCCCTGAGCCCCGAGCATAGTTTTACCGTCCCGTATGGCCGAACCCACCCGCACCACGGCCGGTATCATCCAGTTCCGCGACCTCCACCAGTTCGGCCCGCACCACGGGCGCCACGATCATCTGGGCGATCCGTTCGCCATTCCTGATCACGAACGGTTCGGTGCCGTGGTTGATCACGATCACGCCGATCTCGCCCCGATAATCGGCGTCAATGGTGCCGGGTGCGTTCACCAGCGTGACACCATGCTTGATGGCCAGGCCGCTCCGGGGACGGATCTGGGCCTCGAACCCTTCGGGGACGGCAATGGCGATGCCGGTCGGGACCAGAAACCGCATCCCCGGCTCCAGACGGATATCGTCCGTCAGGTCGGCGCAGAGATCCATGCCGGCCGCCGAGTCGGTCATGTAGCGGGGCAAAGGGTGCGAGCCGGTCGGGCGCACCCGTTTTATGCGAACGGGAATGTGCTGCATGGCGTTAGAGCGTCAACTCAGCGGGGTCTGTTGGAATACCTTCCAGATCGCCCATCAGCTGGAGCGTCAGGTAGCGGTCGTCCAGGATCTCCTGACAGAGCTCCATCAGGCTCCCGACCGTCACCTGCTGGAGCCCGTTGATGATATTTTCGAGTGGCTGATAGGCGCCGAAATAAATCTCGTTTTTGGCCAGCTTGGACATCACGTTGTCGTTGCTTTCCAGGGAGAGGAGGATATTCCCCTTGAGCAGGGCCCGGGCGGCATCCAGTTCGTCCGCACCGACCGGCTCGTGCTTGATCCGGCGCATCTCCCGCAACAGGATGTCCAGCACCTGGGTCACCTTGTCTTTCGAGGTACCGGACGATACGACCAGAGTCCCGGCGTCGGAATGGGAAGCGAGGTAGGAGTAAATGGAGTAGGCGAGCCCCTCTTTTTCCCTCACCTCCTGGAAGAGACGGGAACTCATGCTGCCGCCCAGGATCGTGTTGAGGATGAGCGCCTCGAAGCGCTTGGGATGGTTTTGCGGCAGCGCCTTGGTCCCAAGGCAGATCAGAACCTGCTCCAGCTCACGTTGCACGCGCTCCAGACGTTTCTCGTAAGGTGGAGGCGTGCCGTTGCCGGCACCACAGCCCGCGGGAACGGCATCAAAGACACCGTTCAGGAGTTCCAGAAGCCGTTCCTGAGTGATCTTTCCCGCCGAGGCAATGATGATGTCGCCGGCCCGATAGGTCTCGCGCTGATAGGCAACGATGTGATCGCGCGTCAACCCCTCAACCGTCTCAACGGTACCGATGATCGGCATCCCCAGCGGATGCCCCTTCCAGACGTTCTGGTGGAATAGGTCGTGGATGAAGTCGTCCGGATTATCCTCAAGCATCCGGATCTCCTGAAGGATCACCTTCCGCTCCTTGTCGATCTCGTCCTCGTCAAAGACCGAGTTGAGAAAAATGTCCGCCAGCAACCCCACTGCCCCCGGAAGGTACTCTTCCAGAACCTTGGTGTAGTAGCAGACGAACTCCCTGCCGGTGAAGGCATTCAGGACGCCGCCGACCGAATCGATCTCCCGGGCAATGTCCAGGGACGAGCGTGTCTTGGTCCCCTTGAACAGAAGATGCTCGATGACATGGGCGATGCCGTTCTGGGACGGTGATTCGTGCCTGGAACCGCTCGCTACCCAGATCCCGATGGATACCGAATGGGCGTGGGGGATGTACTGATTGATAACCCGGATGCCGTTATTGAGAACTGTTTTGGAGATCATGAAAGAAATATACCTGCCCTTGTTCGATTCGCAACTGCCTGCGCAAGGAAAAGGGGCGGTCCGTAGGCCGCCCCTTTATAAAACAAAAACCGGCAGGCGAGCCCGCCGGCATTCAGGTTATTCGGGAAGGGTAGCGCCCAGGGCTTCCTTACGAGAGAGCTTGATCTTTCCCTGTTTGTCGATACCGATACACTTCACCAGCACCTTGTCACCTTCGTTCAGCACATCGGTAACATTTTTCACCCTGGCAGTGTCCAGTTCGGAGATATGAACCAGACCGTCGGTGCCGGGGAAGATCTCC
Organism: uncultured Geobacter sp.; assembly: GCA_964432205.1. GTDB lineage: Bacteria > Desulfobacterota > Desulfuromonadia > Geobacterales > DSM-12255 > Geomobilibacter. The sequence goes on along the minus strand of CAYSMK010000003.1, from coordinate 84,213 downwards.
ACGAAGGCGCCGAATTCCATGATCTTCTTGACCGTACCCATGTAAAGCTTGCCCTCTTCGGCCTCGGCCGTGAGGTCGCGAATCATCTTGATGGCCCGGTCGCAGGCTTCCTTGTCGTGGCTGGCGATATTGATCTTGCCGCTGTCCTCGATATCGATGCTGACCCCGGTCGCCTCGGTGATGCTCCGGATCGTCTTGCCGCCGGAACCGATGACGTCGCGGATCTTGTCGGATTTGATCCAGATGGTGGTGATGCGCGGTGCATAGGCGGACAGATCATTGCGGGGTGCGGTCAGGGAGTCGGCCATTTTCCCAAGGATATGCAACCGTCCCTCGCGGGCCTGCCCCAGAGCGGTCTGCATGATCTCCCGGGTGACACCGGTTATCTTGATGTCCATCTGCAGGGCGGTCACACCTTCGGCAGTACCGGCCACCTTGAAGTCCATGTCGCCCAAGTGGTCCTCGTCACCGAGGATGTCGGACAGGATCGCCACGTCAGCCCCTTCCTTGATGAGACCCATGGCAATGCCGGCTACGGGGGCCTTGATCGGTACGCCGGCATCCATCAGGGAGAGGGAGCCGCCGCAGACCGTGGCCATGGACGAGGAACCGTTGCTCTCCAGGGTGTCGGAAACAACCCGGATCGTGTAGGGGAAATCTTCATGCTTCGGAAGAACACGTACCAGTGCCCGTTCGGCGAGGGCGCCGTGGCCTATTTCGCGCCGGCCCGGGGCGAGGCGGAAGCTGGTTTCACCCACCGAGTACGGCGGGAAGTTGTAGTGCAGCATGAACCGTTTCTTGGATTCACCGTACAGGGAATCGATCCGCTGCTCGTCGATTGAGGTACCGAGGGTGGCAGCAACCAGGGCCTGGGTTTCGCCCCTGGTGAAGAGGGCCGAACCGTGGGCACGGGGGAGCAGGCTCACTTCGGTGATGATCGGGCGGATGGTCCGGGTATCGCGGCCGTCGATCCTCTCGCCGTCCTTCAGGATATGCTCGCGCACCAGTTCGTATTCGAAGTCGCCAAGGAATCCCTTGATCTCCTTGTTGCGCCCCTCGAACTCGCCGCTCAGGGCCGCGATGGTCTCGGCAGCAATGGCGTCGATCCGGTTGTGGCGGTCCCCTTTGGATTTGATCCGTACTGCTTCCTTCATCTGCGCGAAGGCCAGTTCCTTGACCCTCGCCTTCAGTGTTTCATCGATCTCGACAGGTGGCACATCGCGCTTGGGCACACCGGCCTTGGCGCGCAGTTCTTCCTGGGCGACCAGGATCGGCTGCACCGCTGCATGGCCGAAGAAAACGGCCTCCAGCATGACATCCTCGGAGACCTCGGCAGCGCCCCCCTCCACCATGCAGATCGCATCCTTGCTGGCGGCAACGACGATGTCGATGTCGCTGACTGCCAGTTCATCGGCAGTCGGGTTGGCCACGAACTGGCCGTTCACCCGGCCGACCTGTACCCCGGCTATCGGGCCGAAGAACGGGATATCGGAGACATGCAGGGCAGCGGAAGCGCCAATCATGGACAGGATGCCGGGATCGTTGTCCCGATCGGCAGAGACCACGGTTGCCATGATCTGGGTATCATTGAGGAAGTTTTCCGGGAACAGGGGGCGGATCGGTCGGTCGATGAGTCGGCAGGTCAGGGTCTCGTTGTCGGACGGCCGCGCTTCCCGCTTGAAAAAGCCGCCGGGAATCTTGCCGCCGGCATAGGCCTTTTCCTGATAGTTGACGGTCAGGGGAAAGAAATCCTGCCCTTCTTTTGCCGATTTGCTGGCCACGGCGGTTACCAGCACCGTGGTGTCGCCGCAACGCACAACAACGGCGCCATTGGCCTGCTTGGCCATCTTGCCGGTTTCTATGGACAGCTTTCTGCCGCTGAATTCCAGTTCTACTGTTTGGGTGTTAAACATAACGTTTCGGTCTCCTCACCGTCTCTGTGGTGTTGGGGCCGTCGAGAAAGAAGCAAAAAAAAGGAGCGAGGTCAAAGGAGCGAGGAGCGAGAAATTTCCCTCGTGCCTCATACCTCGAGCCTCGTACCTGGTTTAGCCGCTTTATCCACGCCCCCAACCGGTTGTTGTAATGCATCACAAGGAAAAAAGAAAAGGCAATATACCTCCCCATCCGGTCAGAGGTATACTGCCTCTTTTTACCTTCTGATACCGAGCTTCTCGATGATTACCTTGTACCGCTCTACGTCCTTCTTCTTGACGTAGTCCAGCAATCTGCGCCGCTGCCCGACGATCTTCAACAGGCCGCGCCGGCTGTGGTGGTCCTTCTTGTGAATCTTGAAGTGCTCCGTGAGATACGTGATCCTTTCGGTCAGAATCGCGATCTGGACTTCCGGCGAACCAGTGTCACTCTCATGGAGTTTGAAGGTTTTGATGATCTCCTGCTTTTTGTCTGTAGCCAGCACTTGGTACACCCCCTTTCTGTATAGTTGATTATGGTTGCATGGTTAGCGTCCACTTGGCGTAACGTTTGTTATTAGCACATTGACCGGGTCATGTAAAGGGAAAGGTCGGTAAAACCCGCAATAGCTGCAGGGTTAGGGGGTTCTGGCCTTCGTCTCCGCAGCGTCCGACAGCGAGCAGTTCCCCGTTGTGGGAGAGACGGACCGTTTCACCGGGGCTGAGCGGCTGCCGTGAAACGTTCAGAATGTCGGCCGTCTCCGGGGTGCGGCCGTGCCTGACGTATTGCATGCCCCGTTCGGCGAGTTCCAGTTCGGGAAGATGCCCCAGCGCCGTACCGGGCGTGATGAGCGGCACCTCAGTCCCGGTGCCCAGGACGGCCTGCTCAAGCATCTCCAGCGTAATGGCCCGGTCGATGGCAAATGGTCCGCTGGCGGTCCGCCGCAGCTCAACCAGATGGGCAAAACAGCCGAGGCGCTCCCCCATGTCCGCAGCAAGGGTCCGGACATAGGTTCCGCGCGAACAGCGGACGGTAAAGGTGACCTGCGGGAGCGCAATACTGTCGATGGACAGGTGATATACCGTAATCTCCCTGGCAGGCCGATCCACCGTGACCCCTTTGCGGGCCAGACGGTAAAGGGGAACCCCGTCACGTTTCAGTGCCGAGTGCATTGGCGGCACCTGGCGGATAACGCCGGTGAACTGGCCGACAAGCTCAGACACGGCCTCAGCGGTTATTCCCTGCCAATCACCGTGGCGAACGACAATGCCGGTGCGGTCGCCGGTATCGGTCTCCTCACCGAGTCGCATAACGGCTTGATATTCCTTGACACCCTCGTCCAGGTACGGGATGAGCCTGGTCGCCGTACCGAGAGCCACCGGGAGTACGCCGGTGGCAAACGGGTCAAGGGTACCGGTGTGCCCGGCCTTGGGCTGACGGCAGAGACGTCGTACCCGCTGGACCACACCATGGGAGGTGAGTCCTTCCGGTTTGTCGATGATCAGGAAGCCATTCATTTAGAGCTGGAGTGCCCTGGAGAGGTGGTCAAAGACCCGGGAGGTGATGTCGGCGTAGGACCCCGTCACCGTACAGCCGGCAGCATTGTGGTGTCCGCCACCACCGAAAGCGGCGGCCAGTTCGGAGACATCGACCTTGCCTTTGGACCTGAAACCGACCTTGTACCTGCCGGGTTCAATCTCACGGAAAAATACCGCTACTTCGACCCCCTGGATGGAACGGGGATAGTTGACGAAACCGTCGGTCAGTTCCGGACAGCCACCGGTCCTGACATACATATCCAGGGTCACCGTAACCGACGCATAGGCACCGCAGGGAGAGATGGTCAGCGTGGAAAGTGCCTGCGCCAGGAGTTCGAGACGCTGCCTCGGCTGGCTTTCATAGAGTTTTTCCGAAATGTACCACGCATTGATGCCGGTGGCGATCATCTCACCGGCAATGGCAAAGGCCTCGGGATTGGCATTGGAGTAACGGAACGAGCCGGTATCGGTGATGACCGCCGTATAGATGGAGAGTGCGGTCTCATAATCTATGGTATCGCCGGCTACCTTGATGATCCGGTAAATGAGAGCCCCGGTGGCGCAGGCCTGGGGGTCGATCAGGTTGATGGCGCCAAAGTTATCGCATCCCTTGTGGTGGTCGATATTGACGAGACTGCCCAGCCGCTTCGATTCAGCAATCTCGCGGCCGGCCCGTTTGAACTCCCCCACATCAAGCACGAAGCAGACGTCGAATGCCTTGTCCGGCAAGACGGTAACCGCACTGTCGAAGCCGGGCAGAAAACGGTACAGTTCCGGAAACGGGTCGCAGGAGTAGACCGTCACATCCTTGCCCAGGCGCCGCAGATAGCTGGCCAGGGCGAGACTGGAACCGACCGCATCCCCATCGGGGCCTTCGTGGGTCGTGATCAGGAACCGGTGGTGCGAGCCTATGGCCTGGATGATCTCATTCAGCATCGTGATCGGCCTCATCGTGGATCTGCTTCAGCAGGCTTTCGATCCGTGACCCGTACGCTATCGTCTCGTCGTAACGGAACAGGATATCCGGGGTATAGCGCATCCGCATCGTCTTGCCCAGTTCCTTGCGGATGAAACCCTTGGCACTGTTGAGGCCGGCCTCCGTAGCCTTACGCTCTTCGTCGCTGCCGACCACAGTGAAGTAGATGGTGGCCAGGTGCAGGTCGTCGGTCACCTTGACCCCGGTGATGGTCACGAAACCGACCCGCGGGTCCTTGATTCCCTTGACCAACAGACGGGAAACCTCTTCGTGGATCGCTTCGCCAACTTTTTCTGAACGTTTGTACATAGAATCTCAGGTAAAGGTAAAGGTAGAGGAGAGACAAAGGCAGTTCTTAACCTTTACCTTTACCTCTACCTGCTTTTACAAAGTGGCCGCGACCTTCTCCATCTCGAATGCCTCGATGATGTCGCCGGTCTTGAGGTCGTTGTAGTTCTCGAGACCGATACCGCACTCGTAGCCGGTGGCCACATCCTTCACGTCGTCCTTGAAACGACGCAGGCTGGACATCTTGCCGGTGTAGATCACCACGTTGTCGCGCAGCAGCCGCACCTGGCCATTGCGGACCATCTTGCCGTCCTGGACGTAACAGCCGGCCACGTTCCCCACCTTGGGAACCGAAAAGACCTCGCGGATCTCGGCCCGGCCCAGGTACTTCTCCTTGAAGATCGGCTCCAGAAGCCCTTCCATCGCTTTTTTCACATCCTCCACCGCATCGTAGATGATGCTGTACAGGCGGATGTCCACCCCTTCCTTCTCGGCCAGATTCTGGGCCTTGACTTCGGGACGGACGTTGAAACCGATAATGATGGCATTGGATGCGGCCGCCAGGTTGACGTCGGTTTCGGTAACCGCACCGACCGCCGAATGGATGACATTGAGACGGACCGCGTCGGTGGAAAGCTTGCGCAGCGACTCGCCGACCGCTTCCACCGATCCCTGCACGTCGCCCTTGACGATGACGTTGAGATCCTTGACCTCGCCGCTCTGGATCCTCTTGTACAGATCCTCAAGGGAAAGCTTGGTGTGCTTGGCCAGTTCCACCTCGCGCTGCTTGATCTGGCGCAGGGTGGCGATCTCCTTGGCCTGCTTCTCGTCCTTCATGGCAACGAAGACATCGCCGGCATCGGGCACGCCCGAAAGACCGATCACCTCGACCGGCATGGACGGCCCGGCCTCAAGAACCTTCTCGCCGCGGTCGTTCTGCATCGCCCTGACGCGACCGGACTGAACACCGACGACACAGTAGTCGCCCATCTTGAGGGTACCCTCCTGCACCAGTACCGTTGCAACCGGGCCGCGCCCCTTGTCCAGCTTGGCTTCCACGATGGTCCCCTTGGCAGACTTGTCGGGGTTGGCCTTCAGTTCCATGACGTCGGCCTGCAGGAGAACCATCTCCAGGAGGCTTTCCAGGTTGAGCCGCTTCTTGGCCGACACCTCAACCATTGTGGTATCGCCGCCCCACTCTTCGGACACCAGGCCATGCTCGGTCAGTTCCTGCTTCACCCGTTCGGGCTTGGCATCCGGCTTGTCGATCTTGTTGATGGCAACGATGATCGGTACGCCGGCCGCCTTGGAGTGGTTGATCGCCTCACGGGTCTGGGGCATGACCCCATCGTCGGCAGCGACAACCAGGATGACGATGTCGGTGACCTTGGCGCCGCGGGCACGCATGGCGGTGAATGCCTCGTGACCGGGCGTATCCAGGAAGGTTATCTTCCGGCCGTTCAGTTCGACGTCATAGGCGCCGATGTGCTGGGTGATGCCGCCAGCCTCGCCGGCAATGACGTTGGCCTCGCGGATGGCGTCCAGGAGCGAGGTCTTGCCGTGGTCGACGTGACCCATGATGGTCACGACCGGCGACCGCTTCACCAGCGATTCCGGAGCATCCGGTACGGACTCCAGGATCTCGTCCAGATCGACTGCCACGTTTTCGATCTCGTAGCCGAAATCGGTGGCCAGCAGGGTGGCCGTGTCGAAGTCCAGCGGATGGTTGATGGTAGCCATCATCCCCATCTTCATGAGTGCCCGGATCAGGTCGGTTGCCTTGGTCCCCATCCGTTTGGCCAGTTCGCCGACACTGATGGTTTCGGAAATCTTGATGATCCGCTTGATCGCCTTGGGCGTTGTGATCTCGGTCTTCTTGCCCTCGGATACCCGTTCTTTCTGGTACTTCTTCTTCCCTTTGCCGGCCTTGAAGCCTGGCTCGAACACCCGCTCACGCTTTTCCTCGAGCTCGGCCCGACGGATACCCTCTTTTCTCTTGTCCGGTGCGCCACCCTTTTTACTCTTGGCAGCATCGGCCGGGGTACCCTTCTTCCCACCTTTGCGGTCAGCCGCGCCGGGAGGGGCATCAGCAGGAGCCGGGGTCACCACGCGTGGTGCACCACCGGTCGGACGGTCCTGGCCGCGTGGCGCAGGAGCAGCATCCCTGCCGCGCTCTGCCTGGGGGCGCCCCTTGGAGAGCATGGACGCCGGTCGTTCGGTACGACCGGGTTGTGGTGCAGACTGTCTCGCGGGGGTGGTGAGACCGGGGAGCTCCACCCGGCCCAGAATAACGGCCCGATTCGCTGTGGGACGCTGTGGCTCCGGTGGTGGAGTCGGTGCGGCGGCCTTCTCCTCCTTCTCGACGACCTTTTCAGGGGCCGTTGCAGGAGCAGGCGCGGACACTGGAACCGGTTGTTCCGGCGCGGCAGCCTCAACCGTTGCAGGCTTCTCCACAACCTTCTTCTCGACCTTCTCCTCAACCTTCTTCTCGGGAGCAGGAGCTTCGGCCGGTTCGGCAGCTACCGGAACCGGTGTCGGTTCGGGGGTGGGCTCCGGTGGCGGTGCCACTTCGACTTCCACCTGCTTTTCGACCACCTTGGGCCGCCGGCGGATGACCGAGGTGCTGACCCGCACCTCCTCCTTCTGCACGTCCTGGACAGTCGTCGTGACGGTTTGAGGGGGGGGAGCCTGGAGTTTCTTGACATCCGCTTCGTCGAGGGTTGCCGAATGTGATTTCACATCTACCCCAATCGCCTGCAGTTTGGCCATAAGCTCTTTGTTCTCAATGCCCATCTTCTGGGCCAATTCATAGACGCGGATTTTTCCCATGATTATAACGCTCCTCCCTCGTCGAAGAAGTTCCTGTAACGGGTAATTTCATGTAACAGCACGGCTACGAACGATCCGTGCAGAACAGCAACGACACTCCTGAACTCCTTGCCCAGGAGTGCTCCAAGGCGATCCTTGTTTGCCAGGGTATGACACGGTATGCCAACCCGCTCCGCCAGGTCCCGCACCCGACGGCCACTCTCCGGAGCGGTGTCTTCCGCCAGAAAAACCAGTCCGGCGGTCTTGCGGCGGAGTGCATCCAGGACTGTATCGGTTCCGGAAACCACCTTGCCGGCCTTATTGGCCAGGGCCAGGTAGTTTTCCATGTGCTCCAGCATCCTGTCAGCCACCAGACGGACCATTTCATCGGCAGGGACCGTCATTACCTCGCCCTTGAATGCCCGCTGGAACTGTTTTCTCACCAAGGCCTTGCGCAGACAGTCGGCCTTCAGACAGGTATAGGCGCCACGTCCGGGAAGCTTTGCCTTGAGGTCGGGTACCAGCGTGCGGTCCGGTGCCAGAACAAAACGGAGCAGTTCCGTTTTCCCCCTGACCGTACGGCAGCCGAGACAACTCCTCTGTGGCGCTTCCTTGGCCATTACTCCCCTGTCGCCTGCTCCTGCGGCTCGGTCGGAGCTTCGGCCGCAGATGCCTCTTCCTCGCTCGCCTCTTCTTCCGCCCCATCATAGGAGGAGAACTGGAGCAGTTCCGCCTCGGCTTGACGGGTTTCGTTCTTGATATCGATCCGCCAACCGGTCAGTTTCGCGGCCAGCCTCACGTTCTGGCCACGTTTGCCAATGGCCAGGGAAAGTTGATCATCAGGCACGATGATCTCCATGGAACGGTTATCGTCATCGACCAGCACCTTGGAAACGGCTGCCGGCTGGAGGGCGTTGCAGGCAAAACGGGCAACATCCTCGGACCAGGGGATGATATCGATCTTCTCCCCCCTGAGTTCGGAGACCACGTTCTGTACTCTGCTGCCCCGCATGCCGACGCAGGCGCCGACCGGGTCCACGTCATGATCATTGGAATAGACGGCAATCTTTGCCCTGCTCCCGGGCTCGCGGACCACGTTGACGATTTCGACGATCCCCTCGGCGATCTCGGGCACCTCGGCTTCGAACAGTTTTGCCAACATCATCGGGCTGGTACGGGAGAGAAGGATCTGCGGCCCCTTGGTGGTCATTCGGATCTCGGTGATGAGGGCCTTTACCCGGTCTCCCTGACGGTAGATCTCACGGGGGGCCAGCTCCTTTGTGGAGAGAACCGCCTCGGCCCGACCGAGATCAATGATCAGATCACCTTTTTCATAACGACGGACAATACCGGTGATCAACTCGCCGACCCGGTCCTTGTATTCATTGAATATGGTTTCCCGCTCAGCCTCCCGCACCCGCTGGATGATGACCTGCTTGGCGGTCTGGGCGGAAATGCGTGAAAATTCGCTGGAAGGGAGTTTCATGCCGATGGAGTCCCCGACTTCCACGTCCGGGTCTTCCTCGCGGGCCTCATCCAGAGTGATTTCCTTGTAGGAGTCCTCTACCTCGTCAACGACGGTGACGAATTCAAAGATTTCAACTTCACCCAACTCCTCGTTGAAATGGGCTTCAAGGTCCCTGGTGTTGCGGTATTTCTTGTTTGCTGCCGACAAAACCGCCTGTTCCAGGGCTTCGACAACGATCTCCCGATCGATACCCTTCTCTTTCATGAGCTGGTCGATGATGTGCTTAAGGTTTAAGGTTGTTTCCACGGTACATTCTCCTTGGTTCAGGCAATGCTATGACCCGAAGTCAACTAAGAACTGGATCTAAAACTCGAATTCCAGGTTCGCCTTGGCCACCTGGTTGAACGGGATGACAGCCCGCTGTCCTTCTGTCAGCAGGACCACGACAGCGTCTCCCTCAAGCCCTTGCAGCGTGCCCAGAAAGGTCTTTCTCAGGTTGCCCTGTTCGTCTGCCACCTGGGCAAAGGTCCTGACCTTTACCAGCTTGCCGACGGCACGCTCGAAATCACCCTGCTTCTTCAAAGGCCGATTGAGCCCGGGCGAGGAGACTTCCAGGGTGTACTCGCCCGGAATGCAATCCTCCACATCCAGGATGGTGGAGAACTCGCGGCTCACCTCCGCACAATCGTCCAGGGTTATCCCCCCGGGCTTGTCGAGGTAGAGACGGAGCATCATCTGCCGCCCCTCCCGCTTGTACTCGAGATCCACCAGTTCCACGCCGAAAGCGCTCAACAGGGGCTGAAGCAGCTTCTCAATATTCTGTACTACGTCTATCTGTGCCATTGCTCTTTTGACATAAAAAAAAGCGAGCTGTAAGAGCTCACTTTTAGTGAACGGTAGGTTGTGCGTTAAGTCAATTAACATGCGAGTGGGGAAATTGCAAGCTATTTATTCACCGCCACAACACCATCAACATTGGGCTAATAGGCGGTAAACGCAAAACTGACTTGCTTTTTTCGGGAATAGCCGCTAGATTACGCTGGTTAAATGATACGAGTCAAACAAGGAGTTACTGTATATGAGTAAGGAAGAGGCAATAGAAGTAGAAGGGACGGTCATCGAGCCACTGCCTAACGCCATGTTCAGGGTCAAGCTCGAAAACGACCACATCGTGCTCGCCCACATCTCGGGCAAGATGCGGAAGTACTTCATCAAGATCCTTCCCGGCGACAAGGTGACCGTGGAACTCTCACCGTACGACCTTACCCGTGGCCGGATCACCTACCGCGTCAAATAGCCCCTTCACCTTCACCCGCATAAGTCCCTGGACATCCAGGTGCCGGCAACAAGCCGGCTGCCTTTATTTTTATCAAGGAGATTGAAAAGGTATGTACACTGTTGCTGACCTCAAGAAGGGGCTGAAAGTTACCCTTGACGGCGCTCCCTACCTGGTGATCGCATTCGACTTCACCAAGCCGGGCAAAGGCCAGGCCCTCTATCGCACCAAGATGCGCAATATGATCAACGGCACCATCCTCGACCGGACCTACCGTTCGGGCGAAACGTTCGAACCGGCCAGCCTGGAAGACCGTAAGATGCAGTTCCTCTACAAGGAGGAAGACCATTACGTCTTCATGGACAACCAGAATTACGAGCAGTACCACATGAGCGAGGATGCCGTCGGCGATGCCAAGAACTACCTGATCGACAACCTGCCGGTTGATGTCCTGCTCTTCAGCGACAAGGCCATCGGCGTGGATGTCCCCAACTTCGTCAACCTGCGGGTTACCCAGACCGATCCGTGGGCCAAGGGGGACACGTCCGGCAGCGATTCCAAGCCCGCCACCGTGGAGACCGGCTACACCCTCCGGGTGCCGCCGTTCATCGAGGAAGGCGAACTGATCGTCATCGACACCCGCACCGGGGAATACTCCACCCGGGTAAAGGGATAGAAACCATAAACTGGAACCTCGCCCGGCGCAAGACCAACCTCAGGTCACGCACTGTCATCCTGCAGGCCATCAGAACGTTCTTCACCAACGAGGGGTATCTGGAAGTGGATACCCCTCTACTCATTCCCGCACCTGCCCCCGAATCCCATATCGATGCCATCCCGGCCGGCCAGTGGTTTCTCCACACCTCTCCCGAGCTCTGCATGAAGCGGCTCCTGGCAGCCGGCTATGAGCGGATCTTCCAGATCTGCCGCTGCTGGCGTGCCGATGAGCGGGGGGTGCGACACCTGCCCGAATTCACCATGCTGGAGTGGTACCGGACCGAGGCCGATTATCGCGATCTGATGCGGGACTGCGAGGAGTTGGTGAGGAGTGTCGCCGTGGCAATGGGACACGGTACGACCATACGCTACCGGGAAGCAGTGATTGACTTGGCGTCGGAATGGGAGCGGCTTTCCGTCAGGGAGGCGTTCGGACGGTATACCGACTCCTCGATGGGGGAGGCGCTGGCCAACGACACCTTTGACCTGCTCATGGTGGAAAAAATTGAACCACGCCTCGGCATACGCCGCCCCACCTTTCTTTACGACTATCCGGCAGAGCGTTCGGCACTGGCTAGGCTGAGCCCGTCAGATCCGACCGTTGCCGAACGATTCGAACTCTATGTCAACGGTCTGGAACTGGCAAACGCCTTTTCCGAGCTGACCGACCCTGCGGAGCAGCGGCAGCGGTTCGAATCGGAAGCAGCCGATCGGGCAGAGCGGCAGCGTACGGTCTATCCCCTCCCCGAGCCGTTCCTGAACGAGCTCGCCACCATGCCGACTGCCGCCGGCATCGCCCTGGGCATCGACCGCCTGGTCATGGTGCTGCTGGACGCCGCCACCATCGACGAGGTCGTCGCCTTCATCCCTGAAGAGCTCTGACCCGTAAACATCCTTATAAGCCTAGAAAAAGCAGTTGTCCACGAAACACACGAAAAACACGAACTAGATCAGCAAACTATGCAACATCTTAGTACAATGTTCGGTGACTTATCTGCTGCAACGCTTTATTTTTTCGTGTACTTTCGTGTCGTTCGTGGACCCAAAAACCGTTTGTAGCATAAATGCATGTCTGATGTTTTGGACTACCAGGAGACTCAGATATCGCGGTAGGCAACCGTCTCACCCTCATAGGTACGCAGCAGCAGGGTATCGCCCTCCCACCGGCCGTACTCGGGGAGGATCGGCACCTTTCCCTTGCCGCCGGGGAGATCGATGACGTAGTAAGGGTTGGCCAGGCCCGAGGTGTGGCCGCGCAGCCTCTCCATGAGCGCCATGCCGGTGCGCACCGATGGCCGGAAATGGGCGGTGCCGGCCACGAGGTCGGGGTGGTGCAGGTAGTACGGGCGGACCCGGCTGGCAAGCAGCCGCTGCATGAGCCTGGTCATGGTCGCCGGGTCGTCGTTCACCCCTTTCAGGAGCACGGTCTGATTCCCCAGCGGCACCCCGGCGTCGGCGAGACGGCCACAGGCAGCAACAGCCTGGTCGGTCAGTTCGTCAGGATGGTTGAAGTGCAGGTTAAGGTAGACGGGGTGAAAGCGCTGGAGCATCCGGCAGAAACTGGCGGTAATCCGCTCCGGCAGGGTAACCGGGACCCGGGTGCCGATCCGTACGATCTCGATATGGGGGACCTGTCGAATGCGGGCCAGCAGATCGGCAAGGCGGTCATCTGCGAGCAGGAGCGGATCGCCGCCGGAGAGGATGACGTCGCGAATCTCCGGATGCTCCCGCAGGTAGTTGAGGGCATCGTCGGTCCGGGCGCAGACCCTGGCCTCGCCACACCCCACCTGCCGCTTGCGCATGCAGAATCGACAATACACGGCACAGGCGTTGGAAACGAGCCAGACGACCCGATCGGGATAACGATGGATCAGGCCGGGTACGGGGCTCAGAGCCTCTTCCGCCAGGGGATCGGCAGCCAGGCCGGCATTGTCCAGCTCCAGCGCGTCCGGAACGCACTGACGCCAGATCGGGTCTCCCACTTCCCGCACCAGCCCCAGGTAGTAAGGGGTAATGCGCAGCGGATAGCGTGCAGCGACCGCCTGCAGCGGACCAGGATCGATGCCGAAACGCTCCGCAAGCTCATCCGGCTCGGTAACGCTCCCTGCCAGGCTCTTCGCCCACCCCTCGTGCACCATCACCTTCGTTGCCTCAACGTCCGCCGAACTCCCGTCCCATATAGGCCTGCCACTCGCGGATCACCCCCTGATAGTCCAGGCCGAAATCGGCCAGCGCCCTGCCCACAGCGGCCTCGGTCTTTTCGCCGGCGCCCAGCAGTTGGAGGATCTCCCGCACCTTGTGCCAGCCATAGGACTGAACCATGAAATTGACCAGGGCATAGCTCTCCTGGTAGGCAAGCCCTGCCTGGCGCGTGTCCAGGCCGATGAACGACTTGTCCAGAAACGTAGTCGGCAGGGGCTGCCCGGATTTGGCGGCCTTGCCCAGATCGGCCATGGGAGGGTTGAAGAGGCGCCGACCCTGCAGTTCCGCCACCCCCTCGTTCAGCCAAGTGGGAACGTTTCCCCTGGTCAGCTCCTGGATCACGACATGGGTGTATTCGTGGAAGAGCACCCCCTTCAGCTGCGAGGTGAGGTCGGTCGCGCCGCCGACCGGCAGGCGGATCTTCCCGTCATAGAGCCCGCCGGACCAGTCAGGACCCAAGGTTACCAACCGGTAGTCCTTCTTGGTATAGAGGATGACCGGAATGCGGGCCGTGGGGAAGAGGGAAAGGTCGCTCCCCACCCGGTTGTAGGCGTCCTCCAGGGTGTCCAGGATCTCCCGTGCCAGGGTGGTCGTGGAACCGGCATCATAGGAGACGACGAAACGGGAACTGTACCCCTTGTCCATCCCGCCTTCCACCGACTGCTCCCGCTTCGCCTTCTCCAGCAGTTCCCGGGTGGCCTTCATGTCGGGCTTGAGGACAAGGGCCTTTTCCCACGACTCGATGGCCGCCTGCAGGTTGCCGGTGTCGTACTGGACCCGGCCGGTGAAGAAGAGGATTTCCGGGGTGTCGCCACCGAGCCCCTGGGCCCGCTGCAGTTCGTTGAGGGCTGCGTCGTAGTACTTGCCGTAATAGAAGGCGATCCCCCGCAGCACATAGTACCTGGGTACCTCGGGGAAAAGTTCCCTAGCCTGGTCGAAGCTGGCAACAGCCTCATCGAAGCGGCTTGCCGCCAGGTGACGTTCCCCGACGAAGGTGTACGCCTCAGCCAGGTTCCGGCGCAGGGTCTGGTCGTACGGATAGAGGGAAAAGGCCCGCTGCAGCTGCTCCAGGGCCTTTTCGTGCTCGCCGCGGCTCTGCAGTTCGATTGCGTAGTTGTTGAACGAGAAGGGATCGTTTGCCCGGGCACCAGCGGCGAACAGGAGGCCGGCTGCCATCGACAGCGCGCAGCAGCTGGCCGGAATGGATCGAAGAAAAGTCATGGAGGCACTATAGCACAGGGGGGAAGTGCTTGAAAAGGAACTCCGGCTTCACTGATCAAGATGCAAACGGACGGAAGAGGCGATACCGGCTGCATCGAGTCCGTAACGGGCGTGCAGCTGGGGCTGTTCGCCCTGCTCAACGAAGCGGTCGGGATACCCCAGACGGACCACGGATACACCGGTGATCCCCTCCTCCTGGAGGAGCTCGAGAACCGCACTGCCGAAACCGCCCTGAAGCACGTTCTCTTCTACCGTAAAGAGCCGGCAATGCTTCGTTGTCAGGCCGATGATCAGTTCACGGTCAAGCGGCTTGACAAAGCGGGCATTCGCGACCGCGATGGAGTAGCCCTCAGCGGCAAGCTCTTCTGCCGCGGCCAGGGCAGGATAGACCGTGGAGCCGTAGGCGATGATAGCAGCTGCTTCGCCGTCCCTCACCAGTTCCCCCTTGCCGAGCACAAGCGGCTTCAGGACCTGGTCCATCGGCACCCCGACGCCGTTGCCGCGGGGATAGCGGACCGCCACCGGGCAGCCGAACTCGATGGCACTGGCCAGCATATGCTGGAACTCGTTCTCGTCCTTGGGCGCCATGACCACCAGGTTGGGGAGGTGGCGCAGGTAGGAGAGGTCAAACAGTCCATGGTGGGTCGGCCCGTCGCTCCCGACCACACCGGCCCGGTCCAGGGCAAAGACCACCGGCAGATTCTGGAGACAGACGTCGTGAAAGACCTGATCGTATGCTCGCTGGAGGAACGAGGAATAGACGGCAAATACCGGCCGCAGTCCGGAGGCAGCCAGCCCGGCAGCGAAGGTGACCCCGTGCTGTTCGGCGATCCCCACATCGAAAAAACGCTCGGGGAACTCCTTGGCAAAGGTGGTGAGACCGGTTCCGTCGGGCATGGCCGCGGTGATGGCGGCAATCCGTTCGTCGTCGCTGGCCAGCTTGACGATGGTGCTGCCGAAGACCGACGTATAGGAGGCGGCGCCCCCCTTTCCTTTCAGCACCTTGCCGGTCGCAATGTCAAACGGACCGACACCGTGAAACAGGGATGGATTCTGTTCTGCCGGGGCGTATCCCTTCCCCTTCTTCGTGATGACATGCACCAGGACCGCATCGTCGAAACGACGGACCTTCTCCAGGGTCTCCTCCAGCAGGGGGAGGTTGTGGCCGTCGATGGGGCCGATATACTCGAAGCCGAACGCCTCGAAGAGCATACCGGGCGTAAAGAGTCCCTTCAGGGACTCCTCGGCCCGCTTGGCCACCTGCAGAGCGCTCCGCCCGATGCCGTCCAGGCTCTCAAGGAAACCTTCCACATCCTTTTTCATCCGGTGCACGAACTCGCTGGTAATGGTCCGGCTGAGGAAGTTGGAGAGGGCGCCGACGTTCTCGGCGATGGACATCTCGTTGTCGTTCAGGATGACCACCAGGTCCTTGTTCAGGTGGCCGGCATGGTTCAGCCCCTCGAAGGCTATGCCACCGGTCATGGAACCGTCGCCGATGATCGCCACCACCTTGTTCTTCCCTCCCCGCAGATCGCGCCCCACGGCCATGCCGGTGGCGGCGGAGATGGAGGTGGAGGAGTGGCCGACATCAAAGGCATCGTGGGGCGACTCGGCCCGCTTGGGAAAGCCGCTTATGCCATCCAGGGTCCTGAGGGTGGAAAACCGCTCCCGGCGCCCGCAGATCAGTTTGTGGGCATAGGCCTGGTGCCCCACGTCCCAGATCAGCTTGTCCTCGGGAGACTTGAATACCCGATGCAGGGCGATGGTCAGTTCCACCACCCCCAGGCTCGGTGCAACATGACCGCCGTTTTTGGCGCAGGTCTCGATGATGATCCGGCGCAGTTCACCGGCCAGTCGCTGCAGTTCGGCAGGGCCGAGCGGCCGGAGGTCAGCAGGCGAGTTTATCGTGTCAAGTATGGTTCCCATAATTCTTCGAGTGGTGCGCGAAGTACCCTCACGCCTCACCCTTCACTCCTCACGGATTGTTACGATTTGCGGCTGACGATGTACCTGGCGATCTCCCTGAGCGGTTCGGCCTTGGCCCCCAGCGGATCGAGCGCAGCCAGGGCGATCTCCATCAGTTCCACGGCCCTTCGTTTGGCGTCTGCCAGCCCGACCACCGCCGGATAGGTTGCCTTGCCCCGCGCCTGGTCACTCCCCGCATCCTTGCCGATCTCCTCGGTGGTGCCCTCGATATCGAGGATGTCGTCGGCAATCTGGAAAGCCAGTCCTGCAGCCTCGCCATAGCGGGTAATGGCCGCCAGCTGGCTTGTGTCGGCGCCGCCGAGAGTGGCGCCGGCCTTTACCGAAGCCTTGATCAGGGCACCGGTTTTGTGGGTATGGATATACTGGACCGTTGGCAGGTCGATATCGGTCTTGCCTTCGCTCTCCATATCCACCACCTGTCCACCGACCATGCCGAAGGAACCGGCACAGGTGGCAATCTCCCTGGTGGCGGCCAGGAGCCGCTCGGGCGATACAGAGCCGAGCAGTTCCGGTGCGCTGAGGAGGATGAATGCCTGGGTCAGCAGGGCGTCACCGGCCAGGATGGCGATCGCCTCACCGAAGACCTTGTGGTTGGTGGGATTGCCCCGCCGGAAGTCGTCGTCGTCCATGGCCGGGAGATCGTCGTGGATAAGGGAATAGGTGTGAATCATCTCCATGGCGCAGGCAGCGGGCATGGCCTGACCGATCTCGCCCCCCACCGCCTCGCAGGCGGCAAGCATGAGAATCGGCCGCACCCGTTTGCCGCCGGCAAAGACCGAGTAGCGCATGGCCTTATGCAGCGAGAACGGCAGATCGTCCTCTTTTGGCAGATACCCATCCAGTGCCTTGTCGACCAGTTGGCATCGTTCATTCAAGTATTGCTTCAGGTCCATCGCAGTCCCCCGAAAAACAGTTCAACACGGAGCACAGAGGTCGCAGAGAAAATCAACTAACTCTATGATAGCCGGTACGGTGTAGCACTCTTCTTGAAAAAATCAGTGCATCCTCTGTGTTCTCTGTGGCTCTGTGTTTCAATTGCCGTTATTGTGTTCTACTCGTCACCTCGGAACGGTTCGCGCCCGAAAGAGCCGTCCTTGTTCTTAAGTAGCAGTTCGACCCGCTTCTCCGCCTCGTTCAGTTTCCTGGTGCAAAAGGTCACCTGCTTCATCCCCTCTTCAAACGCCTTGAGGGAATCGTCCAGGGACAGGTCGCCACTCTCCAGGCGTCGCACCACCTCTTCCAGCTTCTTCAGAGCGCTTTCGAACTTTTCCGTTGCCATAGAGTTGTTTCACCCGCTATTCCTGCAGGAGTCGCGCTTTCACCTGTCATTCCAGGCCGGCGCATCAAAAGAGACGGTATTATACAGGAAGGGTCCTGTCAGTCAAGGATTGCCTATCGACGACGGCCAGAAACGGCCGTCCCCCCACCTACCCCCTCGACCAGACAGTCAACCTCCCCTGTGTGCAGGATCACGCTCAGCCGATCCCCTGCCGCGACCTGAGCGGCGTCCTTCACCAGCGCCATCTCCGGGTACTTCTGCACCACCGCATATCCCCGGCCCAAGGTGAGCAGTGGCGAAAGGGCGTGCAGGGAACTGGCGGCAACGGCCAGCCGCTCCCGGACCCGGTCGAGCTGTCGACGGAGCGCCGCCTCGTTCCTTGCCTGACACGATAACAACAACTCCCTCCCCCGCTCCACCTTGAGCAGTGGCGACGCCATGCGCAGCTGGCCGATCCGCCGCTCCAACCGTTCCTTGCGCGCAGCCAGTCCCCAGTGCACGGCCCGGGCGAGCCGCTCGGCCAGGTCGTCCACCCGCTGGGCAGCATGGCCGAGCAGGGTAGTCGGGTCTCTGAGCGCCCGGGCCGAGGCGGTCAGACGGCCGCGGAGATCGGCGAAACGGTGCCGCAGCGCCTGCTGCAAACGGTGGTCCAGCAGTAGCAGCCGTTCCTCAAGCTCCACCTTGCTCCCCACCACCAGCTCTGCCGCTGCCGATGGCGTCGGTGCCCGCAGGTCGGCCACCAGGTCGGCAATGGTCACGTCCACCTCATGACCGACAGCGGAAATCACCGGAATCTTCGAGGCGTGGATCGCCCTGACCACCACCTCTTCGTTGAACGCCCAGAGATCCTCCAGGGAGCCCCCGCCCCGTCCGACGATCAGGACATCGACCTGGCCATACCGGTTGAAGTCGCGGATGGCGGCGGCGATCTCCTCCCCGGCCCCCTCGCCCTGGACCTTCACCGGGTACAGCAGGATCTCCAGGTTGGCAAAGCGGCGGTTCAGGACATGCAGGATATCGTGAATAGCCGCACCGGTGGGTGAGGTGACGATCCCTATCCGTTGCGGAAGCAGGGGAAGCGGTTTTTTATGTCGTTCGTCGAAGAGCCCTTCCCGGGCGAGCCGTTCCTTCAACTGCTGAAAGGCCAGCTGCAGGGCACCGACCCCCTTGGGTTCCAGGTATTCGACCAGCAGCTGGTAGTCACCGCGCTGGTCATACACCGAAAGGCGTCCCCGGGCGATCAGCCCCATGCCGTCCTGCGGGCGGAAGCGGAGCATGCGCGCCGCTCCCCGGAACATCACGCAGCGGATCTGGGCACCGCTATCCTTCAGGGTGAAGTAGCAGTGCCCCGAGGACGGCTGGGCAAGGTTGGATATTTCCCCTTCCACCCAGACCTGCTGAAAGTTCTCCTCCAGCACCCCGCGCACCAGGGAGGTCAGCTGGCTGACCGTCAGAATCCGTTTTTCGCTGAATAGGTCCATACTTATCTGATCCGGCGGTTGGAGTTATCCGTAGAGAGCGATCTGGCGCTGTTTCGTGATGGCTCTAGGCGAAATGGAGCAAGAGCAGTCGATCCTGTCTGAGCCCGCAGGGCGAGTTGATCGGCTGCGCGGAATGAGCTGTAGAGCCATAGAAACAGCGGCTCAGAACGAACGAAGGATGGCTTCAGCCGCCGCAATCTCTGCAGAAGAATATGAAACGCCTTCTCTCTATCACAGCGGCAGGTGGGTGTCAAACCGGTTGACCGGACAGTGGGTTCATTGTATTATCCGCCGCATGAACAGTTACCCATATGTGATTACAATCTCGTCGGAAAAGGGTGGCGTCGGCAAAACCACCCTGGCCACCAATCTGGCCATCTTTCTGAAGGCCCTGGACGAAGAGCTGCCGGTCTCGCTCTTCTCCTTTGACAACCACTTTACCATTGACCGGATGTTCGGCATCAAGGGGCAGAAGAGTAACGGGTCGGTTGCCGATCTCCTGCTCGAAACCCCTGGCCGGGACCTCCTGCACACCGGCCAGTATGGCGTCAACTTCATCCCCTCGTCGTCGGATCTGGGCGACCTGAAGGACGCCGTCAAAGGTCCGATGGTCCTGGCCCGGCTCCTGGCGAAATCGGGGATTCCCGGCATCCTGATCATCGACACCCGTCCCGACCTGGACACCCTGACCCAGAACGCCCTGTATGCCGCCGACCGGGTCCTGATCCCGGTCAAGGATATGCCGAGCCTGGAAAACTGCAAGAACATCTTCGCCCTGTTCGACAAACGGGGCATGGACAGAAAGAGCCTCTCCCTGATCCCCTGCCTGATTGACGAACGGATCAAGTTCGATGGCCTGTTCGCCGACCAGAAGAGCCTGCTGAAGGCATTCGCCATCAACCGCGGCTACCGCTGCCAGGAAAACTTCATCTCAAAAAGCCCCAAGGTCGAGAGCTTGAACACCAACCCGGACGGCAAGATCTATCCCATTCTGACCCATGGCCGTGGCACCGACGTCTATGGCCAGTTTTTCCAGTTGGCCAGAACCTTTCTGGAAGAGTACCGGGCAACCCGGGAGCCTCGTGCCCTCCTGTTTCATCAGTGGCTCACGGCCGAAGACGAACGCAAGAAAGAGTCCTTCTATGCCCGGCTCAACGGCATCAGCCAGGAATGTCTCTTCTGTCGCACGCCGTTCAGCCAGGATACCGGCGTGACGGCGGGGTTCTACTACGAAACCTCCGATGGTGCCGCCAACGGCTTCGTTGAAGAGAACTGCTTTCTCCGCTTCCTGACGAACACCATTTACAACCTGGGGGAGACCCTGGCCGATGACGATCCCTCCTTGTTGCTCCTCAAGGAGTCAGCCAGGGAATCGTCCTTCGCCTTCAGACCGGTGCACAATGGCAGCGGACCGAGCGTGATCGTGAGCCGGTTCGATCAGGGGGGGGTGCAGCTGCTGCAGCGGGAATACCCGCTCAAGGATTACCTGGGGGGATTTTTCAACGAGGACCGGAAACCGCCGCTCTACACCCTCATGAAAGACACCATGGGCGGCTACGACGGCTCGTTCAGGGACGGCTTCCTGCTGGTCCACCCGGTAAAGAGCTCAGCCCCGGAAAAGATCCTTCAGGACGACAACTACCGGGCCTTTACGCGGCTCAAGGGACAGGTGGCGTCACAGCTCACCTAGGGTTCCGGATGGATACTACCTGACCAGCTCCGAGACGTAGACAAACCTGATCCCCGCGTCCCGCAGTTCGGGCATCATCTCCCTCAGTGCCCGGATCGTAGTCGGATACGGATGGCCGATGGCAATGGCCCCACCTTTCCTGCGGGCAATGCGCGCCGCCTCTTCCAGTTGAACCTTGATTGCCCCCACCTCCTGTACATTATCCAGAAACACATTCCGGGTCCCGGCCTCCATCCCAAGTCGATGCGCCAGCTGCATGCCCACCGACTTGGGGCTGGTGAGGCTGTCGATGAAGAAGAGCCCCTTTTCCTTCAACATGTTCAGGACCAGCCCCATCTTCTCCCCATCCTCGGTGAAACGTGACCCCATATGGTTGTTGGCCCCGACCGCGTGGGGAACCAGTTGAAAGTATGTCCGCAGCCGCTCCGCAATCTCCGCTTCGCTCTGGGAAAGGAGGAGACCATTCTTTTCGAGCCGTCGCTCCGGATATCCCTGGGGCTCCATCGGCATATGGATCATCACCCGGCCCCCCCGTTGATGGGCCAGGTCGGCCACGGCGCGATCCTTCGGCAGGCCGGGAATGACCGAGAACGTTACCGGCAGGCCGATGGCCAGCAGGTCGCGTGCCTCCTGAATGCCTGCTCCCATGTCATCAATGATGATGGCCAGGCTACCGGGGCCGGAAGGCCGTCGCCTGGCCTTCTTCAGCAGATGTGCAGCAGGAGCCGGGACCGACGTGTAGGGACGCTGTTCGTACTCCTTGTGCTCCGGCCGGGGCGGGATCTGCCTGCGCTCCACCGTTGCCGTCTTTTCCTCCACCAGTGGCAGCCGCGCCGTGCGCAGCCACTCAAGCCCCAGAAACACGGCAACAATCAACAGCACAATGGCCAGCAAAACGGCCAGTGGCCGCTTCGGCCCACCCTGTTGCTTCCTGTTGACCTTCTTGTTCACCTTCTTTGCCAACCGATTGCTCCCTCTCAAGATTGTCGGCAATCTCTATAGCATATTCAGCCGATCCGGGAAATATTTTCATGAGGCTGACAGAAGAACGACCGGCCCTGTCAGGGGTCGGCCGTTCTTCGGGTATCGTTGAAACGTTGTAGCCATTCAGCAGCTTGGCATAACTCCCCCGGTCCCCCCCTTAACTTAAGAGGGGACCGGATTTATCTCTCCTCCCCTTAAGATAAGGGAAGGGCGGGCGGGGTTATGAAGGAGGGGAGGTTGTCATTTCTTTGGTGTCTGGCCTTTGTCCGGTGCCGGAATCTTTCCCCCACCAGCCAGATAATTTGCTGAAAAGATGTAGTCGTCCAGGTAATCCCGCTTCCCGTCGCCGTTCAGGTCGTAGCGGGGTGCTTCCTTGGTGCCCCGTTCCTTGAGGAAGAGGGGGAAGGTCTTCTCCGAAAGCACCTTGAGATCGCCAAGACTCCTGCCGTTGAGCGGCTGCGCCACGGTCAGGGGGATCCGGATGCTCGACGCTTCCAGGGAAACCGTCAATACGGCCTCGTTGGTGTTCACCACGGGGAGCGCCTCGATGAACCACTCCCCGCCCTCGCCCTGTTGGAGGGAGAGCAGCTTGGCGTGCTTCAGGGCGAAGCTGGGGGTCTCCTTACCGTCCCCACCAAGGCGAACGGTGAGACGTACACCCGCTTTGCCGTCACTCAGAACTACCGCGGGTGTCTGGGTGTAGGGGAGCTCTTTGGGGAGTGCGTACAGGGCAAGCAGCTTCTCCATGGTCAGCTTCTCAGAGGAGGTCCTGATCTTCTCGCTCACGGACGGGTAGACGATGTCTTTCTTTTCGACCGGCGCCTTCTTCTCCTCCGGTTCAGCCTTGACCGTTTCGGCTGCCTGCCCGGATGAGGTTTCCTGGCCCGAAACCGGCGGCTGATCTAACTTCGGCGCTTCCGCCTTCTTCTCCGGCTGTTCGGTTGCGGCATCGCCCGGCATCGATACCGTGCCCAGATACACCGAACCGCTCGTCGATGTGCCTGTGGTTCCGCTGCCTCCCGTTGTCACGGGTGTTGAGGGGCTGGTCGGAGCCGGTGTGCCGGGCGTTGTTGTGTCGGTCTGGGCAGTCTGGGAAGCATCCGCTACCGGGGCGTTACTGTAACTGGTGGTGACGGCAAGAGGTGCTCCCGCACTGTTGATCAGTGAAGCCTTAAGATCGGTAAGCGATCCGGCTGCAGCACCTTTCTTGTCAAAGGTGATCACCGCAATGACGCCCGTTCCGGAAAAACCGCTCATGTTGAGCGCACCGATCCTGATCACTCCCGGCACATTGGGGTTGGCCGCGAAGACGGCATTGGCCAGCAACTTCCCCTGCACCACCCGGGGATTACCAAGCGTTGATGAGTCATAGGTTATGGTTATATCAAGCCCCGACCCCCCGGAGAACCCGATCCCCTGCACCGTGTAAACTCCGTCTCCGGTCGGGGAAGCGTTGATACTGGCAGCCTCGGCCACCCCGCTCCACCCGGGAAGCCCAACAGACAACACCAGCAACAGAAGCACTCCCCTGACCAGCAGGGCGGGGACAAATTTTCTCACATGCACCATGGACGGCATCTCCTCTCGATCACCGCAATTGCGGTCGTGCTCACTACCTGGATACAGTAGCAAGCTTTTCTCTCTCGTCAAGCGTCTGCAGAGCGATCACAGACGCGGAAAAGGCGGCCGAAGCCGCCTTTAGTATTACACTCTGGTCAATTGGCGGTACTTGATGCGATGGGGACGATCCGCCTCGGCCCCGAGACGCTTCTTGCGATCCTCTTCGTATTCCGAGTAGTTCCCCTCGAACCAGACGACCCGGCTCTCCCCCTCGAAGGCGAGGATATGGGTGGCGATCCGGTCCAGGAACCACCGGTCGTGGGAGATGACCACGGCACAGCCGCCGAAGTTCTCCAGCGCCTCTTCCAGCGCCCGCATGGTGTTCACGTCCAGATCGTTGGTCGGTTCGTCCAGGAGGATGACGTTTCCCCCCTCTTTCAGCATCTTGGCCAGGTGAACCCGGTTGCGTTCGCCGCCGGAGAGCATCCCGACCTTTTTCTGCTGATCCGAGCCGGAAAAGTTGAAGCGGGACACATAGGCCCGGGAGTTGACCGAGAGCTTGCCCAACTGCACTACATCGGCACCGCCGGAGATCTCCTCCCAGAGCGTGCGGTTGCCGTCCAGGGCATCCCGGCTCTGATCAACATTGGCAAGCTTCACCGTTTCGCCGATCTTGAACGTGCCGGAATCCGCCGTCTCCTGGCCGGTTATCATCCTGAACAGGGTTGTCTTGCCGGCGCCGTTGGGGCCAATGACGCCGACGATACCGCCGCGGGGAAGCCTGAAGTTCAGATTCTCGAACAGGAGCCGGTCGCCGTAGGCCTTGGCGACATTGTCGGCTTCAATAACGATATCGCCAAGCCGCGGGCCGGCAGGAATGTAGATCTCCAGGTCGCGTGCCTGTTTTTCACCCTCCTGGGCTACCAGCTGTTCATAGGCGGTGATCCTGGCCTGGGACTTGGCATGCCGCCCCTTGGGTGACATCCTGATCCATTCCAGTTCCCGCTGCAGTGTTTTCTGCCGGTCACTCTCCTGCTTCTCCTGCGTTGCCAGCCGTGCCTGCTTCTGCTCCAGCCAGGAGGAATAGTTCCCCTTCCAGGGGATACCCTCTCCCCGGTCCAGTTCCAGAATCCACCCTGCCACATTGTCCAGGAAGTAGCGGTCGTGGGTGACGGCTATGACCGTGCCGGGATAGGTGTGCAGGTGGTGTTCCAACCAGGCGATGGTCTCGGCGTCCAGGTGGTTGGTCGGCTCATCCAGGAGGAGGATATCCGGCTTCTGGAGCAAAAGCCGGCAGAGCGCCACCCGGCGTTTCTCGCCACCGGAAAGGACCTTGACCGGGGTGTCGCCGTCAGGGCAGCGCAGGGCGTCCATGGCCATCTCCAGTCGGGAGTCCAGGTCCCAGGCGTCCAGGTGGTCGAGCTTTTCCTGTACCTCGGCCTGTCGGTCGCAGAGCTTGGTCATCTCGTCGCCCGACATCGGCTCGGCGAATTTCGCATTGATCTCGTTGAACTCGTTCACCAGATCGACAACCTGCTGCACCCCCTCTTCCACCACCTGCCGCACGGTCTTGGCCTCATCCAGCCGCGGCTCCTGCTCCAGATAGCCGACCGTGTAGCCGGGCGAGAGAACGGCCTGGCCATTGAACTCCTTGTCCACCCCGGCCATGATGCGCAACAGAGAGCTCTTTCCCGAGCCGTTGAGCCCCAGCACCCCGATCTTGGCACCGTAGAAATAGGAAAGAGAAATGTCCTTGATGACCGGTTTCTTGTCATAAAACTTGGAAACCCTCATCATGGTGTAAATGATCTTGTTCGGTTCCGTACTCATGCTTCACGCTGCTCCTTCCTTGATGTATTCCGCAATCTATTACCCTCTTACGACTTGAACAATTCAATGGGACACGGAAGAATCGGCAAAAACGGATCAAGGCGGATTTAAAAGCTCAATTCATAGGTTTCGATTAATCCGTCGTTATCAGACTTTTCCGCCTTTTTCGTGTCCCATCAAGTATTGTTTTTCCTGTTGGTTCCAGAGTTGCCGGCTTGTTTTTTTCATAATGCCTGGCGCACCAAAAAAAGGGCAGCCAGCGCTCTGACTGCCCTTCTTAACTTGTTGTGACCAATCTTATTTACGCAGCACCTTGATGACAGCAGAGAAATCCTCCTCGCCGCGTCCGTCCTTGTCCGCCTGCTCATAGAGACGACAGGCACAGGCAACGCCGGGAAGATCGAGCTCCAGCTTTTTGGCAGCATCCATCACCAGTTCCAGCTGATCATGGACATACTTGAGGGCCAGGTTGCGGGAGAAATCGCCACGGGCCATGGTCCTTCCCTTGGAGTGGAACAGCGGCGACGCAACCCCGCCGGAATCGAGGACTTCCAGGATCTTGTCGGCGTTGAACCCCATCTTTTCGCCGAAGACCAGCGCCTCGGACAGGGCCTGGATCAACTCCGCCTGCACCAGGTTGACGATGAACTTCATCCGCGTAGCGTCACCCACCCCGCCGACATGGATGATGTTGAGGCCGAAGAAGGAGAAGAGTTCGCGGCAGCGGCCGACCAGGGCCGGATCACCGCCGGCCAGGATGGTGAGCAGACCGTTGGCCGCATGCTCTTTGCTACCCCAGACCGGGGCATCAAGGAAAAAAACCCGGTGTTTTGCGGCTTCTTCGGCCATCTCGATGGTGCTCTCAAGAGAATGGGTCCCCATGTCAACCAGTATCGTTCCCGGATCAATGCCCGCAAAGAGGCCGTCATCGCCATAGATATCGGGACGCAGCCGCTCCTTCTCGGGTCGGATGTAGAGAACCACATCCTTTCCCTTGGCCGCTTCTCTGGGAGTGCCGGCTTCAGAGGCACCGAGCTTGACCAGTTCGGAGACAACCGCGGATTCCGAATCGTAGACGGTCAATGCATAGTTACCCTTGGTAAGATTGGAGGCCATGTACCGGCCAACCGTACCGAGTCCTAAAAATCCGACTTTCTTAAGCATGTTGTTCCTCCCCAGAGCATAAAAAGTTCATTCTGCCAAGCATCTGCGCGCAGGTGCCAATACTATACTTGAAAGAACACTGTTTGCAACTGATAATCATCTATGCCTGACGACCCCTACCCGCTCGCACAGGTGGGCCAACCGGCAGGTTGAGCAGCGTGGAGAGACCGGGTGACAGTGGTTCTGGCCAAAGGTCACCAGCAGGTCA
The DNA here is from genome assembly GCA_964432205.1 of uncultured Geobacter sp. Classification (GTDB taxonomy): domain Bacteria; phylum Desulfobacterota; class Desulfuromonadia; order Geobacterales; family DSM-12255; genus Geomobilibacter. The sequence continues at coordinate 57,626 of CAYSMK010000003.1, read as the reverse complement.
TTGATACTGAGCCAGTATTCAGCGGGGAGTCGCTCCCGCAAGGCGAATTCGGTCTTCTCTGGGGTCTTCGTCCGCACATATCCCCAACGATTGCAGATCCGGTGGACATGGGTATCGACACAGATGCCCGGCTTACCGAACCCGAGCGTCACCACCAGGTTGGCGGTTTTCCTCCCCACCCCCTTCAGCTTGAGCAGTTCGTCGATGTCGTCGGGCACCATGCCACCGTAATCGGCTATGAGCCTCCCGCACAGCTCCCGAATCTGCTTTGCCTTGTTCCGGTAAAATCCCACCGGATATATGGCTTCAACAATCTCCTCCTCTGACAGCGCCGCCATGGCTGCCGGCGTCCCGGCACGGGCAAACAGGCGCAGCGATGCGGGACCGGTGGTCCGGTCCTGGGTCCGGAGCGACAGTATGCACGATATGAGCACCTTGAAAGGATCGCCTTCACGCTGGGAAACAATGGTGACTGCAGGCGTTTGCCACTTTCTCACCTCTTCCCGGAGTATCCGGATCGCTTCATGTATCTCGGAATCGGTCATCGTCCTCCCCTTCCCGTTTGCATCTCGACCGCGAATGTCTTACTATAAACCCGATCAACGGAAGTTATAGCACTATAATCGCAGACTCGCTGATCCAGGGTTCACTTCAGGAGTAAATGTATGACCAAAATAGACCTGCATGTCCATTCTACCTGCTCCGACGGACTCTTCCCGCCCGAGGAGGTGGCGAAAAAGGCCGCCGCCGAAGGGGTCTCCCTGCTGGCGCTGGCCGATCACGACTCAATAACCGGTGTGCCTGCAGCCATTGCCGCTGGCGCGGCGGCAGGGGTCACCGTCATCGCGGCCGTGGAACTGTCGGTGGAATACCACAAATACCACGACGTTCACCTCCTGGGATACGGCATCGATGCCACGGATGCACGGCTGTCAAAGCTGCTGGCATCGTTCCAGAAGCGGCGGGACACCCGCGGCGAACGGATTGTGGAACGAATCAATGCAAAACTGAAAGAAGAGGGGCGTAACGAAATTTCCGTGGAGGCGGTGCGGGCTCTCGCCGAAGGAGCACTGGGACGGCCCCACATTGCCCGGGTGCTGATGGAAGCCGGCTACGTAAAGGAGATGGAGGAGGCGTTCAGGAGGTATCTGGAACCGTGCAACGTGCCGAAGGAATATTTCCCCGTAGCGGATGCCATTGCCGAGATCCATCGCCTGGGTGGTGTCGCGGTACTGGCACACCCCCAGAGCGTGAGCGACGACCGGACAGTGATCCGGCGCGTAGTCGGCGAACTGAAAATAATGGGACTGGATGGGATTGAAGCCCACAACACCATGGGAACGGCCAACGATGCCATGATCCTGGAGCGGCTGGCCATGGATCTGGGGCTCCTGGCAACCGGCGGCTCAGATTTTCACGGGTTCGATGACGACAGCCCGCTTGGCACCATCCGCGGCGTCCCTATCCCGGCCAGATGCGGAACGGAACTGCTCGTCCGCCTCAACAGGCAACAGGAAAAGCGCTGAGCGCCTACTCCTTGTACCGCTTGTAGGATACCACCTGCATGCTGTCCACGACCTTCTTGACCCCTGCGACGTTTTCAACGATGGCAACGGCCTTTTGTCTCTCCTCATCGGAGTAGACATGGCCGATCAGACTCACCACCCCCTTCTTGACAGCAAGCTTCAGGGGGAGACTTTCGATGTCACCCGACATGAGCAGTTCGGTTTCCACCTTTTTCCTGAGAATCATGTTTTCAAGCTGCTTCATGGACTCGTCTTCGCGCTCTTTCAGGCGAGGGTCGCGGGCCGCGGCCACGATCATGTCGACGGTGGTAGCTTTCCCCAAAAGACTGCTGTTTATCGTCAGGTCATACCCGAGCGGATCCTGCCAGTCACGGTCGAAGTAGTAACGGATGAATCCGCCGCGCTGGATGTCGCTCTTTCTGATCAGTTCGCGGGCCAGATCGGGGTCGATCCATTCGCGCTCGGCAAAACGCTCCACCCGCTCCTCGAACGGTGCGATAATACGGAGGCGGAGCACGTTGGTCATGCCGATGAGCAGGTCCTGGCCGCCACGACCGTAGAGAATGACGTTCCCGGCACGGGCGAAATCCAGCAGGATCAGCTCGATTATGTTAAGGTAGGCTGCCTGCTGCCGGTCTTCCGCTGTCCTGTAGGCCGGCAGTTTTTCGTCGACACGTTCGAGGGTCTCGTCGGAAAGCCCATACTGTGGAGCCATTTCGGCAATCTTTGGCCCGTCAACCAGGGTATATTTCAGTTTTTTCGCCACTTCCTTGGCGATCTGGTATGCACCGGTTCCCATTTCCCGCGAGATCGTAATGATTGCCATCGTGAGCCGCACCTCCTCTGAAATTCGACGGATTGTAGCACGAGCCAGCCATGTATACAAGACTCTAGCCGGCACCAAATCATAAATGAGGTATTTAATGTATCAATTCATCCTCCGCTTTCTGCTCTTTAGCGCAGTACACTCCATCCTGGCGGTTCCCGGCATAAAAAACCGGATCATCGGCACACTTGGTCGGTTCGGCAGATGGTACCGACTCGGCTATAACATGCTGTCGCTGCTGCTCTTCTCCTGGGTGATGCTCGCCTGGCCGCATCCGCCGGTGCTCTACTTCGTGCCAGGGGTCTGGGGACCGCTCTGTTACCTGCTCCAGATCTGCATTGCGGCACTCCTCTTTCGCTGCGCTGCCCAACTCGATCTCAGGGAATTTCTGGGGCTCGGAGGGAAAGAAACCGGCAATGAGCCGACAAAACTCATTCAGACCGGCTGTTATGGCCGGGTGCGCCATCCCCAGTATAGCCTGGCCATTGCCTTTCTTGCCCTGAACCCGGTCATGACCGGCCGCTGGCTGGCGCTGACGATGCTGTCAACCGCCTATTTCGTCATCGGCGCCTGGCTGGAGGAGAAACGGCTGCTGACTGAACTGGGGGAAGAGTATCGCCAATACCGGGAGAGAGTGCCGATGTTCCTGCCGACCCTACGAACCAGGCGGCGCAACGTGACACAATGACCGGCCCGGCAGACCGGTTCAGTCGCCGTCACCTTCATCACTGCGGTGAAGAGGAGCGGTACGGCGAAAGAACGCGAAACCTCCCAGTTTGTCCTGAATCCGGTCAAAGTAGTAATAGACCACCGGCGTGATATACAGGGTCAGCAACTGCGAGACCATGAGACCGCCGACCACGGCGAGGCCGAGGGGGCGCCGGGACTCGGCCCCGGCACCGAAGCCCAGCGCGATGGGGAGGGTTCCCATGAGGGCCGCCATGGTGGTCATCATGATGGGGCGGAAACGGACGAGGGCCCCCTGGTAGATGGCGTCCATCGCGCTCTTCCCTTCCTGTCGCTGGGCCTCCAGGGCAAAGTCGATCATCATGATGGCGTTCTTCTTGACGATGCCAACCAACATGATGATGCCGACAAAGGCATACAGATTCAGTTCCCTGCCGAAGAGCATGAGGGTCAGGAGCGCTCCCAGCCCGGCGGACGGAAGCCCGGAAAGGATGGTCAGGGGGTGGATGTAGCTTTCGTAAAGGACCCCCAGCACGATATAGATCACCACGATGGAGAGAAGCAGGAGGATCGTCAGCCCTTTGGTCGATTCCTGATAGACCTGGGCTGACCCCTGGAAGCCGGTGGTAACCGATGCCGGAAGCGCTGCCGCCTCTTTGTTGATGGCGGCTACGGCGTCGCCAAGCGGCGTACCGGGTTTCAGGTTGAAGGAAATGGTAACGGCCGTTATCTGCCCCAGGTGGTTGACGGAGAGCGGTCCCAGACCCCGCGACAGCCGGACAACCGAACTGAGCGGGACCAGCTGGCCGCTGTCGGAACGGATGTAGAGGAGCGCAAGGGCAGCAGGGTCCATCTGATACTCGGGGAGCAGCTCCAGGATCACCCGATACTGGTTGGTAGGAGAATAGATCGTGGATACCTGCCGGTCACCGTAGGCGGAGAAGAGGGCATCTTCGATCTGGCCGGCGGTCAGTCCGAGCGCCGAAGCCCGGTCACGGTCGATGTCGAGATTGATCTGCGGGCTCTTGATCTGCAGGTCGCTGGCAACATCCTGGAGCATCGGCAGGCTGCGCAGCTTCGTCTCGAACCTGGCAGCCTCCTGGTAGAGCTCATCCGTGTCCGGACACTGCAGGGTAAACTGATACTGCCCCTTGGCCAGGGTAGCCTCCAGCCGGATGGGAGGCGGGTTTTGCATGAACATCACGATGCCGGGCACCCCCATGACCTTGGGTCTGAGTGCCTGAATGATCTGATCGGCGTTCAGCGTGCGCTCGTGGCGCGGTTTGAGCTTGATGAACATGAAGCCGCTGTTGGAGCCAACCCGGGCTCCGCCGGCACCTGCCGACGACATGAAGGCCTCGATATTGGGATCGGCCAGGACAATCTCGGCCAGTCTCTGCTGATGCCGCTTCATATCTTCAAAGGAAATGCCCTGGGCTCCCTCGGTAATGGCGAAGATCGCGCCGATATCGTCCGACGGCAGTAAACCGGTGGGGATCTTCGTGAACAGCCAGACCGTTATCGCGGTCATGATCAGCGTAACGACAATGAAGGTCCGCCTAAATCGGAGGATACGGCTGAGGCTCCGCTCGTAGAGATGGAGCATGCCGGTGAAAAACCGCTCCATGACGTTATAGAGTCGGCCATGGGTCTCTTCTTTGGGCGGTTTGAGGAAGCGACTGCAGAGCATGGGGGTCAGGGTAAGCGACACCACGCCGGAGATGAGGATCGACACCGTGATGGTGACGGCGAACTCGTGCAGAATCCTCCCCAGCATGCCGCCCATGAACAGGACCGGGATAAAGACCGCCACCAGGGAGATGGTCATGGAGAGGATGGTGAAACCGATCTCCCTCGACCCGTTGAAGGCGGCCTCCACGACCCCCTCCCCCTGCTCCATGTGGCGGACGATATTCTCCAGCATGACAATGGCATCGTCCACAACGAATCCGACCGACAGGGTCAGCGCCATGAGGGTGATGTTATTCACCGAAAAGCCGAGGGCATACATGGCTGCAAAGGTGCCGATGATGGAGAGCGGCAGGGCGAGGCTCGGAATGACCGTTGCCGAGAGGTTGCGCAGAAAGAGGAAGATCACCAGGATGACCAGGGCGATGGTCAGGACCAGGGTGAACTTCACGTCATGCACCGACTCGCGGATGGAATCGGAGCGATCGAACATGGTGTCCAGGGCGACCGAGCCGGGCAACTGGCTGCGAAAGCTGGGGAGCTGTTTTTTGATGCTGTCGACCACGGCAATGGTATTGGTGCCGGGCTGACGCTGGATCGCAAGAACGATGGCCCTGGTCATCGTGCCTTTGGTGTTGAACCAGGCGGCGATCTTGTCATTCTCCACGCTATCGACAACCGAGCCGATATCGCGCAACCGTACCGGTGCCCCGCCACGGTAGGCGACGATGAGCGGCTTGTAGGCAGCGGCATTGTAGAGCTGCCCCTTGGCCTGAATGGTGTATGCCTGGTCCTGCCCCTGGAGGATTCCGGTGGGCAGGTTCACGTTGCCACGGTCCAGGGCCGCCTGCACCTCATCGATGCCGATCTTTCGCGACGTCATGGCCACCGGATCGAGCTGGACCCGCACCGCATACTTCTGGGAGCCGAACACCTGCACCTGGGCAACACCGTTGATCATGGAGATCCGGGGCGCAATGATGGTGTCGGCGTACTCGTTGACCTCGGAGAGCGGCAGGGTGGGAGAACTGAGGGCCAGGTAGAGGACCGGCTGATCTGCCGGATTGACCTTCTGGAACGTTGGCGGACTCGGCATATCCTGAGGGAGCTGGCGGGCCGCCTTGGAGATGGCCGCCTGGACGTCCAGGGCAGCGGCATCGATATCCCGCTCCAGGGTGAACTTGAGGACGATGATCGAGGTTCCCTGACCGTTGGTGGAGGTCATGGAATCCAGGCCGGCAATGGTGGAAAACTGCCGTTCCAACGGCGTCGCCACCGCTGATGCCATGGTGTCGGGGTTGGCACCCGGCAAAGAGGCGGTCACCTGAATGGTCGGATAATCGACGCTCGGCAGATCGTTGACCGGCAGCATCCGGTAGGCTGCCAATCCGAAGATCAAGACCGCCAGCATGATGAGGCTGGTCATGACCGGGCGTTTGATGCAGAGTGCGGAAACGTTCATGGCTTGACGTTGCCCTTGACACCCCTACTGCTGCCCGAAGCAGCCTGTGGTTGTTGCTGATTTCCGGTCGTTGCCCCTCCCCGGTCCCCGGTTCCCGGTCCCTGCTTAACCACCACCCTGGCGCCGGGCAATAGCCGCATCTGGCCGTCGGTAACCACCCGTTCACCCGGGTTCCCCCCCTGCTCGATTACGGTCATACCGTTCCAGCTGACGCCCGTCGTGACCGGCCGTAGCTCTGCGGTCGCATCCTCTTTGACAACAAAGAGATACTCCCCTTGCTGGCCGGTTTGCACCGCTCGGGAAGGGACGACGGTGACATCGCCGAGCGTGGCCAGGGTCAACCGAACCGTGGCAAACTGCCCCGGCCAGAGGCGGCGGGAGCCATTGGCAAAGGTCGCCCTCAGCTTGATCGTGCCGGTGGCCTGATCAACAGTGTTATCAAGGAAATCGACCTTCCCCCTCTCGGGCTGTCCGGTGTCGCCGGAGGGGGTCGCCTCGGCAATCAGTCGTCCGGCGGCAAACGGGGGGCGGACCCTGACCAGTTCACGCTCAGGGATGCTAAAGGTGACGGCGATGGGGCTCATCTGGTTGATGGTGACCAGGGATGGGGTGTCATTGGCCTTCACCACGTTCCCCACATCGATCAGCAGGTTGCCGGTCCGGCCGGTGATCGGCGAACGGATGGTGCTGTATTCGAGTTGCACCTTCAGATTCTCGATATTCGCCTGCTGCGCCGAGAGCGAAGCGGCAAGGGCATCGGCCCTGGTGCGGTACGATTCATACTGCTCGGCCGTGACGATGCCGTCTTTCACCAGTTTGCCGTAACGATCGGCATCGGCCCGGGCATTGACCATTTGGACCCGGATACTGGCCAGGTCGGCCTCGGCCTTCTTGAGGGCTGCAGCCGACGGGCGGGGATCGATGGTAAAGAGGAGCTGCCCCTTGCGCACCTCCTGCCCTTCGGTGAAATGAACCTTCATGATCTCGCCGTTGACCATGGATTTGACCGCTACCGACGTCAGCGATTCAACGGTGCCGATCGCCTCCAGCTGTACCGGCACCGTCTGCCTGCCGACCGTGGCAATCGTCACCGGAACAGGCGGCCGCTCCTTAGGTGGTTCCTGCTTCGACTTGCCGCAGGCCGCCAGGATGCAGAGGACAAGGATGACAGCGATGCGCTTCAACGAAACGCCCCCCATCGCTACCTGATATCCCGATACAGCGCATCGGCAGGAGCGGCGGAAACGGTTATCCTCTCCCGCTCCAAAAGGTCGCCGGTTGCTTTCAGCAACTGACTGATGGCAGTTACATAGGCCACCTGGGCCTTGATCTGGTTGCTTCTGGCCGTGGCAAGGTCGTTCTCCACGTCGAGGACATCCTTGGTCGTGGCCAACCCCACCTCATTTTTCTTGAGATAGGCCTTGAGCCGTTCCTCGGCATAGGCCTTTCCCCGGTCAGCCACTTCCAGCTGCTTGTAGGCAGTCTGTACCGACCTCAGGGATGTTCTGGTTTCAGCCACGACGGCTTCCTGCAGGCTTGCGATCTGGACCCTGGTCTGTTCCGTCCGGAGACGGCTCCTTATATAGTCGTTCTCTGCCGACTGGTTTCCCAGCGGATAGTCCAGCTGCAGCCCGATGCTCCAGACCGGATAATCGGTGGAACCTACCTGTTCGACGGTTCGCGCATACCTTTCGGCTAGTCCGGTCATGGCAATGCTGGCATTCAGATTCAGGTCCGGGAGGGTGCGTGCTCTGGCGACACGCGTCTGAACCTCGCTGGTGGCCAACTGACTCTGCAGCTCCTCAAGTTCCGGGCGCTGGGCCAGGGCGCGGCGAATGGCGTCGTCCTCGTTCATGGAAAATTCGGTACGGCTCGGCGTATCGGTCGTCACGATATCGCCTGCCCCCTCCATATGGAGCAGTACACGAAGGACATCAACCTGGTCACGTACCGCCTTTTCAGCATCGATCAGATCCTTCTCGCGGGAGGCAACGCCGAACTGGGCGTTCAGGATTTCCATCGCCGGCAGGACACCGGCCTTGACCCTTGCCTCGGTTTCGGTAAGCACCCGTTTCGCCAGTTCGAGGGACACTTTTCTCGATGCGAGGTCATCACGCAGGCTGCCCAGCTTGTAGTATTCGGTCTCGACCTGAGCAACGGTTGTCAGGAGTTTGCCTTTGAAACGCTTCAGCGAACCTTCCTTGCCCAGTTCGGCCACGCGGATATTGAGCTCGGTGGCATCACGGCCGAAGTTCTTCAGGAGGGGCTGGCTCAGGGAAAGGGAGACATCCGACTGCCAGTAGCTGTTGAAGGTGGCAAAGGTGGAGTTGGTGTCGGTATAGAGGTTATCGTAGGCGAGACTGACGGTGCCACCGCTGGGCAAGAGACGATAGGCACCGGGAGTTATCGTGAATGTTTTCAGCTTGTTGCCGGTAACCCTGCTGGTTGCCACGGTTGTCGAATCCTGGTAGCTGGTGTCCAGCGTCAGGTGTGTTTCATAGATCGCCCGGCTCTTGCGCAGATCTGCCTCCGCCTGGGCCGGGTTGTAAAGCTCGGCCCTGACGTCGAGATTCTTTTCCACGGCCTGCCTGATAGCCTCTTTAAGGGTGAGTGAAACGGTGCCATCCTGCGCAAATGCCGTGCTTCCAGCAAAGACGATGGTTAATGCCAGCATGGGCAAACGCATGAATTTCCTCCTTTTTCAGCACATTTGTCAGTAGACTGACAATTGGTCGTATGTTAGTCAAAATGAAAAAGAACTCAAGCTCTTTATTAAGGGCACCGATAACTTAATTATTTAAACCCACTAACTTATATCACGAAGGGGGCATACATGGAACCAACGGCTAATGCCGTTTTGCTGGAGAGCGATACCAACGAATTGGAGATCGTTGAATTCCGGGTGGACGAGGTGGATGCGTCCGGTACGGTGATCCCCTGTTATTATGGGGTCAACGTCGCCAAGGTGCGGGAAATCATCCGCCTTCCCCATCTCTGGAAAAGCTTCCACAGCCATGCTGCAGTCGAAGGGATGATTCAGCTCCGTGACCAGGTAATTGCCGTGATCAACCTGGCGACACTCCTCAATAAGTCAGCTGACGGTATAGAGCCGGATCGGGTCATCGTCCTGGAATTCAACAGGATGAAGGTCGGCGTCCTTGTCCATTCGGTGTCGCGCATCTACCGGATATCCTGGGAACAGGTCGAGCCCCCCGGTCCCATGGTCAGCTGCACCCAGATCACCGGTCTGGTCAAGATGGCCGACCGGATCATTCTCGTGCTGGACTTTGAAAAGATCATCGGCGAACTGGCCGGCACCTCGCTGTTCTTTGCCCTCGATGAAAAGCTGCTCTCCGGCCAGGAATCCCAGGACCGGACAACCCGCCGGATACTGGTGGCCGACGACTCACCCTTCATCAGGAATACCATGTGCAGCAAGCTGCGCGGTGCCGGCTACCAGGTGGAAGAGGCATCAAACGGTGAAGAAGCATGGGACCTGATCGAGGCAAAACTGGAACGCTGCAAGGCGACCGGCGGCAGTCTCAGCGATGAGGTCAGCCTCCTCATTACCGATGTCGAAATGCCGAAAATGGATGGCCTGCATCTCACCTCCCGGGTAAAGAAAAACGCCGACCTCTCCCAACTGCCGGTGGTCATCTTTTCTTCGCTGGCCAGCGAAGACAATATCCGCAAGTGGCACTCACTGGGGGCGGACGGAATCATCACCAAACCCGACCTCCCCAACCTCGTCTCTGTTGCGGACCGACTCCTGTTCGGAAGCGAGCAGACAACGGTTTAAACAACGCAGCAGCCCAGCCGCGGTTGACGCACAGCAGATTTTGACACTAAAAAGGGCACCCCGATCGGGGTGCCCTTTTTAGTGTCCGTATATAACAGTGAGCTATTGCAAGCGATGTGCATAGAGGGGAAACCGGGACATGAGCGCATTTACCTTCCCCTTGATCTCGACAAGCCTTGCATCGTTGGTCGGATCGGCCAGGGCGTCGGCAATGAAATCCGCGACCAGTGCCATCTCCGCTTCCTTCAGGCCATGGCTGGTAGCGGCCGGCGTACCGATCCTGATCCCGGACGTGACGAACGGTGAGCGAGTCTCGAATGGTACGGTGTTCTTGTTGACCGTGATCCCTGCCTTGTCCAGCGCCTCTTCGGCAACCTTGCCGGTCAGTTCGGTGCCGCTGAAGTCCAGCAGCATGAGATGATTGTCGGTACCGCCGGAAACGAGCTTGAAACCGCGGCTCTGGAGGCTCTGGGCGAGTGCCGCGGCATTCTTCACGATCTGTTCCTGATAGGTCTTGAATTCAGGAGTCAAGGCCTCTTTGAAGGCCACCGCCTTGGCGGCGATGGCATGCACCAGCGGACCACCCTGAATGCCGGGAAAAATCTGGGAATTGAGGGTCTTGGCAAACTCCTCACGGCAGAGGATCATCCCGCCACGCGGACCGCGCAGGGTCTTGTGGGTGGTGGTGGTGACGAACTCCGCATACGGAACCGGGTTCGGATGGAGTCCAGAAGCGACCAGGCCGGCAATATGGGCCATATCCACCATCACGATAGCCCCGACCTTGTCGGCAATGGTCCGGAACGCTGCGAAATCGATGATCCTGGGATATGCGCTTGCGCCGACCACGATCATCTTCGGCTTGTGTTCCAGGGCCAACCGTTCCACCTCCTCGTAATCGATCCGCTGCGTCTCCGGTTTAACGCCGTAGGGAACGATCGTAAAGAACCGACCGGAAAAGTTCACCGGGCTGCCGTGGGTCAGATGCCCGCCGTGGGAAAGGTTCATGCCGAGGACCGTGTCGCCGGGCTTCAGGGCGGCAAAGTAGACAGCCATGTTGGCCTGCGAACCGGAGTGGGGCTGAACGTTGGCATGCTCGGCACCGAACAGCTGCTTTGCCCGCTCGATGGCCAGATTCTCCACGATGTCCGCATTGTGGCAGCCACCGTAGTAGCGCTTGCCAGGATACCCCTCGGCATACTTATTGGTAAAGATGGAACCCTGGGCCTCCAGCACCGCTTCGGAAACGAAGTTCTCGGAGGCGATCAGCTCCAGGTTGTACTCCTGACGCTCGGTTTCCTGCCTGATAGCGTTGGCAACTTCCGGATCAAAGGTCTCAAGAATCGACATGGTGGTCATTCTCCTTGTGTATACGCGTGGTAAAAAAGCAAACGGGACTGTAAAGTCCCGTCTGTTACTCTCTTATTGCCCTGATTAAGGGCAGGGTACTCAACAGGTACAGAGTTCCAGTTCGATGGCGGCAATCTTGTCGAGACGTCCCTGGTGACGGCCGCCTTCAAAGGCGGCATCCAGCCAGGCAACAACCATCTCGCGGGCAAGTTCGGGCGTCAGCACCCGGCCGCCAAGGACGAGAATATTGGCGTTGTTGTGCTCCTTTGCCATACGTGCCATGAACTGATCGGTAGCCAAGGCCGCACGTACCCGGGGAAACTTGTTGGCAACAATGGACATGCCGATGCCGGTACCGCACACAAGAATCCCCGTATCACCATCGCTGTTGGAAACCCGGCGGGCCACCTTGATGCCGAAATCCGGATAATCCACAGAATCGTTGCTATCCGTGCCACAATCTTCGAAAGGAATCCCCCGCTCAGTCAGGAGCCCCTTGATGGCCTCCTTGAGCTCAAGTCCTCCGTGGTCGTTCCCCAGCAGAATCATCGCTCGCTCCCTAGATCTTCTTGAACAGGAGGCTTGCGTTGGTTCCACCAAAGCCGAAGTTGTTGCTCATGGCGTAGGTGATCTGCTTCTCCCGGGCAGTATTGGGGACGTAATCCAGATCGCACTCGGGATCGGGCTCCTGATAGTTGATCGTGGGAGGAAGCACCCCATGCTCCAGGGACAGAACCGAATAGACCGCCTCAATCCCGCCGGCAGCACCGAGGAGGTGACCGGTCATGGACTTGGTGGACGAAACCGCCAGTTTACCGGCATGGCTTCCGAACACAGTCTTGATAGCCATGGTCTCATAGAGATCGTTGTACGGCGTCGAAGTGCCATGGGCATTGATGTAGTCAACCTGCTCAGGGTTGACACCTGCGCCGGCAAGGGCCATCTTGATGCAGCGGGCAGCCCCCTCTCCCCCCGGAGCCGGAGCAGTCAGGTGATAGGCGTCACCGGTCAGGCCGTAGCCGACCACTTCGGCATAGATGCGTGCCCCGCGCTTCTTGGCCGTTTCATACTCCTCCAGCACCACAATGCCGGCACCTTCGCCCATGACGAACCCATCGCGGTTCTTCTCAAACGGGCGCGAAGCGGCCGTCGGATCATCATTGCGATCCGACAGAGCCTTCATCACGGCAAAGCCGCCGATACCCAGCGGAGTTACGGTCGACTCTGTGCCACCGGCGATCATGGCATCGGCGTCGCCACGCTTGATCATATGGTAGGCATCGCCAATGGAGTGTGTGCCGGTGGCGCAGGCGGAAACCGAAGAAACGTTGGGCCCTTTTGCACCGTACTTGATGGAGATGTGGCCGGGAGCCAGATTGATGATGAGCATGGGAATGAAGAACGGCGAGATCTTCCGGTAGCCACCTTCGAGCATGGCCGAGTGGTAACGCTCGATCGTCGGCAACCCGCCCAGACCGGCCCCAACCAGGACGCCAACCCGTTCGGCGTTAGCCTCGTCGATCACCAACCCGGAATCCTCCATGGCAAAGTGAGCGGCAGCGAGGGAGTACTGGATAAAGAGATCCATCTTCTTGATCTCTTTCTTGTCAATAAACGCCTCTGGATTGAAATCCTTGACCTCACCGGCAATCCGCACCGGCAGATCACTTGCATCAAAGCGGGTGATCGGACCGATTCCCGAACGCCCATTCACCAGGGCATCCCAGTTCGCCTTATTGCCGGTCCCCAGCGGCGACACAACGCCAACGCCGGTCACGACGACTCTTCTCATCTAATGCTCTCCTCTCACAGCGTATCCGTATTAACCCTAAAAAAAAGGGGAAGATCTCCTTCCCCTTTTCAGCCTAGGTATGCTCGGTGATATAGTCGATGGCGTCCTGAACGGTCTGAATCTTCTCGGCGTTCTCGTCGGAGATCTCGATGTCGAATTCTTCTTCCAGGGCCATGACCAGTTCCACCGTGTCGAGGGAATCTGCACCGAGGTCGTCCATGAACGATGATTCGTTGCTAACCTGAGCCTCGTCAACGCCGAGTTGCTCGGCAACGATTTCCTTGATCCGTTTTTCTATTGATGCTGACATGCTGCGCACCTCCATTGTTTGTTGTAGTAACCCGTGACAGGTTTCAAGCGGTTGTCTCGCCCCATGCTACATAGCATGAAACGGGTATTTTGCAATAGATATTTTTCTAATCTTGTTTCCGATTCGGAAAGGAGGGATTTTTCGTCCTGGCAAGGAAGTCAAGGGATTGCGCGGAGGCGTACGACTGTACGCCGCACAAGCAAGGCCGCAGATTGACACCGCCAGGGCGGAAAAGAACCCTTTCCGAACGGAAACTACATGTACATGCCGCCATTGACCGACAGCACTTCGCCGGTAATGTATCCGGACAGATCGGAGGCAAAGAACAGCACGGCATTGGCAACGTCATCAACAGTTCCCAGGCGTTCCAGGGGAATCTGTTGCTGCAGCCCTTCACGGGTCTTTTCCGGCAACGCCTCGGTCATGTCGGTTTCGATGAAACCAGGCGCCACGGAATTGACCGTAACGTTACGCCGGGCCAGTTCCTTGGCAACTGCCCTGGTCAGGCCGTCGATACCGGCCTTGCTCGCGCAGTAATTCGCCTGGCCGGCGTTCCCCATGAGTCCCACCACGGAACTGATGTTGATGATCCTGCCAAACCGTGCCTTGGTCATGATCTTGGACGCCTCGCGGGTGCAGAGAAAGGTTCCTCGCAGGTTGGTATCGATCACCGCCTGCCAGTCGCTCTCCTTCATCCGCATCAACAGACCGTCGCGGGTTATGCCGGCATTGTTGACCAGGACATCCAGGCGACCGAACGTCTCCACGGTCCGGGCCATGAGTGCCGCGACCTCGTCGGCTGCTGTCACGTCGACCTTGACCGCCAGTGCCTTGCCGCCGGCAGCGATTATCTCGTCAGCCGTTTTCTGGGCAGCTTCCTGCGAGGTTGCGGTGACCACCACCGACGCCCCTTCGGCCGCCAGCCTCAGAGCCACGGCCCTGCCGATGCCGCGCGACGCACCGGTCACCAACGCAACTTTTCCCTGTACCAGCATCGCTTACCCCCCCTGCAGTACCTTCAGTCCGGCAACATCTTCCACGTTGGCCGTGGCAACATCCTTGGTAATCCGTTTCACCAGTCCGCTGAGCACCTTGCCGGGTCCGATCTCCACGACACTGGTGACGCCGAGCGCCACCATCTCCTGCACGGAAGCATCCCACAATACCGGCGCACTGACCTGACGTACCAAAAGCTCCTTTATCCGCCCCTTGTCGCTGTTCGGTTTGGCCTCCACGTTGGAGATCACCGGAGCCGACATGTCGGCGACCGCCACCCCGGCCAGAACGCCGGCAAGACGTTCGCCGGCCGGCACCATGAGCGGCGAATGGAACGGCGCACTGACCGGCAGGAGCATCGCTTTCCTGTACCCACGTCCCTTGGCGATCTCGATGGCCCGGTTCACTGCCGTGGCATGCCCGGCAATGACGATCTGCCCGGGTGAATTGAAATTGGCCGGACTCACCACTTCGCCCTGGGCCGCCTCTGCACAGATCTCTGCCAGCACTGCCGGCTCGATGCTGAGCATGGCCGCCATGGCACCCACGCCAACCGGAACAGCCTCCTGCATGAAGGCGCCCCGTGCCCGTACCGTGCGGACTGCATCGCCAAAGGCCATGGCACCGGCGGCAACCAGAGCCGAGTATTCGCCGAGGGAGTGGCCGGCCAGATAATCGCCACTGAGTCCGGTTTCCGCCTGAACAACCCGCAGGACGGCAATGCTTGCCGTCAGAATGGCCGGCTGGGTGTTGGTGGTCAGTTTCAGCTCTTCTTCCGGTCCTTCGAAACAGAGCGTTGAGAGGGAGAAGCCAAGCGCTTCGTCGGCCTCGGCAAAGGTATCGCGGGCAACGGCAAAATTTTCCGCCAGTTCCTTCCCCATACCGGCATACTGGGATCCCTGCCCGGGAAATATCAGGGCACGTTTGGCCATGGTAAGCTACTCCTTCGTTCGTAGAGTGGGGATCAGGGGGTTAGAGGCGTATCGATCTGCCAGCGGACCGGCACAGCCCCCCAGGTGAGCCCGCCGCCGAAGGCATCCAAAAGGAGAAGATCCCCTCTTCTCAGCTTTCCGGCACGGTTCGCCTCGTCCAGGGCAATCGGTATGGAAGCGGACGACGTGTTCCCGAACCGATCAACATTGACGTATACCTTGTCCTCAGGGAATGCAAGACGCTTGGCAGTGGCATCGATGATCCGCTTGTTGGCCTGATGGGGAATAAAGAGCGTAACATCCTCCGGCTTCAAGCCGTTCAGCTCCAGGGAGCGAACGGCCGATTCCTCCATGGCACGGACTGCCAGCTTAAAAACGTCGTTCCCCTGCATGGTAATGAAAACCTTCCGCTCGTCAATCACCTGGTGCGTAGCGGGGTTACGGCTCCCCGGCGCCGGCTGGTACAGGAGTTCGCCATAACTGCCATCGCTGCGCATGTAGGAGTTCATGATGCCGGCACCGTTCGCGCCTGCCTCAACCACGACGGCGCCGGCGCCATCTCCGAACAGCACACAGGTATTGCGGTCGGTCCAGTCAAGAATCCGGGTCAGCACCTCGGCACCGATCACCAGCGCCTTTTTGGCCGCACCGGTACGAATGAATTTTTCGGCAACGGAGAGACCGTACACGAATCCGGAACATGCTGCCGAAAGATCGAACGCAGCTGCCCGGTCGGCTCCCAAAATGCTCTGTACTACGCAGGCGGTTGAAGGAAAGGGATAATCCGGGGTGACCGTGCCCACAATGATCAGATCAATCTCTTTCGGCGAAACGCCGGCCATGGCCAGAGCCCGCTCCGCTGCACGAACAGCGAAGGTGGAGGTATATTCCCCCTCTGCGGCAACGCGACGTTCCCTGATACCGGTACGACTGATGATCCACTCGTCGCTGGTATCAACAATTTTCTCAAGATCGAAGTTGGTCAGAACCTTATCCGGGACCGCCGAACCGGTACCCGTGATCGTTGCCCAGAGCATGACGAAACCTTTCTTGTTTCCATTCGCGACCTCCGAATCGGAAACCGAAGGTTCTCATCCGCAGCTTCCGGATGGAAACCTTTCCTAGCTTGCCGCCATTTCCGTTCCGGTTTCCCGCTGCTGCCCGGAGCCGGTCAGGTTTTCCCGAAGTTTTTCCGCCATCCGCTCGTTAACCCCTTTGCTGCAGTACTCATGGGCAAAACGGATCGCGTTCTTTATCGCCTTGATGTTCGAACCACCGTGACAGATCATGCCGACACCATCGATCCCCAAGAGCGGCGCCCCGCCGTATTCCGCATAGTCAACCTTCTTGCGGAACCGCATGAAGGCGGATCGGGAAAGAAGATACCCTATCTTTGACAGAAAGCTCGCCTTGATCTCTTCCTTCAGCATGGTGCCAACCGCTTCGGCAAGTCCTTCCGAGAGTTTCAGCACGATGTTGCCGACAAAGCCGTCGCACACCACGACCTCTACCGTGCCGGCAAAGATGTCACGCCCTTCCACATACCCTGAGTAGTCAAAGGCGATATTCTTCAACAGGGCATTGGTTTCCCTGGTCAGTTCGGTTCCCTTGCTCTCCTCTTCGCCGTTGGAAAGAAGACCGACCCTGGGACGGCTGATCCCGAGGACATGACGGGCATATACCTCGCCCATGATGGCGAACTGCACCAGATGCAACGGTTTGCAGTCTACGTTGCCCCCCACGTCGAGAACAACGGTATGGCCATGCAGGGTGGGAAATACCTGGGCAATTGCCGGCCGGTCAATCCCTTTCAGGCGTTTCAGGACAAACATCCCTGCGGCCATGGTTGCACCGGAATTGCCGGCACTCACGACCGCATCGGCGTTCCCCTGCTTCACCTGCTCAAAGGCGACGCGAATGGATGAGTCCTTTTTCTTCCGAATGGCATCGGAAGCGGAGTCGTGCATCCCCACCACTTCACTGGCGTGATGTATGGTGATATCCAACCCCGTAACCGGATGCTTGGCAAGCTCTGCACGCAAAGATTCCGTATCCCCTACGAGCATGATGGGGATGGCGAACTCGCTGGCAGCCGCCACAGCCCCCGCGACCTCTACTGCAGGGGCGTTGTCGCCCCCCATGGCATCAACGGCAATTCTCATAGAATCTGGCGACGTTACGGACAACACGGGGAATAGAGCTTATAGTACGTCAGTCTTGATGACTTCCTTCCCCTTGTAGGTGCCGCATGACGGACATGCCCGGTGGGGAAGCTTGGTCGTTTTGCACTGAGGGCACACGGATGACGCCGACGGTGTGAGGAAGTCATGGGCTCTGCGGAGATTTTTACGGGACTTGGAGGTTTTCTTCTTGGGTACTGCCATGGCTATTCTCCTTTACGTGCTACAGTAAGATTTTTCAAAGCGCTGAAGGCAAAACCGGCGCCCGCCGGAGGGCAGGTGCAGGGGTTGGTATTCAGATCCGCACCGCAGGTAGCGCAGAGCCCCCGACATTCGGCCTGGCAAAGCGGCTTATAGGGGAGTTCCATGATTACCTGCTCGGCGATCTCATGGGTGAAATCGATCTCATCACCGACATAGGTGACCGATACGAGATCCTCCTCAGCCAGTTCAACTTCCTCATCCATGGGAATGTCCCCGGCCGGGGAATAAAAAATGGTGAAACCTGACACGATATCACGGGTAAAATCCGAGAGACAGCGAGAGCAGTTAAGCCTTACAACAGTCTGTACCGCGCCTTTGACCCGGATATGGTCGAACTCCCTGACAACATGCAGGCGAATCGACAGGGGGGTCAGAAATTCGGCTTCTCCACCATCCTGCAGGGCCTGCAGATCCTGATACCCTGCGACAGCCTCATCCGCAGCAAGATCCCGCCCCTCTTCCTTTATGTCAGCAACACGAACTTTCACGACCGTTTATGGCTCCATGTCAAAGTTTTGCAGTATAGTCATGACAGTCCGATTGTCAAGGAAAACATTCCCCTGAAAGGAAGGGTGACGCAGTATTATCCATCACCGGGTATTTTGCAAGAATAATGAATTGCGCCCGGTTTACAGGTAAATGAATCTTTGTTAGTCTTCATGATCTCTACAACACGCAGATAGACATGCATCCCACTCTCCATCAAAGGGGGAACACAGAACCGATGTCCATTGACAAGATCCGCACCACACTGATAACCAGCTTCCTGCTTCTCGGTGCACTGACCTCCGCCAAGGCAGCTGTCCCGAAGATCGCCAAGGTACAGATAACCGAAGGCACCATGTCATCCCAGGTGGAAATCGTTGCGGATGCACCGGTCACGTACACCTACTACACGATCCCCGCTCCTCCCAGGGCGGTCATCGACATCGCCCTGGCCGATCCTTCACCGGTCGCCCGCCAGATACAGGTCGACTCGCCTCTCATTACCGGAATCACCCTCGATCGTCAGGAAACGGCATCCATTCCCCTGACCAGGGTAACGATCTCCCTGGCCCATGACGCCTATTTTTCCGTACGTTCGGCCCCCGAAGACAAAGGACGCCTCTTGGTGACCCTGGTAAAAAAGATGACCGTTGCGCCGGAATCTACGGCAGGGATCGATCAGAAGCAGGATCTCGACCAGACTGAGAAACAGCCTGAAAAGCTGGCAGCAGGCACACCGACAAAGACGGCAACAGGGGATGACCTGGACGAACTGACGGCCGAGTCGGCAACAGCACCTAAAAGTTCTGCGGCGACACCAACCGCTACCGTTGCCACACCGGCGCCGGCAGTGCCGGCACCGGTAGCGGTACCGACACCGGCACTACCGGTGAAGTCCTCAAAGGATGACGACAAGGCTACGAAAATGATTGCCCAAACCATCCTCTCCCCGAAAGCGGAACTCAAACCGGTGGTTCCAAGTGCAGGGGAACCAAAAGGATCGTCCCCGGTAACCATCACCGCAACAGGCGTTCATATCAACAGTCAAACGCCGGTAAAAAATCCGCGCGTTTTCCGTCTGACCGGACCGAACCGCCTTGTCATCGACCTTCCTGGGAACAAAGGGGCTTTCCAGAAAACAGAGATTCCCTGCAACCGTTTCGGTATCAACAAGGTCAGGGTCGGCATCTATCCGGACAAGGTGCGTTTCGTTTTCGACTCAGGCCAATCTCCTACCCCGGCCCACCGTATCGAAAAGACCCAAAACGGACTGCTGGTCACTTTCGGAAAGTAAGACCTTACAAACGCAAAATGGCCGATCAGAAGATCGGCCATTTTGCGTTACAACGTAACGAGATCCAAACAGCTACAACTGCCCCATGAATCTATGCGTTTGAGGGATAACCCGCACACCGGAAAGGGTCTGTGAGGCCACCTCCTGAAACTCCAGCAGTTTCAGCGGGGGGACGGCAACAATGCCTCCACGACTGGTAACCGGCTGAATGATAAAGGGAATATCCTTCCGAACCTGGGCAACAATGGTGCAGGCCCGCTGCAGTTCCCACTCTTCCGTAGTGTCGGTGACCACCACCTTGACAAAGATATCCTTGTGACTGCCAATCCGCAAAAAATCGAGATGAGTTTCCCACCGGATTTCGCAGCCGGTGGCAGAGGGAAGCTTGATGTCCATGCCGATCATGGAGACATTGTCAATTACCAGCTCCAGGGCTTGAGGCAATAGACCGTTGGTCTCCAGATACACAGGCAAACAGGTGACGAGATCGGGAAGGATTGCCCGGAGAGTCTCCGGATGCATGAGCGGCTCACCACCGGTAAGACTCAGGGAATGGTGGATGTCTGGCCACCCCCGGTTCCAGCGCTCCAACTGCGTCAGAATGCGCTCGAAGGGAACGGGATTGGCAACTTCTACGAAATCACGACGTCCCGGACTGTTTTCCAACAGGCAACGCTCCGGAAGCTCCTCGTGGCAGGTGTCGCAATAGTCGCAGGCAATGTTGCAGCCCCATAACCGGAGAAAAACCTGGCGCAGACCGACCAGCATCCCTTCCCCCTGAATAGAGGAAAAGAGCTCCACGACAGGAAGAGTGACCGTGCTATTCCTCGCTGTAACTTGCGCAGGCAAAGTCGGACTCCCAGACCGTGATAGTTTCCACCCTGATGTTATCTGTGTTCAGCTTGTTCGAGAGCTCCCGGTAGAGAAAACGTGCGATATTTTCCGACGACGGTGAAAGCCCGCTGAAGGGGGGCAGTTCATTGAGATATTTATGATCAAGCGTCTTCAGGAGCTGGTTGGTTTCCGCCTTGAGGATCTTGAAGTCAATACCGAGCCCGGCGTCATCGAGTTCACCGGCACGGACCGTCACTTCGACACGCCAGTTATGCCCGTGCAGGTTCTCGCAGTCCCCTTGATAATTTATGAGGCAATGGGCAGCGGCAAACGAGGTAAGTATCTTCAGTCGGAACATGCTATCCCCCTTGATCAATTGATCGACTGGGGCGCATCATACCATGAAGAGCAGGTTATAGCCAGTGTGGAACGAGGGAGTCTGTGACAGAATTGGGGGGATGGTGCAAGGGGTGCGTCAGTTGCCACCATCTTCCCTCACCATCAGGAGGAAGGCATCTACGATTCGCGGATCAAACTGAACACCACTCTCTGCCGAGAGATATTCCCGGACCTTGTCGATCGGCCAGCCCTTGCGGTACGGCCGATCGGAGCGGAGAGCATCCCAGACATCCACCACGGCGAATATCCTGGCTGCCAGCGGAATTTCGTCACCTCGTAACCCGCGGGGATAACCGGAACCATCCCATTTCTCATGATGGCAGAAGGGGATATCGAGGGCATGCTCCAGATACGATATGGAAGACAAGAGGTTATATGCATAGGCGGGATGTTTCCGCATGATCTCCCATTCCGCCATATCGAGAGGCCCGGGCTTGCGGAGAATGCTGTCCGGTATACCCATCTTGCCGATGTCATGCAAAAGGGCTCCACGACGGATATGTACCAACTCATCATCGTCCACTGCAAGGCATTTTGCCAACCGCACAGTCAGGTCCGTAACGCGCTGGGCATGCCCTTCCGTCTCCTGGTCCCGAAGATCGAGGGCTTTTGACCATCCTTCCAGGGTTGTATCGTAGGCAAGGCTCAGCTCGGCATTGGAGCGCTCCAGGTTGTGAAACATGGAGGAGTTGTCTATTGCTATTGCAGCTTGTCCGGCAAGGGTTTCTAGGAACTCGAGCCATTCCTCGTCATGAGGCAGTGCAGACCTGCTGAACACGATGAGTACGCCGGTAACGGTCCCTTTGACTATCAGGGGAACGGCATAACAGCTCTTGAAGTCTCCCTGACAGACCGAGTCCATCTCCCCCAGATCCAGAACCACTACCGTTTCCCGTCGGGCAACGGCCTGCCGGGAAACAATCTCACCCGGACATCCCTCCGAGCATAACCGCACATTGTGAGTACCGACGCATGCGGTCACGGTAAAGTTGTCGGTCTGCTGATCTCTGAGCAAAATGGCAGAACCGTCGGTATGAAGCTGCTCGGAAACCTGAACAAGGATAGTGTCCAGGGTAACCGAAAGATCGAGGTTGGCAGTAATGGCCTGGTCGATGCTCCGCAACGTCGCCAGTCGCTGGAGCTGCCGGGTAATCTTTTCTTCCTGCCGCTTTCTTTGCGTGACATCCCTGCCGGTGGAGACAAAGTGTGAAATTACTCCCTTACTGTCCCGAACCGGCGTAATGATCTCTTCCTGATAGTACAGCTCGCCATTCTTCTTCTTGTTGATGAATTCGTTCCTGAACACCTTCCCGGAAAGAATGGTCCCCCAAAGGGAGGAGTAAAATGCCTCGTCGTGAGCCCCTGACCTGAGAAAGGAGGGTGTTTTGCCCAACGCCTCGAACGCGCTGTATCCGGCGAGATCTTCAAATGCCGAGTTTACGTACTCGATTATGCCGTCCTGATTGGTTATCATGACCGTGTCGGCAGTCTGCTCCACGGCGCTGGAAAGTTTTTTCAGGGCGATATCGGCCAGCTTTCGTTCCCGGCGGACGACCGCTTCCCGCAGTTCCCGCTCGATCGCCGGAATCAGCCGCGTAAGATTCCCTTTGACGATAAAGTCGTGGGCACCAGCCTTGAGCGAGTCAACCGCAATATCCTCACCAACCTTGCCTGAAACGATGATAAACGGAAGATCGATGTCAAAGGATTTCACCAACTCCAGTGCCCGTGGCGCACTGAATTGCGGCATCATATAGTCCGCGATCAGCAGGTCCCATGATGTTGAGCGAAGAGCGTGCTCCATGTCTGACGCAGTGTCGACACGCAAAAAGGCGACGTCGTAACCGCCACGGCGCAATTCCCGCAACAGCAGTTCGGCATCATCTTCACAATCTTCGATTATGAGCAAGTGTAATGGTATGGCCATGCCTGGGGACCGTTACCTCTTCGACTAAGAAGTTTTTATTTGTATCGGTAATGTCTTCGCGCACTTTAGCCGCTGTTCAAATTTTTCCTATTCCACAAGAGATTTTATTCTTCAGTTTGTGCTTTGGCCGCCGATAAATTGCCCATATGGAGGTGCAGTATGGGTGCATATTTTTCAGGATTCAATCGAAGCGAAGAGGTTACGTTCGAAGAACGTCAATTCATCCGGGCGATTTGTGAGGAGTACGCTAAAAAAGCGACTCAGCCTGTTTCGAAGGGTGCGAAGAAACCTTCACCGTTTGCCCAGGTATTGGAAGGGATCGAAAAGAACAGCGGCAAGAAGATCTGATCCTTAACGTTTCATATCCATTGGCCAAAAGGCCCGGTGATCCTTCACCGGGCCTTTTGCATTCGATAATGGACAAATATTTTCGGGTGGGGTAAGAATCATCTGCATCAGATGACCATGTGCGGAGGAAGAACATGCTGAAACTGTTCGTGATCGGCTGCGGCGATATCGGCCTGAGAACAATAAGGATGGCACTACAGCAGGGTATTGAACCTACCGGACTGGTTCGCTCGGCAGACCATGCCGAACGCCTGACCCATGAGGGTATCCATGTGGTGCTGGGCAATCTGGACGAACCCGACTCCCTGCGCGGACTCGACCTGTCAGGCTCCCTGGCGCTCTATTGCGTCCCCCCTCCCGGGGGTGGCATCAGCGATCCACGGGCGGAAAACTTCTGTGCCGCTCTGTCTGCAGCTGCAAAACCGTCAAAACTGGTCTACCTCAGCACCAGTGGCGTCTATGGCGACTGCGGAGAGACACTGGTCACCGAAGAGACCGCACCCAACCCGCAGACGGCCAGGGCGAAAAGACGCCTTGCAGCCGAGCAGGCCTTCCTGCGCTGGGGCGCCGAGCATGGTGTGGCGATCGTCATCCTTCGGGTCACCGGTATCTATGGTCCCGGCCGCATCCCCATGGACAAGATCCTGGGCTGCCACCCCCTTCTCAACGAACAGGAAGCTCCTCTCACCAACAGAATCCATGCCGATGACCTGGCAACGGTCTGCCTTGCGGCCCTTCTCAGGGGAGAACATGGCGAGATCTTCAATGTGAGCGATGGCGAAGCGAGCACCATGACGGCATACTTCAACGCCATTGCCGATATGCTGGGGGTTCGGCGTGCGCCGCAGGTATCGCTGGCAGAGGCGAGGTCGGTCATGACTCCGCTCATGTTTTCCTATATGACCGAGTCACGCCGCATGGACAACAGGAAGATGCTGGAACGACTGGACGTAACACTCCGCTATCCGACACTGGAAAAAGGGTTGAAAGCGGTCTTCAGTGAAACGGGGAGCGGGCAAGGAGAAGCGTAGGGACAATGGGCGGAGCCCCGCAGTCATGCGGGACTGAGGGTGTCACTTGCGGGCAGCAGACACCCGCTGGCGGACAGCCTCGAACATACTGATACCACCGGCCACCGAGGCATTCAGCGAAGCGACACCACCCAGAAGCGGAATGGCGTACAGAACATCACAATGCTGCTGAACCAGCGGCCTGATCCCCTCCCCTTCGCTGCCGACGACCAGAACAACGTTGCCGGTCAGATCCTGATCGTACAGCGACGACTCTGCCGTCGCCGCCGCGCCGAAAACCCAGAATCCGGCTTCTTTCAGATCCTCGATGGCGTGGACGACATTGGTCACCTGGGCTATTGGTACGGTTGCGGTGGCCCCGGCAGCCGCCTTTTCGGCAGCAGGCGTCACCCCCACGGCCCGGTCCCGGGGAATGATGACCCCCTGCGCTCCCGCACAAGCAGCTGTCCTTACCAGTGCCCCCAGGTTGTGGGGGTCCTGAATGCCATCGAGCAGCAGGATTAGCCCCGCGTTACCGGCATGCTCCCGGCAGGTGGCCAGAATCTCCTCGAAGGCAGCATACTGGAAGGCCTCGGTACGCAGCACTACCCCCTGGTGGTGATCGGAACCGCAGAGACGGGTCAAGTCCTGCCGTTGGCGGCGCCGTACCGATACGCCGGCCTCCTCAGCCAGGGCGACAATCCGGGCCAGACGCTGCTCCCCGGCTTGCTCGGCAACGAAAAGTTCAAAGGCCCTTCGTTTGCTGCGAAGGGCCTCCCTCACCGGGTTGATCCCGTAAACGATCTCGTCCTTGCGTCCTTCACCCATCTCTTTTGCCTACCTCTCCATACCGTCTGCGATCTCGGTCAGAATCGCCTCAGCCGCTACTGCCGGATCAGGGGCGGCACTGATGGGGCGACCGATCACCAGGTAGTCGGCCCCGGCCCTGACCGCCTCAACCGGTGTCATGATCCGTTTTTGATCGTCCGCCGCGGCAAAGGCCGGCCTGACGCCGGGGGTAACGATCAGGAACTCCGGCCCACACGCCTCACGGATGAGCGTAACCTCCTGGGGAGAAGCAACCACGCCGTCAATACCGGCCTTTTTGGCCAGCTTGGCAAGACGGACCACCATCTCCGGTACCGGCAGCTCGATCCCAACGCCCCGCAGGGTCTCCTCGGTCGACGACGTGAGGATCGTCACCGCCAGAACCTTGGCCCGTTCTCCCCCCCTGAACTCGGCATCCAGGGTTTCCATGGTCTTCGCCATCATCTCGTAGCCGCCAAGGGCATGGAGGTTGAGGAGCTTCACCCCCATGCGGGCAGCCTCCAAAGAGGCCATGGCGACGGTATTGGGGATGTCGTGATATTTCAGATCGAGAAACACCTCCCCTCCGTGCTTCTGGATCAGACGGACTGCCGCCGGACCGCAGGCGGTGAAAAGCTGCTTGCCGACCTTGAACATCCCGACCCGGTCGGCAATAAGAGAGGCCCAGCGTTCAACGTCGCTGAACTCATTGACGTCAAGGGCGAAGATGATCTTTTCTCTGGCTTCTTCTCTGGTCACAGACAACCTCGCTAAGGATGCAATGCCGCAGCAACGGCAGTCCGTACCTTTGCCACCGCATCCTCGATGGAAAGGAGTTCGACAGTGCCGCTCCGCCGTTCTTTCAGCTCAACCTTGCCGTCCACCAGATTCTTGCTCCCCACCACAATCCGCAGCGGAATGCCCACCAGATCGGCATCCTTGAACTTGACGCCGGGCCGCTCGTCCCGGTCGTCCAGCAGGACTTCGACCCCGGCTGTGAGGAGCTGTTCGTAGATATCCTCGGCAGCACTCCTGACCGTATCCTCCTTGGGATTTACCGAGGTGACGATGCAGTGGAACGGCGCAATGGGGATCGGGAAAATGATGCCGTTCGCGTCGTGATTCTGCTCGATACAGGCAGCAACGGTCCGGCCGATGCCGATGCCGTAGCACCCCATGAAGATCACCTGCTCCTTGCCGTCCGCATCGAGATAGGTGGCGCTCAGCGCCTTGGAATACTTGACCCCGAGCTTGAAGACGTGCCCCACCTCGATCCCGCGCCAAACCTCCAGCAGACCGTCCGCACAGCGGGGGCACTGGTCGCCGGCCGTAACGGTGCGGATATCGGCATAGCGGGTCACGCTGAAATCGCGGCCCGGATTGGCGCCGGTAAAGTGCAGGTCCTTTTCGTTGGCGCCGATGACGCTATTCACCATCCCCTCGATGGTCAGATCGGCCAGCACCGGCACCTGCGCCTTCAGCCCGATCGGCCCGAGGAAGCCGACCGGCGAGCCGGTAATGCGCAGGATCTCCTCCTCGCTCGCCATCTGGATCTCGATCCAGCCAAGGGCATTCTTCAGCTTGATCTCATTCAGTTCATGATCCCCCCTGACCAGGGCCATGGCCGCCTGCCCTTCGCCGTCCGTGTATACCAGGGTCTTGATGGTCTCCTGCTCGGGCAGGCCGAGGAAGCCGGCCACATCGGCAATGGTCTTCATGTTCGGCGTTGCCACCTTCTCAAGCGGCTGCAACCCGGTCCCGGCCGGTGCGGCAGCAAGGCGCGCTTCCGCCTTCTCCACGTTGGCCGCATACTCGCAGGCGCTGCAGGAGACAATGGCATCCTCGCCGGAATCAGCCAGCACCATGAATTCGTGGGAGTAGGAACCGCCGATGGAGCCGGTATCCGCTTCCACGGCACGGTAGTTCAGGCCGCAGCGGGAGAAAATCCGCCGGTAGGCCTGGTACATTTTATCGTACGACAGATCGGCCGCCTGCTCGTCCACATCGAACGAATAGGCATCCTTCATGATGAATTCCCGTCCCCGCATCAGGCCGAAACGCGGCCGGATCTCATCCCGGAACTTGGTCTGGATCTGATAGAGATTGAGAGGAAGCTGGCGGTAGCTCTTGACTTCGCGGCGCACCAGGTCGGTCACCACCTCCTCGTGGGTCGGTCCGAGACAGAACTCGCCATCCTTACGATCCCTGAAGCGGAGCAGCTCCTTGCCGTAGAATGCCCACCGTCCCGATTCCTGCCAGAGCTCGGCCGGCTGGACCGACGGCATCAGCAGCTCGATGGCACCGGCCCGGTTCATCTCCTCCCGGACGATCTGTTCCACCTTGCGGATGGAACGAAGTCCAAGGGGAAGATAGTTGTAAATACCGGCTGCCAGCTTCCGGACCATGCCGGCCCTGAGCATCAGTTGGTGGGAAATGACCTCGGCATCGGCCGGGGTTTCCTTGACGGTCGGGATGAAGTATTGACTGTATCGCATGGAAAAACCTCTATATTTATTGGTTCGGGGTTCGGGGTTTGGAACTGCCATCAGTTCGCTCGGGGCTCAGGGCTCAGGGCTTGGACTGCCTTCTGACGCTGCTGCCTTGAGGACCTCTTCGACCAGGGCATCGGCCATCTCGGCCTCGGGCACCTTGCGGACGATCTCGCCGTGGCGGAACAACAGCCCCTCGCCGCGACCGCCGGCAATGCCGAAATCCGCCTCCCTGGCCTCACCGGGACCGTTCACCACACACCCCATGACCGCAACGGTGAACGTCGCCTCGAGGTTTTGCAGCCGCTTCTCGACCTCTTCCGCGACCCGGATCAGATCGATCTGGCACCGCCCGCAGGTGGGGCAGGAGACAAAGTTTATTCCCCGACGCCGAAGTCCCAGGGACTTCAGGATCTCGAACCCGACCCGCACCTCGTCTTCGGGGTCGCCGGTCAGGGACACCCGGAGGGTATCGCCGATCCCGTCGGCCAGGAGGATGCCGAGACCGACGGAGGACTTGATGGTGCCGGAAAAGGTCGTTCCCGCCTCGGTGATGCCGATGTGGAGCGGGTAATCCACCCTGGCGGCAAGCAGCCGGTACGCCTCAACGGTCTTGACGACATCGGAGGCCTTGAGGGAGATCTTGATCTGGTCGTATCCCAACTCCTCGAGGATTCGGACATGCCCCATGGCCGACTCCACCATGGCCTCGGCCGTCGGGTGGCCATACCGTTCCAGGAGCTCCTTTTCCAGCGAGCCGGCATTGACGCCGATCCGGATCGGCACCAGCCGTTCCCGGGCCGCGGTGACCACCTCTTCCACCTTCCAGCGCTCGCCGATATTGCCGGGGTTGAGACGAAGGCCGTCGATCCCCCCCTTGAGTACGGTCAGGGCCAGCCTGTAATCGAAGTGAATGTCGGCAATGACCGGAATGGGACTATTCCCCTTGACGGCAGCAAGGGCCTCGGCTGCCGCCTGATCCGGTACGGCGCAGCGGACGATCTCGCAGCCGGCAGCGGCCAGCCGACGGATCTGGGCCAGGGTGGCGCTAACGTCGCGGGTGTCGGTGTTGCACATGGACTGGACCGAACAGGGCGCCCCGCCGCCGACGGGCACCGAACCGATCCTGATTTGGCGGGTTGTCTTTTTCATAAGCGCGCATAGTAGCCGGATTGGCAGGGCAAAGTCAAGGTTATGGAAACAAAACAGCCCGGCCGAAGCCGGGCTGTTTTCATCAGTGATATACGGTGAAACCGGTAATCAGACGAGTCCCATGGCCACCATGGCATCCGCCACCTTGATGAAACCGGCGATATTGGCGCCCAGCACGTAGTTACCGGGTGCGCCATACTCTTCGGCAGTCTCGTAGCAGTTCTTGTGGATACCGACCATGATCTCTTCCAGCTTTTTCTCGGTAAACTCGAACGACCAGGCGTCCCGACTGGCGTTCTGCTGCATTTCCAGGGCCGAGGTGGCAACACCGCCGGCATTGGCAGCCTTGCCCGGACCGTAGGCAATCTTGGCGTCGAGGAACACCTTGACCCCTTCCGGCGTCGTCGGCATGTTGGCCCCTTCGCCGACCGCGATGCAGCCGTTCTTCACCAGGGTAGCGGCGTCCTTGCCGTTGATCTCGTTCTGGGTGGCGGAAGGCATGGCCACCTGGCAGGGGATCTCCCAGATGTTGCCGTTCGGGATATATTTCGCATCCTTGTGGAATTGCACGTAATCCTGTATCCGCCGCCGCTCGACCTCTTTCAGCTGCTTGATCAGTTCCAGATCGAGCCCTTTCTCGTGGAAGATGACCCCATTGGAGTCTGAGCAGGCCACGCACTTGCCACCCAGTTGGTGGATCTTTTCGATGGTGTAGATCGCCACGTTTCCGGAGCCGGACACCAGGCAGGTTTTTCCTTCAAAGGAGTCCTTGCGGGCCTTCAGCATTTCATGCACGAAGAAGGTGGCGCCGTAACCGGTCGCCTCGGTCCGCACCAGCGAACCGCCGTAGTGCAGCCCCTTACCCGTCAGGACGCCGGCCTCGTAACGGTTGGTGATCCGCTTGTACTGACCGAACATGTAGCCGATCTCGCGGCCGCCGACCCCGATATCCCCGGCCGGCACGTCGGTGTACTCGCCCAGGTGACGGTAGAGCTCGGTCATGAAGCTCTGGCAGAAGCGCATGATCTCGTCGTCGGACTTGCCTTTCGGATCGAAGTCAGACCCACCCTTGCCGCCGCCGATCGGCATGCCGGTGAGGGAGTTCTTGAAGATCTGCTCGAAACCGAGAAACTTTATGATCCCCAGATACACCGAGGGGTGAAAACGCAGCCCCCCCTTGTAAGGCCCGAGGGCGCTGTTGAACTCAACTCTGAATCCCCGGTTGATATACACTTCACCGTTATCGGCCTGCCAGGGCACCCGGAAAATGATCTGGCGCTCCGGCTCGCAGATCCGCTGAATGATCTTACGGTCAGCGTATTCGGGATGTTTTACCAGCACCATCCCGAGCGACTCGATTACCTCCCTTACCGCCTGATGAAACTCCACCTCGCCCGGATTGCGACGGAGCACTTCCTGATAGATTGCCTCGATCTTTTCGTCCATGAGTGGTGTCACGATATATCTCCTCCTGTTTAATTGTAGCCCCTGTCTGCTCATTAAATAACCAGGCAGTTGGCGTATGCCTATTTGGCAGGCCACATGCCTGCAAAACATGCACCACCCGACAACAACATGCCCAAACAATAACCACTCCAAACCTTTCAATGGGTTGCAACTGCTCATTACATTTGCACACACATGATTGTGTACATAACATACAACATCTCCTGCACAGAATGTAACCAGCTTACTCAACAAGATTCGATTGACTTTTCCCGCGTCATGCACGAAGGTTTAGGGCATGAAAGCGAAACCGCGCGGGAATACCCAGGAAAAACCGGAAGTACGCAAAGGGGAGATCGTCGAGATAGCTCTATCCTCACTTGACGATGAAGGATACGGCATCGGGGTCTGTAGAGACCGTCGCATCAGGATATTGGGAGGTTTGCCGGGAGAACGTCTCCTGGCTCGCATAGATCATGCCGGCATGCGGACAGTGACTGGCCATGCCACCAAGATTCTTGCCCCGTCACCGGACCGGATCAACCAGATACCGTGTAAACATTGGCCGGCATGCGACGCCTGCTCGTTACTTCATCAGACGTATCCGGCACAACTGGCCTGGAAACAGAAGATCGTTGCCAACCAACTCCGGCGCCATGGAGAGCTGGCCCAGATGCCGATCAGGGAGATACTCCCCTCGCCGTCACAGCTTGCCTACCGAAACTCGGCCAAGCTGGTCGTGGGAGGCAAGGCCGCAACCCCGGTCATCGGCATCTACCGCCGGAACAGCCACGACGTCCTCGACCTGGCCGATTGCCCGCTCCATCACCCGCTCATCAACCGCATCGTCGCCGCCGTCAAGGATGGGATCAAAAAGGGTAAGGTCCAGGTCTACAACCCGGCGAGCGAGATGGGACTTCTGCGCTACCTGGTGGTCAGGGTGGCAGAGGCGGAAAAGCGGGCCATGGTGGTGTTTGTTACCTCACAGCGGAATTTCAACGAAATCCACCACCTGGGGCGCTTCGTCCAGCAGGCCGTGCCCGAGGTAAAGTCGATATGGCAGAATGTGAACGCATCTGCGGGCAACGTCATCTTCGGGCATCAGAGCCATCTGGTTGCGGGTGACAAGACCCTCACCACCACCCTGGACAGCAGACGCTACCATCTCTCGCCACGTTCTTTTTTTCAGGTAAACAGCGGCGGTGCGAGCCTCATCTACCAGCAGGTACGAACATGGGGGGCGCTGACCGGCAGGGAAAACGTAGTCGACTGCTATTGCGGGATAGGCGGGATAGCCCTGACCGTTGCCAAAGAAGCCGGGTCAGTGCTCGGTTTGGAAGTGGTTGATGCAGCAGTGGCGGACGCCAGGGAGAACGCCCGCCTGAATGGCTTACGCAATTGCAGCTTTGAAGCTGGCGACGTGGGGGAACTGCTTGCCGATCTCCGTGAGGAAGGCGTAAAAATTGATTTGCTCATCCTGAACCCGCCCCGCAAAGGGTGCGACGAACAGGTATTGAATGAAGTGGCCAGACACTCCCCTTCGCGGGTGATCTATGTGTCCTGCTCACCCGCCACTCTGGCCAGGGACCTGGCCTGGCTCGCCCGAAACGGCTACCGGCCGCTGGAAGTGCAACCCGTGGATATGTTCCCCCAAACCTGTCACGTAGAGAACGTCGCGCTGCTGCAACGGGAACACTCGCCAACTCAGTCGACATAGTTGTCGTCAGTCTCCGCATCGAAGATGGCGATCAACGACTCCTCATTGAAGGGAAGTTCCTTGGTGACCATACCTTGCGCATCGGTCCACAGCAGGATATCTTTCCCTTCCTTGACGGTCCGGGTCACGACCTTACCTGCCACCTGCCGTACCTGATCCCACATCGCGTCGCTGCTCAGCAGTTCGAAGCCGTCAATCACATGATCGTCCCTCAGGTTGCCCAGAAAACGATCCAGCAGATCGAAATCGAGGAAGTCCTCTTCTTTGCGCCAGAATTTGATGAAGGCGTGGTCGCTGTCTCTCTGCTCACTGATAGCTTTGGTCAGTTCGTAGCCTGTCATGATAACACCCCCTTTCTAGCACAATTTTAGCCTAGTTGGGCAGTGCCCGCAACAAGCCGCGATTCATACTTCTGCTGTTAACTGGTCAAACCTCCTTCTGTTCCAGCCTGCCAAGCACTTTGAGAAAGTTTTTGGTCAGCACCGGATGCAGGTCGGTACCGGCCATCCCCATGAGGGTACCGGCTACCTCCTCCCATTCCAGGGCACCACGGTAGGCGCGCTTGGTCCGCAGGGCATCGAAGACGTCTGATATAGTGGTCATCTGGCTGCATACATTCTGGCGCCAACCGGCAGGCGCGGCCGGATAGCCGGTCAAATTGAACTTCATGTGGTGCTCGTAGGCCGTAACTACTGCCAGATGGGGCACGCCGGGGGTATCAAGGAGGTGTTGTGCCCCCTTGACCGGGTGCTGCTTGATGATCAGCCACTCCTCATCCGTCAGCTTGCCCGGTTTGTTGATGATCTCGTCAGGAATGAACAGCTTGCCGATATCGTGAAGCATGGCGGCAATGCCGACATCGTGGAGCAGCGGCCCATCGATACCGAGCGCCATGGCCTGCGCCAGATTCAGAATACAGACATTGGTGGAATGGGTGAAGGTGTACTCGTCCATGGCCCGCAGTGGAGCGAAGGCAAGAAGGGAGTCCGCGTCCTGCTTGAAGGCACGAACAAAACCGGTGACAACGTCGTAGATGCCGGTGACGCTCAGCTTGCCCTTCTTCTGTACCTGCTCGTAGATGTCCAGGAATTTGGCCAACTCCTCATGCGCCATTTCAGAGAACAACGGGATGTTCTGCAGTTCTTCAGGTGCGACACCGGCCCCGGTGGGAGAGAGATGGATACCGACCTTGCCGATGCCGATGTTATCCGAAAACTGCAAATCGTGACTGCTCCCGGCAGGCTTTGCCAGACCGGCGACCAAGGTTGCCAGGTCCTGGGGAGTTACCGTGAGCCTGAACGTGACGTGCTCCACCCCCCGAGCCTTCAAGGCCTGAATGAATCGCCCGATATAGAGGTTGGCCGGCTGCGGAGCACCCGCCACGATCAACTGGTCGTCCACCACCATCAGGACAAGCTCGTCCTGCTCCCCGAGGCTCGTGAGCAGTTCATCCCTGGCAACTGCGGTCAGGCGGACAACCTGCTGATGCGAAACGGAATACAGCGTCGCGTTGGCAACTGCAGTCATCAAATGACGTATGAAGTTATGCAGTGCCGACACCCGTACGCCGTTCACTGTCCCCTCCCCTGCATCCCGCGGAGCGTTTCGCTTGCCAGCCTCGCCAGCTCCTGATTACCACCTGCAGCAATCTGTCGGAGCATTCTGCCGGCGTCGGGCGAAGCATACCGGTCCAGGGTTCGAACGGCCTCTGCCTTGAGTCGGTTGAGCATGGCTGACGAAAAGAGACTTCGCCCCTTCAAGACCGCTTCAAGACAGGGGAGTGCACGGCTATCCCCGATTTCTGCCAGGGCGTACATGGCTGCCTTTTTCATCTCGAATTCGGCAGCGGACAGCCCACCCGAGCTGACGACATCAAGCAGATATTTCAGCACAGCAGGGTTGCAGCTCTTTCCGGAAACCTGGATGGCATTCAACCGCACTTCATCACTTGTGCTCCCGAGGTCCTGTGCAAGGAGACGCTCACCCTCGGGATCCTGAAAATGGAGCAGGGTCTTCAGCAGTTCCTGCCGCAGTTTCGGGTGCTGGTTGGGGATGAGACGGTGCAGGTGCTTGACGACCATGGGATCGCCGAGAGTGCGCAGGATGATGAGCAGATTTCTGACGAAATACCAGCGACTGTCACCCAGGCGAAGCAGCGCCGCATCCCTGGCAGCGTCCCCCATCTCGATCAGCAGGTCCATATAGAAACGTCGCAGCGAGATGCTCTCTTCCTCTGCCAACCGATTGTACAGCGGCTCGACGAACGGTTCACCGACCCGCAGAATGAAACATCTGATCTCCTCGAATTTCGACTTCCCCCAGACCACCGGCCCAAGCACAACCTCTTCGGCAAATTCGGGTCGCCCGAACACATCCAGAATCTCTTCCCGGGTCCCGGGATCGGCCGCCCCTGCTACCTCGGAAGAGCCAATGATCTTTTCATACAGGGAAAGAAGGGTGGCAAAATCGCCGCTGTCGAGAAAATACTGACAAAGATCGGATATATTCCGCCCCAGCACCTCCTTCAGCCAATCCTCGGACGGCGCATTCATCATCTCCAGGATAATGGCACTCACCTGAGTTTCGACCGAGTGCCCCACCAAGGTTTCCTTCAACTCAATGAGTTCATATTCATCTTCAGCAGTAATACTGTCACTGGCAACGATTGTCCGAAGCGCCCGCTGGTATTCCTCGGGAATGAACTTATCAAGTTCGTCCTCCTGAAAGATGACCCTGAATTTTCTGGCCATCTCTTCGTCGGACGCAGTGCCGATCAACTCCTGCAGCTTGCTCTGCCGCTTGCCGGCACCGCTGGCGGCAAGCTTCTGGAGAAGGTCCAGGATCATCGGCGGGACGTAGTTCTCGCGCTGGCTGCTCTCCTGCAATGCCTCCATGATGACGTCGTCGGAAAAGCTCGACAGAACGTTCTGGGCAATGGCTCCGTGACCGGCCAGGGCACGGAAAGAGCGTTGCAGAAACTGACGGCGAAGCGCCGGGTTCAGTGAACTGATGAAGCGGCCAAGCTTGTCGATGGATTCGACCGAATATTTGCTGGCACCACCTGTCCTTTCTATGTCACTGAACAATGATGAAATGGCCTGTTCATACGTTTCGGCAGACCCGGCCTCGTCCCAGCTTTTCTGCGTACTGACGATCAGGGCCAGGGCCTCCGGATTTATGGAGTCCAGGGAGAGATGCTCGCCGTACGGGTCGAGAGTCCCTTCGGTGAGGCCGACCACGAACCGCTCCCACAGGTCGCCGGCATGTTCTGGCTCATCACCCGACTCTTCGTCCTGTTCCCAGTCACCCGCCGTTACCCGGAAGAGGGAATAATCGATACCCTTTACCTGGATATGGGAAACGCCATGCTCGGCAAGTAGCTGCGCCACCCCCCCCGCTTCGTGGACCCGCTCCCGTTTCCAGGCAAGCAGCTCATTGAATTGCTCCAGTTCGGGTCCGGTAAGACCTTTATAAAGGGTCAGCAGTGCCACGCCGCGTTCGAAAAGTATCCTGGCAAAATCCCGAAAGATGGGGTTGCCCCTTTCCAGGACATCGGTTCCGGACATGAGACGGTCCTTGGCCACACCCAACGTTATCTCGTCCCGAAGCCCAAGGACCTTTTCCAGACGATCGAGCACTTTGCGGGTTGCGGCCGCGATCACCGGGTGCCCTTTGGGGTATGCGGCCAACTGACGACGGGCAATATTCAGTTCCACGACCAGGTTGGTCAGTGCCGTGGTATCAAGGGAACCACTCCCTGAAACCGGCAGGTCACGGTCCGACACGGTTCCCCCCGTACTCCGCAACACGGTGCATGATCAACGTCTCAATCATAGGTTTTCTTCAGGAAGTGACAGACAAGCGCAACAAGGAGAAGTAAGCCGACGACAAAGGCACCCCACATCTTGCGCTGGTGCTGCTCGTTTTGACGGTCAGTCAGGAAGACTCGCTGCGCATCCAGCTCTTTGCCGATGGCAACCGCTTCGCCAACAACCCGGACAACGTCCACATTATGAAACAGGCGGTGATAGCGGTTTTTCAGCGCGAACAATTTCTTTTCCTGTTCGGCGGTGTCGACCCCCCTTCCCCGCAGGCGGATAAGATCGCGTTCCATCTGAACCAGCCGGCTTTCGTTTGCTGCCATTGCCTCCTTGATGGCCCTGGCCCGGGCGTACGGGTGACAGGTGCTGCACCGCTGCTCATTGATCAGCTCAAGGGTAACTTTCCGCACATCATGACTGCCGTGACAGGTAACACAGGTCGGCCCCCCCCTGCCCAAGGCACGGCCATGGGCGCTGTTCAGGTAGTCGTCGCGAATGCCCACATGGCATCGGCCACAGAAAGCCGGTACTGCCGCTTCCTTGGGAAACCCGAGAAATCCGCGCTCAGGACTCATCGCATTGGCGCTGTCGAGAGGGTCACCCCCGTGACAGTGGTGGCAGGAGATGCCATTCTGGGCATGGATGCTGTTCTGCCAGGCAGCAACAGGTTGCCCCCCCTTCCCTTGCTGGCTGGCATGACAGGAAAGACAGACAGACTTGTTCACCGGTTCGGCAGCGGCGGTGGACAGAACAGACAGCATCATGGCGATGCCGGCGAAAGCCATGGCAGTAGAGCCTTTCAACAGTGTGCGGCAGATCATGAGTAATGCCCCCAGATCATCAGCCCCAGATACGCGATAATGCCGCCTAACGCTCCACAGAGAAAGAGCGGTCGTTTCAGCGGGTGCCTCTCCCGGCCTCGGTCGATAAAGGGAAGAAGGGCCAGAAATGTCATGGCCGCTCCCTGCACGGCCAGCCCGAGAAATTCGCTGGGAAATATTTTCAGGGTCTGATAATTGGGCAGGAAATACCATTCCGGCTTGATATGGGCCGGTGTCAGGAAGGGGTTGGCCGGCACGAAGGCATCGGCCGGGAAAAATAGGTACGGATTGAAGAAGACGATCGCCAGGAAAAAAGCGAGATAGATGGCAATGGCGGTTGCGTCAGCCAGCACGTAGTTGGGGAAAAAGGGAATGCCGCCGGGATGGCCTTCGTGCTGATACTTCTCACCCTGCCACGAGTTGGTGGTATCGGAGAGACCGAATGGAGGCGTTGAAATACCGGTCCGCTTCAGAAAAAACAGATGGGCACCAACCAGGGCGCCGATGCCAAGGGGGATGACCGCCACATGGAGCACGAAAAAGCGGCCGAGGGTCGGCGGACCGACCAGCTTCCCTCCCCTGACGAACTCCATCAGGGGATCGCCAATGACCGGAATCGCCCCGATGCTGCTGGTGGCGACAGTGGTGGCCCAGAACGAGAGCTGGCTCCAGGGAAGCAGATACCCGGTCAGCGAGATACCCAGCACCAGGTTGAAGAGCAGGAACCCGGAAAGCCAGTTAAGTTCCCGCGGCCGCTTGTAACTCCCCATGAACAGCACTGAGAGGAGATGCAGGAGCACCACGACAACCATCAGGTTTGAGCCGACCGCATGTGCCATCCGGATCAGCCAGCCAAAGGGGACCTCGTTCATGATGGCCGTGACGCTGGTAAAGGCCTTGTCGGCCGACGGCACGTAGTAGACCAGCAGCAGGATGCCGGTCGCAACCTGTAGCATGAAAATGGTCAGCAGCACGCTCCCCAGCGAATACCACCCGTTGATATTGCGTGGCAGCAGGTACCCGGTCAACTCGCGCTCAATGACCTCACCGACCCCGATCCTGACATCGAGCCATCTGTACAAACGCTTCAGAACCATCATGAATCATTCCTCCAGCAGATTCCGTCACCCCACCCGTACCACACCATTAGCGATAGTAAACGGTATGGCTTCGAGCGGCTTGGGTGGCGGGCCGCTCAACACCCGGCCGTCAACTCCGAAAAGGCCCGCATGGCACGGGCAGAGAAACTGCCCCTTTTCCTTCTGCCATTGGACGATACAGCCCAGGTGGGTGCAGACCGCCGACCGAACAACGACCGCGCCACCCGCAAGCTTCACCAGAACAGCTGCTTTGCCGTCGTAGTCGAAAAATTTGGCATCCCCCTCAGCGAGCCGTTCCAGGGGGATTTCCACCAGGTTGCTGTTGTTCGCCGTTGAGTGGGGAGCAAGGTAGCGGATCAACGGGTAGAGCACGCCACCGGCGCCAAAGGCGGTCAGCAGTGCCAGGAAACCCTGCAGAAAAGTTCGTCTGGTATTCAATTCCATGAGCCCACTCCGTTCCACCGGACAAATATGCTCACATGCTTATCATGAATGGGAACAAAGTCAAGAATGGTGGGGCTTGATGGTACTTTTTACTTGCCTTGCCCGGGCATTTTCGCTACTCTTACGCGACTTTAATGTCGTCCATACCGATCCCGGGAGGCTTCAATTCATGTACAAAGAAGCGGGCAAGACAAAATTCCAGATCGACCTTCGCCGGCACCTGCGTGAACAAAATATCAGCGACAACCTGGTACACCTCATCTGCGAAATCGCCGAAGCCAGCAAGTACGTGATCAACGCCGTCCGCACCGGCGACCTCGGCGTGGCGGGTACCTCCAACCTGTACGGCGAGGAGCAGCTGGCGCTGGATGTCCTCTCCGACCGGATCATACGAAAACGGCTGATCCATTCGGGTGTTGTCTGCAACATCGCATCCGAAGAAATGGACGAGATCTACCAGGCACAGGGAAGCGCCGAAGGACTCTATTCGGTTGCCTACGACCCGTTGGACGGCTCCTCCCTGGTGGATGTGAACCTGGCGGTAGGCACCATCGTGTCCATCTATTCCGGCTGCGACCTCCTCCAGGAGGGTCGCAAGCAGGTGGCGGCAGTGTACATCCTCTACGGACCGCGGGTCTCGCTCGTCTACTCGGTCGGCAACGGAGTCCACGAATTCACCATGAACCAACTCATGGAATTCACCCTCAGCCGGGAGAACATCACCATGAAACCGAGCGGCGACATCTATTCGCCCGGAGGTCTCCGCAACAAATATACGCCCGGAAACGAAAAATTC
Organism: uncultured Geobacter sp.; assembly: GCA_964432205.1. Taxonomy (GTDB): domain Bacteria; phylum Desulfobacterota; class Desulfuromonadia; order Geobacterales; family DSM-12255; genus Geomobilibacter. The sequence continues at coordinate 18,922 of CAYSMK010000003.1, read as the reverse complement.
GTCAGCTATCTGGAAGCCAAGGGGTGCAAGCTCCGTTACTCCGGCGGCTTTGTGCCGGACATCAACCAGATTCTCCTGAAAGGGAAAGGAATCTTCTTCTACCCCGCCCTGAAGGACGCTCCGAAAGGAAAACTCCGGCTCCTGTTCGAACTGAACACCATGGCGTACCTCGTAGAAAGCGCCGGCGGGGCGGCAAGCAACGGCACCATGCCGATTCTGGACATCAAGCCGGAAAGTCTCGATCAGCGCGAACCGGTCTACATCGGTTGCCGTGAAGACGTTGCCAAGGCAGTTGAATTCCTGAAAGGCTAACCTGAGAGGGTATCATGGCGGAAAACAAGAATCCACAAAGGCTCTGCAGTGAAATCCAGCTCTTCGATCTCTGCGAACGTGATATCTGCGGTCACAAGGATGGTCGTTACTGTACCAAAGGGGATCTCATTGCCCGCTTCGAGGCGATAGCCGACGAGGAGGAGAGGAGCCCCGAACAGTTCCTTGCCGAAGAACTGGATGAGGTGGAAGGAGCCGATGATCTGGGCTACGACGAGGCCTACGGCGTAGACGAATACGGCGAGGAAGACGAGGAACAATGAACTTATCTCATTAACCGCCCCTGGCGGTTATTTTTTTATCCGTCACAGCCTAAAGTTACTGTTCCCGATGTCGATATTCATGAGAAAAATGTCACTAGGAGCCCATTCGTGAAACCTAAACTGCTGATCGTCGACGACGACCTCGACATTCTGAAAATGCTCCAGAATTCCTTTGCCGGCGAAGAGATGGACGTCTCGATCGAGACGGACAGCACGACGGCTCTTCAGCGGATTGTTTCGGACCGGCCCAATGTCGCGATCTTCGACATCAACATGCCGCGGAAATCCGGGCTTGACCTTCTCCAGGAAGCGAAAAAGGTCGATTCGGCACTGGCCATTATCATCACCTCAGGCCAGAAGACCACCCAAAATGCCATCGAGGCGATGAAACGCGGCGCCTACGATTACATGACCAAGCCGCTGGACCTGAAGAAACTGAAAAACAATGTCCAGAAGGCGCTCGAATGCAACCTGCTCAACCGGAAGGTGCGCTTCACCAGGGACCGCGAGCTCCTGACCGATGAGCACCTGGATGAAGACATCATGATCGGCTCCTCGCCGGAGATGATCGAGATCTGGAAAATGGTCGGTAAGATCGCCGATTCCGACGCCACGGTTCTTATCCAGGGGGAGAGCGGGACCGGCAAGGAACTGCTGGCCAGGGCCATCTACGATAACTCCAAACGCAAAAACAGGACGTTTCTCGCCGTGAACTGCGCCGCTTTGCCGGAGAACCTCCTGGAAAGCGAGCTCTTCGGCCATGAAAAGGGGGCCTTCACCGACGCCCACGCCCGGCGGATCGGAAAATTCGAACAGTGCAACGGCGGCACCATCTTTCTCGACGAAATAGGTGAGATGAGTCCGGCCAGCCAGGGAAAGCTCTTGCGGGTCCTGGAGAATCAGGAATTCGAGCGGGTCGGCGGAAATGAAACCATCAAGGTGGATGTCAGGATCATTGCCGCCACCAACCGTTCACTCCTCCAGGCGGTGAAGGAAAAGACCTTCCGCCTCGATCTCTTCTACCGGCTCAGGGTGGTCACCTTCTTTCTCCCCCCGCTGCGCGATCGAAGCGAGGACCTTCCGTTACTCACGGAACTCTTCATCCGGCGGTTCTCGCGTAAATACGGCAAGCAGATCAAAGGGATCGCACCCAAGGCAATGGAGAATCTTTCGACCCATGCCTGGGAGGGAAACATCCGCGAACTGAAGAATGTCATCAATTCCGCCGTTGTCCTGTGCAAGGGCGATCTCCTGATCCCGGACGACTTCGAGTCGTTCCTGGAAGCCAGGGCAGGCTTCAAGGAGATCGACCTGGATGCGGCCGGCGACGACTACTACCAGGTCTTCACCTGCATGCTGGAGCCGATCTTTGATGGCCTTTGTCAGAAAAACAAGGGGTCCATCTATGACAACGTCAACATGGGACTGGAAAAGGCACTGATCCAAATGTCCATGTCCAAGGCCAACAACAATCAGGTGCTGGCAGCCAAACTCCTCGGCATCAGCCGCAATACGTTGCGCGACCGGCTGGAGAAATATCATATCGGCGCTTAGCAACCATGCCGGCACAGAGATGAATGAAAAAGTCCTTTCAGGGTGGCACCCGGAAAGGACTTTTTTGCGGCCGTGGCAAACAATCCTGCCTGTTACCCCGAGATCTGTCGCTGCAGCCTGGCTACCCTCCCCCCAGCATGGCCAGGATGGTGACATCATCACCATTTCGGACCGGAACGTCCTGTTCGTTGGCAAGTACCATATCGCCATTGACCACGACATTCAACGATCTGTCTTCCAGTTGGTCTACCGCATGGGGTAGCCGTTGCTGCAGCGCGACTCTGAGTTCAGCCACGTTGGTCACCGGCTGGTCGACGATGACCGCCCCTTCCGGTGCCCCTGGCATGCCATAGGGTAACTTGACCCTGACGGCAAAGCCGGTGGTCGCTTCTGCCAGTTTACGATGCCAGTCGAGCACCGGGACGCCGGAGGCGTTCAGGCCGCTTATCGTATAAAAACGCGACTTCAGTTCCTCAAACTTGGCCCGCTCGATCTTCTCCCCGGCAAATGGACCGACCGTGATCTCCTCCTGGAACCACCGCTCAGGCAGGGTATCGTCCTTTTCGGTCAGGCCGATCCGTGCATTGATGAGTCGCTCGAGCCCCATTATATTCCGGCCGATTTCATCGAGCTGCCCGGCAGTAAACGGCTCTCCGGTCAGTTCGGTGAGTTGTCCGGCAAGGTCCTCGTTGTCCACCGTGGAAGGAGAATTGAACAGTTTGGTCGAAAACCTGCAGATGCCGACCGAGTCACCAACGGCGTAACTGTTTTCGCAACGGCGGACGGCATATTCCTTCCCTTCGTAGCTGTTTGGCTCCGGTGCAACATAGCCGCCGTACAGGGCGGTCTTGATCTCTCTGTTCTCGTTGATCTTGGCGTTGATTTCCAGGGTGGGTCGATTCCGGAGATGATCCATGCCGCGGGTCGCCACCGCAAGACCAAGGGCAAACCCCTTGAGAATGCGTGCATCGTGGGGATCGGACTGGAACAGCCCCTTGACGGCCATCCGGTAGTCCAGGGCGTTGGCGGGATATTTGCCCCGTTCAACCGCCCGGGTGGAATCGGCAATGACGTCGCCAAACCCCTCACGATGGGCGGTCATAAAGAGCAGTTTTTCCACAACCTCGTAGTTGCCCCAGCTCAGGTCGAACCCGCCGGTTTCCCTGTCGGTGATGATCCCCCGCTGAAAGAGTTCCATGGCCCAGGCAATGGCGCTGCCGGTACTGGCCGAGTCCAGGCCGAGGTCATTGAGGATGTTGTTCAGACGCAGGATCTGCTCCGGCTCCCTGAGACCGACCATGGGTCCCATCTTCTGCAGGGTGACATACTCGGGACCGTCTCCCTTGTCATACCTGTCGAACCTGCCATCGCCGTTGATCCCCGGGTAACTCTTCTCCTTACCGTGTTCGATGCCGGCCTGGGCCTTATCATAGCTGGCGTTGCCGGTCAACCCCTTGAGGGCGTCGGCACCCCACCCCCCCTTCCCCTCGGGAGTGAGGTCGTTGAGCGGGCGGCAGCGGACCGGGCATTTCAGGCAGCCGTCCATGCCGGTGCGATAGACGTCGAAGTTATCGGCATCGAGAGAGTCATCCCAACTGGTCTGCTGGTTATTCATGGTCCCCATGGCACCGAGAATACGGCTCGGCTTGTAGAGGAAGGGGGTACCGACTGTCTTCAGGGCATTTTTGATAACGCTGGTCGAAAGGATTTTCTGGGCAATGGCCCTGTTGTTCTCCTTGAAGGCCGAAGAAAGAACAGGCTGTTCGCCCCGCCCCTGGATCACGACCGCCTTCAGCTTGAGGGAGCCCATTTTTGCCCCGCCGCCGCCCCGGGCGTAGATCGCCTTGACGCCGCCCATGATGCCGGCGCAGAGGACCTGATTCTCACCGGCGCTGGTAATGCGCACCATGGCCATATCCTTGCGCTCCGTACAGGAAAAATCACGTTCCACGGCGCGGGTGGTATCGCCGTTATCCAAGCCCAGGTAAGGGGTGGCGTCGTGAAAGCCGACCGCCTTGCCCGTAATCCTGAGCAGGGTCCAGGTGGCGGCCCGGCCGTACAACACCAGATGGTCGTAGCCATGCAATTTGAGAAAGGTGGGGAATGCATCGCCGCAGCTGCTGTCAAGGATGGCGTAGCTTTCCGGGGAGATACCGCTGACATTGCCGCGGGTGGCGGTGGGAACGGTTCCCGTCAGGGCGCCGCTGCCGAAGATGAGCGGGATCTCCTGGTCCAGGGGCGATCTTCCCTCAAGCAGGAGGTTGTAGAGGAGATACATGTTTGCCCCGCGATTGGTAAGAACCGTGTGGAATACCTCCCTTGACAGGTAGCGGGAAAATGATTCCCTCCGTTCCAAATCGACGAACAGCACCGCCCCCTGGGTCGGGTACTGAGGATGGTCGTGCATCCGAGCCGCGAGTCGTTCAATCTTTGCCCTGATCCCCATGATAACCTCCGCCATGCCAGAATTAGTTACGCCATTTTCGGGAGACACCCTCTGCGCATTACCTAGCATACAAGACTTATTGATAAAAAAATTTCGCGAATGGTCATATCAAATCAAGCAAGAACCCGATCAAGCCCGTATTGCCCGTCAACAGCCAAAGCCCAATCACCGTTAATTCAGCTGGTTATCCACACACCTACGGAACCCCGGCCTTCAGCAATCAAGAACACTTAGTATTTACGTCGCCACCACTTGCCTTGTATACAAGATATCATTCAGGCATCATGAGGTCAAGCATCATTTTTTGACTCGGCAAGAGATTGGTAATCCCACAGTTTGAGCAAAGGCCATGTCGAGGAAGGTTAGAGAGGAGAAAAGCCGCAAACCTGTTCTTGATCAAAACAACAGGGGCAGACATAACGTCCTGCCCCTTCGATCACAGCAATGAAATCCGTTCCAGCCGACTATCACACCTTTTCAAACAACCCGGCCTTCAAGTCTTCCTGCACCTGTAATCTGGCCTTGTAGTGCAGCAACTTCCCTGTCGCCGTCATGGGCAGCCTGTCTACGAAGCTATAGTATCTTGGTCTCTTGTAATTGGCCAGCATCGGATGCTGTACACAGAATTCATCAAGCTCTTTTGCCGTGAGCGAATTGCCGGATTTGACGACATAGGCAACCACCACCTGCCCCCACTTCGGGTCCGGCATGCCTACCACCAGGCTGTTGGTCACAACGGGGTGCTCGTTCAGGACAGCTTCAACCTGAACCGGGTGGATGTTTTCGCCACCGGATATGAACATGTCGTCCTTTCTGCCGACGACGGTCAAATACTCGTCCTTGTTCCAGGTGCACAGGTCGCCAATATAGAGCCATCCCTTGTAATATTTGGCCTTAGCTTCATCGGGTCTGTTGACATAGGTAAACGAACATTTGCTGGCCGCCCGTACGACAACCTCGCCGACCTCTTCGTTGTTCTTTTCCACATGGTCGTCCGGCTCGGCCAGACGGTCGGGGTAAACCTTTACTACCGCCATGTCGTCATCGGTGCACGAGCGTCCCGCAGCCCCTGCCATGTCGGGAAGATCGTACGGGCGGAGGAACGTATTCCAGAACGCCTCGGTACTGCCATAGCCGTTGAATATGTTCGGGGTAAGCACTTCCTGGAACTTGATGCATGCCGCACGCTCCAGAGGTGCTCCCATGGTCACGATCCCCTTTAACCGGCTGAGGTCGCGCTGTTTCTTGAGTTGTTCATCGGTGAGTGCCGCCAGTGTTACCGGAGCTCCGATGAGGAAGGTAAGGCCGTGCTGCTCGGCGAGATTCATGACCGTTGCGGCATCAAAATGGCGCAGCGGAACCAACTCGCCGCCCACATAGAGGGTCGGATTCGGCCCGCCTGCGTACAGCCCCCCCCTGTGGAACCACGGCGTCATGTTCAGCGTCTTGTCCCGCGGAGAGAGCGGGAAGTGCATGATGACATCATGGGCACTGAAGATTTCGTTGATGTTGTTCAGCGGGACCCCCTTGGGCCGTCCAGTCGTTCCGGAGGTATACAGCCGTGTTACCTCGTCGTAGATATGGGTGGGACGATGGATGCCCGGTTCCGTAACCGGCTGGTTTTGGACGTACTCTTCAAAGGACACGGCACCGGCAAATGGCTTCGACGTGCAAAACATGTCAACCATGACGACCGTTTTCGGTTTATGCGCGGCGCTGTTCAGCGCCTGTTCCGCCGTGGCTGCATCTGCCGCGTCGTAAAAAAAGACCTTTGGCTTACTGTCGTCGATAATGCTGGCAGTTTCTCCAGAGGACAGCCGGAAGTTGATCGGGCAGTTTACGGCGCCCAGTTTTTGTGGTGCCAGGTACAGGAACACCCATTCCGCGCAGTTGTACAACTGGTACATCACAACATCGGTCTTGCCGACGCCGTCATTCTTAAGGGCATGGGCAAGGCGGTTGCAGTCTTCGTTAAGCTCCCGGTACGTCCATTTTCTTTCACGCAGATAACAGGTCAGGGCTGTCCTGTCCGCATAGCGGTGGGTATTGCGCAGAAAGCCGTTGAGATAGGTAAAGTCGTTTTCAAAAGTGTCCTGGAACATCGAAATATCGTAGGTAAATTGCCGGCTCTCTGACATGTCGTTACTCCTTTGTCGTGATTGTGGACTCCGTGGCTCTTTCCTCTGGATCCGTTGACTAATTTACTCCCTCATTACTGAAACAGCAGGGCCCGACCGGTGACCATGCGGGTGATCTGGTTGGTCCCGGTGTAGATCTGCGTCAGCTTGGCGTCCCGCATCATCCGCTCCACGCTGTTCTCTCTCATGTACCCCGATCCGCCCAGGACCTGCACCGCGTCGGTAGTTACCTGCATGGCGGTGTCGCTCGCCATGGTCTTGGCCATGCTCCCGTACAGGGTCGCCTTCTTGTCGTGCTCGTCAGTCAGTTCCGCTGCCTTTCTGGTCAGCAGCCGGGACGCTTCCACGGCCGTCGCCATGTCCGCCAGCATGAACTGGATCGGTGCCAGGTGGGCTATCGTCTTGCCGAACTGGACCCGCTCCCGGGCATGCCGGATCGCTATCTCCAGCGCACCCTGGGCGATCCCCACCGCCTGGGCCGCACAGAAGATCCGGTTCACGGAAAGGGTCTGCATGAGGTTGGCAAAGCCGGTCCCTTCCTCGCCGATCAGGTTCTCCGCCGGGACCTCCATGTTCTCGAAGAAGAGTTCGGAGTTGACGGAACCGCGCATCCCCATCTTCGTTTCGTCCCGGCCGTAGATCAGGCCGGGGGTCCCCCGCTCCACGACAAAGGCGCTGATCCCCTTCGCTCCCTTCTCCGGGGCGGTGTAGGCGTACACCACGATGATGTCGGCTACCGAGCCGTTGGTGATGAAGCATTTCTGCCCGTTGATGACGTACGTGTCCCCCTGGAGCACGGCCCGGGTCTTCATGGCCAGAAGGTCGGAGCCGGCATTCGGCTCGGTGGCACCGAGCGCGGTCAGGAGTTTCGATTCGCCGCTGAACCGGGGGAGATACTTCGCTTTCAGGGCCGGGCTGCCGCCGTGGATGATCGGCAGCATGCCGTCGAACTGGCCGATCAACAAAAGGGCCGTGGCGGCGCAGACGCGGGAGATCTCCTCCAGCACCAGGACTACCGTCGAGATTCCCATTTCCGTGCCGCCGTATTCTGCCGGCAGGAGCGGGTTCAAGAGCCCCAGCTGCGCAAACAGGTCCCGGGCGTGTTCCGGAAAGAGGGATTTTTCGTCCAGTTCCTGGGCTCGCGGGGCGATTTCCCGGTTGGCAACATCGCGCACCATCTCCACAGTCAGTCTCTGTTCCTCGGTAAGGTGTTTCATGTTAGCGTTCTCCTTGATTAGTGATAAATATCTGCACTCACGGTTCAGGCGTTTTCGTTCAGGATCTCTCGGGCGATGACCAGACGCTGGATCTGGTTGGCCCCTTCGAAGATCTGGGTCAGTTTGGCGTCCCGGAACATCCGCTCCACCGGGTAGTCGTGCATGTAGCCGTACCCGCCGAACACCTGGATGGCGTCGGTGGTGATCTTCATGGCTGCATCCGAGGCGAACAGCTTCCCCATGGAGGCCAGTTTGGTGTTGCGCTGCCCCTTGTCGTACAGGGCCGCAGCACGGTAGACGAGACCCCGCGACGCCTCGATAAGGGTCGCGCTGTCGGCAATGATCTGCTGGATCATCTGGTGGTCGCAGAGCGGCTGACCAAAGGTCTTCCGCTCTTTGGAATACCGCACCATCTCGTCGAATGCCCCCTCGGCGATACCCAGGGCCTGGGCGCCGATCGCCGGACGTGACATGTCGAAGTCCTTCATGGCCAATTGGAACCCCTTGTTTTCTTCACCGAGCAGATTGCCCACCGGTACCCGCACTTCATCGAGGTACATCTCGGAGGTCTTGGAGCCTCGCTGACCGAGTTTCTTCTCGATCTTGCCGACCTTCAGACCGGGGGTGTCGCGCTCGACCAGGAAGAAGGTGAGACCGTTACGCCCGTTCTCCGAGGTGCGCGCCAGGACCGTGTAATAGGAGGCCACCGGCCCGTTCGTGGAGAAGCACTTGGTGCCGGTTATCACGTACTCATTGCCGTCCCTGACCGCCGTGGTGCGGATGGAACCGACATCCGACCCGGCGCCGGGCTCCGATACAAGGTAGGCAGCCAGCTCACGGTTCTCCACTATCCGCGGCAGCACCCGGGCCAACAGCTCACGGCTGCCGCCGTGCAAAAGCGGATAACTCCCCACCGCCTGGATGATCAACATGAGGGCGGACGAAGCACAGTGGCGCGCAATCTCCTCCACCGCCGTACAGAGCAGCGTCCCCTGACTCTGTTCCGCCCCACCATGCTCCGCAGGAAAGACCATGGTCATGAGCCCCAGTTCCCACAACAGCGACAGCACGTCGCTGTCAAGTTCACCAGTTTCGTCAATGGATGTCGCCATGGGAGCAATCCGCTCCCGTGCCGCCTGGCGTATCGTGTCGGTTACTATCCGTATCTCTTCGTTGTCGGTAAACATTCGTTTCCTCCTGTCTGAAAGTTTCTATGGTTGATTTCTGAGTAGTGCATCTCCCCGCAACCGGTTACGGGAGATACGGCCTGACATGATCAATAGATCGCTATCTCATATAACGTTTTTATATTTCATTGTTTGTGCCAAGTTAATTAACGGGTGATTGATACCGCCAGTTCTCTGATTTTGTGACGTTTTATCTTGTGCAACCGAATAGATACGCAATCATTGCAAGCTCGAATATGTAGACGGACGAAGACAGTATTGACCTAATGAACCATAAACCGGCAAGTTAGCGTGATGTACCCACAGAGAGACACTGTCGACCAATGAATACACTTTTCCCTTAACCCTTTACCGGGACACCATTCATTGCACATCTACTAAGGCGGAACCTGACTACTCGACAATCCCCCCTCCTGCCTCCCCCCTCCGGGGGGAGAACTCATTGCCCTCCCCCAGCGGGGGAGGGATGGGTGGGGGAAGAAACGATGTCGAGTAGTCAGCATGTTCCTTAGTAATTTGATCGTGAAGTTGTAAAATTCCGAGAGTTACTGAACGGGCGAGGTAGAGGTGATCGAGCTGCAAATATGGCATGTTGCCCGCAGGGCACCCTGAATCGGGCGGAAGGACCGGGGACGTAGCAGATTTCAGGAGCGTTGCAGTAGGTGACGCTCGGCAAGAACGGTGATGATTTCAGGCACCAATCGCTCCAGGACTGTGGTTGAGTAACCACCTTCCAAAACGAAGCCAACCTTCCCGGCACAGTTGTCGTCTGCGATCTGTTTCAGCAGCCGGACCGCTTCAAGGAAGTGATGATCTTCAACCTTCATCACACCGAATGGGTCTTCTCGGTGCGCATCAAAACCGGCACCAACAAGGAGGTAGTCGGGGCGTATCTTCTGCTCACAGTCCCGCAGATGAAACTCGAACTGCCGCAACCAATCATCTCCGGAACTCTCCAGTGACAGGGTGATGTTGCACGTATACCCCGTCCCCGCCCCCCGCCCCGTTTCATGCACGTAGCCGGAATAGGGATAGATGTGGTCGGGTGCCCCGTGCAGCGAGTAGTAAAATACCTTTGGATCATCGTAGAAGATATAATCGATGCCGTTGCCGTGATGGACATCTAAATCAACCACCAAAAAGGTTGCCCCGGGCTCTTTCTGCCTGATAGCTTCAATGATCAGGGCAATATGGTTGATAAAACAGAACCCCTCGGCACTGCTCCTCCCCGCATGGTGCCCGGGCGGGCGGATCAGCGCGAAACCCGCACCACTTTCCAGCAAGGTCTCGGCCAATGCCATGACGCACCCACCCGCTGCAAGCACGGCACGAAACGTATCCGGACTGATATGATTATCGGGCGACATGAACGAGGAGTCCGACTGCCGGCAACTGGCTTCCAGCCTTAGGAGATAATCTCTTTCATGCACCAGTTCGAGCTGTGATATCCGGGCCGGCTGTGGGACCTGAAAGGAAACCGGCAGATGATCAGGAAGGGTGACACAGCCGCGCAGGATACTCCTCAGCCGCGATGGTGTCTCGGGGTGCCACTCGCCCACCTCGTGGAGCAGGCAATCAGGGTGGGAATATATCTGGAAATACCCTTTCCTGAAGGGAAATCTCTTATCTAGGTCCAGCATGATCACTCCAGCTTGAAACAACGCTAGAAAATAGTCCCCTCCCCCTTGCGGGGGAGGGTTAGGGTGGGGGGGAGGTTGCCACGAAATCATCCTGTTGCAGCTTGCGGGCGGCCATTACAGCCGCCCACATTGGCAGGATATCAATCGCGATATTTTTTCAATAATGCCTTGGCATCACTCAACAGCGCTTTGCCATTCCCCCCCTTGGCGTTGACCTCCTGGATCCAGGAATCGTCAACGGACTCGGTTGCCTTTACCCAGCGACTGTATTCAGCATCGCTCAACACGTTGATCGAATTCTTTCTATCCTGAGCTATCTTGCGTGCTATCACCACACCATCGTCCCACGGCTTGACCACCCACTTGATTGTTTCAATGCCACTGTTGTTGTCGATGACCTTCTTCAACTCGGGCGACAGGCTGTTGTATTTGGCCTGATTCATCACAAACACTATGATCGCATTGGAATGTTTGGCCTGGTGCGGGGCAACCTCGGTATGGGACTTACAGATTTCCTGCAATTTTAGCGACGTTGAAACCTCCCAGGGCAAGCTGGCACCGTCCACTACCCCTTTTGCAATCGATTCCGGTATTGCCGGCGCCGGCATCTGTACCGGTACCGCACCGAGGGCCGCCAGGGCCTTTGAGCCGATACGAGTGGGAGCGCGAAGCTTCAGGCCTTTGAGATCCTCCAGAGTCCTGACCGACTTGCTGCCAAAGTGCATTTGCGAACCGTCATGTACGTGGGTATAGATCAGCTTGACCCCTTTGAACTCGTCCATGGCATTCTTGTGGATGTAGTCCCACATGGCCATACCACCCTTTTCCGCACTCTTGACCATGAACGGCAGTTCGAACACCTCGGATTTGGTGAATCGCCCGGCCTGATAGGTCGGCACTGTCCAGATGAGATCGGCTACGCCGTCCCGTACCTGGTCGAAGAGCTGCGCCGGGGTGCCACCCAGCTGCATGGATGGGTAAATTTGACACTTAAGCTTGCCATTGGACTCTTTATTGATTTTATCGCACCATGGTATGAGATTCTTTTTATGAAGCGTAGAAGTGGATGGCAGGAAATGAGATATCCTGAGAGTTACCACGTCCGGCGCTGCGACGGCAATGCCGGCTCCAAACGCCATGGTGGCTGCTGCAAACAGTATGCATACTTTGAACAGGTTCATGTTTCGCGTCCTCCTTTGTGTGGTTAGAAGTGTGGCCACAGCTGCCTCAATGCGCCAAACAGCCATAGTCTATGCGCGAATTCTCTCCACCCTTTGAAAGAATCCGAGATATCCGGTTGAAACAGGTGTCCACAAATCAACGATATAACGTTTTTATATTTCACCATTTGTGCCAAGCTAATTAAAAACATGATCCGAGCGTTAATCCCTTTATTTGCAGGGTGATAGAGTTGCTTTGTGCACTAGAATATTATTTCTTCAATATTTGCCCCTGTAGACAAACATATACACTTCACCGCGACAAGCAATGATTTAGCGGCTCAACAGGTGCCCCCCCAGGGAGACACTGTAGATTGTTGGATACAACTGCCAATTAGTTTCCGATTCGGAAAGGAGGTATTTTTGTCCTGGCAAGGAAATCAAGGGATTGGGCGGAGAAAGGCTCTGGTATCGTGGGGGTATTTGGGCGTAGTTGAAGTTTATACAGGGGAACGGTATGGTGATCGGGTGCTCAGCACGGCGAGCAGTGAGGCAGGAGCGGCCCCTCCTGAAGGGAAATTTCTTGCCTCCAGTACGATCACTCCAGTGGAAGCATATACTCCAACCCAGTCGGGTCCTCGGAGGGCACTGTCGTGAAATGAAATTTTTCGAAAACCCGCCGCATAGATGGATTGTCGAAGCGGACATTTGCCGTCATGAATTTCAGCTTTCTTGTGCGCGCTATGTCGATGAGCCGTTCTAAGAGCAGGCTGGCAAACCCTTTGTTGCGCATGGTCTCATGCACGACAAAAGCGGCTTCCGCCCGTTCTCCGTCTTCGAGTGCGTAGTAGCGCCCTACTGCAAGAATGACCTCCCTGGGGCCCTGGCGCTCCACAATGCACAGCGCCATGTCCTTTGTCAGGTCGGTATTGACCAGGCGGTAGGCCTGCGCTGTACCCATCTTCTTGGGCTCGTTCCGGTAGCGTTGGAAGAGCGTTGCCTTGTCATGTGAATAGAAAAAGTTCTGCACACGACGTTGGTCCGATGGATGGAGGGGGCGCAGAAAGTAGTCCTCCCCCTTGACCTCCAGCCGTATGATCTCGGTCTCTCCCAACTCCTTGACCGGTGCCGGGGTGTCGCGTTGATAGGCGGGGACCTTGTAGGATTTCACCATGTCATCCAGCAATTGATCCCTGAAGTCGGGATGAGCGATCTGTATCAGTTCCATGACCCGCTCCCGGATACTGCGCCCCCGCAATGTTGCGATCCCGTATTCGGTAACCACGTAGTGCACATCGCCCCTGGTGGCCACCACCCCCGCCCCCTGGCTGACTACCGACACGATGCGCGAAATGGTGCCGCCCTTGGCAGTGGAAGGCAGTGCAATGATGGGAAGCCCCCCCTTGCTCATACCGGCGCCGCGGATGAAATCCACCTGACCGCCGATGCCGCTGTAAAACAGTCCTCCCACCGAATCGGAAACGATCTGTCCGGTCAGATCCACCTGGGTAGCGCTGGTGATCGAGATCATCTTGTTGTTTTGGGCAATGACGGACGGATTATTAACATACGCCGTGCCATGGAACTCCACATGCGGGTTGTTATCCACGAAATCGTACAATTCCTGGCTGCCAAAACAGAACGAAACAATCGTCTTCCCCTCATGGATCCCTTTGAGGCGGTTGGTTATATTGCCATTCTTGTACAGCTTCAACAGGCCGTCACTGAACATCTCGGTATGAATACCCAGATCGCTGTGGCCGGTCAATCTGTGCAACACCGCATCGGGAATCCTGCCAATGCCCATCTGCAGGGTGCAGCCGTCTTCAATGAGCAGTGACACGTATTTGCCGATTTGCAGGGTGACTTCGTCCAGATCGGTGGCAGGTACGGAAGGAATAGGCTCCGAAACCTTGATGAAGGCGGCAATCTCATCCTGATGCAGGTAGCATTGACCAAAGGTCCGCGGCATCCGATCATTGATCTGGGCAATGATATACTTGGCAGACTTGGCCGCAGCCATGACAATGTCGACGGAAACACCCAGCGAACAATACCCTTGGGCATCTGGCGGGGTTACCTGAATGAAGGCAACATCGATGGGGAGCACATTTTCAGAAAGTAGCGCCGGAATCTCCGACAGGAAGCAGGGGGTATAGTCGGCCTTGCCAGATCGCACCGCTTCCCGGGTGCCCTGGTCCAGGAAAAAGGTGTTGACCCGAAGGTTATGTTCATACTTCGGGTCGGTCCAGGGAGTTTCACCGATGGTGAGCAGGTAGACCAATTCCAGGTCCGTGAAATTCCTGGCAGATTCCAGGAACAGATCGATCAGTGCATGGGGGCAGGCAGCACCGGAGCCAAGGAAAATCCGGTAACCGTTCTTGATAAATTTGGCCCAGGAGTTGCCTGTAAGCTCTTCCATAGCTGTCCTCTTTCTGTCGGCCTACCTAGTGTCCCGAGCGGTTAATTCCTTCCTTACAATTCTGGTTCTTTTGGCCCCTGGCTACGTTGCATCTCCTCGACTTAGGCCCTGCTAGGCCTGCGTCGACGCGCCTTGCCAGGAACCAAAATCCCTCAGAATACTTGCGGTGAACTAACCGCACGGGACACTAGACTGCCCCACGGCTGAATGAAAACAGTTTAACAGCGTTATCGACTGCTGGCGATGATTAGTTGATTTCTGCGTACTGGAATGGTTACGCGGATTACGGACTGACTTTATCTCATAGAGCATTCTTGCACTTCACCGTTTATGCCAAGGTACTCGATACCTATTCCGTAGACATATATAGCCGATATTTTTATGTTTTTATGATATATACAAATATAAATCTATTTGCTATATCTTTAGAGTGTAGACGAGCGTATACATAGCCGCCCCACCGAGCCATGTATCGATGGCTTCGCGGGATGTACCCTGAAGGAGACATGTTGACCTATGAATACACCTGGCAGTACAACCTTGTTGCGAAAGGCCACCTATTGCCGCAGCGGCATCGTTTTCCTGGACGAAACAGGCCGCATTACCGCAATGAATAAGATTTTTTTTGATTCGGCAGATCTGGAGTTCAAGGAGGGTGAGCTTCTGCCCGATGAACTTCGCGACCTGAAGCCGGGCCAGTGGACGTTCCTGGGCAAAGACTGGTTTGTGCAGTCAGAGGGTCGACAGAGATCGGAACTTCTGATAGTCAGGCGTGTCCGGGCAGCGGATCTGATACTGGCACCTTACGGCGACTGTCCCATGAACGAGGAGATGGTGCGGATGATCCTCGACAGCCCTTCAGAGGGGCTGACGGTCGTTGACACAAATGGTAAGGTCACTCTGCTCAGCCCGACAAATGAACGCTGGTTCGGTCTCGAAACAGGCGGCGGGGCCGGACTCGCCCTTTCAGACCTTGCACCGGGCAGTCGCTTGTGTGATGTGGCCCGTACCGGAGTGGCCGACCGCGCCCAGGTCGTCGATCTGCAGGGCAAAACAAAGATCACGGTAAACCTCCCCATCAGGCGTGATAGAGAGGTGATCGGCGCCTTTGGCAGAATCCTCTTCCAGAGTACGGATCAGGTGCAGGCCCTCGCAGGCCGGGTGCGGACCATGGAACGGCAGGTCGAGCGCTACGAGACCCTCCTGGACGAAATGCGCGGAGAGCGCTTCTCCTTCGAAAACATCCTCACCAAAGACCAGACAATGATGAACATCATCGAACAGGCGCGCCGCATCGCTGACTCTTCGGCAAAGGTGCTCATACTGGGAGAAAGCGGCACCGGCAAGGAGCTCATCGCCCAGGCCCTCCACGAAGCATCACGGCGGAAAAAGGGTCCTTTCGTGGCGATAAACTGCGGCGCCATCCCCCGCGATCTGATTGAATCGGAACTATTCGGCTACGAGGAAGGTGCCTTCAGCGGTGCGAAGAAAAAAGGAAAGCCCGGGAAGTTCGAACTTGCATGCGGAGGAACTCTTTTTCTGGACGAGGTCGGAGAACTGCCCCTCGAAAGCCAGGCCAAGCTGTTGCGGGTACTGGAAGAGCAAAAGATAGATCGCCTGGGCGGCACTGCCCCGATTCCCGTGGATTTTCGCCTGATCACCGCGACGAATCGTGATCTTGACGCGAATGTCAATACCGGCAAGTTTCGCAGCGACCTCTATTACCGCATCAACGAATTCCCGATCGAAATCCCTCCCCTGAGGTCCAGACGAGGGGACATCCTGCTGCTGGCCAGACATTTTCTGACCGAGGTCTGCCGCCGTGAATGTCTGCCCATGCTCAAGATCTCCGAAGGTGCCTCCGAAGCCCTGATGTCACATGACTGGCCCGGAAACGTACGGGAATTGCGGGGCCTGATGCGTCAGATGGCATGGAAGGCCCAAGGGACGACCTTAGAACCTCACCATCTGCCGCCATCACTTCATAAAGGTCAAAGCACCGGTATTTCGGGGACACTGGAAGAACAGTTGGCCCGAGCCGAACGTGCCGCCATTGAAGCGGCCCTGGAGGCATCCGGTGGGAATCGGGCACTCACTGCCCGGATGCTCGGGATCCACCGTACCGCCCTGTACAAAAAGATGGATCGTCTGGGGATGGACTAAGAGACTATATTGCCGGCCCCCTGGTAATACCCGATCCGCAGGGATATTTCTTTAGCAGCTTTCTTGACCCGCAGAAGCAGTTCGTCATGCATTCTTTCCTCATTAAAACGGATAATGGGACCGGAAACGCTGACAGCGCCAACGACAGATCCGGTATGGTTGCGAATCGGAGCGGCAACGCTTCGTACCCCCGGGGCTAACTCCTCATCCTCAAACGCATAATCCTGAGCAGCGATGGTACTGAGAAGCCGCCTGAATTCGTCTCGGCCAACAATGGTATGCGTTGTCAGTTGCCTGAGATCTTCGGAAAGATACCTCTGCAGATCCGCTTCGCCCCCGTTTGCGAGAAGCACCTTGCCAGCTGCCGTGCAATGGGCTGGGAGTATAGCGCCTATGCGTGGAACGACCCGCACCGGATGGGACGATTCGACTGCATCGAGACAATAGATTTCTGATCCCCGCATGATCGCTACGTCCGAGGTTTCGTTACAATCCCGCACCAGCGATTCCAATACGGCTCGTGCCTGACGGGTGAGCTTCATCTGCTTGATGGCACTCTGCCCCAGTTCCAGGTTTCTTATCCCAAGCCGGTAGCAATCCGTACCCTTGTTCAGTTCGATATAGCTGCGTGACTCCAGGGTAGCCAGGAGCCTGCCAAGTGTGTATTTATTGAGCTTCAGACGCTTTCGCAGCTGAGTAACATCAAGCTCCTCCGCAATATCCAGAAACTGTTCAAGGACATCGAGAGCATGCTCAACGGTATGGATTCTATAATTTGTTATCTGTTTTTTCATCATGATCACAATAGCAAAGGTAATCCATGCCGTGCACCGGTTGCGATTCTCCCCGTACCATTCATTCCATCGCACACAGTGTCGTTCGCTCCTGGCCGGTAGGCGAAGCAGCCCCAAGCAGTGCCTTGCCGCACCGTGGCAGGGAGCACAAATACATCTATCAACAGGCGGTCATACCGCCATCAACAACGATCTCCGTGCCGGTCACCCAGCTCGACAGGTCTGAAGCCAGAAAAAGGGCGGCATTGGCAATGTCTACCGGTATGCCGGTACGGCCGAGGGGATAGCCTGCCAGCATCTGCTGTTGCGCCGTATCTCGATCCGAAAACACCCCGAGTTGCACGAAATCATCCACCAGCTTGTTGCCCATATCGGTTTCCACCAGTCCGGGATAGATGGAATTCACCCTGATGCCATACCCGAGACGGCCGCATTCGACCGCCGCCGATTTGCTGAAGAGCCGCACGGCACCTTTTGAGGCAGTGTAGACCCCCAATCCCGGGGTGCCGATCAGGCCCGAGACGGACGACAGATTGATGATGCTGCCACCCTTGCCGGCGGCCCCGTCCGGACGCATGGCCCTGATGGCGTGCTTGTGCCCGAGGATCATCCCCGTGACGTTGATGCCAATGAGCTTCTGGACATCGGCGAGCTCGACATCGGCGATCATGCAGGTCTGCTCGATGGCGGCGTTGTTGACGAGAATATCCAGACCGCCGAACTCCTGGATGGTCCGTGCCAGCGTGGCAACCCACTGCGTTTCGTCGGCGGCGTCATGGCGGATGAACATCGCTTTGCCGCCGCGTTCGCGAATCTGTGCTGCCGTCGCCGCCCCCCGCTCCGCCTGCACATCGCCGATAACGACGCTCGCCCCCTGCTCCGCGAAGATCTGCGCGATGGCCGCACCTATTCCGGCCGCCCCGCCTGATACATATGCTACCTTGCCAGACAGGTCTATTTTCATCTCATCCCCCCTGTAGGGACGCACCCGCGTTTGCGCCCTGGTTTTGGGCAGACACATGGATCTGCCCCTACGTTGATGTTACGAACAGTTTCTACAGTTTCACGCTGCTGATCTGAATAACCGGCTGAATGTCCGTGTAGTTGGGGATATCCCCCATGAATGTTGCCGCGTGGGGGCCAAAGGCGGCCTGAAAGGCCTCCACCGAGTCAAACAACAGGTGCCCCATGGCAACGTAGGGCGCCGGGGATCCCGGTTCTGCGCCACCCAGCCCCTGTTCGACAGCGACACCTTTGCAGGCCGCACCGAGCTTTTCCCGAACCATCGGCATGTGGCTGGTGCAGTAATACTCCATGTCGAACCGGCTTCCTGCACCATCTGGATAGAGCACGCTGACCTTGATCATGTTATTTCTCCTTTGTCGCCGCTTGTTCGGCATTGGGTTGGGTTGACTGACCCTGTCTATTCTGGCAGTTGGACGGCACGGCACTCGACCGTATCAATCGCGGATGGCACCCGCTCTTCCTCGGTCTCCGCCACGGTCTCCTCCACCTCGTCATGGACATTCCTGAGAAAGAAATGGGAGAGTGCCGGGATGAGGATGAGCGCCCCGATCATGTTCCAGAGGAACATGAAGGTGAGGAGTA